>CALJKV010000087.1 GCA_937974245.1 uncultured Chloroflexota bacterium | reverse complement strand
GTCACCTTAAGTGTGCGTCTTCTTCATGACGATTTCAACTTGCACCACTGGTTAGTAGTATTTGTTGTTAGTGCGCTCCTGTGCGCATCTCCATGGTTAGTCGGAATCGCACGAAACAGACTTAATTATCTCAAATGGTCAACGAATAATGTCCATGACTATATCATCAGCGTACAAATCAGCAACTTGGATCATACGAAAAATGTATTACTTACTGTTCGAGACGGAATTGTGACCGAAGTCAAAGGCGGTCTCAATCTGACATCCCCACCAGGAGAGTTTCAACAATTTGCTATTGAAGAATTGTTTGATATGTCGCTTTTCTGTGTCATTTTCATCTGCGAAACTGAATATGATGGGACTTATGGTTTCCCAACATTTATGACACAACGTTTATTGGAACTTGGCTCGACAATACGGGTATCTGATTTTAGGAAGCTTCCTTAGAATTTTTGCTGCGGGGTAACCATGATTCGTTTTCTGACCGCCGGGGAGTCACACGGCCCACTGCTGACCGCCATCCTGGAAGGGTTTCCGGCGGGGGTGCCACTAACTCCTGACGATATCAATAATGAACTATTCCGCCGCCAGCAGGGCTATGGCTCTGGTGGGCGCATGAGCATTGAACGCGATACAGTACGCATCACCGCCGGGGTGATGAATGGCAAAACTACCGGCGCACCGATTGCTTTGTTGGTGGAAAACCGGGATTTTAAGAATTGGAAAGAGCGTGACATTACGCCGATGACCACGCCGCGTCCCGGCCACGCTGATCTGACTGGCGCGGTGAAATACGGCTACCGGGAACTGCGGTTGGCGCTCGAGCGTGCCAGCGCCCGTGAAACAACGATGCGCGTTGCGGTGGGCGCAATCTGCAAACGACTGCTGGCGGAATTTGGTGTTACCGTTGGTGGCTATGTCGTGCAGATTGGCGATGTCGCGGCGGCAATCCAGGCGGAAATGCCTTATGCCGAGCGTTTCCGTGCTGCCGAAGAAAATGACGTGCGTTGCCCGGTCAGCGAGTCGGCGGCTGCGATGCGTGAGGCAATCCGGCAGGTCAAGATTGACAAAGACACGCTGGGCGGGATTATGGAAATCGTCGCGCTGGATGTGCCGCCGGGTTTAGGGTCGCATGTGCATTGGGACAGGCGGCTCGATGCGCGGATTGTGGCGGCGATGGTGAGCATCCACGCTATGAAGGGCGCGGAAATCGGCCCGGCGTTCGCGAACGCGACTAAGCCAGGCACCCAGGTACAGGATGAAATCATCCTTGAAGGTGATGGCGAGCATCTGGGACGGCACACCAACCGGGCTGGCGGCATTGAGGGTGGCATCTCTACCGGTGGCCCTGTTGTCGCACGAGTTGCGATGAAACCGATTGCCACTGTTCTCCAGGGAATTGACTCGGTAAATCTGGCGACAGGGCAGGTGGAGGCAACAACCTACGAACGCAGCGATTTCTGTGCGTTGCCCCGCGCTATCCCGGTAGGGGAGGCGATGATGGCTATTGTGCTGGCCGATGCGATGCTCGAAAAACTTGGCGGGGACAGTCTAGATGAAATGCGGCCACGTTTTGAAAGTTTGCGCCAGATGCGGTTGAGCGATCTGCCCATGGACAATCTGGAATGGCGTTTTGGCTATGAGTAATGATCGCAACATTGTGATTACAGGATTCATGGGTACAGGTAAAACCACCGTCGGGCAGTTGGTAGCGGCGCAGCTCAATCGTGAGTTCATAGACACCGATGCTGAAATCGTGCGACGTACCGGGCGCTCAATTCCCAGCATCTTCGCGCAGGATGGTGAGGCGACCTTCCGGGCGCTGGAAGGCCGTCTGTGCCGGTTCCTGGGCGCACACCGAGGGTTTGTCATCGCTACTGGTGGTGGGATGCTGGTGGATGAGGGCAACCGCCGTGTGATGCTGGCTTCCGGGTTAGTTGTGTGTCTGGGTGCTTCAGCAGAGGCGATTGAGAGGCGAATCGGGGACACCGCTGATGACCGCCCACTGCTGAGGAAGGATTGGCAGGCACTTTTGGAACGTCGTCTGGTTGCTTATGCGGCCATCCCCCATCAGATCGATACTACCGACAAGACGCCGGAAACCGTAGCCGAGGAGATTGTCGCCCTATGGCAACAGTTCATGTAACTGCCCCCGATGGCGGCTATGATATTCTGATCGAACCGGGTTTATTGAGCCGTGTCGAATCCTGGGAACTACATGGTAGCGTGGTGGTCGTCACCAATACCACCCTCGCCCCGCTGTATGGTGAAAGGTTGGCGGCACGTTTGGGCGCGGCGCTGGTCACAATACCGGACGGCGAACAGTATAAGACGCTGGAAACCGTCTCGAATCTTTATGTTGAGTTCGTTGCTGCCGGGCTGGATCGCAGCTGCACAGTCATTGCACTGGGTGGCGGAGTTGTGGGCGATACAGCCGGGTTCGCGGCGGCCACGTATATGCGCGGCGTGCGGCTGGTACAGGTGCCGACAAGTCTGCTGGCAATGGTCGACTCCAGTGTGGGTGGCAAGGTCGGTGTGGATTTACCCCAGGGCAAGAATCTGGTTGGGGCGTTCAAGCAACCAGACATCGTGTTGGTCGACCCCTCCGCCCTGACAACGCTGCCACAACGCGAATGGCGCTGTGGGTTGGCGGAAGTTATCAAGCATGGTCTCCTGGCCGACGCTGCACTGCTGGAAATGGCTTCGTGTAGTCAGGATGACACACAGGCAGCAGCCGAACTAATACGCCGGGCGGTACAGGTCAAAGTAGATGTGGTGCAGCAAGACCCGTTCGAACAGAACATTCGTGCGCACCTAAACCTGGGACATACCTTCGCCCACGCTATTGAGCAGGTTTCCGGCTATCGTTGGCCGCATGGCGAGGCAGTGGGTATCGGTCTGTTGGCGGCTGCACGCCTTTCGTATCGGCTGAATCTTTGCAATGTAAGCGTGCCGGAACAGGTTGAGCGTATCCTGAAAGACATACAGTTACCGCACCAATTGGATAGCCTTGACCCGCAAGCGCTGTATATGGCAATGGCAACCGACAAGAAATGGCGAAACGGGCGTTCGCGCTTTGTGCTGCTACGTGGGGTAGGGGAAGCAGTAATCGTTGAGCATATCGCGCCTCAGGACATCATCGCCTCACTGGAGGAACTCCTATGAGTAAAGCAGTATTGTTGCTACACGGCCCGAATCTTAATTTGCTGGGGACACGTGAACCTGAAGTCTATGGCTCAAATACATTAGATCAGATTAACGAGTTAGCTACAGCACATGTGACAGCATATGGTGTTAAACTCCGCACGAAACAGTCCAACCACGAGGGTGAACTGATAGATACCCTGCATGATGCTCGCGCCTGGGCCGGGGGAGTCGTGTTTAACCCAGGCGCGTACACGCATACATCAATTGCACTGCGTGACGCCATCAGCGCCATTACGATCCCGGTTGTTGAAGTACATCTTTCCAACATTCATGCACGTGAAGCATTCCGCCATGTATCTCTCATCGCGCCGGTATGTGTGGGGCAAGTTATCGGATTTGGTTGGCGCAGCTATGTATTAGGGTTGGATGCGCTGTTAGGGCATCTGGGCTGGCTGTAAATAAGAGTAAGGACGAGCGATGACGACACACGAAGACGTATTATCCACCATCAGTGACCAGCAGATTCAATTTATTGACCTGTGGTTCACCGACATTACCGGGTTGGTCAAGAGTGTTACACTGCCGAGCAGCGAGATTCAAACCGTACTGGTACACGGCGCACATTTTGATGGCTCATCTATCGAAGGTTTTGCGCGAGTGGCTGAAAGCGACATGACCCTGATGCCGGACCTTGATACATTTGCCGTGCTGCCTTGGGATCCGCCAGAGGAACGTACCGCTCGGCTGATCTGCACAGTACACACTGTCCAGGGTGAACCGTTCATTGGCGATCCGCGTACTGTGTTGACCCGCATGATTGAACAAGCCGCCGGGATGGGGTTTCACTACAAGACTGGCATGGAACTGGAATTCTTTCTGTTTCAGACAAGCGAGGGCGGGGATAAACCGCTGCTGCCACAAGACAATGCCGGATATTTCGATATGTCTACTGGGCAGTCCCAGGTGATTCGCCGCAGGATGCTAGCAACACTTTCCGACCTGAATATACAGGTCGAATCCACACATCACGAAATCGGCTCCGGTCAGCACGAGATAGACCTGCGTTTTGATAGCGCTTTGGCTTCGGCGGATAAGGTACTGACTTCGCGGGTGGCTCTCAAAACAATTGCGCAGCGCCACGGACTCTACTGCACGTTTATGCCACGCCCCGTGGAGAATTTACCCGGTTCAGGAATGCACACCCACCAGAGTCTGCATGCCTTGCAGACTGACGACAATATTTTTGCCCAGCCCGGCGATGAATATGGCCTTTCAGAGGTTGCTCGCCATTTTCTGGCAGGGCAACTTTACCATGCACGGGGAATGGCCGCTGTGTTGGCGCCGCTCGTGAATTCCTACAAGCGTTTGGGAACGAGCTTTGAAGCGCCCGTTTATGTGACCTGGGCGCACATCAATCGCGGTGCGCTCATTCGTGTGCCGCATATTGCGCGTGGTCGCGAGACTCATACCCGCCTCGAACTGCGTTGCCCTGACCCCAGTAGTAACCCGTACCTGGCGAGTACCGTCATGCTTGCCGCCGGATTAGATGGTATTCGCCAGCGAATGCAGTTACCTGCCGCGCTGGAAGAAACCCTGTTCCAGCAAGACCCCAGCCGCCGCCGGCGTTTAGAGGTGCTGCCGACATCATTAGGGGAAGCGCTGGATGCGCTGGCACAGGATGAGGTGATTCTGACGGCGCTTGGACCCTTTATCAGTGACCGTTATCTTGCGGCCAAGCGCCAGGAATTCGATGCTTATAACCGCCAGGTGACACCCTGGGAACTGGAACGCTACCTCAACCACTACTGAGAATCAGTTGGTGAATACGGTTAAGCGCGTCCACCGCCTGTTCCACCGCCACCACTACCGACAGGCTGCAACCGGTAGGTCCCTGCATAAGCGCCAGTATCTGAATGCCGCTCATTGTTTGCAGGATACCGGCGGTTACGCCCGGTACTTCATTCAAATATGCCCCAATCACGGTGATAATTTGTACGGGCTGGAGTTCCCAGTGCTGGGTGTGCGGATTCGCTTGCAGGGTACTGTTTAATGCGGCTCGAATCTGGTGCAGGGCATTTGGCCCGGCAGCCGTTGGGGTCAAAAAGTAGACGGCGTAATATGTAGATGATCGCGACGATGTGGCAACATCGGCATACCCGGATGGCACGGCTGATATGACTTGTTCGACTATTTCTTCTAGTGTCGGGATATAGCTCGACAGTGGCACTGTCAGGCTGAAGCCGGAAATAGACGTCACCGCTTTAACAATTTGGCTCGTGTGTGGGCTGTGCTGGTGGATCAACGTCCCCGCCCGGCGTGGAGACCTGAAGTTCTTGACGCGGGCGGGGATTTGCGACTTTCGCAGCAAATCAATCATGCGAATATGCAGGATACGTGCGCCGAAATACGCAAGTTCAGCTACTTCTTCATACGACAGGCGCGGGATGACCTGGGCGCTCGGAATGATTTGCGGGTCCGCGGACATCAGGCCGTCCACACCGGCCCATATCCATACTTCCTGGGCATTCAAGCAGCTCCCCAGGATAGAGGCGGTATAATCGCTCCCGCCCCGTCCAAGTGTGGTTGTCCGGCCTGAGCTCCCCACGCCAATAAATCCGGTCACAACAGGGATAATCTGGCGTTCCAGAATCGGCATCAGGTGACTGGTCACGCGGTGCTGGGTTTCGGCAAGCGCTGGAGATGCCCCGCCGATCGTATCATCCGTGATTATCAGGCCGGTGCCATCAAGAGCAACGCTGGGGATACCATTCTGGCGTATCAAAGCCGCTACAATCCGCGCCGAGAGACGTTCACCCATACCGATTGTAGCGTCATACTGGGTCAAGGCCGCTTTTTCAGTAGGCGCTTCCGCAATACCCTGATACAGATTCAGCATTTCGAGCAGCAACCGGTCAATTTCCCCTTCCAGTGCCGCTTTTTCATTTATTTCCAGGGGCAGCGTGTCAATCAGGGCAACATGACGGGTACGTAGAGTAGCCACAATCCGTCGGTAGCCACGTTGGTCACCCAACCTTGCCAGATCCGCTGCCTCGATTAAGATATCGGTTACGCCGTCCAATGCTGAAACAACCAGCACCAATTGCTCCCATTGGTGTGATTCATGGAGTACAATATTGAGCGTCTGAGTGAGAGCGGCTGTCGTGCCGATACACGACCCACCGAATTTCATAACTAATGTGCCCATTATTTCCCTTACCACTTCAAGGCATTGGTATGAGATAATTTGTCTGATTGATAGACAGGTGAAATAATTGTAATGGCAGTGGTTTCAAGAGACTAGCATCTGAGTTCGACTGTGTCAATATTTTGCCAGATCACGATTCTCTGCTTATTATAGTAGATGCATATCAGTTTTATTGTTGAGCAGGAGTGCTGCGAAAAACAACTATGGACAACATTAGCGAACAAACACCCACGATTGCCGGGGTGCGATTTCAGAAGATCGGCAAATTGTATCATTTTGATTATAGTCAACATCCCGACTTGAAGCCGGGCGACTTCGTGATTGTCGAGACGGCGCGAGGCCGGCAGATGGGGCAGGTGATGGGTTTCGCCACCGCTGAGAAAGACCTGGGAGAATATCGCGCCATCCTGCGCCCGGCCACGCCACGTGACCTGGTGCTTCAGCAGCAGTGGGAAGCCCAGCAGGATGAGGCATTGCAGAAGTGCCAGGTATTGGCAGGACAGATTGGGGGATTCGCCGAGGTTAAGTTTGTCGCTGCACAGTACAACTATGATGGCAGTCGCCTGACCTTTCTCTTTAGTGCGGAGGACAAGGTAAACACTGGCAGGTTATGGCATGAACTGGGCAAAACCTTCCCAGCGCAGATCGAAATGCGGCAGATTGGCCCCCGCGATATTGCCAAGCTGTTGGGGGGGTATGGCGCTTGTGGTGAACTACGCTGTTGCAGCACCTTTCTAACCGACTTCAGCCCGATTTCGATCAAAATGGCGAAAGCCCAGGGGATTTCCCTCAATCCGTCGGAGATAACCGGAATGTGTGGACGGTTGCGCTGCTGCCTCGTCTATGAATACGAGCAGTACGCTGAAGCCCGTAAGCATCTGCCGAAGAAAAACAAGCGAATTGGCACACCCTTTGGCGAGGCGAAGGTTATAGACGTCCACCCACTGCAAGATGCGGTGACGGTGTTTACCGAAGAAGGTCGCCAGTTAGTCTATCGTGACGATATTATCCCGCTTGATGAGTGGAACGCACTACAAAAGAAGGCTAAAGAGCCGTGTGGCAAGCATGAGAACGGAGATTGTGACTGCGGGGCGCACTCCGGCAAAACAACGAAGGAATAGGACATGGCAGAACTACATGATGCAGACGGTGTGCGCCGGGTGATGGGGGTTTTCGCCCACCCGGATGATCCTGAGTTTTTCGCCGGTGGCACGTTTGCCCGTTGGGCGGCTGAGGGCGCGGATATCACCTTCGTGTTGGCGACCAGCGGCGATAAGGGTAGTGACGACCCGAACATGACTCACCGCCGCCTGATGGAAATACGTGAGCAGGAAGAACGCAGTGCAGCTGCTGTATTGGGTGTGCGGGATGTGGTTTTCCTGCGCTACCTGGATGGGGAATTACAGCCGACGCTCGACCTGCGCCGTGATATTACCCGCATGATCCGGCTGAAGCGCCCGGATGTAGTGGTCACATGCGACCCGACGACATTCTGGTATGGAACGTCGTCCATCAATCATCCCGACCACCGGGCGATTGGTACAGCCGTGCTAGAAGCGGTGTTCCCGGCGGCGCGTGACCGGCTCAATTTTTTTGAACTGGCTCGTGACGAGGGGTTAGAGCCACACAAAGTCCGGCAAGTCTATATTTCCGGGGCGCAGCAACCCACGACCAAAGTGGATGTTTCAGCCTATTTGGAGACGAAGATCAACGCGCTGCACGAACATCGCAGCCAGATCAAGGATATGGAGAGTCTTGAGGAACGCATGCGCTCGCGTCTTGACGCCGAGTCGCCGGAAGAACACCCACGTTATATGGAATCGTTCCGCGTGATTACATTTGATCGGTAGGTATGAATGACAGGTATAGATTTTCAAGCTGATGCTGAAGTGCTGCGAGGCGAGTTGATCGCCCGCCGTCGTGACTTACACATGCACCCGGAACTCGCTTTTGAAGAGTTTCGGACTGCCGGTATCGTGGCTGAAGAGCTGAATCGGCTCGGTCTGGAAGTCCAGAGTGGTGTGGGCAAGACGGGCGTAGTCGGCATTCTGGATGGGGCGAAGGGTGGACCAACCGTGCTGGTGCGTGCTGATATGGATGCGCTGCCAATTCTGGAGGAGAACGATTTTGAGTTTGTTTCTGCCGTACCGGGAAAGATGCACGCCTGCGGCCATGATGGACACACGACCATTGCGCTGGGTGTGGCGAAACTGCTCTCCCAGCGCCGCGATCAACTGGTGGGACGTGTCAAATTCGTATTCCAACCGGCGGAGGAAGTTGTCGGCGGTGCGAAAGCGATGATAGCTGATGGCGTGCTGGAAAACCCGCGCCCGGATGTTAGCGTTGGGCTGCATCTTTGGAACGGGATGCCGCTCGGCCAGCTAGGTGTGGCTGATGGACCGGTCATGGCCGGCTCGTCTACTTTTACCCTGACGATTACCGGCAGGGGCGGTCATGCGGCCTCCCCACATAGTACCGCCGATCCGGTGGTGTGTGCCGCCCAGTTGATTACTGCTTTCCAGAGTATTCTCAGCCGCAACATGAACCCGCTCGACAGCGCGGTGATTTCGGTTACACAGCTCCAGGCGGGGACAGCCTTTAACATTATCCCCCAGACTGTGCAAATGAACGGCACAATTCGCGCCTTCCGTTTGGATGTACGTGACTTAGTTGAGAACCGGATGCACGCCATCAGTAAATCCCTATGCGAGGCGATGGATTGCATGGCGGAACTCAACATCAATCATCATGTGCTGCCGGTTGTCAATCATCCAGAAGTCAGCCAACGGCTGCGCGGCGTGTTCCGGCATTTTGTGGGCGATGATGGTCTGTTGCTGGACGAGCGCACGATGGGTTCGGAGGATGTCGGTTTGTTCATGGACGATATCCCGGGGATGTACTTCTTCGTTGGTGCAGCCGTGCCGGGACGGGAAATCTATTACGGACATCATCATCCCCGTTTTGATTTTGATGAAAACGCTCTGCCCTTAAGCGTGGCTTTGCTGGCTTCGGCGGTGGCTGAGTATCTAGTACCTGGGTAAGCTATGGCATTCAATAATGTGCTGCAGTGGTGTGATGGCCGGGGCTGGCTGGTATTTTCCGGGGCAGTTGGCGGTGATGCCATTCGGGCGGCGGCCCTAGGGCGGGCTTCCGCTGACGGAGGGCTGGCGCTGGTCTGCATGGGGTCGCCTGACCGCTGCGAGCAGGCTTTAGACGACCTGGAAGACCTGGGCGCACCATCCGGCTATCTAGTGGATGTATTATCTGAGGCGGACGACACGATTCGAGAAAAGCTCTCAGAAGCTGGGATTATTGTCGTGATCGGGGCAGATGATGCGTTGGCGGTTCGCTCGGCGCTGATGGGGGCAGCCTCTGAAGGGATTATGGCGGCGTTCGCCAATGGTGCCCTCATCTTGCTGGAGGGGTGGGCTTCCGCCGCTGCTGGGGCGTGGCTCGTTACTGGCGAGGGGGAACCGCTTGGCGGTTTGTCCTGGCTTCAGGCAGCTATGATCATACCGGGCGCGGCCAGCGTGAGCGATTTCCCTCCTGCACGATCTGCCTTAATCAGCCATCCCGAATCGATTGTAGTTAGTATTGGCGGCGGTTCGGCGCTGGTGCTGGGGCCGGATGGCGAAGTGGAAATCTGGGGCCAGCGGCAGGTCAGTATTGTCCTGGGCAGTGATTATCACCGATAATAGCCTGTCTCTTTTGGAAGCGCCGATTGCATTGGATGATGCGGCGTGATGTGATTGTGTCTTGCAGAAAAGGAAGAAAATTGTGCCTGCAACCATTTTAGTAGGAGCACAGTGGGGGGACGAAGGAAAGGGCCGGGTTGCTGATTGGCTTGCGGCGCAGTCGGATGTCGTCGCACGTTTTGCCGGGGGGGATAACGCCGGGCATACCGTGTATGTAGGTGACAACCTGTTTAAGCTGCATATGATCCCGTCCGGGATTTTACATGAGCAGGTGACGTGTGTACTGGGTAACGGCATGGTCATTAACCCGGTAAACCTTGTCAAAGAGATGGATGGCCTGCAAACGATGGGCGTGGATATGTCCCCCGATCGGCTGATTATCAGCACACGCGCGCACATCATTACCCCGGCGCACATTGCTTTGGACGCAGCTTCGGAGAAAGCGCGGGGCGCGGGCGCGATTGGGACTACTCTGCGTGGTATTGGCCCGGCCTATCTGGACAAAACCGGGCGGCAGGGGATTCGCACCGGGCTGATGGCGCAGGAAGAGGCGTTTGCCGATGCCCTTTACGAGATGGTTAGGCGGACGAACGATATTCTGGTGAAGCAGTACGGCGCGGAGACACTCGACCCGCAGAATGCAGCAGAGGACTATCTGGCGGCTGCGGTACGACTGCGGCCTTTCCTGCAGGATGTTTCTGTCTATCTCAACCAACGTATGAACACGGGAGCGCGAGTTTTGTGCGAAGGGGCGCAAGGCACGCTGCTCGACGTTGATCATGGCGATTACCCCTTTGTGACCAGCTCTTCGCCTACATCCGGCGGAGCACTCACCGGACTGGGCTTCGGGCCGAGGCGGGTTGACCGGATTGTGGGTGTTGCCAAGTGTTTCAGTACGCGGGTGGGCAGTGGGCCAATGGTGACGGAATTGCACGGCGAATTGGGTGATCGACTGCGTGGCACGGGTGAGCATTTCTGGGATGAATACGGCACGACCACAGGGCGTCCGCGCCGCTGTGGTTGGTTGGATACGGTTGCGCTGCGTTATGCCGCTCAGGTGAATGGCTTCACCGAAATTGTGTTGACCAAGCTGGATGTGTTGAGCGGCTTTGACGAGGTGAAAGTCGCCAGCGCTTATGTGATTGATGGGCGTCAGGTGGATTTTCCGCCCGATACAATCGCGGAACTCGAACGCGCCGAACCTGTTTATGAGACCCTGCCGGGCTGGTCGGAAGATATCGGTAAGGCCCGACGTGGCGACGATCTGCCGCGGGCGGTTCGTGCCTACATTCAGCGGGTGGCCGACTTGTGCGGCGTGCCGGTTAGGACAGTCAGCGTTGGCCCGGAACGTGATCAGTTAGTACATTTCTAGGACGTCATGGACGACAAGACCTATACCTTTGATATGGATGCACCTGTAAGCAGGCCGCCGCAAACGGTGGTTTCGCTGGTGCCGAGTGTGACCGAGTCGCTGTTTGATCTGGGGTTGGGTGGGCGACTGGTAGCGATTACCAACTATTGTGTGCGCCCGATGGCTGAAACCGCCCGATTGCCCCATATCGGCGGGACAAAAAACCCGGATGTAGGCCGCATCATCGGCCTGAAGCCTGACCTGGTGATTGCTAACCGTGAGGAGAACCGTCAGGAAGATGTACTGGCGTTCCAAGCTGCCGGGATTCCAGTATGGGTGACTTTCCCGCGCACAGTAAGCGAGGCAATTAACCTGCTGTGGAGTATTATGCACATCTTTGACGAGCCGGTGATGGTGCCGCGAGTACGGTTGATTGAGCAGACGATGGACTGGGTGCTGCGGATTGGTGAAGTGCAAGCTGCTGACAGGCCGTGTCGAGTGTTTGTTCCCATCTGGCTTGACCCGCTCATGACATTCAATGCTGCGACGTATCCTCACGATGTGCTGCGAGTGTGCGGCGCGACCAATGTGTTCGCGGAGCGGGAACGCCGTTTTCCGTTGGAAGCGGACCTGGGGCAAGCGGAAGCCTACACTGCCGACGACCCGCGTGTACAGGGGCGCGACACCCGCTACCCCCGTGTATCCTGGGAAGAGATAGAAGCCGCTCAGCCTGATATGGTACTTTTGCCCAGTGAACCATTTGAATTTACCAGGGAGCATGTGAGCCTGTTCGCCCAGTTGGATATACCAGCAGCGCGGCATAATCGGATTATACTGGTTGATGGTTCGCTATTGACCTGGCACGGCACGCGGTTGGCACATGCGCTGGATACCCTGCCAGCGCTGTTTTCCCCGAAAGAGAGTTGAGAGTATTTGGTGATGTTATCTTCTGACTCGATGGCTGAATGGTTGAATATTGTCGCCCATGATTTGAAGACTCCCATTAGTTCAGTGCGAAGTTGCATTGACCTGGTGGAGCAGTTGGGGGAATTGAATGAGAAGCAGCAGCAGTTCCTTGGCCGGGCTTTGTCCGGGTTGGACCGTATGGAGCATCTCGTATCGCGCTTGCTGGACATTTCCTGGATTGACGCCAATATGCAGCTTGACCTTGCGCCATGTGAACTGCCACGCTTAATCCAGGAGACGGTGGATTATCACAGCGATGTTGCCCGTACCCGGCAAATCACCGTTAAGTTTCACTTTGCTGATGATCTGGAACCGATTTTGGCCGATTCGCGCCGTCTGAGCCAGGTGTTCGATAATCTGGTGAGTAACGCGGTTAAATATAACCGGGATGGTGGGACGGTAGAGATTGATGTTACGAATGAGCAGGATTCAGTATTGGTCAAAGTGCATGATACCGGGATGGGTGTGGCCGTCGAAGATCAGGCACGGGTGTTTGAGCGATTCTTCCGGTCACGCGCTGGCGTGCGTAAAAAGATTGAGGGTAGCGGCCTGGGGCTGGCGATTGCCCAGGCGATTATCCAGAAACACAGGGGGCGTATCTGGCTGGAAAGTGAACCGGGTGATGGGACGACGTTCTTTTTTACACTACCGCTGAAAATGGCGCTCAATGAAGGGAACGACACGGTGGGCGAAACTCGCTACTACGTTGGGGAGGGCAACGAATCCCATGGTCACACATCGGCGCACCTGGCAACCGAGGAAAACGACGCGGTGAACGACGACATTCAAGAAGCGCCGGAAATCGCCCCGGCAGATGTGAGCAGCGATGAGATATAGCTGCCAGGTAAGCTGTCTTGCTATCAGTTGTGCGAAATAGTACAATCCTGCCCGATTTTGATGACCTGCTCCGTATATTTTAGGAGGTTCTACGTGAAAAGATTAGGCATTATCCTGGTTCTGTTGGTGATTTTGATCGCCGGTGGTGCCTTGACCGCCCGGAACGCATCAACCCCGAATACTATCCCGCTGCCCGGTTTGATCCGTACCACCGATAACCCTGAAGCGTCGGTGATGGCGATGACGGATTGGCAGGCAGAGCAGTTCTTCCTGGCAGTAGGCTTTATTCTCTTTAATCTGGTGGGTATAGCTGTGACGATTACGATTGTGATGTGGCTGCTTGACCGTCAAGTGCGGCGGGCGAAAGCATCTGATGGTAATGCTGCGATCACGAGCGGCGGAGACGCCTGATCTTGGTGTATACGAACGATGACTGCGACAAGTAAATTGTTTACTCGGTTGGCCTACATCACGGCTGCGCTAACAGTAGGTTTGATTGTATTCGGTGCGATTGTGCGTGTGACGGATTCCGGCCTGGGGTGTGGTAATGATTGGCCGTTTTGTAACGGCACGATTTTCCCACCGCTCGATAATATCACCGCCTGGATTGAGTGGCTGCACCGGCTTTTTGCCTTGCTCATCGGTGTCTTGGGCCTGGTGATGCTCTACCTGGCGACACGGCGCTACCGTGCTGAGAACCGGCTGGTTTTGAACATGACAATCTTGGCGGCCGTTCTGTACCTGGTGCAGAGCATTCTGGGCGCATTTACGGTAAAACTCGACTTGCCGCCGACGGTTGTCACGCTGCACCTGACTACGGCAATGCTTTTGTTAGGTGGGCTGCTGGCAGCAGGCGTTTTTGCGGCGCATCACTCGCGACCCCAATACGAACCTGACCAGACTACCGGGCTGATTTATATGACGGCGCTATTGTCCCTGGTGATAATCATTACGGGGGCGCTGGTACGCGGTAGCGGCGCGACGTTGGCCTGTATTGACTGGCCGTTGTGTAATGGGCAGTTCTGGCCGAGTGGGCAGGGGCAGTTGGCGATTATCCACATGATTCACCGGGTTGCGGTGTTGTCACTGGGAGTTTCGCTGGTGCTGCTGATCTGGTTTGTGCGCCGTGACCGACAAGATAGCACGGTGCGGCAGTTGGCACTGGTCGCACTGGTCGCATATTTGCTCCAGGCAGTGGTGGGCGCTCTATATGTGTGGAATACCGCTGCACCGTTATGGGGCGCACTGCATGTAGGTCTGGCGTCAATCACGTGGGCGACGCTGGTTATCCTGAGTATTTTTGAATGGCTGAACACTCAATCCGAACGAAAAAATCAAATGGCGAACGAAACGATCTAATGGAATCTGCTATCCACGCTCCTCAACTAAGTTTCACAACCACACTTAAGACGTATCTTGAACTGGCGAAGTTACGGATTGTACTGCTGCTGCTCTTCACAACTGTGACAGCAATGGTGATTGCTGCCGATGGTGCGCCATCCGCCGCTATCTTAATCCCTACGATGATCGGCGGCGCACTAGCGGCTGCCGGTTCGAGCGCTATTAACCAGTACCTTGACCGCGACATGGATGCGAAAATGGCGCGTACCAGTCGTCGTCCGATTCCATCCGGGCGGGTCAAACCCGTGAATGCCCTCCTTTTCGGTCTGGCTTTGGTGGCATGGTCGGTACTGATACTGGGCATCTGGGTAAACTGGCTGGCGGCAGGTCTGGCGCTGATTGGTGGCCTGTATTATGTCATCCTGTATACCATTATTCTTAAACGCAATACGGTCGTGAATATCCTGATCGGCGGTGGCGCAGGTGCTGTGCCGGTACTAGTGGGGTGGGCGGCAGTATATGGTTCACTCTCATTCGAGTCGTTTATTCTGTTCGCCATCGTGTTTTATTGGACTCCGCCACACAGTTGGGCGCTGGCACTGCTGGTCAACAAAGACTATGCCGCTGCAAATGTCCCCATGATGCCGGTAGCACGCGGTGAAGAAGTCACCCGCCGCCAGATACTATTTTATACGGCGCAGTTGTTCCTCATCTCATTGCTGCCGGGGTTATTTGGCACGCTCGGTTGGTTCTATACGGTGGCCGCCGTCCTTTTAGGGTCTGGCATGATTCGCCAGTCAATCCTGTTGATCCGGCAGGCCAGTGGCCCGGCGTCACGACGGATGTACAAATATTCCACCATGTATCTGGCAATGCTCTTCCTGGCGATGATGATTGACAGGTTGATTTAAAGCTGTGAAAGGGTTGTCGTGAGCGGCAAAACATCCCGGTCAGTATTCGGTTGGCCGGTTTATCTTGTGTCCGGTTTCTTATTGATTTTTGGTGTGCTGGCGGTTGTGGAATTCTTCGACTACACGCCCACCGATACTGAGCATATTCCAGAGGCTACGCTGACTGCCGGGAGCTATCTTGAACGTGTAAGTCCGCTCTTAGCCGATTCTTCCACAGAACGCGGCGCGGCGCTGGTGGTGCAGTATGGCTGCACAGCCTGCCACCGGGAAGGCGCCGTTAACAATATTGCGCCATCGTTTACAGGGATAGGTGAGCGCGTTGAGACCCGTCGCCCACCACTGATGCCCGAAGCCTATATCTACGAGTCGATTAATTTCCCGCTGGCGTATGTGGTCGAAGGTTTCACTCCGGCCATGCCGCTTGATTTTTCTGTCCGCATACCCGCCCCGGAGCAGGGCGACATCATCGCCTTTCTCCTTTCTCCTGAAGCGCACTAACCATGTACCTGGACGTCTTCACTGTCTCGGCATTGGTTGACGAATTTATGGATACGCTGGTGGGTGGGCGTATCCAGGACGTGTTGGATGTAGACGAAACCGGCATCGGTCTGGAAATTTACGCCAACCACAGGCGGCGCTACCTGTACCTGAGCGCCGATTCTCATTCACCGCGCCTCCACCTCGTGAGCGATAAACTACGGCGTGGCCTGACGAAGCCGACTCAGGTGGGGTTGCTGCTGCGCCGCTACGCTGAGGGTGGGGGCATTACCCACGTCAGCCAACCACCCTGGGAGCGCATCCTGCAATTTGACATTGAAGGACCGGAAGGCGAAATCGCCCTGATTATTGAGCCGATGGAGCGTCGCAGCAATATTCTGTTGGTGCGTGAAGGGGTTATTGTGGACTGTATGCGCCGCGTCGGGCCGGAGGAAAACCGCTACCGGCTGAGCCTGCCCGCACATGAGTATGTCCCGCCGCCGCCGCAAACCGGCAAACTTGATCCGTTCAAACTCACCCCGGAAGATATGCTTGGCCTGTTTGACCAGGTAGATGACCCGAAGCGCAAAACGCGTCAGGTGTTAGCGAGCCGTTTGCTCGGCGTGGGTCCACTGTTAGCGAAAGAGTTTCTTTTCCGAGCGGGGTTAGACGAGAACCAGAACGCGATTGATGCCGAACCGGAACGTATGTTGGCAGGTATGCAGGATATCATGGCCCCGCTGGCGCGGCGCGACTGGCAGCCTGGTATTGCTGAGGGCGACGAAGGCGTAACGGCTTTTACGGTCTACCCGTTAGAGAGTATGGTGGGCTGGCGGCAGGTGGATACAGTCAGTGAGGCACTGGAAGCGTTTTACAGCACGCCGGTAGGTGAGGATGCCTACAACGCCGCGAAAGTCCCTGTGCGGGCCATGCTTGATGATGCACAGGGAAAACTGAGGGCGAAACTCGCTTCGCTGGAGCGTTCACTAACCGACGACGCAGAGCGCGAGGTACTCAAGCAAAGTGGCGAACTTATCCTGGCTTACCAGTATGCCATCCAATCAGGGCAAACGCAGCTTAAGGCGGAGTACGACCCTGGTAAGCCCGAACTGGTCATCAATCTCAACCCGGCGCAAACACCGCTGGAAAACGCGCAAGCCTACTTCACCCGCTATGACAAGGCAAAACGAGCGCTGGCGGACGTGCCGCGCCTAGTCGAGGAAGCGAAAAATGAACTAGCATTCCTGGCACAGCTTACTGCTGACTTGGCGATGGCTGCTAACTGGCCGGACATTGATGAAGTGCGCCAGGCTTTGCAGAGCAAAGGGTATTGGCGCGGCAAAGCGGCCAAAAGAATTGCCGGAAGCGGGCAGAGTGCGCCATTGAAGTGTGTCACGAAAGATGGTTTTGTCATCTGGGTTGGGCGCAACAGTCGCCAGAATGAGCAGGTTACTTTTGGCAAGGGAGGTGGGCAGGATGTGTGGTTGCACGCCCATGACGTGCCGGGGTCGCACGTGATCGTCAAGTTTGATGGCCGCCCGATACCAGAGTCGGTGGTCGAACAGGCCGCCGCCGTCGCCGCTTATTACAGTACGGGCCGCGATGAGGGTAAAGTGCTGGTGGATGTGACCGAGTGCCGTTATGTGAAGAAGATCAAAGGCGCCGCGCCGGGTATGGTGACATATCGCAATGAGACGACGCGCCTTGTTCGCCCGCAACGGGAAACCGAATTCGATACGCCCTAAGTGCAGGAGGAAAGTATGGCTCAGCAACCGTTGGCCCCAAAGTCCGGTAGCCCGGTCAAATTACATAACTTTGACCCGGAGTATCACGGTGACTTGAATAAGAAAGATGCCAGAGAAACCGAAGCGCACTTGGAGGCACGATTGGCCGAACTCCAGGAAATGCTTTACGCGCAAGGTAAGTACACTTTGCTGATCGTCCTCCAGGCGATGGACGCAGGTGGCAAGGACGGTACAATTAAGCATGTATTTGACTCTGTGAATCCTCAGGGCGTGCGTGTTACCAGCTTCAAAGCGCCGACTGCCGAGGAACTGTCACATGATTTTCTGTGGCGGGTTCACCAGCATACCCCACCAAAAGGGTATATCGGCATTTTCAACCGCAGCCATTATGAGGATGTGCTGGTTGTTCGGGTAAACAAGCTCGTCCCGCCGGAAATATGGAAAGAACGCTACGATCATATTAACAATTTTGAGCGCCTGCTGGCGGATAGTGGCACACGCATTCTGAAGTTTTTCCTGCACATTAGCAAAGAGGAGCAGAAGGAACGGTTTGAAGAGCGGTTGGCCCGCCCTGACAAACACTGGAAGTTCTCAACCGGGGATCTTCCGGTACGCGAACAGTGGGATGAGTACATGGATGCCTATGAAGCGGTTTTGACCCGCTGTAACACGGATTATGCGCCCTGGCACATCGTTCCTTCCAACAAGAAATGGTACCGGAATTTTATTATTTCGAAAACGATTGTTGAGACGCTCGAAAGCATGAACCTGGCATACCCTGACCCTGAACAGGGACTGGACAAGGTCGTTATCCCCGATTAATAGTGGGCGTTGGCGGCCTGGCGTGCCGCGTTGAGGACGCTGGCGAGGGTGATTTCACGCACACAAGGATGATTCTCCGGGTCGTCGTCGCCCCAATCCAGCACGCGACAGGGGCGGCAGCCGATGTCACTTGCCAGCACGATGTGTCTTGCTTCCGGCCCCCAGGGTTTGAATTCAAACGGATCTGCCGGGCCAAACAGGGTGACAGTTGGTGCGCCGACGGCGGCGGCCAGATGAAGAGGGCCACTGTCCGGTCCCAAGATAACCCGCGCCCGCTTGAATAGCGCCGCAAGCTGCCCAACCCGTGTATCCCCCACCATAATGCAAGCTGGACGGCGCATCAGGTTGGTAATCTGCTGCACCAGCGGCATTTCGTGGTCGCCACCAGTATACACGACGGGCGCATCCAATTGTTCACTGAGAGTATCTGCCGCTTTAGCCCAGCGTTCTTCATGCCAGCGCTTGACCCAGGTTCCCGAACCAGGATGAATACAGAGTACCGGTTGACCAGATGGGATTCCCCACTCCTCTAGATAGCCCTCCACATACGCCTCGTCAAGTGAGTCCACCGGGAAATACAGTTCGGGTTGTAGGCCTGCTCGCTGCCCGGTCAAGTGCTCAACGAGTCGCATATTTTGGGTGACGGCGTGCTGCCGTTCAAAGGAAATGGTATGTGTGAGGAAAGGGGCGACATCCGGTAGATCATAGCCAATACGCTCAGGAATTCCGGCGAAACGCGCCAGCATCGCACCCCACCAGTGGTCAGGACGGAAGATGACAGCGCCCCGGTAGCCAATGCGCCGCAAGTGACGGGCGGAACTCAGCGCCAGAGCATAAGGCGAGCGCCAGTTATCCTTAGGATCGCGGCTGAAACCAGGAAACGCTAGAGTGAGGACCTGGTCTACTTCGGGGTAACCGGCTATTGCATCCGCTGACCAGGGGCCGACTAATGCGTGCAGTTCGGTATCAGGAAGAGCCTCCCGCAAGGCATGGATAGCCGGGGTTGTCAGCAGGACATCACCCAAGTGGTCAGGGCGGACGAGTAGCAGGCGGTCAGGGTAGTGGGCTTGACGTGGGATATTGACTGGCACCTGGGCGCTCACCCCAAGCAACAGGCGGCGCACCTGGTGTTTGACCGGCAATGCGTGAAAGGCACTTGCCATGTGCCGGTTTCGCAGAACAAGCGCCTCTCTATCCAAGACCTAATCCTTTGTAGATGGCTAATAAGCGCGGAATGACAACCGACCAATCATAATGCTGCTCGACATATGCATGTGCTGCTGCGCCAAGCTGCTCCCGCTGTCCGGCGTCCCGGAGCAGTGCCACAATGGAGTCAGCCATACTGGTTTCGTCATCCGCGATGAGGATGGCATCCTGGGGGGCATTTAGCCCGCTGGCAGCGATGGATGTGGCGACAATCGCTTGTCCGGCGGCCATCGCTTCCAGAATTTTCAGACGCGTTCCGCTGCCCATTCGCAATGGGGCGATATAAACTGTCGTCGCATAAAGGAAGGGCTGGATATCCCGTACCCACCCGGTGATTTCGATATAATGCTTGTCGCGCAATTTTTCCAGACGAGCATGGGGTTTTTGTCCAACAATGTACAGGCGTGTATCCGGGATTTGTCCCAGTATCAGTGGGAGGATATCCTCTGCGAACCAGTTCATCGCGTCCACATTCGGGCGGTAATCCATTTTGCCGGTGAAAACCAGGGCGTGTTCGCCCAGATCGAGCCGTTCATCTGGTGCGACGTAATCCTCAATATGGATGCCGTTCGGGACAATGCCAATACCATTACCCGAACAGAATATGCGCAGCGCCGCCGCATCTTCGTCAGAAACGGCGATGACATAATCGGCACGCTCGCAGATGTCTGACTCAAAGTGCATGATCCGTCGGGATTGAACCAGTGAGTAACCGGCTGCCAGCCAGCGGTAGAATGTCCCCCTGTCTACCTGGAAAATCGCCCGTTGCAGGGCATATTCAGCATTATGCGCATCATAGATCAAGCGGGCTTCCGGCTGGTACCGCCGTACCAGGGGCAGGTAGGCTGCCATTTCCAGTCCCTCAAACTGCACGAGGTCGAACCGCGTTTTCGCCAGCAGACCACACAGCCGTTCGGCTAGTTCTGGGCTGTGCAGCCGCCGAGCAAGGTCTGGTTGGCTGGAAAAAAGCAGGTCGCGCAGCCGGTTCGTCAGAGTGCGCCGGGGGGCTGGAATGGTTTCAATGTGGCTACAGAGTTGGGCTAACGGTGTGGCGCTGGCATCCAGGTCAGCATTATCATGAAAACTCAGTAAGGTGATGGTATGCCCGGCGGTGTGCAGCCCTTTGATGATGCCATAATTACGGATGGCCCCGCCCTGTTGAGGCGGGTAGGGCAGGCTGGGCGTGAGCATTAGAATGTGCATACAGCCTCAAATCACGGAGCGGTAAACTGATAAAGTTATGGCGGCGGTGTGGCTCCAGGTGAACAGTCTGGCGCGTTCCAGGGCGGCCACTTGCATCCTGCGCAGCCAGCCAGAGTCGGTGAGCGCATGGTAAAGTGCCTGCGTGAGTGTCGTCGGATCATCGGGGTTGATTTGCAGCCCGACATCCCCTACGACTTCGGGTAGCGACGAACGATTACTCACAATAGGCACGGTGCCACAGGCCATCGCTTCCAGTGCCGGGAGGCCAAATCCTTCGTAAAACGAAGGCGTCACCAACACCCGCGCCCCATTGTACAACGCAGGCAGCGCGTCGCCTGGCATATTCTCCCGCCAGTGAATATACGAGTCGAGTCCCATCTGGCGAATACGAGCCATCGTCTCATCAAACATCCAGCCGCGCTGCCCGGCCAGCACAATCGGGGGCGCATCCGGGAGTTCGTTTCGCAGCGCCCGATAGGCTGTTAGCAGTCCCGCGATGTTTTTGCGTGGCTCAAACGTGCCAACGAACAGGATATACTGAGCAGGCAGTTCATATTCCCGGTAGAAGGCTTGCAGGGTTTCGTCTGGCAGTGGCCGGAATTTTTCTTCCACACCCAGCATATGCACGGTGATTTTGGCGTCTGGCACGCCCAGCATTTCGACGATGTCCGCTTTGGTAGCTTCACTGTCTGCCAGGATGTGGTCGGCTTGCCGTACCGCTGTCGCAATCTGGTCATTGTAGTAGCGACGGCTTTCGGCGGTGAGCAAGTCCGGGTAGTGCAGGAAATTCAGATCGTGCACTGTAATCACATGCCGTCTTGCTCCATGCCGGGGCGGGATAAAATCCGGGCTGTGCAAAATATCCAGATGAAAGCGTGCCAGCTCGACCGTAAGACCGGTGCGTTCTAGGCGATGGTGGCAGGGTGTCCACAGGTTCGCCTGTTGGAAGCGTGTCACCAGGGAATCCTGAGCCTTGCGACTGTGAAACACGGTATAACGGTTATCCGTATCCAGTGTTTCCAGTGCCCCGATCAACCGGCGGATATACGTGCTGATCCCTCCGGTGCGGTAGTACGTGAGTCGACCATCAATCCCGATATGCATATTGCAGAGTATAGCGCCTTGCTGGTACACATTCCAGACGCGATGTTTCACTCATTACACCGGTTATCGCTGGGTTGATGGTGGTTACAAATGCTATTACGCTTTATAATTACCTCATATAACTCAAAGTAGGCTGGGGCGGTCCGTGACACAAATTATCGCAATCGCAAACCAGAAGGGCGGCGTGGGCAAAACCACGACGGCTTTGAACCTGGGTGCTGTCCTGGCACAGCGGCAGCAGCGTGTTTTATTGATTGATCTCGACCCACAGGCCAGCCTGACCGCTTTGTTAGGCCTTGATCCGCGCACTGTTGAGCGCAGTAGTTATTCGCTGCTGATGTATCCTGAAATAACCTTGACACGAGTGGTGCGGCGGTTGGGCACCAACCTGGCACTTGTACCGGGGAGTGTAGACCTGGACGCAGCGGCCATCCAGATTGTGGAACAGGAGATTTCGCTCCACCGGCTGCGTAAAGTGCTGCGGGAAAGCCGTCTCACCTTTGACATAATCCTGATTGACACCCCACCAGGGCTGAATGTGCTGACGATCAGCGCCCTCTTGGCCGCCGATTCGGTGTTGATCCCGTCACAGTGCAGCCTGCTGGCAATTTCGGGCATTCGTGCAGTACAGGATGCGGCGAGCCGGATTCGCAGCAAAATGGGACACCCGGGGCTGCGGTTGCGTGGTGTTCTGGCGACTTTTTATGACACCGCTAGCGCCCAGTCACCGAATGTCCTGACCGAACTGCGGGCGTTGCTACCAGGGCAGGTTTTCCAGACGGTGATTCCATACGATGTACAGGTCACGGACGCTTCACACAGTGGCAAAGCGGTGGTGGATTACGCACCGGAAAGCAGCGCGTCGTTGGCCTATCTCGCCCTGGTGGGTGAATTGCTGGACGAAGAACCTACAACCATCGGTCAATGATTGTCTCCAATGAGCCGTCCTGAATCAACGTTTGCAAAGCGTGTTCGACGGTTTCCCACAATATCCATTTATCAATGCGGCTGGCAATGGCATACCATTCATCGGTGATGGGCATGTAGTGCGCGTTCCAGTCAGGATGCTGGCGCAAGTACAACCGGGCACTCACAATGTCGGTCAACGCGGCATCAGCTTCCCCCAGACGGGCGGCATCCAGCGCAAAACCGGGGGTTTCGTAGGGGCGGGTGCCGAAAGACTGAATCCGACGTAGCCAGCGTTCAGCCTGAATATCGGCGTCCGATCCATATTCATAGGCTAGTGCGTATCCCGACATATTCGGCATGGTTTCTATCACAGGATTGTCACTCACGAGCACCAGCCCGGCGTTGAAATACGATGTCGTATAACGCACATCCCCCAGCCTTGCCGGGTCAACCCGCAGCGCCGAAATCACGATGTCTACCTGGTCTGCTCGCAGCGAGTCATACAGGCCGTCGAACCCCATGTTGACAAAGCGCACCGGAATCCCGATGCGCTCCGCTAGGGTTGTTCCCAGATCCACGTCCAGCCCGAATAAACCCTCGGCTGTGGCAACGGCGAAGGGAGGGTAGCTGGCATCTATACCGATCCTCAGTTCACCATAAGGGAATACCTCTTTGAGCGGTGGGCCAGGACGCTCAATTGCGTTCCAGCGCAGGGCAAATAACGCCCCCGCCAGCGCCCATACCCAGACCGTCAGAGCGGCGGCCAGTGCGATCAGCATCACTCGCCAGGGGCTGGTAGCCACAGTGCGTCGCTCCTTTCCCATCCACGTGCATACTCTTGGAGGGCGTTATAGACCGGCTTGGGCTCAAAATCGGGTGTGATTAGTGTGAAGTTATCCGGGTAGGTGCCGGTGTTAGCTGGGTAGCGCAGCACCCAAGTACAGAGTTTATCTGCCCAGGGCCAGTGTACTTCAGCCCAACGATAACTGCTGACGGTATATGCGGCACGTTCTGAAGGGCGCACGGCCATTGTCCAGCGAGGGTTGTCATTCCAGCCGCTTTCGGTGATATATACCGGTTTCCAGGCATCTCCGTACGCCACCATGACACTGTGCAGCAGTTCCGCCCGCCGGAAGTTGAGCACAGTGTCACCTGGCTCAGCTTCAGGCGGTTCGGTAAAACCGTAAGTATGGACGGCCAGCGCATCAAAGAATGCGGCTGCCCCGGCTTCGTATAGCGCTTGCAGGTAAAGTAGGTCGTTCAATCCATGCGGGCTTCCGGGTGGCTCCAGAGTCGGCGCGAGTGGGGCGGCCAGGATGACGACATTCGGGTTGGCAGCATGAGCAGGTGGGTAGACGGCCTGTAATAGTCGTACGTAGCCTTCCGGGTCTACCGGTCGGTAGCCCCACTCAAAAGACAGATTCGGCTCATTCCAGATGATGATGTGGTTAATCACCCCGGCATAGCGGGCGGCGAATACAGCCACAAAGTCTGCGAAGTCGCTAAATGAGTCATTTGGTAGGTAGTTGAGCGTCGTGCTTTGTTCCACGATGTCGTCTCGTGCCCAGGACGGCACCAGCCCCACGCGGGCGATGATATGCAAGCCCTGGTTGCGGGCATGACGCACAATGCGATCAAACGAATCCCAGCTATAGACCCCGTCTCCTGGTTCGGCATACGCCCAGGGGAAAAACTCAACAATGGTATCCGCGCCCATCTCGCGAACCATTTGCAGGGAACGCTGTATCTTCCACTCAAATACTTCGTCAATCAGCCGGGTGTGGACACAAACCTGGGGCTTCGTCGTTTCTACTGCTTGCTGTACTTCGAGCACAGCGCGGGGCGGGGCGGGTGTCAGCGCCACCAGGATGACCCAGGCTAGACCGGCTCGCAGATACCAGCGCCAGTGGGGGAATAGTTTCTTCCAGAGTGTGTTCAACCCGTTCATCATGAAACGATCTTATCACAAGGCGCGGGACAAATAAAAGACACTCTAGCGGATGGACAGTGTTTCAGGGCAGAAGAATCGAACCATGCAGTGCGCTGCATAGAACCGCTAACACGAAAAGTCCGGTTGTCTGGCGGATACAATACCTTTACCGCCACGAAATGCGGCATATTCTGTGAGAAGCTCCTCTAAATCGTTGATGGCTGTCGCAATCATTGTTTCTGCGCCCTCATGATGAGCTTCAATGGTGACGATCACCTGTGTGGTATCTTCACTTGCCGCACTATCTCGGGACTGCCGCCAGCACCAGCGCCGGGCGTAGACATTCCGAGCGGAGTCGGCAAAGATCACTTCACCTGGATCAGGGTTCTCACATATATCCGCGGCCAGCGGCCAGAACTTTTCTTGCCCACTCGCAAACTGCACCGACAAGCCGCCACCTACCAGATTGCGCACATCGAATAATGCGACAGGCAGCCCATAGCGGATGCTGACCAGATTGCCGATGTCTACCAATACATTCAACGGTGGAATATCGCCCTTCTTGGTTAACCGGCGCAGCAACGCTTCAGAAGCGGCGCGGTATTTCGTTGGCTCAACATTGAAGGTTCGGAAGGCGCTGCGCCAGGCACTCACGGAGGCGAGTTCACTCAGTGGGGTATCGCCAATCCGTTGTTTGACTTGCTGCTGCTCTTGAAAATAGAGTGCATCAAGCCTGGCTGATGGGGTGATCTTTTCGGTAGTTCCGATCAGTACCCCGCCTACAATGGATGGAAAGGCTGAGGTGATCGGCGCTGTATAGGCAAATGAGGGCATGGTTCCTGTTCCTGTGGCTGAATCAACAGCATTCGATTATTGTCGCAACCCCATTGTGACATAGTTCTCACGTTTTGTCTCATCAAGGTCAGTGTGCCAATATATGAAAACTATAGTAGCCTTAGAGAAAGTGCAGCGGCTCAATACGGGGGATTTTATGGGTATACCTGAGAATAATCTAAATGCGTTTGTGCATGGTCGACGTGAAGAACGAATTAGCGCACAGATGCAGCTCTCCGAACTACAGGGCGAAGTGCAAGTGCGAATGCGCGAACTCCTGGTAAATGCTATCAATCAGCGCTACAGACCAGAGCCTTTTATAGATTCCAGGGAGAAAGGCGATATTTCATCTATCCGTCCCTGGTTGTGGAATGCATTGGCACGGATTTCAGATGATGAACCCGAAATAATCGCCTTATTAAAAAGCTACCTGGTTGACCCCAAAGTCAGCCCGGAGGAAGATTACTGGTCACGCTATTGGCTGCTGGAAGGCCTGCTTTTGGCGAAATCAAAAAGACTGTGCGAACTCGGCTGAGGCTGCCACTAAGAATCCTCAGGAAGACCCTTTGGTTGACCAACTCGCCCGGTTGATTGTCGCCAACGAGAACGACAAGGCCCATGGATATGTTTCATCGGTCGTCGAGGCGCTGGAGGATTCAAATTTACAGTGGGCTGCCCTGCGTGCCTTGCGTATCATTCCGATACACGGTAGCGAGAGCAGCATTTGTGACAGCATCTGCACTATTATTGCAAATGGGGGCGTCGCAACGAGACTTACGATGCGATTGTGTCCCTCGGCTGTATGCAAGCGATGGACAGGAATGCTGGTGATGCCGCCCTTGCGCTTGACCGTTTCGTCCGCCGATTTAACCGCTTTCCCAGACATAATTCAATGCGCCATGAAGCGTTGGCCGCCCTCGGCTACCGGAAGGCTGAAAACGCTGTCTCCACGCTTTTGAGTGAACTCACCGACGAAAACCCATCTATTATGCGCACTGCTGCCCGATCGCTCGAATGTATCATGGGGACGGAAAACGCTACCGAGCAAATCTTCCGCCGGGCGCTTAAAGACGCGAATCCAGACATCGAGTCATTGGCGCGGGCGATGCGCTGATTGAACCGTACCCGTGTCGTCCAGCAGATTGACCGGTTGATGACGGCATCCAGTCTCAAAGAACAGAAACTCGGACGGCAGCTCCTGAGCGAGATCGGCGGCCTGGAAGCCTTTCACAAGCTGCGGGCCAGACGTGTTGCTTCGGAGGAATATACCCAACTGATGAAACACCTCGAAGCGAGAGTGGGCAGTCTGTTTAAAGAGACGATCACAGAGGCCAGGATTGGTTTCTATGTCATGGTAGTGATGGACGGTTTGCAGTTTCTTGTCGGGCTGTTTTGATCGTGATCGCGATTCACCTGGTTTTGACCAGCGACGAATCCGTTAGGATTTCTTTAAGATATTCGCGGCGGGGGCGGGCGGGGCGGCGACCATGATCTACATGACGATGCTCTCACGATCACGCAAGCTGGTCCACCAGAACGTCACCAACCGCATGAAGTTGAATACCATTTTTCATGCGTTTCTGCGCTAGATTCAGCAGATTGATCAGTCGTATACTCACAATTTGCTGGAGGCCGATAGTTTTGACTCGGCTCAAACCGGGCAGTATACCAGCTTGGTAGACCAGGTGATGAAACAGGCACTAAATCGATTGCAGCGTTTAAACGTGCTGGAGCGGGAACTGTTTTTGCCAGAGAAAGTTCTGCCCACGACCGGGCAAAACCCCGTGAATGCCGAACAGAACCCATCATCTGACGAGCATGAGGATGCTATTGGTTAGGTTGCCGCTGGCAAAACGATCCTGAAACATGTTCCTTCGGCGGTATTGCTCTTAACACCTATTGTGCCGCCATGCAGCTGTATGACTTTTTGTGCGATGGGCAGTCCCAGTCCGAACCCCGGTATGGTATGTGCTTCATCCAGCCGCCAGAAGGTGTCAAAAATATGGGGCAGGTTGGCTTCAGCAATGCCCGCGCCCGTATCACGAATCTCTAACCAGATAAGGTCATCTTCCGCGCCGGTTGTGACAGTGATGGTGCCATCTGCCGGAGTATAACGATATGCATTGTCGAGAATCTGTGTGAGTGCTTCAAGCAAATCCTCGAAGCTGCCCTTGATTAGCGGTAGTTTCTGGGTGCTTTTACGGACGAGTGTCGGACTTCCTCCGCGTCGTTCGATCATGTTCTGGCAGATGGCATCAATAATCATCCCGATATCTACAGATGAAAACGTGGTCGCAGTGCTGCTTTCGAGCCGCACCATGAGCAGCAGCATGTCCACCAGACGGGTTATGCGTATCACTTGATCGTGAATAGAATCGGCTTTATGCTGACGATTCTCCGGGTCATCTACCCGAGACATCAGAAATGCGGCAGACGTAATGACCGAAAGCGGCGGGCGGAACTCATGCGATGCCTTCTCGATGAACTGCCGTAGCAGGCTGACCCGCTCTCTTTCAAGTGCAAGCTCAAACTCACGCCTGCTTGCCTCCTTGCGTTCAGTGATATTGCGGACAATTGCCACAACTTCATCTTGCCCGGTTGCCACCATGCGGGCTTCAAAATCAACAGATTGTCCGCCGATGGGCAGGGTATATTCATAGGTTTGCTCTTCACCAGTTCGAAGTGCCTGGTTGATAAAGTGTGCGTGGATTTCAGCGGGTTCGGGCGGCAGGACATCCGTGATTGTTCGCCCTATCATCTGGCCGGGAGGGGCGATCAGATCGTCTGTACTCAGCGCATGAAAATCGAGATACGTGCCATCTCGGCGCAGGCGGAAAACCATGTCTGGGATAGCGTCAACCAGAGAACGCAGACGTTTTTCGCTCTGGCGCAGGGCTTCCTCGGTCTGTTTCCGCCCGATCAGATGGCCAAACGTACTGCCTAACAGAGAGATTAATTCCGTTTCGTAGGCGCGGACTGGACGATGGGTCACAAAATTATCTATTACCAGGTACCCAAGCACCTCCTGACCGTTCCAGAGCGCGGTAGCAATTCTCCAACCTGTCCCTACTACAACCCCATTGTCAAAAATATCCGCATTGTCCCAAAAATTCACGCGTTGAGGTTTGGTCAGAAGATCTAGTGTCCAATGATCTGGCGTAACAGCCTCCTGGTAGTAATGCTCATCACGGATCGCGCCGTCGGTGTCTATACCGTAGGTGCCTTCTATACGAGTGACTGCACGATCCAACATGAATAATCCGACACGATCAATTCCCAGTCGCTGCTGAGTCATCTCAATCATCTTTTGGTAAAGTGTTTGAAGGTCTTCAATCTCGCTGAGTTCCAGATGAATCCGTTGTAGTGCCTGCATGTCTTCCAGGAAGGCCTGCTTAAGCATTTCAGCCTGTTTGCGCTCGGTAATGTCGCGCACGACACTCTGAATATGTAAAGGATTGCCATCCAGGTCTCGTACCAGTTCAACGCTGATTTCTACTGAAATGAGTGTGCCCTCTTTCTTACGAAAAACGCGCTCATAAACGGGGATATGCTCACCGTCAAGCAGACGCCCAAGAATATCTTGACTGTCTTTATATTCAGCCGACAAGTCTTTAAAAGTCAGATTCTGGATTTCTTCAACAGTGTAGCCGAGCAAATTTGCTGCTCGCCAGTTTGCCTCCAGGTGTTTGCCCTCCAGGTTCAGGATAAACACGGCGTCATGAGCCTGCCTGAAAAGGGCACGGTAGCGGTGCTGGGCTTCGGCCAGTGCCCGATCATGCTGTTTGCGCCCAGTGATGTCGGTAAATGAAGTGACGACAGCATATGGCTGGGTTGTGCCCGGATGTATTAAGGGCTGTGAATTGACCGAAATCCATTGGAGTTCGCGGTTGGGTTGGTTTACCCCCATAATCACGCCGGATAAAGGCTGCCCAGTACGGAGTGTCACCATCGCCGGGTGGGTGTCTCCGGGGAAGGGCGAACCATCTTCATGAATCGCATACCAACCGGAGTCAATTGAGGTGCGCCCTCTCATCTGTTCTGCCGTCAGCCCCAGGATGCGCTCCGCCGCCACATTACAGGTCTGTATGGTGCCATCCTTCATTTGCATAATAATGCCTTCTGAAAGGGCAGCAATCACGGATTGATAGCGTTCCTCGCTTTCAGCCGATTGTTGTTGATAACGCCGACTCATGATCGCGCCTACCCCGCCCAACGCAGTAATCGCCAAGAAAAACACTAGATAGGTGAAGGTAAATTTAAACGGGACTTCCGGCGCAAAGAAGAAGGAGCTAATGCTACCCAGGCCAATGGTTATTACCGCCAGAGTAAAACGATACTGCATGAACATGCTGGAAATCATGACCGGCAGAATCAGAAATGGTAGTACCAGCATCCGGTTTTCCAGCGGCCCAGGTGCCGTTAGGATCACGATTGCTATGAGCAGGAGCAGGAGCAGCATTAAGGATGCCGGCGCGGCGCAGTAAAGGCGCGAACGACTTAACCCGTAGATCAAGCTGAGTGCCGCCAGCAATCCCAGCGATATATGTGGGGCGAACACAAAGTCGGGCGCAGAAATAATCCAGATAGGTGACACAACGATCGTGACGACCAACAATGCCAGGGCGAGCGCAGTCATTATTCGTGCTTTTTGGCGTGCTTCTCCTGCTTTAAGTTGGGTATACGTACAGGTCAGCCGTTCGAGTTGTTTCAAAGGAGAGGATTGAGATTTCAGGAACATTTCATTGTCTTTGGGGTAGGCGCCTTAGCAAATGCACAAGCACATAAGCGGTATACCTCTATTTTATTTGATATTGTGCGGTTATGTGCCTTAATATCTCTTCAATTTTCGAAAGGTTCTGTGAAAACCTGAGTGTTGTACAAGAGGAAAATAAAAACCAGCACTCAGGCTGGTTCGTGGCTTATACTAGCGTCCCCGACAGGACTCGAACCTGTGCTTCAGCCTCCGGAGGGCTGCACTCTATCCACTGAGCTACGGGGACAACTACCCTGTATAGTAGCAGAATTCAAAAGATAGAGCAAGCACCGATTTCTATCGAGGTGCTTCCGTTTGAAAAGAAGTGTCTTCAGTAACGTATCCTGTTTTCTCCAATTTTACAGGCGCGACAGACGGGTATTTTGCCAGCAACTTCAAAGGTACCCTTGCTACTGTGCTTCTGCTGGAGTCGCCAGTAGCTCAGATAGCCTGTCACGGGCTTCCTGTTCGTCTGGCGCATAATCCAGGATCGCACGGTAAGCGGTGATTGCCCCATCAATCTGCCCATTCAGCAGTCGTTCTTCCGCAACCGTGTACCAGGGCTGCATAGCAGCGCGACCTGGGCCAGTTGAGCGCATTACGGGAAACACGTCGAATTGCGCAATTCGCCCATACAGCGCGGCGGCAAATTCCTGGCGCACCTGGCGCGGCGGGAGGGCGTTCACTCGATACGCCAGGGCTGCTTCAGGTGTGGTCGCCAGTTCCGCCCGCACCGCATTCGGGTACTCGTCAATAGTCGTGAGTAATGCCGCGATGTCCAGATCATGGCGGGCGGCATCCGGGTTAGAGTGTAGTTCCGCCCTGGCGCGGGAGACATAGTAATCCCCATAGCTGGGACGCAGCGCAACAGCCTGGGAAAAGCACTGGATGGCAGTATCCGGGTCATTCTGCACTGTCAGGGCGTACTCCCCGGCAACCCACCATTCTGCCGCTGTCTGAGGGGTGTCAGGGACTAACGCAGCGGCGCGTTCGGTATCATATGTGCTCAGGATGCGATATTGCAGATCAAGCGAGAGGTCATCCGCGAGATAGGCTTCCAACGCAGCCCGACGCAGCGGAGTCGCCCGCCAGAAGTCGGCCAGAGGCAGAGACAGACTGGCTCCCCGTAACATGGCGCTCTGGTAGGCTGAGATGATTTCGTCATCCGGGGCGGCTTGCAAGGATTCTGCCAGCTGCGCCCAGTGTAAGTTGGCCGTATTGAAAGCATTGATCTGACGAGCGGTGTCCAGATATTCCAGGGCACTGTTAAAGTCCCACTGTCGCGCACCCAGCGTCAGTGTTGCCAGATTAATCCAGCCCGTATCCCAGGTTGGTTCGCGCTCCAATGCGGTTTGGTACGCGCTGATAGCGGTTTCTATATCCATATCCGGGGTAACAAGGATATCCTCCCCTATGAGGTAGGCGACCTGGAGCGTGTAGAGGTTGAGAGTGGGGTCAAGCTGGGCAGCCTCAATCGCGTGTGCCAGGGCATTTTCCGCATCCTCCAGGCTTTGCTGGTAGGCATTCTGAGCACGGTCCAGTTGGATGAACCACACACCGTAGGCGACGATGCCCAGCAGTGCGAGCGCCACTGCCCAGCGCGGGGTTTGCGGCGGGTGATCCAGCCTGCTGCCAGGTCGTGTGATGCTGTAAGTGGATAACAGGAGCATGAGCAGCACAATCGGCGTGATGGTGAACACATCCACCAGGCTGTGAATCCCCATACCCACCAGCCCGGCAAAGGTCGCATCCAGGCGAAGTTGGTAGCCTCCCCTGGCGGACTGCCGGTTGCGCCACCACGCCATGACAAACGCGCTTCCTAGCCACAGGCTGACCAGGATTCCCGGCAGGCCAGTTTCGGCAGCTGTATTGAGATAAGCATTGTGGGCGGAAACCAGCTTATCCTGCACCAGCGCCGGGTCGCGGTAATTGCGGAAGGCCCGCCCGAACAGGGTTGCTCCCACACCAGTTAATGGATGGTCGCGGGTCATTTCGACCGCACTTGTCCACATATCCAGACGCCCGGCGTCCCCAACATCCCGTGTGCCGGAGTCGCTCACTGACCAGATGAGAAATAGCGCCACCAACACAACCCCGGCGAACATTGCCCCACCGATAATCACGCGCCCGGATAAACGCCCTGTCAGTCTGCCGGACTGAGACAGCCGCAAAACGATAAACGCGCCCGCCCCGGCGAGAATGCCGATAATGCCGCCCCGCGAACCTGTCAACAGTAAAATAATCAAGAGCAGCCCGGCCAATACCCCCAGCACTACCCGATAGTCCCGGCGGCGCATGGTGAGCGCCCAGCCCCCGGTCAGAATAACCAGAGGAACGAGGTATCCCGCCAGCAGCGTGCTGATGTTCATCGCCAGAGACAGACGCGGCAGAACCAGCGGTGCTCCGGCCACACTCGCCCAACCAATCTGTGCGCCGGGGAGGATACCCAGCCCAAGATACCAGGAGGCCAGCTCTAACCCGCTTAGAAAAACGACTGCCGCGCCCAGCATGAACTGGGTTTCCAGTAGCAGGCGCTGCCTCCCGCGCTGGATCATATCCACCAGAATGAAGAAAATTAAGACATGCAGCAGTTGAAACCAAAGGTTTTCCAATGCCATACGCCGGTCGTCGCTAGCGAGTGCGCTTACAATCCACACGACACATGCCGCCAGCAGCGGCAGATTAAGCGCAGTAACCGGCAGTGACCACCCGCGCCGCAGCCTCCCGACCAACCAGAACGCCAGAATGATTGTCAAGAGGACATGATGGAGCACACGCACTGGGAAAAGCAGGGCGTAATAGGCGCTGCCACCGATAAATACCAGGTAAATCGCCAGGAAAATAAAGCTGATGCGTCCGAACCGCCTCATAATTATCCTTTCGGTGTAATAAATCCAATCTTTATTATACGGCAACGAAACGATATGCGATTGCCCTGGTGAGCCAATATATACATGGACGGCAGCCCGGCATTTCGTTAAACTCGATGTACTGGAGAAAGTGGTTGATGGATGCGACGAATTACTTGGGGATTAGCTTTGCTGTTGAGTGCTTGCCAGGTCTTCAGCACCAGCGACCCGCAGGCCGAGTTACAGGTCGAAATTGCGGGCTATGTTCAGGGTGCCACTCAGGTTTCTGGCACGATCAGCGCAAATGAGGAGCGCATCGCGGCGACAGCGGAAGCTGCCAGCGCTCAGATCGCAGCAGTGGATCGTGCCAATACGCGACTGTTGGCAACCGTGCGGGCCGGGGAGACTCCCGTCCCGGTGGTGCAGGCCGTAAGTGGATTAGCACAGGGTGGGGCCGAACTGACACCCGGACAGCGCTACTTTGTGCGTACCGGTGTTTCGATGCGTGTGCGTGACTCCGATGGTTGTGTCGAAAACCCGATTGTAGCTTTCCCTGAAGGCGTGCAGCGGATTTATGCGACGATCATCGCCTATAACATCCAGGCAAATACACCAATGGCAGCAGAATGGTCGTATGAGGGGACTGTTGTCGTCAGCCAGAGTTACAACGTGCCTCGGACGGCGGATCAGATTTGCCTGTGGTTCTATATTGACCCAACCGATGCGTCGCTGGATGCCGGACAGTGGGCGGTGCAGTTGTATGCTGATGGTTTCCGGCTGGAAACTCCGATGAACTTCACCATAGGAGAGGCCATGTCGGATGGTTCATAGGGGAGTCGCCCGGTAGGTAGGTTTGCCTATTGGTAGATTAGTAACGGCATGTTACCATTATGCGCTGATTTTAACCGGAAGATGAAGGCGTGAAACACCGACTGCCGGTCATTTTGCTCATCCTAACGGCGCTGGGGGTTGTGGCTGCAATCACCGTCGCTCAAACAGAGAGCACCCCTATGCCAACCGCTACACCGGAGAACAGCATCGTGCTGGCCCCGGATATTTTTGTGCGTGGCGGCCCTGGCAGAGAGTATCTTCCTGTGGGGAAATTCGAGCAGGGTGAAGTGATTTTCCCGGTAAGTCGTAATGCCACCGCCGACTGGGTGATGGTGGCATACCGGGGTAGTTTTGGCTGGATTAGCCGCAATCTTGCCTTCTGGGTACAGGATATTGATGCGCTGCCCGTGATGAGTGAGGCGAATCTGACGCCGACTCCGCCCACCCCGGTAACGCCCAATGTGATTTTGTTGCCCACTGAAACGCCTTCCGGCAACTGGGTGGATGTGAATGCTGGTAGCAGTTTTGTGCGTGCTGGGCCAGGACGCGGCTATCTGCGGTTGGGACAGTTGTTGAATGGCGATTTGGTTGAGCCGGTTGGTCGGAATGAAACCGGCACATGGATTATGATCCGTTTTGGCGACGGATTTGGCTGGCTGGGGCGTAACCTCGTGCAGTGGGCGGATGATTTGGAAGATCTGCCCGTTCTAACTGAGAATGCGTTAACGCCGACGATGACTTTTACTTCATCCAGTACGCCGACAGCAACGTATACTGAAACGGCCACCGCTACAAGTACAGCAACCCCGACCGCCACGCCGACTCATACGCCAACAGCGACGGCTACGAGTACATTCACGCTAACGGCGACAGATACGCCCACAGAGATACCAACGGTCACATTGACGCCGACTCATACGCCAACAGCGATGACCACAAGTACGTTCACGCCAACAGCGACGGATACGCCCACAGAGATACCAGCGGCCACATTTGTGCCAACCGCTACCCATACAGCGACCAGCACAATTGCACAGCCTGACGCGGTGCTCCTGGCATTGACGGCCAGTGTCACTCCGCCGCATACTGATACACCTATTGTAATTCCTACCGATACGCCGACAGATATGCCCACCAGTACCGCGACGGCGACCTTGACCGCAACCCCCGTGCCGACTGATACGCCGTCACTAACTGCTACCATGACCGATACGGCCATGCCCACCAAAACGGCGACACTAGCGGCCGGCAGCACCACGATACCCACTTTAATGCCCACTGAGACGTTAGTGCCTGCTGGGGCAGGTAGTACGGCCCAGCCCGCGCCCTCGCTGGTGCCTGAAACACGGGAAACTCCGCCAGGGAGCGAACTGCCCGATGAAGCATTGGTTGGTGGTGTGGCATTGTTGCTGGTATTGGTTTATGTGTTCTTCTACTGGCGTGGCGTACTGGCGACAGAACGCTATCGGAACGGTTTTGTGCTGACCACTTGCCCAGTATGCGAACGAGGCCATTTGACTGTGGAGAGCCGCCCGGATCGCCTGTTTGGGATTCCGCGTCCGCGCCGTACTGTACGGTGTGATGTTTGCCGTTCGGTGCTGCGGGAGACAGGTCGCCGCCGCTGGCGTTATGCCGTTGACCCGGCGGAAAACCCATTACTGTTCACCCACTTTAACGGCAAGGAACTGGATGAAGATGTATTGCGCGAGTTAGCTGTTCAGGATACTGCGCTGCCACCGGAACCGCGCCCGCCCGTGAACCCGCCAGCCTTTCTGGACGGGCCGGACGAATCGTAATCAACACACGACATTTGAGTGATGCCCATGACACGAATCAAGTATTTTCTGGTGATGTTGATAATGGCTGCCTGTCAACCAGCGTCCCCAGCGGCGACTCCCTTTGCGGCGACGATACCGCCGCCCCAAAGCGTGATAAGCGCTGCGCAGGTGGCGACCGCCGTGCCAACTGCCAACCCGCTCCCCAGCCGGACACCGACGTTGCCCCCAACTGCAACCTTTACTCCCAGCCGGACGCCGACGATTACACCATCCCCGACGGCTACGTTGACGGCGACAGATACGTTGACTCCCACCAACACCCTCTCACCAACACCAGTACTTACCAGCACGCCGATTGCCTCCGCTACACCCACCAATCCGGCGGATGATCCGAATAATACGCCTGTCCCGACCTGGACACCGCCCCCGCCTGACCCCTCAGTACAGATTGCCGACCATTACATGCTGCGGCGTCCGATTGCTGATGGTGGTGCGAATTGGGTGGCGCGAACGTATGCTTATGGCAGCAACAGCGGCGGATTACAGGTACATCACGGTGTGGATATGGTCAACCCTACCGGTACGCCGATTCTGGCGGCAGCAGATGGTACGGTGATCTATGCCGGGAGCGACTCTGGTGTGATGTATGGGCCGCAGAATAGCTATTACGGCAATCTCGTCGTCATCCGGCACAATTTCTCATCCCCGGATGGGCAGCCTGTATTCACCCTGTACGGTCATATGGATCGGGTAGAGGTCCAGGCAGGACAGCAGGTCAGCCAGGGAGATCGTCTTGGCGCGGTGGGAGGAACAGGTGTGGCCTTTGGGCCGCACTTGCATTTTGAAGTGCGGGTGGGCGACCCTAACAGTTTCGGCGCGACTCGCAACCCAGAACTGTGGATTTATCCATACCGGGGATACGGCACGCTGGCTGGTCGCGTGACCGATGCGGCGGGGACATTCCTCTACAGCGCACCACTCCAGGTGAAATCAAGCGAGTTAACGCGCTACCCGACAACCTACGCCGATTCATCCGTCAACCCGGACCCGATCTTCGGCGAAAACTTCGTGTTAGGCGATTTGCCGGCCAATTACTATGAAGTCAGCCTGACCGAGAATGGTCGGGTACGCTTCCGAAAGCTCATTTATGTGTACCCTAACCGCACGACCTGGGTGGACATTGTCCTGAATTAATACGAGTATCTATAACCAAGCATCTATGTGGGAGGGTTATTGCACCCTCCCACATTGTGTTTATTGCCCTAATTCTGATAGACCAGATATGTCAGGGCGATCTGATTCCCTGGCAGGCTGTCCACCCGTATCACACCCCGGTTGCCATCAGCGGTGATGATGCCAACAATCGTGCCAGGATTGAGTGAAGCGCGGGGGATGCTTGCCTGATTAATGATGCTGGAAGTTATCAGGTCCCAATGCACGGTATCCAGTGTGACGTTCGGGATAACGCCGAGTTTGGCGGTAAACAGCGCATCTAGTGCAGAAGCATCGCCGCGCCAGTTGGCATCACCCTGTACGGCGTTGCCTTCCAGGTCAATGGTATCCCCTGGATTCAGAATTTGCTGTCCCTGCCGCATCAGTGGTTTGTTGATGAAGTAGCTGAAGGTGAACAGATTATTACTTTCTCCGGCAGCCCCTTCATTTACGTCATTGTTCAGATCGGCTACGATCACCACCGAGTAAAAACCGGTATTGGCGAATGTCCCGTTCAGGTTGACTACTGTGCTTTGCCCCGCCGCCAGACCGGGGACAACCGCCGCGGAGTAGACATCATTGGGCGGGAAAGTCGCGGCGATGGCGAATTGTCCTGAACTCAGTCCACCAGCATTCCGCACTGTTACAGCCACACTGAAGGGTTGGTTCAGAATAATCGGATTCGGTGAGGCAATGGCGGCGTCAATCACAATGTCAGATTGCGGCTGTGCCGTTGGTGTGGGGGAGGGCGTCGGCGTCGGGGGTGGTGTAACGATCGGGACGGTGTTCAAGTCGCCAAAGACATCCAGCAGGTACGTTGCCAGCCAGCCCCGCTGTCCCCTGAACTCGATCACTACCCAAGAGAAGTCAATCGTCGCGCCGATCACCCGTGCCTGATCGCCGCTGTTGAGCTGGCCGATCACATCATAGCTGGTGCTGGGGCCGCTGCGAATATTCTGGCGCGCGCTCTTGATAGTCAGGACGACGCCATCCGGTGTTGCGGTCGCGGTCGGGGCGACTGTTGCCAGCGGTGAGGTCGGGCCGGTTGGGATACCAGCCACTTCAATTTTCTGGCTACCAACATAACGGGCGGCGACTTCCGGTGCGCCGAACGCCCCTATCTTCACGACCGTCACATTATTGCTGGTTTCTCCCTGGCTTAACTGCGATGGGCGCAGCACTCCCTGTACCCCACTGATGTCATTGAGCTGTCGTAGGTTTGCGCTCAACACGCCTGGAAGTTGGATGGCCTGTGCCAGCAGGTAAACACCGTCATAACTGGCGGCATCTACCGGGCTGGGGACGCGACCGAAGGCACGCACATAGCTGGTCATGAAGTTGCTGCTAGCTGTATCCGGCAGCGTAAACGGCCAGTTGGTTGCGTAGATGATGTCACGGAGTTGCTCAAACAGTACCGCTTCATAGAATGCCGCCGCATCAGCCTGGTTGTAAGCGAACAACCCTGTCCACCCTGCGCTCCGCAGGTTGTTGTAAAACTCAGCCGCCAGTGCCGGCCCACCGTAAGTCACGACGATTTCAGGGTTCGCCTGAATCATGTTGTTCACTAGCTGGATCATCTGGCTGCCCGGTGCGAGTTGCAGGGAGGGCTGTGGCAACACACCCAGTGCCTGGGCTGCCGTTGAGAAGCCTATCACCCCGGCGGTTGCAGTAATATCCAGTTCAAGCTGCGCGGTGGCGATGCGGCGCAGCCCCATATCATTCACCAGGTAGTTGGCTAAGGCTCGCCCGGATAAGACTTCTGCGGCGCGTGTGCGGAACAGCCGCCCGGTTGAATCGGCGGTGATGAGCGTATCACCGGTAGCTGGGGTTAGTATCGGCACATTAAGTGATTGCAGGGCGCTGAGTCCGTTCAAGACCTCATCGTTAGTTCTTGGCCCCAGCACGGCCACTACGCTGGCCTGGTTGAGATTGTTCACGGCCTGCGCTAGCGTCGCACCGCCGTCGGTTGGTTGGATAATGAGCTCCAACTGGAAAAAAGTGCCGTCCGCGCCACGTACCCCACCTGCGGCATTGATTTCTCTGACCGCTAGGCGGGCACCGCTGCTGATCGGCCCGCGCTCATCATCCAGTACACCAATGCGAAACACAGGCTGCGTTTGAGCCTGTACGAGGGGCGTAATCAACAGCAGCCCCACAATGCCAATCAGTAAACATAGCGTTAGGGTTCTTCGTATACGCTGTTTTTCCATAAGAATGCTCCTTTTTTGATATAAGGTCGAGAATGAAAGCCGGTTATGCTGTGCGATATTCTTTGGCACCGTGAAACGTGCTCGAGTTCAGCCTAATTTTAACGACATTATCCACGAAAACAATCCGAGCCGCATTCTCGTTACTCGTTTTTTGCTGGCCGTTACCCGATTGTTATATATACCGCCGGGGGCGGGCACCTGGTTATGGAATGCCGTGATTGATTGTCCGCTGGCGAGTACGCTACTTGATTTCCCTCCCAGCACTGATTATACTGACGATTGAGTTTCCTCAAATCGGCTGTGACGGAATAAACTACAATTACCCATGCAGAGAGAACGTGTCTCCGATGATGTTTATGTTTTCATCAGCGACCTGTATGTACAGGTGACGGCTGGTTTGGTGACGACCAAAGACGGCGCGATTTTGATAGATACCCTGCCGTTCCCGGAAGAAACACTGCGGATCAAACACTTTGTTGAAACCCGGTTGCATACCAGAGTGCGCTATGTCGTGAACACCCATTTTCATGCCGACCATACCACGGGTACCTGCTTTTTCCCTGGAGCGTCTGTGGTGGCGCACGCGAGTTGCCGCCACCTGCTGGATACACGGGGGCGTGAGAGCCTGCAACAAGCCAAAGCGACATCGCCGGAACTTCAGGATGTTGAGATCGTGCTGCCGGACACGGTGTTTGAGAGCGGGATTCTGAATTTGCACCTGGGTGGTAAAACACTGCAACTGTGGCATACGCCCGGTCACAGTCCGGATTCGATTGTGTGTCTGCTCAAGGAAGAGCGTATTCTTTTCGGTGGCGATACCGTCATGCCGCTGCCATATTTCGTGGATGGCAGTTATGATGATTTCCTGGCATCGCTTAAGAGCCTGCAGGGATGGAATTTCGAGCATATCGTGCCAGGACATGGTGAAGTGATCCTGCGTGGCGAGATTGACGACAAACTTCAGGAAGATATTGATTACCTGCTGGTTCTGCAGCAAAAAGTAGATAAAGCCCTGAGCAGCACTTTGCCTGATAAAGCCCTGGCTGCGCTCAATGTGGAAAAATGTGGTAAGAGCCGGATCTTGCTGAATGGTGTTGTGGAGCAACTGCACCGCCAGAATGTCAATAATCTGGTAAACCTGCGCCGAACCATATCCAGTCTGTGAGTCACCCTCACTTTCATGTATGATGGCCCTTCAGTTTTGATGGAGTGTAGAGTTCATGTCCCAACCTGAGCAAACATATCTAACCCCGGAAGGCGCAGAAGAATTGCGCCGCGAGCTGGACACGCTGATTAATGTCCGGCGGCCTGAACTGACACAAAAGCTCAAAGAGGCAGTTGCAGACGGCGATCTGAAAGAAAATGCCAACTATCATGACGCTAGAGAGCAGCAGTCGTTCCTGGAAGGTCGAATCCAATACCTGGAAAATATCCTTCGTTCGGCGGTCATTATTTCTCACAATGGCGGCTCGGATGAAGTGCGAGTCGGCTCGGCAGTCACGATTGTGGAAGATGGCATGGACGAACCAGAGACTTACTACATCGTTGGCGCCGCGGAGGCGAACCCTCGCGAGGGCAAAATCTCCCATGAAAGCCCGATTGGGGCGGCGCTGCTGGGCAAGAAAAAAGGCAGCAAAGTTACTGTCAAGACGCCTGGTGGTGAGATTATCTTCAAGATCAAACAAATCAAATAATGTGGGCTGGCTGGCACGGATACAACAAACAAAAAAGTACCCCGGTTTATGGGGTACTTTTGTTTTTCACTGAGGCTAGCCACTAATTGGTGTGAAGTCGCCAGTGCCGCCAAACGGATCATCATCGTTCTTTGGTGCTGCCGCCGGAGGAGGGTATTGAAGCGGTGGCGGAGTCAAGGGTCTGGGCTGTCCGCTTGGTTGCATGGTAGGCGGTGGTGAGTATGCTGGTGCTGCTGCCGGTGGATTGAGCGGCGGATAGGCTGGCGGCGCTGCTACTGGTACGGCGGCGGGCATGGCTGGCTGGGCGGGGGCTGTAGCCACTGCACCCTTGCCATCTTTCCGCCAAGCTTGCAGTTCAATCGTGATCTTTTCAAAGAAGCTGTTAGACGGCAGTTCACCCGAACCATAACCCACATCCACGACACGAGCTTGCATCCGCAGCGCGTTGGTTTCCAGGGTGATTATGGCACCCGGCTTGGCGATAACTAGTTGGCCTTTAGGCTCTAACTTGGAGCGCAGTGCCGGGTCGCTGTTCGCATATTCGGAGACAAATACGCCCGTAAGTGTGCGGACGAAATCTTCTTTGTCGAACAGCCAGACTTCAATGGCCGTCACTTTTTCAGATCCGCCCGCGCCAATTGCCTCGGAAATCACTGCGCCGCATTCGCCCAAGAACTCATCGTCTTTGGCCTCATCTTCAATGCTGAAGGAGTCATCATAGGCACGACCAGGGAAGTAGATTGAAACATGACGAGCAACCGGCGGGCCAAAATCGCTGAAAACCGGGGCCGCCGTTGCTTCGTCTTTAAGTTTCTTTTGCATATCACGCGCCGCATGAATCGCGTCGAGTTCAGCCCGGACTTTCTGGTCTTCCACCGACTTAGGGCGTAAGCGTTTGCGAATTGGATCAACAATCAAGGTGCTGATGTAAAAGCCCCATAAGAGCGACCCGATCACAAAAACCGCCACGAAGATGATCGGCCCGATGATGAAGGGGAGTAGATCGGCGATTAGTCCTGGCGCTGGTGTTTGTGCAGCATTTTCCTGCGCCCTCGTAGCCAGCGGCTCCAAATCCAACCGGTTGATGCCTCGGACTATCGCCAGGGGGTTATCTACTGCGCGTAACAACCGCACGATCTGCTCTTCAAATTCCGCACTGGGAACACTGCTATTCGCTACCGCGGCGTAACGGTCCGCGATCAGACGCACCCATTCGTCCTGCCAGCTCTGCTGCAATGTGCTGGGATCAGCATCGTAAAAAACGGTAGGCTGGAGCGCATAAGCCCACAACAAGCCGATAAGAAAGGCAATAACACCAACAACAATCGTGCCTGATTTCGGGATATTCCCTTTTAGCACCGGCCATAAGCCGATGATGGTATCGCGGATTTTGCCTATCATGAATGCCACTGCCTTTCCTGTTGATAGCAAGAAATAACATGTTTATTGTACAAAGAATCATGCGTTCGCAACACATGAAGTCACGCATTGTGACTAATATACTACGTTTTTTTCATCATGCCCAAAAATATTCGTTTTGATTTTTCAAATGAATACCTTTGCAAGTGAGCATAGTGGGTTAAACAAGGGGCATCAGGCCCCTTGTCCGCAGTGCAATCCAAGCGTTCCTCGCTGTTTATGCCGGTTCGGTGTTCAATTCTGGCAGTTCGTTGATACGGTACGTGTGTTCACAGATTATACACTGAGCCATATGCTTGTTGTTTTCCACCAGCAGCCCGCCACAGTTCGGGCAAGGCTGTGGCAGCGGGCGCTTCCAACTGGTGTAGTCGCATTCCGGGTAGCGAGTGCAGCCGTAGAAGGTGCGTCCTTTGCGGGTCTTGCGGATCACCAGTTCGCCACCATGAGTCTTTCCACAGGTGGGGCAGGCGATGCCCATGCGCTCTAGCCAGGGTTCGGTATAGCGGCATTCGGGGTAATCAGAGCAGCCAATAAACTTGCCGAAGCGCCCATAGCGGACAATCAACGGGTGGCCGGATTCGGGACAATCGCGTCCAATTGCCTCTTCTTGCTGGATCTGCGGCATGTTTTCCCTGGCGTTTACCAACCGCTGCTCGAAAGGTGTGTAGAATTCCTGTAGCATTGGACGCCATTCCCTATTGCCCTCGGCTACCGTGTCCAATTCATCTTCCATCCGGGCGGTGAACTGGTAATCGAGAACATCCGGGAAATACTGTACCAGCAGGTCATTCACGGTTTTGCCGGTTTCAGTGGGGAACAGACGCTTATCCTGTTTCTCAATATATTCCCGGTCTTGAATAGTTGCTACTGTTGGTGCATAAGTACTGGGGCGGCCAATGCCATATTCTTCCAGCGTGCGCACCAGGCTGGCCTCTGTATAGCGCGGCGGCGGTTGGGTGAAGTGTTGTTCCGGCAGTAATTTGATCAGATCAAGCAATTCTCCCGCTGCCAGTTCCGGCAGAATACGGCCTTCGTCTTCGTCTACTGTGGCGTCTTCGTCTCGACTGTCTTCATATAGCGCCAGGAATCCGGGGAACTTGATCGTGCTGCCGGATACACGGAAGGTATATGGCATCTCATTCGCGCTTGGCCCGGCGGCAATATCCACACGCAGGGTGTTGTAAACGGCGTTCGCCATCTGGCTGGCAACAAAGCGCTGCCAGATCAATGTATAGAGTTTCATCTGCTGCGCGTTCAGATGCCCAGTAAGTTTTTGTGGCTCACGCAGGACGCTGGTGGGGCGTATCGCTTCATGGGCTTCCTGTGCTCCCTTGGTACGGGTTGCATAACGCGGGGGGCGGGCCGGGTGGTATTTCTCACCAAACCGCTGGTGAATAAACTCGCGGGCTTCGGCCTGTGCCTGCTTTGCGACCTGCGTGCTGTCGGTACGCATGTAGGTGATCAACCCTACCGGACCACCGTTGCCGGTATCAATCCCTTCGTAGAGCTGTTGGGCGAGCGTCATCGTGCGGCTGGCGCTGAATCCCAGGCGGCGTGACGCTTCCTGCTGGAGCGTGCTGGTCGTGAAGGGCGCGGACGGCTTACGCTGGCGCGTACCATGTTTGATATTCGAGACCGCATAACGGCTCTTTTTCAGGATTTCCAGGTGTGGGTGTAGTTCGCTCTCTGTGCCAAAGGCTACATCCTTGTCGCTGATTTTGACCAGGCGAGCGATAAATGACCGGTTGTTATCCTTGCTGTTGGCCGCGTGCTTTTTGAGGCTGGCGTCCAATGTCCAGTATTCTTCTGGCGTAAAGGCTTGGATTTCGCGTTCCCGGTCAACGATCAGGCGCACGGCGATACTCTGCACCCGTCCGGCGGAAAGCTGGTTGCGTACCTTTTGCCACAGGAGTTCAGTGATGTTATAGCCCACCAATCGATCAAGGATGCGGCGGGCTTGCTGGGCATTGACAAGGTTCATGTCGATGGTGCGTGGGTGGCCGAAGGCTTCCGCTACCGCCGGTTCCGTGATTTCATGGAAAACGACTCGTTTGACCCGGCTCTCGTCCATGTCAGTAGCCGCGATCAAATGCCAGGCGATGGCCTCACCTTCACGATCCGGGTCAGTTGCCAGGTAAATTTCGCTGGCGCGGTCTGCCAGGCTCTTGAGTTCTTTAGCGACATCACGTTTGTCATTGGGGACACGATACTTCGGCTCGAAATTATTCTCCACATCTACCGAAAGCTGTGTCACCAGCAGATCGCGCACATGGCCTTTTGATGCACGCACGATATAGCCGCGCCCCAGGAAATTGCCAACACTGCGAGCTTTGGCCGGCGATTCGACTATTACCAGCTTGCCACCGCCCCGGCGAGAAGATGCTTTTTTCTCTGCTTGTTTCCGGGCAGGTTTTGCCTTCGCTTTGCTTTTGGCCGGTTTCTTTTTGCGTTGGGGCGTGACCTCAGGTTTTGGCAGTCCCTCATGTGCTTCTGTTGCGCCCATACGGAACAGCGTCGTTCCGCATTCCGGGCAGATCCCGCGTGTGCCGGGTGTGCCAGTCTGGGTATAGACTGCTTGCGAACTGATGATGTCGCGTTTGGTTTTGCATTTGACACAATATGCCTGGTATAGGTTACTCATTCCCGTCCCTTCATCATCAGCCGTCAAGCTATATGCCCGAGAGCGTGTTTCTAGAGATGCTTGATATACCTATTAGCCTGCACCCTCATCTCCCTTCGCGTCAAGACATAGAGGAGAAAACTAGCCTGAGGATGAGGGCTTCGTTGGACTTTCTCTACGCCCTCTGGGCCGTGGAGAAACCCGTAACGATTCGCCGCCTTATACCCATTTAGAGATATTTATAGTTCTTGGTGGTCAACAGGTAATTGACGACTTCTTTGACGTTTTCTGCTCGATTTTTATTACAGATCAACAGAGCATCGGGTGTCTCAACTACAATAATATCTTCTACGCCGATTGTAACCGTGAGCTTGTCACTATAAACCAGCGTGTTTTTTGTGTCCAGAATCACTTTTTCAGGTTGGCTGCCTTTGAAGCAGTTGCCAAACTTATCCAACGTGAGGACATCAAAGAGCGCAACCCAACTGCCGACATCATTCCAACCAATGTCAATCGGTATAACCGCGATCTTGTCGGCATCTTCCATTACGGCGTAATCCAGGGAAATATCTTTGATCTTCGCCCAGATTTCATTCATCTTCGTTTCGTACTCTGGTGTATTCAGCACGCTGACTAGTTCGGTTAGCTGCGCGAACATCTCGGGTTGCTGGCGCTCGAATTCGGTCATCGCTCGCGATGCCTGCCAGATGAACATGCCTGAATTCCAGGAAAATTCGCCCGAAGCTACGAATGCCGTTGCTGTCACTGGGTCGGGCTTTTCGGTGAAGCCGCGTGAGTGATAGCAGTCAAAGCCGTTAATATGTGCCAGTTTCTCCCCCTGTCGAATATAGCCGAAGCCGGTGGCAGGGTAGGAGGGGGAGATTCCCAACGTGGCGATATACCCTTGTTGCGCGAGGTCATGGGCGGCCTTTAACACCTCGCGGAAGACATCCTGTTTGGCGATGTGGTGGTCGGAAGTCATAATCGCGACAATGGCATCCGGGTCACGTTTCTGGATGATCGCCGCGCCTAGCCCGGCTGCCGGGCCGCTGTTTCGCCCATATGGTTCGGTGACGAAGTTCGCCAATGGGATTTCCGGCGCATCCCGGCGCATGGCCTCTACATATTTTCGCCCGGTAGCAATATAAATATGATCAGCTGGGAACAGTGGGAGCAGTCGGTCTACGGTGGTGCGAAACATGGAGACATCTTCAACCAGAGGGAGAAGCTGCTTGGGGGTGTCCTGACGGCTCATCGGCCACAGCCGCGTACCGCCACCGCCAGCCATTATCAGCGCATAATAGTGATTCATAAAGGGTGACTCCTTGTACTGGGTATAGAAATAATACTACTCAGCTCACGCTACGCTGCTACCCTTTCATCAGAATTACATCTGGAACGCGTGAAGCGACGTGATTTTGCAGGTGAATCCAGTCCGGGGATTACATGACCCGTTTCTGGCGGTCTCCTCGTCAGTGCGGCTCTGACAGACAATACTGCATCGCGCCGATATTGCGTACCAACCCCTTGAGTTCCAGGATGGTCAACGTGCTGCTGACTTCTGCAACAGGCAGGCCGCACAACCGTACAATATCATCAATATGCAATGGATCAGCCCCTAAATACCGGGCAATCTGCGCTTCAACCGGGTTGGATGGCACGAGTCGTCGGGTGATTGTGCGCGTCTGGACGGCATCATGGACGATTCTGAGTTCGTCCAGGATGTCATTTACATGCATGACTAACTTCGCGCCTTCCTGGATCAGCCGATTATTGCCGCTGCTCATCGGGTTAAAGATATTGCCTGGTACCGCAAACACATCGCGCCCCTGGTCAGCGGCAATGGAAGCGGTAATCAATGCCCCGCTGGTTTCCGGTGCTTCAACGACCAATACACCCAGCGCCATGCCACTAATCACGCGGTTGCGCCGGGGAAAGTTGCGGGCTTCTGGCGGTGTGCCTAGCGGAAACTCGCTGATAAGCGCCCCCTGACTGGCAATTTCCTGGGCAAAGCGTTCATGGTTACGGGGGTAAACCAGATCAATGCCGCTGCCCATCACGGCCAATGTGCGCCCGCCACCGTCTAATGCGCCCCTGTGAGCAGCACTATCTATGCCGTGTGCTAGTCCGCTAATCACTGTGACGTTGTGGGCGGCAAGCTGTTTGGCAAGATAGTGCGCGGCGTCCCGGCCATAGGGTGTGGCTTTGCGCGTCCCGACAATGCTGAGCGCCTGGTCGTCGGCGGGGGAGAGTGTCCCCCGTACATACAGCACCACTGGCGCATCAGATTGTTCTTTCAGCAGTGCCGGGTAGTCGCCATCCGCCAGCGTGAGTAACCGCGCCCCCTCTTTGTGAATGCGCTCCAATTCCACATCCAAATCCAACCGGGTGCGTCCCCGCTGTAGATTGGAGATGGCTTGTTTTTCCAGCCCGGCCTGCACAAGCTGCGATTCACTGGCTTGCCAGGCATCCGGCAAGCTGTCAAAATAATTCAGTAATGCGGCTAATCGCTTGGGGCCGATTTCGGGTATGAGGCTGAAACCCAGCCAGTATTTTATGTTGCTCAAACTGCCTCGGCGCTGTGCACGGGCTGAATGGTACTCAAACAGCATAGCAAGCGTTTATTCTGCTTGTCAAGCGGAAAGTCAAGCGCCAGGGAGCAAACCATCCAGCAAGTGGACAAGAACATATCCGCCCGCAATATCAACCTTGAGGACGGTTTCCGGGATAACCGGGATGAGGATTTCACCGTATTGTGGGCTGTGGATGACATAAACGTCGTTCGCACCGGTTTCCAGCACTTCACTGATGATGCCGAGCGTCTGCCCATCTTCGGTGCGTACTTTGAGGCCGTGAAGCTGATAGAGATAGTATTCGCCTTCTTCCAGCGGAATGGCATCTTCAATTGAGACCATAACAAATAATTCCCGCAGTCTTTCGGCCTGGTCACGGTCATTGATTCCATCTACTGTTAGCAGCATGTAGCCCTGGTGGGGGCGGGCATGGGTAATCTGATAACGCTTAATACCAGGATCATCTGGCCCGGTACCGACGAATACAGTTTCCAGTTGGGGGATACGTTCCGGGAAGTCGGTGAGTACCCGCATACGCAGTTCACCGCGAATCCCGTGCGGGCGCAGTACCTCACCGATTAACAGATACCGGGGGGACTCTTCCCCCCGGTTTTGCTGCAAAGCTGGTTCTGGCATGGGGTTATATGATCTTCAATACAACGCGGTCATCGCGGTTGCTCGGAGTGGCTCGCAGCAGGGAACGGATCGCGTTAGCGACGCGTCCACTTTTGCCGATAACCCGCCCAGCGTCTTCCGGTGCGACGTGCAGTTCAAGAATAACCGTGCCACCCTGATGGCGGCGTTTCACCTGCACCTGAGACGGATCATCTACCAGGCTCTTGGCGACATATTCAACCAGATCTTCTAATGCAGACATGGCCTATTCTTCTTTAGCGGCCAACGCTGCCGCTTCACGGGCTTTCTTGCGGGACTGGCCGGGGCCCGGTGATGGATAGCGTGTCTTGGGGCTGATCGGCTCGGCGGCGGCAAAGGCGGCTTCTGCTTCAGCAACCAGGGTTTCTATAACCTCACCCTTCATCAGCCGTTCATAACGGTCCCAGGTGCCAGTACGTTTCAGCAGACGCAGCACACCATCGCTGGGTTGTGCGCCGACACTGAGCCAGTACAGCACCCGGTCTTCCTTCACAACGTCGGTGGATGGGCGGGTCCGGGGGTTGTGGTGGCCGATGATCTCAATGAAACGACCATTGCGGGCAGTCCGCTGGTCGGCGACCACGATACGATAGCTGGGCTGCTTCTTCAAGCCCACTCGACGCAAACGAATACGAACCATGAGTGTAAATCTCCTAAATTTCGCGCTCTCAAGCGTCGGTTATTGACGGAGAGCCACTGGCGAATAAACGTGACTGCTGCCAGTAACGGTAGGGGTGTTGCGTCCCCTAGCGCATCATACCGGGTATGCGGGGCATCCGCCCATTGCGGAGCTGACCCATCAGTTTTTGCATGTCACGGAACTGCTTAAGCACGTCGTTGACATCGCGCACCTCGACGCCGCTGCCCCTGGCAATACGCTGGCGGCGACTGGCGTTGAGGACTTTCGGGTTATTTCGTTCGGCTGCGGTCATTGAGTTAATGATCGCTTCCACCCGCTTGAGGCGTTTTTCAACATCCTCTTCGTCAATGTCGTTTTTGAAGCGATTCATACCGGGGATCATGCCCAACATCTGGGTAAATGATCCCATCTTACGGATTTTCTGAAGCTGTTCCAGGAAGTCTTGCAGCGTAAACTGATTTTCCATCAGTTTCTTTTGCAGCTTCAGGGCTTCCTGCTCATCATAAGCGGCTTCGGCTTTCTCAATCAACGTGAGGACATCGCCCATCCCCAGGATGCGGGAGGCCAGACGATCGGGGTGGAATACCTCGAAACCGTCTAGTTTTTCCGCTGTACCCAGGAACTTGATTGGTACGCCTGTGACTTCGCGCATCGAAATCGCTGCGCCGCCGCGTGCATCACCATCAATCTTGGTGAGGATTAACCCCGTGATGCCAACCCGCTCGTTAAACCCTTCGGCGATATGCACCGCTTCCTGGCCGGTCATCGAGTCCGCTACCAGCAGGATTTCTGCCGGGTTCGTGCGGCGCTTGATGTCCTCTAGCTCAGTCATGAGCGTATCGTCAATTTGCAACCGGCCTGCCGTATCCAGGATAGCGACTGCCGCGCCCGCGTCTTTGGCCGCTTTCAATCCGTTGGTGCAAATTTCTGCCGGGCGAGATCGCGTGCCTTCCTCGTGGTACGGCACATTGATCTGTTTGGCGAGCGTCACCAACTGGTCAACTGCTGCTGGTCGGTAGGTATCCGCCGCGATCAGGAACGGCTGGCGACCATCTTTTCGCAGGTGGATGGCGAGTTTGGCGGCGGTAGTTGTTTTACCCGATCCTTGTAGCCCGACGAGCATAATCACATGCGGTTTGGTGCTGCCGGAAAAGTTCAACCGCCCCGGATCGCCCAGGGTTTCAATCAGTTCCTCGTGAACGATCTTGACGACCTGCTGGCCGGGCTTCAGGCTTTTAGTGACTTCCGCACCTATCGCCCGTTCTTTCACCCGTTTGATGAAGTTTTTGACGACCGGCAGGGCGACATCGGCTTCAAGCAGCGCCAGGCGCACCTCGCGCATTGCCGTGTCAACGTCATTTTCCGTCAACTTGCCGGCACGCCCCAGGCGGTCAAATGTCGCTTGTAACCGTTCGCTCAGGTTTTCAAACATGCGGGTCGTTCCTCACGTAGTCTGAGTTGAAAATTGTAGATGAGGGCGTGCGCCGCGTCAAGGCGGGATACTGTTTACAGCTTTAATCTCCGGTAGCCGCGGTTGAAATACACCAGTGGCAGCACTTCGGCATCCGCCTTACGGTCAGCGGCAACCACCTCGCCGACTACAATCATGTTTGTGCCACCATCATAGACGGCATGAACCCGGCAGTCCATCCAGGCGATAGCATCCGCCAGAATCGGCGCACCCGTCTCGGCAGTTGTGATAGCGACTTCGTGAAAACGATCTGCATCTTCCGGTAGATCGCCAATTCCGGCGAACTGGCTGGAAAGATTCGCCTGGTCTTCGCCTAGCAGTGACACAGCGAAGGCGCCGCTCTCATCAATGATGTCCAGCGCCTCAACCCCTTTGTGCAGGCATACCAGAATCAGTGCTGGATCAACGGATACTGATGTAAATGAACTCACTGTCAGTCCGTGTCGCCGCTCACGATCGGCTGTGGTAACAACCGTAACTCCCGTTGCCCAGAGTCGCATGATATGGCGCATGGTTTCCGCATCAATGGTCATAATTTTCCTCAGATGATTGATCAGTCGTCATTTGGTTCAGTTGACACCATTATAGGGGCGATAGGATAGAGTCTATATTGTCCAATCGGCCAGAAAAGGTTAGACGAGCAGCAGCTCCGCCATGCGCGGCACGAAGCCGGTCAGGTCGTGCAGCCCTTCGGCAAAAGTCGTCTTGGCCGCGCCGATAATCAGGGTGGGAACATCGTTTTCGGTGTGGGTGCGACTGCTGACATCTTCCATGTTGCCATGATCGCTTGTGATAATAATCAGCCCCTCATCGTCGTCCCAGCCCTCTAAAGCGCCAGTCATCACCCCGTCAAACAATTCGAGCAGGCGCACACCATCTTCCAGCGGCCCACGATGCCCGACAATATCGGTGAACCAGTGCGGGAAGAAGGCGAACGTGTAGCGCCGTGAGAGTTCCACCATTTTGCGTCCGGCTTCCTGGGGGGTATACATCGGGGTATCGGTATAGCCGAGTTCATCGCGCCATCCCTGCCCAGTCCAGTCTCCGGACAGAGCATCTTGTTGGTAGATGGCGTTTTCACCGAAAATCGGCACACCGGCTTGATAGGCGGCTTCCTGGTAGCTGGCCCGCAGTCGTTTGCCACTGTTCACCACCTCATGCCAGCGTGGGGGATACGCTTCGAGCAGCGCGGCGGTTTTGCCCTGTGAAACCACCTGCTTGAAAAAATTATCTTTCGCCAGTAGTTCCCGGATAGGGGGATTCGGCTTGGGGCCATAATGTTCGCCAATAAGCCGTGGTACATTCACTCCGGTTAAAATAGCAGCCTGCCCGGTGGCACTTTGGGGCCTTCCTGGTACATCCAGGCGCGGGTCTGTGGGGATAAACACAGCACGCGGGCTGCGCTGCACTCCGATGCCCTTCAGCCAGCGCTGCCCGTTCGTCAGGGCGGTGAGTGTGGGCATCTTGGCGACAGCAAATGGGTTCACCGCTGGGTTATCATCGCCAAGTCCGATGCCATCCAGGAAAACCATCAAAATATGCATAAGGGATTTTCAGCCCGTTGCCAGGGCGAGTTGATCCTGCGAAGGGGGGACATGGCCGCGCCATACCTCTTCGCCGTTGGCATTGAACACTACAAATTCCGGCGTAAACGAAAATGCGAGATTTTCACGCAGGATACGGCCAAATTCACTATGAATATCTACCCGCAGGATATTGAAATCTCCCTGGATGTTAGCAACGATGTCATCCACAGCGGGGCGCGATGCCAGACAGCCAACACAGTAGTTGCTGAAGAACTCCAGAAAAGTCGGACGGCCATTGGCGAGCGTGGCGGCAGCCTCAGTATAATTATTCACGTCGCTCACGCCTGGGCGTAAGACAGCGTAGCCAATCACCAGCATGACTACCAGCACAATCACGGCCCCCAGGGTGATACGCCATGTCACGCGCCGCCAGCGCAGGATGATGAAGACCGCCAGCAGCAGCAGCGGAGTGATCCAGAAAACAGAATATTGGTTAAAGAAACTGGTCATCATTTACTCAGCCGTATAGGTGTAGGATCGAATAAACTCATTGCTTGCTCGTTCCCGCCCGATGGTTGTTACATCCATGTGGCCGGGCAGCACCCGTACATTATCCCCCAATGGGAGCAGTTTTTCAAAGATAGAGCGCATCAGCGTATCATAATCCCCGCCCGGCAGGTCGGTGCGCCCGATGCTCCCGGCAAACAAGCAGTCCCCGCTGAAGACTATTTCCCCTGCGGGCATATAGAAACTGATGTGACCAGGGGCATGGCCCGGCGTATACAGTGTTTCGAGTTTGATTGCACCCAGTTCGATGACTTCCGGCTCAGTGGTCAGCAGCCTGTTGGGTGTGGCGGCTTCTGGGAACTCACGGCCAAAGAACATCAACCCTTGCTGGGGAAGGCTTTCTAGCAGCGGGATGCCGTCCTGATGCAGCCAGAAGGGTGCGCCAGTGCGTTCTTTGAGTTCCTTGCTGGCGAGAATATGGTCGAAGTGGGCGTGAGTTGCCAGAATCAGCTTGATCTGCCAGCCGGCATCCTGCGCGGTTTTGTGGATGAGCGGGGCGCTGTCCACTGGGTCAATCACCAGCGCCTCTTTGGTGTCGGTATCGCCCACGAGGTAGCAGTGGGTGGCTACCGGGCCGAGTGTGAGCATTTTGATTTCGATGGTCATGCCGTTCCTTGTGCTAGCCGCCGCCGCAGTACCAGGTTTAGCAGGGTCTGTAGTTCTTCCATCTTCAACATGTAGGCCGTCGTGACAAATACCAGCGCCCCGCCACCAACCTCTACGCCAAGCTGAGCAATTGTGAAGATCAACTCTCGGTTCGCCAGTCCCAGAGTATGCCATACCGCATCTATCAGGGCAATCGCCAGTGCCATGACGAGGCTGGCGGCAGTTGTCTTCAGTATCGTCCGACCTATGGTTGCTTCTTCCGTGCCATGCCAGCGCCGCCGCAGCAGCCACAGCAAGGCCAGGACTTCAAAGGCAACGCCACATGAGTTTGCCAGCGCCAACCCGCCAACATTGCCGGTATATGTGCTTAAACTCAGGAGCGGGAATACACTGGCGCTCGTATTGGCGACATGCATCATTTCGACCCGCCCCACATCGCTTAACACCAGCGAGAGAATCAGATTGATAGCCGCGCCTCCCAGTGCAGCGAACAGGGGAGTCAGGGTGTCTTTGTCGGCATAAAAGCTGCGGGCGACTATTTCCAGCGCAGAATGCACGACCAGTCCCAGCGCGAAGAAACGCAGTGTGCTGTAGACCAGCGCCGAGGCCGATGCATCGAATGCGCCGCGTTCCAACAGGCTGATGAGAGGCTGCCCGATGACGATCAGGCCAACCGCTGCCGGGATCGTGGCGACGAAGATGAAGCGCAACGCCCCGGCCATCGTGTCGCGTTTGCCGGATTCGTCCCCTAATTCGCTCAGGGCGGCCAGTGTGGGAAAAATCACCGTCCCCATCGCCGTGCCGATCAGTGTTTCGGGAATCTGCATGAGTCGCCAGCCCCAATCCAGGGCGCTGACTGCGCCGACACCCAGACGCGACGCGATGTTGTTCATCACCAGGAAGTTCAGGCTGAAGACACCCAGCCCGGCGACACGCGGCAGCATCAGGCGGATGACACGCCACATGACCGGGTCGCGCAGGCCGAGTTCCGGCCACCAACGCGCCCTAAAATGAATCAGGCCCGGCACTTGTATCCCGAAGTGAAGCACCGCGCCCAGCACCGCGCCCAGCGCGATACCCTGCACGCCCAACGGTTTGAGCAGGAAAATCACACCGAAGAGAATGCCGAGATCGAACATGATTGGGGCGATAGCGGGTAGCAAAAAGTGGTTATGGCTGTTGAGGATGCCCATCGAAATACCGCTTACGGAGAAGATCAATGTGCCAACCAGCAGAATCCGCATTAACTGTGCCGTCTGCTCGATTCCCGCTGGCGTGAAGCCAGGGGCAACGCTCGCAGCGATGGGATTGGCGAATACAAAAACAATGGCGCTGGCGATGAGTGTGGCTGTGAAAATAGTGTTGATCACGTGTGTAGCGGTACGCCACGCTTTTTCGGTGTCACCCTGCGCCAGGAAACCTGCGAATACCGGTATGAAGGCGTGCGCCAGTGCGCCGCCGGAAATCAGCGTGAAGATCAGTTCCGGGACACGATTGGCCGTGACAAATGTATCCCACTCCGAGCCGACGCCGACCTGATTGGCGATGATGAAAGTTTGTGCTAGGCTGATGGCTTTCGCCACACCAAAGGCCAGCATCACGGTGATGGTTGAGCGGGCAAGCTGGCGGTTGCGTGGAGTCTGGTCGGTCATCGCGTATCCTAAAGATTCAATGCGTCAAGCGCGATTTGCGCGTCACTATAGCCGGGATTATGCTGCAAGGCCTGGCGGAAGGCGCTGGCGGCCTGGGCGATTTCTCCCTGCGCGGCCAGGACGCGACCTTTCCAGTAGTAGGTTTCTTCCACGTATTCCCCGCCGTTGTTCAGGTTGGCGTTGACGAGCGCCATCACCTCATCATAGCGCCCCAGTTCAAAATACGCCTCGAACGGACCGAACGTGTACAGTGTGATGCGCCAGGGAACGCCAACCCGCCGAGCCTGGTCGTAAGCAGCGGCGGCCTCGGTGTACTGCCCCAGCCGCACATACGACGAGCCGATATTGTACCAGGCGAAGCCATCCGCCGGGTTGCGCTGTGCTTCTGCGCGGGCGGTTTCCAGGGCGTATTCTGCTGCGCCCTGGGGATCAGTCCAGTCGCCCAAAATATCGCGCACTTGGTTTTCATCGGCTTGCTGGTAGATGACGATAAAAGTACGGTTGAAGTCCTGCCAGTTTTCATCAAGTGTTGTGTAGGATTCGGCTAACCCTTCGCCGTTTTCGCCTGTCCCCAGGAAACTGTCGTAGAGGTAAAACACCTGGAGCGCGTCGTCATAGCCCACAATCGTCTGGTAATGCCCCAGCCAATCATAGCCTTCCGGCATATAGCCAGTCTCGATCACCACTGGGAAATCGTTGGCGAGGAACTGCTTAATCAGGTCAGTCGTGCCGCCGATGCGCGAAATTGCCCGAACACCCGTGCGCTCATTCACGAAGGCGACCATCTCCCAGGGATTGACATTTTTATCTTCCTTGTCCGGCTTCAGATAGGCCGCCGCGACTTCCTGGCCTTCCTGCCAACCGAAGTAACTCAGCGCCATCGTGATATTGGCCGGGCCGCAGTTGTTCCAGGTTTGTTTGGTATGGCGGAAGCCGTATAGCCGAGCTGAAACCGGGTAGACCCGCTCAGCAACGCCGATGGCCTCCGGCGTAGGCTCTTGCACGGACTCAGTTGGCGGCATGGTGGGCAGCACCGTGACCTCAACGGTTGGGAGCGGTGTCGGGGTAGGGGGCAGGATGTTAGTCGGTTCGACGGTGGCCTCGGCTGTCCGCTCAATGTTCAGGGCCGGCCCAGCCAGTAAATCCGCCGGGGAGATACCGCCGGTACCCTTGTCAGGGTTTGGTGTGGGTAGGGTGTCTCCGGCTGCTGGGCGCGGCGGCATGAACAGCTCCATGAATGGGGCAATTCCCAGGACACGCTCCTGCTGGCCGGGCGTGAGCACGCTGCGGAAAATCGCGACTCCGGAGACTGCGCCCACAATCCCTAAAATGAAGACACCTATCACAACCCATAATAAAAGACGTGGTGGGGGTGCGACGCCCTCATCATAATACTCGTGTGATTCCGGGTTTTCCTGCATAAGGTGGTAACTCCCTCTCCTGCTTCCAGTCTCCAGAGCGCCTATTTATACCATAGGAGGGTTATGACTGGTTGTTAGTTCATCATGAGAAATCGAGGTCTAATCCTACTATAAAGCGCGAATCCTGCCTAGATTTCCTTCAGTGTGCCACATTCCATTGCTTCTGTCGCCCACGTTTGCCGGGCGATTGCCTGACTTTTTGGGCATTTCAACCCATTTAAGCCAGATTTAAGGCTTATTTGAGTCGGTGTTTAAGCAAGCGGGCCGCGTTTGTCCTATCGTATGAATGTGTTCGATGATGAAGTGGAGATAACCACAATGGCAGCAAAACCAGACCGTGCGCGTAAATTGATCGTCAGAACCGCTCTTGCGACCAGCAGCACGATCGCGACCCTGGTCGGCGCGCAGAATCTCGCCATGCTGGACGCCAACCGCTTCCAACAGGAAGCTGCTCTGTCGCCCGATGAAATTGCAATTGCTCCGACAACCACCCTGACCGGCGCACCCGCTGAGACTGGGGCCATTATTCAGCAGGCCGCCCCAAGCATCATTATTTTGCGCACTGCTGGGCAAGCGCAAAGCCAATCACAATCTGCCTCGTCACAGTCGTTCAGTGCGCCTGCGTCTAGGAATATCCTGCCGCCTAACCCGGTAGAGTTAGCCGCACCCCCGCCGCAGATTGTGACACAGCCGGTTACTGTCTTCCAATCGGCCCCGCAGCGCACCCGGTCCTCGCGATGACAGACTTATATTATGTCCATTTCAAGGCGATGGGCTGCCACGTCACCGTGCAGTTTGAGAGCGAAACGGGGAATGCCGATCCCTTAGCACGGTTAGCAACGCAGGTCGAGGCGATAGAAGACAGGCTCTCCCGTTTTCGCCCGGAAAGCGAGGTGATGCGTCTAAATGCCCAGGCAGGGCAGTGGGTTACAGTAAGCGATGTATTGTTCTCTGCCATTCATGCCGCTAAACATGCCGCTCGTTTGACAGATGGCCTGTATAACCCGCTGGTGCTGCCCGCAATGATCGCCAATGGGTACGACCGCAGCTTTGAGCAGGTCGGGTTGCCTTTCGCTCAATCGCCGGTCCCCGCGACTGACTGGCGGCAGATTGGGATCAACGTGCGAACTCACGAAGTCTGCGTGCCGCAAGGCAGCGCGATTGACCTGGGTGGCATTGGCAAAGGTTGGACAGCCGCCCGTATTGCCGATGACCTGGCACAGTTCGGCGCGTGCCTGGTGAACTTTGGCGGGGACATGGCGGTACGGGGTGCGCCGCGCGATCTGCCCGGCTGGGAAATCGAGGTTGAGGACCCGGCCAATGGGGAGGCACTTACATCGCTTTCATTGCACAGCGGCTCAATCGCGACCAGCGGTGTGGATTACCGGCGCTGGAGGACGGTGGATGGGCGTACTTTCCACCATATCCTCAACCCGCTAACCGGACTGCCTGCGGAGACGGACGTCTTGACCGCAACGGTCATTCACCCTCATGCACCCACAGCGGAGGCCTATGCCAAAGCCGTGATATTGAAAGGCAGCGTGGATGGCCTGAGCTGGCTGAATAATCAGTGGAACACCGCCGGCCTGATTATCCGGCACGATGGCGAAGTACAGGCAACCTCGAATTTCGAACCATTTATCAATGAAAGGACACTATCGTGAAGGTCTTGGCTCTCATACTCGTTCTCTTAGGACTGGCAATCGCATTGCCAGCCTCCGCGCAGGATAACAATATCATCACACTGGATGACACCTCACCCGCGATCAATGTGGTAATCACCCTCCCGCCCGATACGACGGGGAGCATCGCGCTGAATTTCGCCTCAGCATCCATCACCTTGACCGATGGCGTCGGCAGTACCGTGTTCCATGCGGCTGACCAGCGGTTGCACGCTCTGGAATTGAATATCGCCCCCAACAGTGGTTCTCATACCCTGACCGTGGAACGGTTACCAGGCGTGGCACAGGCGCAAGTGAGCGTGACGGCGCTGCCTGAATTGACGCAGCTTGTGGCAACGACGCTGGTGGATGGAAATACGTTGACCCTGAACCAGGAAGCGGCGCTCAATCTGACGCCGGCCAATCCCGGCGGTACGATGACTGTGAATGTCCCACAAGGCACAACCGGCCTGGTGAGTGCGACTTTCCCCGGCGCATCTGCGGCAAGCCAGCTAGTGGATGCCAGTGGCGTGGTGATGGCTGAGTCCTTCGGCGGGCAGGTAGACAGCATTAACTATGTTGTGGATGGGGGAGATTACTACGTGACTATTCTCGGTAATGGGCTGGCTGGCACTGTCGTTGCCGGAGTCGGCGTTGCTTCCGCTCTTGAAAACAATTTCACGGTTCTGCAAGTACCAGCAGCCCCGGCAGCGGCAAACGAAATGGTCAGCAATACGGCAGATTGCAGCGCGACAGTAAACGTGAGTTCGATCAATCTGCGTACGGGCCCTGGCACGGGCTACAGCGTGACGGGTTATGGTTACCGGAATGAGGTTTTCCCTGTAGGTGGTCGTAACCTGGAAAACTCCTGGATCGTCATTGGCACAGATTCCGGTTCAGCCTGGATGTCGCTGAGTGGTTCGGATTTGAGTGGAACGTGCGACACACTGGCAATCTACAATATCCCGTTGCGTAACGCGCAACCGGCGCAGATCGTGGTCGTGCCACAGCAGTCGCAGCAGGTTCAATCGCAGCAGGCTTCCAGTTACAATGGTGAGCATGATGATGACCATGACGATGATCATGGTGAAAGCGATCATGACGACTAAGCAGCAGTAACACTATTTCCGATGAGGGGGGCAATTGCTCCCCTCTTTTCTCCTGTAACGAAACACCTTGATTATACAACCTGGAGTCATTCCGAATGGATAAGTCAACGAAGTGGATGGATATTATCGTCGTCATTTTCAGCCTGATCATCGTGCTTGTATCCGGGTGGATGATGGCGCAAAATGGGGCATTCGGGCTTGCACTTGACGCTGATAGCAAGCTCTCCTGGCACCTGGTACGCTCATCGGGCATTGTAGCCTATGTACTACTGACGGCCTCAACCGTGTGGGGACTGTTCATCAGCAGCCAGTTCGTCAAGGACTGGTCACCTGGCCCAGTTTCCCTGACGATGCACAGCACCATTTCCTGGATGGCACTATTGTTGGGGTTGGCACATGGTTTGCTGTTGATGTTTGATAGCTACTTCACCTATACCCTGGGCGATATTTTCGTCCCGTTCACCGGGCCCTATCGCCCCGAAGCCGTCGGGCTGGGCACACTCGCGTTCTGGCTGATTATCCTCATCAGCCTGAGCTTTCCTCTCAAAAAGCGCCTGGGGCATAAGAACTGGAAGCGGCTGCACTATGTGAGCTATATCGCTTTCGGTCTGGTATCAGCGCATGGTTTGTTCGCCGGAACCGAAGGAACGCACCTGGGTTTTCAGGCATTGGTTGGGGTTGGGGTAGCGTTGGTGCTGATCCTGCTGGGTATCCGTATGGGAAGAGACAATAGTAAAGCTGATTCGCCAGCCCCGCATGCAAAACGCGAAGCGATCCGGTCATAGATGAGTGAGGCGGCAGTCAATCGAGGATTACCAGTGAACAGGGGGCTTGCGCCTCCCTGTTTGTGGTTAGAAAATGGTGTTGCTGGTAACCGTTAATGGCAGCGTGACTTCAAATCTCGATCCCTTGTTTTCCCCCTCGCTATGAGCATCTACACTGCCGCCGTACTGCGCCAGGATAGTCTGCACGATGGATAACCCTAAGCCGTTGCCGGGGAAATGGGTATGGCCGGTTTGTGTCCGGTAAAACCGTTCGAAAAGGTGGGTTGCCTGTTCCGGTGTGAAGCCGATTCCCGTGTCATTCACCTGAAGGATTACCTGATCTGCTTTGGCTTTGGCCTCAAACCTGACGGTGCCTTTCGGTGTATATTTCACTGCATTTCCCAACAGATTGTCCAGGATCAGCCGCAGGTCGTTGGCGTTCAACGGGAGTTCTGGCAAATCAGGTTCAATGTGAACCTCGAAGTGCAGACCCGACTTGGCAGCCTCAATCCGCCAGTGGCGGGCAATATCATGTAGGGCAGAAACGGTATCGGTAATCTTGCCGCTGGGCTGGTGCCGTCCTTCGTCAATTCGCGCCAGAATCAGCAGCGAGGACACCAATTCCGCCATGTGGTCGACTTCTTGCCGGATTTCCCCGATATAGGTATCGCGCTCGGCCTGTGGAATGCGCTCATCTCCCAGCATTTCGGCACGGAGTTTCAGAGTTGTCAACGGGGTGCGTAGTTCATGAGCGGCATAACTGACGAAACTACGCTGTGCCTTGAGCAGGCTGTCAATCTGCCCGGCCATATAATTAAGTGTTCGGGCTAACTGGCCGACTTCATCGTGTGAACTGATTTCGATATGGGTATCCAACGCGCCTCCGGCTATTTTGAGCGCGGAATTGTGTAGATTCTGCACCGGGCGCGAGATCGTTCCCGAAATCCACAGGCTGGCAGCGATTACCAGACCAATCACAGGGAGCGCTGTCCCGGCCAACCCCAACCAACGCTGCGAGACGTCATCATAGGCGGGCTGCATCGGTTCACTGATGACGAGGAAGCCGAGCGGGCGCTGCTCATACAGGATGGGGATGGCAACAAATAGCGTGGTTATGCCGCGTGTGTTTGGGCGAATATCCGACCCAATTCGCCCTTGTTCAGCTTGAATCAACTCCGGCATCCGGGTCGCCTGATCTTGAATTGGATAACCAATTCCAGGCGTATAGGTGATGAGCCGGTAAGTACGGTCAGTAACCAGGTAGTCATGCCCAACATCGGCCTGGTGGGCGGTCAGTACCTGTTGGATTTTGCCGTTATCCTCGCCTTCTAAATAGTATTCTAGGGGTTCTGCCAGACTGGATGCAATCAAGAGCGCGTCGGTTTCCAGATGATGCTGGTAGAATTCCAATGTGGCGAGTTGCAGCTGCCACCCGGCGACAATCAGTTGCAGCACACTGCCAGTCAGGACGATAGCGATGAATGTAACCAGGATCCGCTGGCGGATCGTCAGGTTTTCGAGCATGATTTTAGCGAGTCTCCGGATTAACAAAACGATAGCCAACGCCGCGCACAGTCTGAAGATAAGCCGGGTTCGTCGGGTCGTCTTCCAGCTTAGCACGCAGCCAACTCATATGGACATCCAGCGTGCGAGTGTCGCCCAGCCAGTCAGTCCCCCAGATTTCGTCAAAAAGCTGCTCACGGGTGACAACTTTGCCCATGTTTGTCATGAGCAGGGTGAGTATCTCATATTCTTTTTGGCGTAAAATCAGCGCCTCGTTGTCACGGGTGACGGTATGCGCTTCTAAATCCAGCATGATTTTCCCGGCAGTGATGCGCTTGGGCGTTGGGTTGCCCTGGTCTAACTGAACACGGCGCAGCATCGCCCGGACGTGTGCTTCCAGTTCGTTAAACCCGAATGGCTTCACCAGGTAATCGTCCGCGCCCAATTCCAACCCCTTGATACGATCCATGCTGTCATCCAGGGCAGTCAGCATAATAATCGGGATAACACTGTGCTGGCGAATGGCGGCGCATACCTGCCAACCATCTAACCCCGGCATCATCACGTCGAGGATAATCACATCGGGTTTTTCCACCAATGCCATGCTCAAGCCCGAATGGCCGTCATTAGCAACGGTGACTTGATACCCGCTTCTTTCAAATGATGAGCGTAGAGGATCGGTCAGTTTCTTCTCATCATCAATCAACAAGATATGGGCCATGCGTTTCCATTTCCCTTTTGTTCTGGTAACTTTGTATCTTCATTCTACCGGCAAAATGGTGATTTAAGGTGGATTTAAGCTATTCCATCGGGCTGTTTAGCTGTGTTATTCTGGTACACTGGGGCGTGAGAGATAGGTTTAGGCCGATATTAGGTGTTGTTCCTATGCTGTTGAAGTCTACCCTACGAATATCGTGGAGTGTTCATGCGTAAATACCGGAATCGTATCCTAACTGGCATCGCGCTTGCCTTCGTGATTTATGTGGTGCTGCTGCTCTTCATCAACACCGATGATTTGCTGTCGCACCTGGCGGTTTATCCCTGGGAACTGCTCGTCCCGGTAATTTTGTTGAAGTTCCTCGCCTGGGTTTTCCGTTTTTGGGAATGGCAGTATTACTTGGGCGTGATTGGTGCCCGTGATAAGATCGGCGTGTTTGACAGCCTGGTGCTGTATCTCTCGGGTTACACAATGGCCGTCAGCCCAGGCAAAATTGCTGAAGTGCTGAAAGCGGTTATCCTCAGGGTCAAGACTGGCATCCCGGTTGCCCGCAGTGCCCCGGTGGTAATCGCTGAACGAGTGGTGGATGGGGTGGCCGTCGTGGTGGTTGCCTTCGTGACCGCTTTGTTGGCGGGCCAGGCGATTGATCTAGGCGGCTATAGTATTTTGCTAGCGCTTTCCGGCGTACTGCTGGCAGTTGGTCTGGTGGCGATACAGGTGCGCCCATTTGCCTATTTTTTTCTCGATATTGTTGATCGTTTGCCACTGCTGAACCGGGCACATCGTCCGCTGGTGGATTTTTATGAGAGCAGTACTGAAGTTTTGAAGCTGCGGCACGTGCTGCCGACGAGTGCGATGGGGGCGGCGGCGCACCTGGCAGACGCCTTCGGTTTTACAATAATGTTAAGTGGCTTCGGCCTGGAAATTACCTGGATACTGTTTCTTCAGGCGACGTTTATCGTAGGGATTGCTGCCGCAATTGGGGCGCTTTCTGGCATCCCCAACGGTGCAGGGATTACCGAAGTAGGGACAGCCGAGATGCTCATCGCGATTGTCGGCCCGACTAACCCGGCGATTATTCCGGCTGCCGCAACGGCCGCGCTGATGGAAGGGTTTTTCCACAAGTGGTTCCGTGTCTTTTTCGGGATGATGGTCGCGGTCATCTTCCGCAAACGCCTGTTTACACCCTCAGTGGAGGAAACGCTGGCCGAAATGGAAACCGAACGCGCCCAGCAACGCGCTTATGTCGCAGAAAGCAGTATTGTATGACGATTGAACGCTGGAATGTTGACCTGCACAGCCATACGCTGTGGTCAAAGGACTGCCTCACATCGTTTGAGACGATTATCCGCCTGTGTCGGAGGCGCGGTGTTGACCGGATTGCCATCACCGATCACAATACGGCGGAGGGAGCATTGGTGCTGCAAAAAATCGCGCCCGAACTTGTTATTGTGGGTGAGGAAATCATGACGAATCAGGGCGAGATCCTGGGCTATTTCGTTACCGAGAGTGTTCCCGCCGGGCTGACCCCTGAAGAGACAATCAAGCGGCTGCGTGACCAGGGGGCGGTTATAAGTGTCTCGCATCCATTCGACCGCTACCGCAAGGGTGCCTGGGAAGAAAACGACCTGCGTCGCATCATGGGGCTAGTGGATGCCATTGAGGTCTTTAACGCCCGTTGTGTCCGCCCCGAAGATAACGCGCGGGCGGCTGCATTTGCCCGGCAAAACGGTTTGATCGGCACGGTTGGCTCCGACGCGCATACCTCGGTGGAATACGGGCAGGCCATGACCCGCCTGGTGCCATTCTATGATGCCACTAGCTTCCGCGAGGCGCTGCAATCTGCGGAATATGTTGAACGTCTGAGTCCGGCCTATGTGCATTTTGGCAGCACTTATGCTAAGTGGATGAAGAAACTCGGCCTCAGGCCGCGCCTGTGGGCAGGGGGTTAATCGCCGCCGTCCCCCAACGCGACCAAGGCGCTTGCCAGGGCTGTCCCGCCGATGCTGGCCGCTAAACCCGTGTCATCGCTGTGCTCAAGAACTACCGCCACCGCGATCCCACTCCCGCTGTCGGGCGGAGTGAACCCGATAAACCAGGCCTGGGTACCATCCCCAGAATATGCCAGAGCGACATGCCCGCCGATAGTCATCTCTGGTCGACTGGCGGCCTGCGCTGCGCCGTTCTGGACGGCTTCCAGCATAATAGCCTGTAGTCGTGTTGCGGTGGCGCTGGTTGTGAACGGGAGTGAAGGCCGTATCGCTCGCTGTCTTGTCCACTGTTCTGTGCCTGGCGTACGCACGGCCAACAGTGTGTTAGGTTGGGGGGCATTGCCGTCGTTGATGACAGCGGCGGCAATGAGCGCCATTTGGAGCGGGTTTACTGTAAGATCGCCCTGTCCTAGCGCGGTTTCCAGAAAGTCCGCCCGTGCTTGCCGGGTCGGGGAGACAGGTGTGGCTGCGCCATCTTCTGGTTCTGGCACAAAACCGGGTAGGGTAGGAGGCTGTGCCAGTTCGAAATTATCAAACACGGCCTGAACTGTGTCTTGGCCCAGGGTGTTCACCAGCATGGCAAATGGCGCGGGGCAAGTGTGGCTGTAGGCTTCCGCCAGCGTCATTGCTTGTACTACTGGAAGTCCGAGACAGTGCAGGACAATACTTTCGATTTCCACCGAGGCAGTCGCGTTACCCAGTGGGACATCAAGTGATTGGTTGTTCGCCAGTGCCGCCGCCAGTAGTGGTGTTTGCAGCAGCCCGCCCGGTTGGTAGCTGCCCTGTAGTACCCGGTTAAAAAACGGCTTGCCTGCATCCTGAATGAGTTCATTCCAGTCCGCATCCAAGGTATTCGGGTTATATGTCGGCAGGCTCACCAGTGCCAGTACATCCCCGCTGGGTACGGCCAGCACGACTACTGCGCCCTGCTGGTCGCCCATTGCTTCTACAATCGCCAGTTGCACGTCCAGATCAAACGCTAGTTGGATGTCATCACCTACCCTCGGTTGGTGCAGCAGCAGTGTTCCGATGTCCGGCGGGTGTGTCGCGCCACTCAAAATATCGTCATAGGCGGCTTCCGCGCCACTAACTCCATAACGAAAACTGAAATAGCCTGTGGCACTCGCTAATTCGGGGGTACGATACGCGCGGGTGATAATTCCCTGTTCATCCGGGATGGATTCGGCCAGCAGATTGCCGCGCCGGTCAATGATCGCCCCGCGTTGGATGCGTATGGCGTCTTCAACCAGTCGGGGATTATCGTCTCGTGAGAGGAGCGTATCCGGTCCGGTCACCGCCCAATAGGCCGCCGCCAGCGCGACAATGGCAAAGGCAACCAGCACCAGCCCAATCATGCGATTGAGTTCGTGAGAGAAGCGCATGGTTAATCATCCACCGCTGAGAGCCGCAGCAGTAAGCCGGCGACGACAAAACTGGTTAGCAGAGAACTCCCGCCGTAACTCATAAAGGGCAGCGTGACCCCGGTGAGTGGAATGAGCTTCAGCCCGCCCGCCATAATGAGCAGGCTTTGTGCCGCGATGAGCAGACTCAACCCGATTGCCAGCAGCACGCGAAAAGGACGTCCTTGCTGGTTCATGGCTGCCCGCATCCCGCGCACAAACAGCGTGACAATGCAGGCCGTGATGACCAACACACCGACCAGCCCCCATTCTTCTGCTGCCGCCGCGAACACGAAATCGGAATGCACTACCGGGATATAGGTCGGGTAGCCCTGATCTATACCCTGCCCGCCAATTCCACCGGCAGCAAAGGCCATCAGGCTTTGCACAACCTGGTAGGCGCGTCCATCAGCTTCCGGCCAGGGGTTGAGCCAAATATCTACCCGCAGCCGCACCACATCAAACTGGTAATAGGCGATGATCCCGGCGACGACAATGAGCAGTAGACCGCTGAGTAAAATACGCCAGTTGCCGCTGGCAATATAGAGTAGTGCCAGGAACACAAAAAAGAAGAGCATGGCCGTTCCCAGGTCGCGCTGCCATACCAGGATCACCACCGAGAGACCCCACATCAGTAAGATTGGCCCAGCGATACGTGGTGACAGTTGCAGTCGGTGATATCCGGCGTTGAGCCCTTCAGCACGCATGGCCGGGTATTGCTCGGCCAGATAGCTCGCCAAAAATGCCACCAGGATGATTTTGAGCGCCTCGGATGGCTGGAAAAAGATTGTGCCAATGCCCAGCCACAACTGTGGTGCGCCAATCTGCCCGGACGGGTTGCGCCCCAGGACAATCGTGCTGACCAGCAAAGTTAATCCTCCGACCAGCAGCAGGTAGCGGTAGGTACGAAGCCAGCGCAGTGTATGAGGGAAGATGCCAACGGCGACCATCGCAGCGGTAGCCAGTGACAGCCAGGCCGTTTGGCGGTCCGCAAACAGCGGAGAGAGCCGGTCAATTGCCAGAATGCCCCACCCACTCAAAAACATTGTCAGGGCGAACAGCAGCGTGTCATGCTTGGGCAACCGGTAGCGTAGAATAACCGCACTGACCACCGCACATACTGCCCAGATAGCAAAGTGTTCCCAGTTCGCCAGCCCTTCCGCACCACGCTGCACATTGAGCGCAAGGAAATTAATCGCCAGAAACATCCCTCCCAATCCCAGCAGAATATAACTCGCCCCGGCGTTCCGGTAGCGATAGACAAGAGAGGGGGGAGGCGATATAGCGGTCATCGTGTGTTCTTATACCTGTGGGTAGTATTTGCTGATGATCGGCTTGAGTTTTTCTTTCAGGTTTTGCGGGACAGCACCCGGATCGGTGGTGAGCGCATTCGCCAGTGCGTGGTGACACGAGCAGCTTTCTGCCTCATCAATCCGTGCCACTGCCGCCGCGACAGCCTTCTGGATGAGTTCGAGGTTGCGTTGTGCCTGGGCGATCACCATATCCACTGTTACTGGCTCTTCGCTTGTGTGCCACACGTCATAATCTGTGATATGCGCAAGCGTTGCATAGGCGATTTCGGCCTCGCGTGCAAGGAATGCTTCCGGCGCGGCGGTCATGCCGATAATGCTGCATCCCCACTGGCGGAAGATGCTGCTTTCTGCCCGTGTCGCAAAACGCGGACCTTCTTCCACCAGGAAGGTGCCGTCAGCATGAACTGTGCCGCCCACTTCTTTGACGGCTTCGGCCAATTTCCCGCGCAGTTCGTTGCAATATGGGTCGGCCACGCCAGCATGCGCCACCAAACCCGGTTCAAAAAATGTGCGCGGGCGGTTGCCGGTGGTGTAATCAAAAATCTGGTCGGGGATAACCAGGTGGCCGGGTTGGTAGTCCTCACGCAGTGAGCCGCAGGCGCTCACCGCAATGATGAACTGCACGCCGAGCATTTTCAGGGCGTAGATATTAGCAAGATAGGGCACTTGCGACGGGGAATAAATATGCCCGGCACCATGACGTGGCAGAAAGGCGACTCGTTTCCCGTTGAGGGTGCCAACAATGATTTCTCCGCTGGGTTTGCCAAAGGGAGTTGGGGTAACGTGGGGAATTTTATCCGTCAGCCCTGGCATTTTGTATAAACCAGAACCGCCAATCACCGCGATGCTGACCTTTTCGGACATAAATAACTCCTTATGATTGAATTACAGTGTCGCTAAAACTGCGCCACCATCCACGGCCAGTGCTACCCCGGTGATATACTCGGCTGCGGGTGAACACAGGAATACGGCGGCGTTGGCGAAGGATTCGGGCGTTCCAATGCGCTGCATCGGGATGCTTTGTGCGGCTTTCTCATATTCCGCAGCGGGTGTTGTGCCGTTTTTCGTCGCCCTTGACTGCATAAGGTATTGCACCCGCTCGGTATCTGTTATGCCGGGCAAAATGCTGTTGACACGGATGCCTTTCATGCCCAGTTCTAGCGCGAGTGTTTTCGTTAGACCCGCCACCGCCGGACGCAGCGCGTTCGAGAGCGTAAGATTTTCTACCGGTCGTTTGGCGGCTATCGAGTTAATCGCCAATATCGCTGGCTGTGTGGATTGGCGGAGGTAGGGCAGGGCGGCCTGAATCAAACTGATCGTGCTGATGAGTGTGAGCTGCATGGCGGTTTCCCATGTGGAGAGGCTCAAGTCGTCAAAAAGGCCGGACGGTGGCCCGCCCGCATTTGTGACCAGCACATCCAGCCCTCCCAGAGTCTCCACTGTATATATTATGAGTTCCCGAACAGTTTGCGGGTTGGTGATATCTCCGGCGAAAGTATAGACTGGGGTATCACTTTCCGCCTGAATCGCGGTGGCGGTAGCGGTAAGTTTGACTGTGTCTCGGCTGTTGATAACGACTTGGGCCCCTTCTAGGCTGAAGCGGCGGGCGGTTGCCGCGCCCAGGCCACCGCTGGCACCGGTCACAAGTATACGCGCACCCTGTAATCCTAAATCCATATATTACAACTCCAATTCAACATGAAAACGAACCGTCCCAATGCCGATTACATCCCCCTGTGTAATGACCACAGGCTGTGTTACTGGCAGGTCGTTAAGAGTTGTCCCGTTGCGGCTCTGGCGGTCTTCCAGCCACCACTGGCCGTCCCGCAGCGTCACCATGGCGTGCTCGCTGCTGGCGAATGTGTCGGGGATTGGAATTGAGTTGGTAGGTGAGCGCCCCAGGCTGGTCAATGGCAGCAGTGGATAGGTTTCCCCGGTTATGCGATACATTCCATCCAGTTCGCGCAGCACTTTGAGGGTGCCATATACCCGGCGGTGGGCTTCCGACTGTCCGGTGGTGCTACGGTATTCCTTCCAGACGATGATGAACAGCCCTACCAGAATGGAGAGCAACAGCAACCCGGAGACAAAGCGCAGGGCGAAAAGGATCAATGTTTGATTCATTACGGCGTCAGTCTGTTAAATCTGATATATCGGGTATCGCCGGGAAAATGCCAGTGGTTTCACTGGGGGCTGAGTCTTCGGTGTAGACCAGCTGTGTGCTGCCTACCTGGATGACGTCACTGTTTTGTAGGATATGCTGCTTAACAGAGACGTTGTTCACAAAAGTGCCGCCCTGACTCTGGGTATCGAACAGGATATAACGCCCCTGGCGTAACCGCAGTTGCAGATGATGACGCGATACGGTTGAATCGTCCAGGATGATGTGGTTGTCTCGGCTGCGACCCACGTTAATCAGGTCGTGTTGAAGCGGAACGATGCGTTGACCGTTGATGACAAACTGAGGGTTATTTGGAAAAGCGTGATTGCCGGGCAGAGCGACCCGTTCCATCAGCGCAGTGGTACTGCGGCGCACACCGCTGTGTTCTGCCTTTATGACAAACTGCGGGCTGGCAACCGTCGTATCCGCTTGAATATCCACAATCGGGGTATTGGCGAGTTTGCAGCCGGCTTGTTCGGCCAATTCGACCACATATTCACTCAGTACATCCGGCAAGGTGGGCTGCTGCTGCAAAAGCGTGCCGTGAGCTTCCGGGTGCAGGAAGATGGTGTAATAATCCGGCGCTTCCGGGCGGCTGTTTTTGCTGGGGCGGCTGTTAGCTTCCAGGCTGCGTGCCAGTTCCAGGGCGATGTCCTGTGCGCGAATCTTTTTGCCAAAGATATGTGCAAATGCACCTTCAACTAGGCGTTCTAAATGTGCTTCCAACCGGGATAACTTCTGCTCATTCATACCCGGCATTATATCCCACCCCCCGGAACGCGACAATGGACGAATGAACAACGGGCGGCCTTCGCTGCCGAAAGTCGCCCGTTATGGTTTTGCTTATTGCCTTGGATTTACGAGAAATCCCTACTGCCCCAGCCTGATGGCGAAATTCCCATTATGAGGGGATATACTGCGTCCAGATGTCGAAGATTTCAATATTGTCTTGCTGGGCAGTACGCTGGTCATTCAACCACTGATCGAACGTATTGTTCTTCGCGGTATCAAGCTGCGACTGTGTAACTTCACGATCTTCCCGCGCCCGCACCTGGATAATATGGAAGCCAAAGTCACTTTGTACCGGCCCGACAATTGCACCAATTTCAGCGGTGGTAACGGCATCAGCAAAGGGTTTCACATAGTTGAAGATTGGCGTCCAACCTAATTCGCCGCCACGTGAACCCGATCCCGTATCTAGGGAAACGGCTTTTGCCAGGTCAGCAAAACTTTCGCCATTCTGGAGCGCTACCACGATGTCTAGTGCCGTTTCTTCAGTTCCGACAAGGATATGCCGTGCATCAACATGAGGCGTCATTAACGCCAGATTGCTGGTGACATCATCTTCCAGTGCCTGTCGCAGGGTGCTGATTTCAAAGTAGGTGCGAAGATCGGCCTCGCTGACATTAGCATTGGTTCGGATATCGCGTAACACGCCAACCAGATTATCCTGGTATTGAACATACTGCTCGGTGGCGGAGAGTGTAGCAGTCGGTGGGATAGTCGGGAATGGTGTCACACTTGGTGTGGCCGTCAATTCCGGTGTGGCTGTGAATTCCGGCGTGGGTGTGTTAGTTGGCGTTGGTGAAGGTGTTGGTGATACAAAGGGCGTTGGAGTCACCGTCGGTTCCGTTGTCGCGGTAGGTTCTTGTCCGGCGGCCAGGATCGCCTCCGGATCAAAGCCCATGAACTTGTCGATCTGAGCGTCAATCTGCGCGTCGGATATCGTGATTCCACGCTCGGCGGCTAGTTGGCGAACCAGTGTATCGTCTACCATTGTATTGATGACTCGGTTGCCGAGCTGGTCAGGAACATTGTACTCGTTAAGCATCGTGTTGTACGGTTCTTGTGCCAACTGCTGGTTAATTTGCTCATCCGACATACCGAAACTTTGCAGTGTGCTGTAAATGTTGTTTAACTGTGTGTACAACAGGTAACGTTCTAGTCGGACGCGCTTCTGGAACTCCGACACGGAGATACTTTCCCCGTTGACACTGGCGACTGCCTGGTTCGGCACGATGAACTGCTCAGATACAAACGCGGCGATGATAATAAGGACTACCGCTACCAGGATGATACCAGCCCCAATGAGAATTCGGCGCTGGATTTCGGCTTCACGTTCCGCTTTTGACCGGTACTCTGGCGCGATTTTGCCCTTATTTGACACCTCATTGTCGGCTGAGAGGGGTTTCTTCGGCGTACTTTTAGGAACCCCGGTGGTCTGGCTCCGTTTTGACATAATGTAATGAACTCCTACCATAGTAAATGGGGCATAGTTGCCCACCATGCCCCATAAATGCTCAGAATATGACTTTACACCGCCAGATGCACTCTTAGTCGGTTGCAATGACAAACGGCAGTAGGGCGAGATGCCGAGCGCGTTTGATTTCGCGTGCTAATTCGCGCTGGCAGCGGGCACAGTTCCCGGTTTGGCGGCGGGGTTTAATCTTGCCGGTTTCGGTAATATAGCGCCGTAGCGTATCCACGTCCTTGTAGTCAAAGCATTTGCCATCTGGGCAATATCGGGTGCTTTTGCGGCGTCCACCAGGGCGGCGTCCACCACCTTGCTGGCGTGGCCCCCCGCGGGAACGACGAGGAGCAGGTGAACTATCATCTTCCTGTTCGTCATCTACATCCAGATCATCATCGTCGTTTCTGCGGCGACGTTCTTCATCACTCATTGTGGGTGTTCTCCTGTCAGTTTCTAGAATGCGTAATCGCTATCGTCTTCTTCGCTGCCGTAGTCCAGCTCATCCAGTTGGTTATGGTCACGACGACGATCACCGAGCAGAATCATTTCATTGGCAACCAATTCGGTACGAAAGTGCTTCTTGCCAGTTTCATCTTCCCAACCGCGTGTCTGCAATCGGCCTTCAATATAAACCTGTTGGCTTTTGCTCAGGTGCGTTTTGCAAATTTCGGCCAGATTGCCCCAGGCAACCACGTTAAACCATTCGGTTTCTTCGCGGCGCTCCCCTTCTGCCGAGGTCCAGGTACGGCTGGTTGCTACACTGAAACTCGTGACCGGACGCCCACTTGGGGTGTAGCGCATTTCCGGGTCACGCCCCAGACGGCCAATAATCATGACCTTATTCAGCCCGCGTCCCATGTCCGTCGCTCCTTAAAACCTCTATGGTTTTACGCCTGTTCCTCGGGTGCTTCTTCTTTTACTGCTACTGCCTGTTCTTTAGGCGCTTCTTCTTTTACTGCCTGTTCTTTAGGTGCCTCTTCTTTTTTGACTTCCGGCACGATCAGCAGATAGCGAAGAATATCGGAAGAGAGCTTCATGTTACGGTTGAGTTCAGCGTGGTTCTGAGTATCCATATCGGCATTCATGACCACATAATAGCCATCACGCTGGCGGTTGATTTCATAGGCCAGCCGCCGCCGTCCCCAGCGGTTGATTTTAGTCACCTGACCGAGGTTGTCCGCTTCGACCCAGGCCTGCACCTGGTTGATGACGGCGTTTATCGCATCATCATTGGGGTCGTTGCGTACGACAAACGTTAATTCGTATGATTTTCTCATCGGGTATTTGATTCTCCTTTCCCCGGGATTGCCCCTCAATATCTGCCTGTGCAGGGTGAGGAGCGGAAAGCCTCCAGCCAGAGTAGCGGAGGGATAAATTGACGGTCTGAATAGTAGCCTACTCAGGTCGTTTTATCAACGGTTGATTCCGCCCCTGTGCCAGCGCCAGGCGGGAACTACTCAATGCGAGGGCGACCAGTAGCCAGAACAGCGTGACCGATGCCTGAAAATCCAACCGGAAGAAATACAGATCAGCGACAGCGTTGGTCAGCCCGGTGAGCAGCGCCGCATGATACCCCAGGTGAATCGAGTCAAGCAGTGGGTTACGTTTAGCATAACGCCATGCGTACAGGCCGTAGGCGAATACACCGACGATCATCGCGAGGTAGATTGCCACGCCCACCAGCCCGATCTGATTCGCCATAATCAGGTACATATTGGCAACATCAGTGTAAATGTCAATTTCTGGTGTCCCAGTGAAGCCGACCCCGAAAATCGGGTAGCGTTGGATCAGCCGTAACGAGTCGCTGTACTCACCCAACCGCATCTGGGTTGCCAGGTCAGCTCCGGCGAAAGCCTCGCCGAAGCGGGCGATATACGATTGAGTCTGTGGCAGCAGGAGTAGCAGCAGTGCCCCGACTGCGATCACGGGGATAAAGCGCCGGTAGCGGATGAAGGCGATAAACAGCGCTCCCACCGCGAAGGCCAGCATGGAAGCACGAGAAAATGTCAGAATCAGGGCTAGCAAGACCAGCCCCAGCACACCGAGTGCCAGCCAGCGCCAGCGCAGCACCGGCCTGCTGGCGAAGACCTGCGGTGCAATCATGGCTGCCGCAACGGTCAGTATGCCGCCGAGCGCATTCGGGTCAACCCAGGTACCGATAGCGCGTTCGGCCAGGTCCGGGTTGTCTTCCACGTAACGGATTACACCGCCGTTCGGGTAGCCGATGCGTGCCAGCCGGATGAGGGTACGTTCAGCCGCCGCGTCGGGCAGCAGGTATAGTCCGATGGCAACCAGCGCCTGAATCCCAACGGCGACCATGACTACCAAGACCAACCGCCGCAGTGCTGCCGGGTCACGCAGCAGGTCGACCAGCACAAATGTCAGGCTGATACTGAGCAGGGTTTCTGCGAACTGACGCAAAATAGCGGAAGTCGGCATAGCGTAACGCAGCCCCAGCGCAAAACTGAGCAGCAGCCACATGGCGTACAAGCCGACCAGCGCGTGTACTGGTGTGAGTTGAATGCGCTGTCGCCGTCCGGTCATCCATTGCAGCAGGTAAACGATCAGAAATGCCCCCAGGGCCAGGTCGAGCAGCGTTGGCGTAATGCCGATTTTGACCGGAAATGTACCAAAGGGCAGCAGCGCAGTCACGGCGATGACGCCATACAGTGCCGCCGTCACATTCGACAGGACATACAGCCCGGCCAGCAGTCCCAGCACAACACCGAAGGCGATAACGGGGTCGGAGACGGCGATAAGCAGCCCGACCAGCCCACCGATTATGCCCAGACTCAGTCCGACGAGGATGGCATAGGCACGCCGATTCAGCCGTGCAATCCAGTTTTGCAGATCATTTGCTGCTTGCATCGTGTCTCCTCATATTCACCCCAACGAACAGAGCGAAAATCGCCAATCCACCCCAGGTGATAAGGCTGATGACTGCGCCAATCCGGTAGCTGAACGGATTATACATGAGCATCACGGTATGTTCGCCCTCTGGAACGCCCACCGCCGTCAATGCGCCGTATGCCCGCAGGATAGTCGTTGGCTGGCCGTCCAGGGTCGCTTCCCAGCCAGGATAGTCCGGATTGGCAACTGAGAGGATGGCGTTTCCGGGAGTCCGGACCTGAATCGTGAGTTGCTCCGGCGCGAAAGTCGTCACGACAGCCTCGCCCTGGCCGAAGTCGCTGCCATCCAGCGGGAGGTCAACGCCCTGGTTGAGTATGACCGTCCGGCGCGGCAAAAATTCAGGCTGTCCGAGCAGCGCATAGGCGGCCTCATCGTTGGCGACGGTGGCAACATCATAGACGAGGTGCGCGAAGGGACGCGGGTCGGTCAACCGGTGTATGTTGAAAATCCCGTAGCGGTCTGTGCCGTCTCCGACAATCTCGCTCGGCACGGGCATTTCCATCCAGTCGGTATACACGTAGCGCACGGCGAAGAGTTCCCAGGCAGTGGGGTTAATCAACCCCGGATTGACGATTGTGTAGGGCCCGTTGAGGAACAGCGGACTGATGCCACGCATATCCATCGCCCCGTACAGGCTGCCATAGTTATCATGCAGGGCGCGGAAGCCGTCTATCCGGAAGGGGGTATCGGTATCAGCCAGAACCTGGGCGACTGCTGGTGGGGGAGTCAGCGAAAGCTGCTCACTGGGCGGCACAGCGTCATAGTTACTTGGCGCATCCATGTTCACTGTGAACAACTCAAACACAAGTAACGCAATTACCAGTCCCCACCGTATCCGGCTTTGTGGCTGTGCCAGCAGGTAGGGCAGGGCGAAGAGCGCCAGTGCTGTTACCATCGTGCTGAAGGTCACCGGGTTGATATAGTCGCCATAGGTTTCACGGTCACCTAGCCAGCCGACAAATACCAGTGTCGCCACGATGCCACACAGTGACAGCAGGACGACCAGTCCGGTTTGAATCCGCCGCGTTGCCTTAAAGTCTTTGAGCCAGTCCCAGTCAGCCAGGTGCGCTGCGCCGAGTCCAGCTAATATGGCGAGGCTACTGGCGACGAGAAACGCTGCCCGTTCCTGGCCTCTGAAGAAGCGCATTCCTGGCAGAAGGTTATAGAGTGCGGGGAACAGGGCGCTGTTCGCTCCGAAGCTGAGTCCCAGTGCCAGCAGGGCGGTAATCCCCCAGAACAGCGTCCCTGGCAGGCGTCGCCACAGTGCAATCACCGCCAGCGCCAGGCCGATGATGCCCATGTACAGCGGCGAGAACAGGCTGACAACGCCAGGGAAGATGAACTGAACCAAGTCCTGAAACGGGAAGCCATTGCCTTTCGCATCATAGGTGAAATCCACGCGGGCGGTGCGTCCCAGGTACTCGATACCGGGGAGTAACTGTACCGCTGCCATACCTCCGGCGACGATGCCGAACAAGGCAGTTCCACCGACCAGGACGCGCCAACTGTAGCACATCGTATAAACGCGGTAGGCGAAAAATGCCACCAGCAGGTATGTCATAAACCAACTTGTTTGGGGATGCCCTGCCATCCATGACAAACCGAGCGCGAACCCGGTGAGGATCAGCCAACGCCACCGGAAATATTCTGCTCGGCTTGCCTCAACCAGCCCGATAACCGCTAGCGGTAGCCAGATAGAGGCTTCTAATAGGGCGAGTTGCAGCGCGGGATACCCGGCAAGAAATCCGCCGTAGCTCCCGACAACCGCCGCGACCAACCCGGCTTGAATGCTCCCGGTGCGTCCCAGTGTCAGCCGCCGCAGCAGGGTGTACAGCATGATCGAATAGGCCAGCACATGCAGCGTCATTTCGAGTTCGAGAGCATGGTAGTTCCAACCGCCACTCAAGTTAGCTATAGCCATAGTCGCCAGCCGGGGTGGGTAGAACACCGCCGCCTGAGTATCGGCGATAAAGGGTAGGCCGCCGTTGTTGTAGGGATCCCACAGCGGAACTTCGCCTGATGCAAACCGCTGATACTGGTAGCCGGCGAAGGCCACGAACTGCCCTGAGAAATCACCTTGTTTGAGTGACGCCTGATCTCCCTGTATCGGCGTGAACAACCGCCAGAAGAACAGCATCCACAGTGCGAGCAGAATGAGGAACGCCACAAAATCGGAGGAGGTTAACTGTTTTCGTATAGTCATAAACAACCTTGTTAATCTGCCACGAGCACACGCACCCTGCTCAAATATGTAAAGTCATTTGCCATACCACCGTCCGGCGTCACAATACGCAGGCGAGGGAATGTGCCATCCGGCTCCTGAGTATACAAGCCAATTTCCAGTTCATAGATTCCTGGTGGTGTTTCCTCACGCACAGTTAACACATGGTTATCTGTAATAATCTCACCAGGAGTCCAGGTTGAAGTCGGCGCATTCCACTGAACCGGCATCGCATCCGACCCGGCGTAAATCGTCAGGGTAGAGGGATCAATAATATGAGCGAAGACAATGTAATCCCGATCCATCCCCTCCATGCCACGCCAGTACAGCGTCAGTTCCACAGTATCCCCACCCTGTGGACTCAGATCAGATAGTGCATAACCAACCAGTTCAAGCTGATTATCAAAGTTTACACTGACTGGATTCGGAACGCCCAGATTACTCTTACGGGCCTGCAATTCGACTGTACCTATTGCCAATCGCTCACTACTATCAGACAGCGTCAATCGTTCACCTGTGAGAAGATGATACCAGCCAACCTCCACCCTGAGCATCGTAGGCGTATAGGCCGCCAGGGGAACCCAGACTGCCGCCGGGTTTCGCCAGGCATAGTCTCGTGGCAAATCGCTCGTAGCCAATTTACCACCACCAGGATAAATATCCCGCTGCCCGACAATTACGCCATCTGGTGTCACAAGATGTACAAACAGGCTCCAATCGCGATTCAGCGGCTGAACAATCTGCCAGTCCAACTCAACCAACACATACCCCTCCGGCTGAGCAGTGCCAGTCACCACTCGCGCATCAAGCAAACCTACTATGCCGCCATCTACTTCCTTAAACAGGGCAGTAGGTTCACCAGCGGGCAGTGATTCCGGCAGAGCATAGGCCGGAGCAATAACCATGAAGGGCGTTAAGACACCAGCCAATACAAAAAAACCAACAGCCACGCTCAGAATAAACGGTTGTGCCTTTTTCGGCCACCACCATATCAGCCCTACCGCCATCCACAACGAGATAGACGATACCGCCCCAAATACCAACCGCCCCTGAGAGGCCGGAGTTTCCGCCGTCCAGCGCAGATACGAAACGAACGTCACCAGCGGCCACACAATCGTTACGATAATCGGCAACCAGCGTTCCAGCGACAAGCGCCGTCGCACCAGCACATTGATGATAAAAGCCGCGCCGCCAAGCAGTCCCAACCCACCAATAATATTGAAAATCAGGTACACAGTATCTGGCAGGGCAACGTTCACACCGCCAAAGAAACCCCAATACGCCTGAGTGAAACTGTGCCGCTCGCTCCAAAGCTGCGCGGCATTTGCCGGGATTGCCCGCCGCCCCACCATTTGCAGAAACATATTCAGCCCAGTAGGGTCGCCATATATTTGCCAGTTATGCCAATACCACCACCCGGCAATAGCAACAGTCAATGCCCCGGAAATCAGCCCACCGACCACCAACGGACGCCAGTCACGCAAACGCAGGCTAACGACCAGCAGTGCCAACCCCACCAACGGGATCAGGAAACCAATATTCAGTTTTGCCAGCAGCCCCATTCCAGTGACGATGCCAAGCAGAGCATAACTGCGCCAGCCCGGTGCGGTCTTCCTTTTCAACAGTCGCACAATCAGCAAGGTGAGCAGGTTACCAAGTAAATTTGAGAGGTTGTCATTATTTACCGAGCCACTGATAAACAGGAACATCGGCAAGAATGCGGTCAATCCGGCTGCCCCTAACGCGACAGAGTGCCAATCAGGGAAGACCTCGCGCCCAATCTGGTAGGTCACCCACACTGTCCCCAGGCCAAGCAGTACCGAAAACAGGCGAATAATATGCACCGCTAACACAGTCCCATTCCAGGGAAAAACCTCTGAATCCGGGCGGTGTACCATCATATTCGCGTTACCGTCAGGCCGGATGATTCCGATGTCTGAGTGCGGGTTTTGCCGGCGCACAGTTTCCAGGTCGGAGGTGTCAATCCCGGAAGTGAGTACCGCGCTCACAAGATAATACAGGGGCGGTTGGCTGCCTTCCTGCCGCCAGAGTCCGGGGTTGGCCGGGTCTTGTGAGGGGAGCTGCAGGCCATTATCTGCCAGGTACTTGACCATTGGGTAATGCCAAAGCTCGTCAGATACTTCGAAAATCGGCGAGACTATGCTATAAGTCACCCCAAGTGCCGCATAAAGCACGAGGATGGCATAAAGAATGCGGCGTTCAACAGTCCTGGTCATGCCATTGCCTCGATTACCCATTGGAAATAGTTGATTGTGCTGCGAGCGATATGCCCCCAGGTAAACTCCCCGGCCAGCAGCGCCGCCTGTTTCTGCAATCTGATGCGCAAGTCCGGTTGTTCGGCCAACTGTCGCAGCGTTTGCGCCAGCACCTTACTGTTCCCCGGTGGCACAAACAGCATGTTGTCGCCATCCAGAAACGCCGGGATAGCTGTTTGCGGTGTGGTGGTGACAATTGCGCAGCCATAGCGTATCGCCGCCATCAGACTGCCACGCCGGTAGGATGCGCCATCCAGGAACGGTAACACCGTAACGTCACTGGCAGTCAGGAACGCGCCGACAGACACTTCATCAATAAACCCGGTACGGTCGATATAGGGCGCCAAACCCATAACCGTGATTTGTTGGTCTAAATGCTCAGCATAAGCAAGGTTTGTCGGGTCGCTGCTGCCTACATCACCGATGAGTACCAACCGCGCTGGGATACCATCGCCCCGCAGCGCGGCCAGCGCCGTCAGCAGTGTATCCAGTCCCTTACTGCTGTTAATGAGGCCGAAGTATGCCAGCAGGAAGTCGCTTTCCTGTGCGCCCGCTTTCTCCCGCCACGTTGCCGGGTTAAAGTTTTCTGGTAGCGCATCCAGGATATTGCTGCCGATGGGGATTAATTCACGGGATGGAAGGCCACTCAGTCGCCCCCAGTCTTCGTGATTGGTAACAATAACCCCTCGTGAGGCTTTCGCCAGGCGGCTTACAATCCAGTCGCGCACCGGCCCGGCTTTCGGGAAAAGATACGGGTAACGTAAATCGTGGAACGTGGTGATAATCGGGCAGGCACGCGTGGTATCCGGCAGAAAGTGAATCCAGGGTGACATGCCATACGCCGCCGTCTGGTACTGGAGGTTCACCACATCCAACTGGTATTTCACCGCCCACTGGTTGATGGTTGTTAAGCAGCGTGGTCCCCACTGCGACAGTGTGTTCGTGAGGTGGATACGGTTGTCAGTGTTCTCAGCGGCTGCACTGCTGAATACATACACTTGCTGCCCCTGGTCTGCCAGTTCACCCGCCAGAATCCGGGCATATGCCCCTACTCCGCCTTGCATAGGGGGATATTCCCCGCTGATAATCCCGATTCGCATCAACTGACCTTTAATCCTGAACGCAGCACCTGCCAGTAAGCCAAGACACGCTCTCGGCGTAGTGCCCGCTTATGGCCGACCAAACCCTTCAGTCCCTCCAGGATAAGTTGCCATAAATAGAGCAGCAGCAACACACCGCGCAGCGTCTGTGCCGCTAACCAGCCGTGATACTTGCGGAAATAGCGAAGCTTGCTCTGCTGAAAATGGATGTGGCGGCGCGCGGTTACTTGATCGGTGCTCTTGCCGCCGTGATGCTTAATATGTGCCGTACCCAGGTAGACCACGCGCCAACCGGCATCTCTTGCGCGTTTGCACCAATCCATCTCCTCAGAATACATCACATAGCCCTCGTCCAGCCCGCCAAGCTGTGCGTAGACTTCGCGCCGTGCCAGCAGCGCCGACCCCTGTACCCAGTCTACGTCTGTTACTGAGTCGTCGGGCGCATCGGCCACATAGTAGCGATCCAGCAGAGATCTTGGTGCGAAGGGTTGCAACCAGGTGCTTTCAAAGAGAGCCGTTGCAAGGATGGGGAAGCGCCGCCGGGTAGATTGTGTCGTGCCATCAGTGTTTAGGGTGTGCGGCCCGGCAATACCGACATCCGGGTTGGCATCCAGGTAGGTAACCATCTGTGCCAGTGCGTCACCCATGACTTCCGTGTCCGGATTGAGCAGCAGCAAGTAGCGCCCGGCAGCAGCGCGCAGTCCGATGTTATTGCAGCGGGTGAATCCCAGATTTTCGCTTTGCGCCAGCAGCTTGATCTGTGGGTATTGCTCGCGCACCAAGGCAGTCGTGTGGTCGCTACTGCCCGAATCTACTACGATGATCTCGCTGGACAGGTTCGCTTCAAGGTTTGCCAGGATGCTGTCTAAACATGCCGCCAGTACCTCAGCCACATTCCAGCTGACAATAATGATTGAAAGGTCTACCATGACACAACATTCCTCCCCAATCTGGCGATTTTACCAACAATTTACAAATTCGCGCAGACTCATCATAGATAGATTACAAATTGGGGACATGATTGGGACAAGTAAGCCTTTAGCCATTATCAGGAGTGTGAACCTATGAATGCAAAGCGACTTATCACGAGTCTCGTGCTCATCAGCCTGCTGGCGCTGAGTGTGACCGCCGTTGGCGCACAGGATACAGCCGCAACTGACCAGCCTAGCGTACTACGACAAATAATTGAAATCATTGCAGCTGAATCGGGTCTCGAACCGGCGGAAATCGTCGCCCAGGTGCGGGAAGGCTCAACCCTAGTGGATATCATTACGGCCAATGGTGGTGATGTCGAAGCGGTGAAAGCGGAACTTGTTATTGTGCTGACGGAACGCATCAACACGGCAGTCGCCAACGGTAGTATGATCCAGGAACGCGCTGATACTCTGCTGATCAACCTGGATAGTCTGGTAACTCGTGCTTTCAACGGTGAACTACGTCCTGTCAATAATCCGAATCACCCTAACCTGGCGAATCGGGTACGGACGACGACGGCTGCCGGGCGTAACCTCATACAGGCGGTGGCCGAAGAAACTGGCCTGAATCAGATGAACATTTTGTGGCAGGCGCGTAATGGCGTGACCCTCGCTACTATCATCACCAATAATGGCGGTAGTGTAGATAATGTGATTGCGACAGCAGTCGTGTCCGCCACCGAGCAAATCAACACGGCACTGGCAGAAGGCAAGCTCACCCAGGAACAGGCCGACACGCTCTTAGAACGCCTCGAAACGACACTGACTGACGCTGTGAATGGCGAATTCGAACGCCCAACCGTGCGGCAAACCGCCCAGCAGTTACTTGGTGCGGCAGCCGTCCGTCAGGTCGCAGATGCCACAGGATTGGATGTCCAATCGGTTGTCACAGAACTCCGGTCTGGCAAATCAGTGGCGACTATCCTGGGTGAACATGGAGTGGATGTGAACAACTTCATTGAGAACGCCGTCAATTCAGCAGCCGAACGACTTAACCAGCAGGTAGTCTCTGGCAGACTGTCTCAGGAGCAGGCTGACCAGCGCCTGGAAGCCTTGCACACCCGGCTGACTGACCTGGCAAACCGTACTTTCTCCTCCGCTGGTGAATAGGCCGTTACCACTTGATTATTCCTGGCAGATCGGTTGCGAGAGAACAAGGGGCTTTATGCCCCTTGTGGCGTGTCCAATCGGAACAGCCGTTCCGCGTTAGCGGTTGTTACCCTTCCCATTGTTTCGACACTCACTTGTTTGAGTGCTGCCAGCCGCTCAACAATATGCGGAATGTAGGCCGGTTCGTTGCGTTTGCCTCGGTATGGCGAAGGAGTCAGAAATGGCCCGTCGGTTTCTACCAGAATCCGGTCTATGGGAATAGTCGCCGCGATACGTCGCAGATCATCCGCCTTTTTGAAGGTAATCGGACCGGTGAACCCGATATAAAACCCGGCGGCCAGCGCCCGGTCTGCGACTTCCTGAGGGGCAGAGAACGAATGCAGCACGCCGGGACGTTCTTTGAGCGAGTCGGGTAAATTCCTGCTCCATGTTTCTAGAATGGCAACCACGTCCTCGCTGGCTTCACGATTATGGATGATGACTGGCAGTTCCAGCTGTGCCGCCAGCGCCAATTGTGCTTGGAAGGCTTCGGTCTGGATGGGTTTGGGGCTTTTATCCCAATAGTAATCGAGCCCGATTTCGCCGATGGCGACCACTTTGGGCGATTGTGCCAGCGTTTCCAGTGCTTCCATCATCGCTGGGGTAAAATCCGCCGTGCTGTTGGGATGCACGCCGACAGTGGCATAGATCTCTGCAAACTGCTGGGCGAGAGCGATGATGCCGCGTGTGTTTTCAACATTAATCGCCGGGTTGATGATGCGCATCACCCCTGCTTTGGCGGCGCGAGCAATCATCTCTGCCCGATCCTCATCGTAGGCATTAAAATCTACATGGCAGTGGGTATCTAGGAGCATCACAGGTTATGTTGCGCCTTGAGTAACTGCAAATCCGCTTCGACCATCATTTGAATCAGCTCCTCAAATGAAACTTTCGGCTCCCAGCCAAGCTGTTTTCCGGCTTTCGTCGGGTCGCCCACCAGCAAATCCACTTCTGCCGGACGCATGAAACGTTCATCCTGCACTGTGTACTGTTTCCAGTCCAGGTCGAGCGCACTGAAGGCAACTGTCAGTAGTTTTTCAACCGAGTGAGTTGTGCCGGTAGCAATTACATAGTCTTCGGGTTTGTCCTGCTGGAGCATCAGCCACATGGCTTCCACGTAGTCTCCGGCAAAGCCCCAATCGCGTTGAGAGTCCAGGTTGCCAATACGCAGTTCGTTCACGAGTCCCAGCTTAATTTTGGCGGCGGTATACGTAATCTTGCGCGTAACAAATTCGTAGCCGCGTCGCGGACTTTCGTGGTTGAACAGTATTCCACTGGTAGCGTGCAGGTTATAACTTTCGCGGTAGTTTACCGTAATCCAGTGGCCGTAGACTTTCGCCACTCCGTAGGGGCTGCGCGGGTAGAACGGCGTCGTTTCGCGCTGAGGGACTTCTTGCACTTTGCCGAACATCTCGCTGCTGGAAGCCTGGTAGAACCGGATTTCAGGGTCAACTGTGCGAATTGCGTCCAGCAGGCGGGTGACACCCAGGGCGGTCACATCTCCGGTAAAGACCGGCTGTACCCACGATGTTTGCACGAAACTCTGTGCTGCCAGGTTGTAAACCTCCTGCGGACGAATGTCACGCAGCGCGTTCGTCACACTGGTCTGGTCGAGCATATCGCCAGGGATCAGGGTGATTTGATCCTGAATATGCTGGATGCGCTCGAAGTTCAGGGTGCTGGTGCGTCGTACCATACCATACACATCATACCCTTGTTTGAGCAAGAACTCGGCCAGATATGAACCGTCCTGGCCGGTAATGCCAGTAATAAAGGCACGTTTTTTCATGAATTTATTGACTCCGATTCTTGTTACCGGTAACTCTAATGATACCCCGGTTGTTTGTCCGGTTTTGGATGGTTATCCGCTGTTCAGCCCACGACTATGTTACGACTTGCCACCCGCCCGCACTCGCTGACGGCAGTCATTCAAAGTATCCAGCAGTGACTTTTTGAATGGGATTTCGGGCACCCAACCAGCAGCCGCACCGAGTTTACTGGCGTCGCCGCGCTTGACCGGCACATCCACCGGCAGGAAGCGTGCCGGGTCAACCCGCACTTCTACGGGCGTCGTGCTGTAGCCGACCAGCGTATCCAATAGTTCCTGGATACTGTATGCTTGGCCGGATGCGATGTTATAGGCCTCTCCGGGTCTGCCGTGCACCATGATCAGACGATAACCCCGCACGACATCGCGCACATCGGTGAAATCACGCCGGGCGGAAAGATTGCCCACCTGAATGACCGGCTGCTGTTGCCCGGCTTCAATGCGGGCAATCTGGATGGCGAAATCCGGGGCGACAAATCCCAGGCTCTGGCCGGGGCCGCAATGGTTAAAAGGCCGCGCCAGCATTATTGGCAAGTGATGGCTGAGAAAATACTGTTTTGCCAGCATATCCTGGGTGATCTTGCTCACCCCATACGGGCTGGTTGGCAGAAATGGTGTATCTTCCGGGATCGGGCGGTCTGGTGGGTCTACCGGGCGGTAAATTTCCGCCGAACTGATAATGACCATGCGCGGCTCGATATTGGCGGCCAGGCACGCCAGAATCAGATTCAACTGCGCCCGAATGTTGTTTTCTAAGGTTTCCCAGGGGGCTTCAAATGAGCGCCGGGGCGAGGCCTGCGCTGCCAGGTGGTATACCTGTTCCGGGCGTGTCTGGTCGATCAGGTCGCTTACAGCACTTAAGTCTCGCAAATCGAGGTCGTACCATTTCCCGGATTCGGGCAGCGACCCAGTGTTCGGGCCGAAAACCGTACCATGAATCGCAGCGTCGGGTATCGTATTCAGGATGTGTTCAATCAGATGCCGCCCGGCGAATCCGCTGGCTCCGGTAATGAGTATCCGCACAATTCCGCCCCACAATTGGATGAATGTCAGGTTGCATTATAACGAATGCACCTGTTGGCGCTAGTCCGAAGCGGGATAGATAGCCACGAAGGCATAGCCCAGCGCCGAATCCGGGTACTGATAGGCGATCAAGTCATAGTGATGGCCTGGGACTAACTGCACGCTGGAAACTGTCGTGAGCAGTCTTTCCTGGTTCAGGTCAAGCACTGAAAGATCAAATGTGCCGCTGGACATTAGCATTGATGCGGAAACTGTGCCGTTCAGCGCATCAATGCTCAAACGCCGGATTGAGTCCGGGATCCCGGGGGAGGGCGTACCTGTATCCACCATAGTGCCGGGTGCGGAATAGCCTATCCCCAACCGAGTGCGTGATTCGTCGCTGAGATTTATCAGGCGCAGGCGGGGGGATTGGTTGTCTAGAATCAGACCATCGTCCGGCACGAACAAAAGAGTCAGGTTATCCCGGTCTCGCCCGGAGAGGATGATCGTATAGGCTTGGCCGCTCGCTAGTTCCCAACCGCCTTCTGCCAGATTTAAGCCACTGCCGTTTTCCTGGGCGGCAATAACCGGAGCGCGTTGGTTAGTCGTCACCAGTGCGCTGCCCTGCCTGCTCCCCAGGTCGGAGACGACTGCTACCTCGTTGATGAGAAAATCAACCGATGTATCCGCTACATTGATAAAGTGCAGTCGCGCCGGAGTCGTCAAAGTATCACGTTCGTCTCCCGATGGAAGCTCCGTATCCACTCCGACAGCTTCGCTCAGGATAACGGCCTGATTATCGCTGCGCCCGGTAACAAGGTAAAGATAGCTTCGTCCTGATTCCAGCATTGCATCCTGGATGAGTTCAGCGCTCACACCGATGCCGTCGGGGTTGATGCCTGTCCAGGAAAAATCAAAACTCCCGGCGGAAAGCTGTGTAATGATGGGCGGTTTCCCATAGTCAACGGGAGACGCCAGGGGGATGGTTTCCGAAACCAGTGACGGCACGTTTTTCAGTGTATTCACGAAAGCGATGTTCACACTGTCGGGCGGGGTAGGAGCGAGGTTATCCATCGCCACTACTAAGCGCAGTTCACCGCTGTCGCCAAGTAGGAACAAGGACGCTGCGCCGCGCTCCAGGAACAAGGTTTCGCTAATCAAGGGTTCGTCGCTTGACGTGTCAGCTCCACCAGGGTACACGGTTGCCTGGTGCTGGCCGGAAGTGGTCACAATGCGGACGCTGGCGCGATAGCTGCCCGTGTTTCCTGCCAGCAATACCCCATCCAGGTAAATATCAATAGCGTCATAGGCGGGGGAAGCATTGACAACCCGTGCGCTGGTGCGTCCCGGCGCAGCGGCTATAACTGGAATTACCGAGAACGAGCCACTCTGCTGTATCAGTACCAGTGTGTAGGTCTGTTGTTCTCGCAGCGTCAGTGGGTAATCGAGCAGCGTAGCTCCCTCACCGGTGAATGTCAACACTGTGTCACCCGCTGGAACGCTTTGAGGTGCCGAAGCTTCTTGCATGTTGACCGCTGCTGCAATCAGGGTTTCGCCGGCTGCCACCGTCACGGGAGAACTGCTTGCCGCCTGAATAATACGGATGCTGCTTTCGCTTGTATCCACTGGAACGACAACTTCTTGCAGGGTGAAGAATGCTAGTCCGCCCCCGTCCTGGGTGAGAACCACCATTGTATTCTCATTTTCCGGTAGCGTGGTAATGATCGTGAGTAGTGGTTGCGTATTTGAACTGCCGCCACTGGGGATGACACGCAATGTCACTACGCCGCCGGGTATGCTGACAGGTTCGCTGTAACCACCATAGCTGAGATTGGTGGCGATGGCGGACTGGTCAGAAAGAACGGTGAGTGTTGGCGAATCTGCCGCTGCGTGGACAAAACGAATCTCCACTGGCTGCGCGGGGGTAGGCGGTGGTGTGGGAACAGTGGCGGTCGGTGAGCTGGTTGGCGTTTCAGTGGCCGCGGTTTGGAGCGTTGGGGCACTCGTTGGCAGCGCCGGCGCTTCACTGCTGGTGCCCCCACATGCTGCTAAGAGTGTCAGGATCACAAACCCTGCAAATATCAGTCCCCATTGGCTGCGACGCAACATCGTTACCCTCCCGTTCTGTCAGCAAACTATATGACCCTATTGTAGCGGAAGGGTAGGGCACTGTCAGTAATGCGATAGTCCTGAGAAAATAACAGAGGGAGCGAGCCGCAGCCCGTTCCCTCCATAATGTGGAGAACAAAGGGTTGATGTCCCCTTGCTTGCAGTGATACGCAGTCTCTAGCTCGGGCGGATAGACCCCGCCGGAACCCAGCCGCGCGTGCCATTCAACAGTTCGATGTAAGCAAATGTGCCGTCGGTGAACAGGCGGAAAGCCGGTTGATCTTTCACTGCGATGGGCAACCCGTCAGCGCTGCCGCCTGGTGAGCCAGTCAACTGCACCAGTGGGTCATTGATGACGACTGGCAGGCGTTCGTTAATCAGCTCATCATCTTCATCGCTGGGGAGTGGTTGGTTCGGTACCGGGGTGGCGTTCACACCCTGGTCAACCGCGCCAGCCACAACCGGTACTTCCACCAAATCGAATGGTCTGCCATTGAAAGTCAGCCGGACAAAATTGCTGCTGATCCAGCCTTCCAATCCCTCGAAGGTGACTTGCAGCCACTCCCCTTCACCAGAGCGTGCGCTCACGATGAGCAGCGTACCGTTGGGGATCAAAGCGATAGACTCGGAAACGTTATCAGCATTACGACGCAGGTGCAGATTATCGCCGCCAGGTGTGATGATCTGTGCAACAACCTGATCTTTCACGGGGTCAACGGTGGGGATTGGTGCCTGTGACGCACCCCCTTCGATTTCGCCGCGTGTGTCGTCATCCAGTACCACAAGCAATTCCCGCGATTGCAGTTCTTCCAGGTCAACCAGGTTGCCTTTGTAACGCAGTTGCAGGTACAGGGCGCTGGCCCAGCCGGTGATTGAGCCACCTTCTGCCGGGGTGTAGCGCACGAAGTACCAGTCTTGAGCCGCGTTGATGCCCAGGAACTCCGTTACCGTACCGTTGGGTTGGCGGGTGAGGACTTCACCATCTACCGTAGGTGTGCGGCGAAGGTTGAGATTCACTGACGGGTCAAGGTTGAACACAGTCGCCGTGACCCGGTCTTCAGGGATGGGGGGTGGGGTCACTTCGGTGCTGACCGATGCACCCGGCAGGTTGCCCGGCACGGATTCGAGGTCGGCCAATCGTACCCGGTCGCCACGCTTGTCACGTACATCCAGATAGAGTGCATTCACCCAGGCGGTAATCGCGCCGCCATCCGGTGTATTGTACGTGACGTTCAGCCAGGTTGCAGCCGGGTCAATGTCGGCGTTTTCATCGGCTAACAAACTGACCGGATCGGTGAAAGTATAGTTTGATGGCAGCGGGAAGGCGCTGTTGGGAATGTCCTCATAACCACCTTCACGTCCGTTCACAATAACTACCGTGTTCGGCGGCACAGTCCCCAGTGAAAGCGCGTCTACGGTAGGATACTGGCGCAGTTGCAGGTTACGATCCGCATCAAGGTTATATACCCGACCAGTAGGCAGGTCAACCTCGCCGGTAGGTGCGGTGACAGGCAGGGGGGTCGGCACAACCTGCACAACCTCAGTGGGCGCTGGTGCTTGTTCAACCGGGGCGGCAGTAGGCGCAGCTACAACCTGTGCAGCCTGCGGAGCGCTGGCGATGCCTTGCGCGACGCTCACCGGGCCGAACAGGATAATCTGCGGCAGTTCAATGCCAACAGCCAGTGCCGTGTAGTAGACACCGCCATACACGCGGTTTGCCAGTGTGCCGGTAATCATCGTATTGCCGATGGTGGCGGACGCTTGCAACGGCGTATTAACCGGCGCTACCGTTGCCAGGTTCGATGTTCCTGTTGTGATGCCACTCGCCAGCACCGAGCCATCGCCCAGGCCTATGGCCCCGGCGGAGTCGCCAGTTGTCGTGTTGATGAGGCTGGCGACAGCGGTTTGCTCGTTCACGCCGCTGAGGTCATCGGTGAAGACGGCCAGTGATGGTGTGCTGCCGTCCGCCAGCATGACAGCCGTCTGGTACACATTGGTGCTGATCGTCAGGCTGGCGTTGGCAAGTGCGTCGGTTGTGCCTGCTGGGGTGACGGCAACATCATAGTTGCCCGCCGGAACCGGGATGAAATCGGTTGTGCCGCCGAAGTTTAAGGCCGGCGTAACCAGAATGTCATTCAGATAGATGTCTACCGCTGACGTGCCAGGGATCGCATGGCCCAGGCGCAAATAGCCGCTCTCGACATCCGTTTTTGTAGTGGCTGTGAGCAGCATACTGGCCGGGTTATCGCTGTTCCCATACGCCAGCAGGGTATAAGATGTTCCGCTGCTGAGTGCCAGCGGCGCGGGTGTGAGCAGTGCGTCGGTTGTGTTTCCGCCTGGTGGGACAATGACCATGTCGTAAAGCATGGCCGGTATATCCAGCGTGCCAACCGGTTGGCCGAATTGCAGGCCGGGGATTACCGGGCGGCCATCGCCCAGTACCAGGTCGGCAGATTCGACGCCATTGACAGCGTGAACAGTGGTCAACCGCGCCTTGCCAAGTGGCAGCGGGTCGAGGTTATCGGTGTAGACCTGGAAAGTGAGGGGGCTGGTGCTGGCGGCAATCAGTGTCAGGGCTGAATCGGCGGCGGGGTTAATCGCCTGCTGCCAGATGCTGTTAGTTGCCCCGGCCTGGTTGACTGAAATCTGGTGAGTGCCTGCTGCCACTCGAATATGCCCGGTAGCCTGTCCGTAGCCCAGACCGCTTACGGTGAGTTGGCCGTCAGTATAGATGTCAACGGCGGACGCACCCGGAATCGCGTGGACAAAGCGCACGAGCGCGTTGCTCTGTGCCAGTGTCGGGGCGGCGGTGAGAATAAACACCATCGCCAGCACTAGCAGCCCGGTGAGACCGTATTTAAGTCGGTACTGCATAATTCTCGCTCCTTCAATATTCAAAACGGGTTGGTTTCGGGCTATCAGCGAAGTTTGCTGATTGTCCCGACTTTTCCGTTTGGGTGTTTCTTGTGCGCTAGCCGCAGCAGCAAACTTTTTTGCTACCTGCCGCATCAACAGAACAGTCTCTATCCACAAAAGCAGTCTGATATTTCGGATGGCAAGGGGCCATCAAGCCCCTTGCTTTGGGTACAACGCTTGGATAGGCACAGTCTCTCCCAAACCGCTGGCTACGTGCCTTCTTCCCACTGGCTCAGGTAATGCTCCTGCTCTGCCGTCAGCTTGTCAATCTTCACGCCCATTGCTTCCAGTTTGAGACGGGCGATTTCCATATCCACATCTGCTGGGATGGTGTAAACCTGCGGCTCCAGGCTCTTGGCGTTATTCAGCATGAATTCTGCGCCGAGTGCCTGATTAGCAAAGCTCATATCCATCACGCTGGCGGGATGCCCTTCGGCGGCAGCCAGGTTAATCAGGCGGCCTTCGCCCAGGATATAGATGGAACGACCATTGACTTTGTATTCTTCAACGAACGGGCGCACTCGTTTTGGCTCGCTGTTGCTCATTTTTGCCAGCGCGGGTAGGTTAATTTCAACATTAAAGTGGCCGGAATTGCAGACAATCGCGCCGTGTTTCATCGTAGCGAAGTGATGTTTGTCCACCACGTTGACATCGCCGGTGGCCGTGACGAAAATATCACCGACCGGGGCGGCTTCGATCATCGGCATCACGCGATAGCCATCCATGACCGCTTCCAGCGCTCGCAGCGGGTTGATTTCCGTCACGATTACATTAGCACCCATCCCGGAGGCGCGGCTGGCGATACCACGGCTGCACCAACCGTAACCGGCCACAACGATTGTGCGTCCTGCCAGCAGAATATTGGTGGCACGAATAATGCCGTCCAGCGTGCTTTGTCCGGTGCCATAGCGGTTATCGAAAAGGTGTTTGGTGTCGCTGTCGTTGACGGCGATCACCGGGAAGGCCAACGCACCGTCTTTCGCCATCGCCCGCAGACGGATTACCCCAGTAGTGGTTTCTTCAGTGCCGCCGATAATCTCATCAAGCAGTTCGCGCCGGGACTTGTGGATCGTCCCAACCAGGTCAGCGCCATCATCCATCGTGATGTGCGGCTTGTGGTCGAGCGCGGCCTTGATGTGTTCGTAGTAGGTTTCGTTGTTTTCGCCCTTGATGGCATAAACCGGAATCTCATAGTGGGAAACGAGCGAGGCGGCCACATCGTCCTGGGTGGAAAGCGGGTTGGAAGCGCACAAAATCACATCTGCACCCCCCATCTGGAGGGTGTGCATCAGGTTGGCAGTTTCCGTGGTGACATGCAGACAAGCGGAAATGCGAATACCCTTGAGCGGCTTCTCTTTTTCAAAGCGCTCCCGGATAGCACGTAGTACCGGCATTTCCTGCTCGGCCCACTCGATACGGTAGCGCCCTCCGGTAGCGAGGTCGAGGTTTTTGACATCGTGTTCGACGGTCATTATAGCTCCTGGCTTGTTTAGCTGATTGAAAAACGGGCGAATTTTAACACACGAAATAAAGCTTGTCGCCAGTAAGTTCGCAACTTCTAACCGGCGCTTGCTCTACGATTGTTTACTGCTGTATGGGTGAGGTCGGTTGCAGTAGGTCGTCCAGCTGCCCTTTATCATTAAAGCGGGTGCGAAAACGAGCTATAAACTCATCCAGTGTGTAGCTGTGGTTTTGTGTGCCAACCTGTTCTAACGCATAGGTGGCGCACAACGCCCCGACTTGTCCGGCCAATTCCAACGGCCACCCGGCGATGATCCCGCGTAGCAGTCCCGCGCGGTAGGCATCCCCGACTCCAGTGGGGTCTTTGATCTCTTCTGGTGGGAAGGGGGGTACGGTTATCAGCTCGCCGTTCAGATAGATATGCGAGCCGCGTTCTCCCTGGGTAATCACCAGGATTTCGATGGCATTGCGCAGGTCATCCAGGGTCTGGCCGGTTTTCTGGCAGATAACTTCAGCTTCATAGGCGTTGACGACCATCACATATGCCCCTTGCATATCCGCCTTGAGTTCCTCACCACTCAGACGGGCGACCTGCTGGCTGGGATCATACACGAAACGAATGCCATGTTCCCGGCATTCTTTGACTAAATTGGTCATCGCCTTGGGGTCGTTGGGAGAGATCACGACGAGATCCGGCCATTGGTTGCTGCTGGCCTCCGCCAGTGAGTAGTCCTTTGCGTAACCCATCGCGCCGCTGTAAAAAGAAGCAATCTGGTTGTTATCCAGGTCCGTGTTCGCGAAGAACGACGCCGTGAATACATCTTCAATCTGGCGGACACTACTGGTATCTACCCCGACTTGTTCCAGCCAGGTACGGTAGTCGCCGAAGTCCCGCCCAACCGTCCCCATCAGCCGAGGACGCAGCCCCATCAGCGCCATATTCACCGCAATATTGGCCGCCACACCGCCCCAATGTTTGGTCATATCATCTACCAGGAAGCTCAGACTTACCTGGTGAAGCTGGTCTTTGAGGAGATGTTCGCTGAAGCGTCCGGGAAAACGCATCAAATAGTCATAGGCGATGGAGCCTGTTATCATTATATCCATGTACAGAGTTCCTGAATTTGTATGTATTATCGGATCAATTTGCCAGTATACCATACCCTTTCAGGCCATTGTAGAATTGATCGTAGGAATTTGTTTATCAAACAGATTGAGGACGTTATTATGACGGTATTTGACCGCCAACGGTTAACCCAGGCGACCTTCCGGTTAGATATGGATGGGCTGCGGCGCGGCTACTACAGCGATAAATATTTCGAGAATGCTGTGCGGATTCTGACTGAACTGCGGGCTGCTGGATACACGTTTGCCGGGAACAGTCCCCGTCCTTTGCCAGTGAATCCACACCAGATTGCACTGGGCGATCTCGTGGTCGAGGCGCAAATCTTCAACCGTCGCGCCCCGCGTGCACTAGTGGCCGGGGTGGATGCTGCTCTGGCGATGCTGCGCTATGCCACCGGTTACTACGAGGGGGATCGCTTTATCGAAACCTGGCGCGACCTCGATGTTGATGCCGTAGAGGATGGTGTCTTTACGTCTTACGTGGGCAACCCGGAGGAAATACAGCCAGTCTTGAAGATTCGCGGACGTTACCGGGACTTCGGGCTGTTGGAAACGGCGCTGCTGGGTATACTCACCCGTGCCAGTCGGATGGCGACCAATGTGTACCAGGTGTTGGGCGCGGCACATGGCAAACAGGTATTATTTTTCCCCGCTCGTTTCGATTTGCCGGAAGTGCAGCCTGTTGATGGTTATGCCTACTGGCTGGCGGTACAGCGACACAACCAGGATACTGGGGATAACCTGGCACCGTTAGCGAGTACCGATGCGCAAGGGGCATGGTGGGGTGGTGGTGGCGGTGGCACCGTGCCACATGCGCTCATTGCCTGTTTTCTGGCGGATACCGCGGAGGCGATGGTCGCTTTTGCCAATTACCTGCCGCCCTCCGTTCCACGTATTGCTCTGGTGGATTTTAATAATGATACTGTACAGGCCTCGCTGGATGTGTTGCGTGTCTACTGGCCTCGCTACCGTGCTGCGTTGGAGACCGGGGATGCAGACAACCGGGCACGCTGGACACTGTACGGAGTGCGTCTGGATACCAGTTCTAACACACGGGATGTGTCCTTGACTGAGCGCGACCCGATGGGTGTTAACCCGATTCTGGTACGAATTGTGCGTGCTGCGCTCGATAATGCCTGGCAGGGGTGGGATGTGCCCGAGTATCTGCGTGAGGCTGCACAAGCCTACTGCCGTAACGTGAAGATTGTCGTGAGTGGCGGGTTTAGTCTGGAACGCATTCAGGAATATGAACTTCACGCTGTTCCAGTGGATGTATATGGTGTCGGGTCAACATTTTTGCGGAACGAGTCTGCTACCGGCACAGATTTCACGATGGATATTGTGCGTGTACAGCTTGATGGACAGTGGGTGGATATGGCGAAAGTGGGCCGTAAGCCATGTGATAATCCAGATTTGCACCCAGTTGACCTGGAAACCCTGTAACTTTTGAGGAGCGAAAACCATGTCCGACCATTCCGATGACAACAACCTGCCCGAATTTGACCCGGATTATCGCGGACTGCGCCGGGATGCCGACAAAGGGCGCGAACCGCAGATCGTCGTGGGGCGCTTAGGTCGCCGGATGGTGTCTTTAGCGGCGCTGGTCGAACAGGTGGAGGCTGCTTTCCTGGATGAATACGATGCAGATTCTCCCGCTTTGCTGGAAGCTGATACCGCCCCAAAGCGTGTTAAGCTGATTCTCGAAAGTGCCGAGTACGTGTTTTCGGTAGAGTCAGTGACGCTCTCGAACAAGGAACGCGCTCAGGTTATCAGCCGTGCCTATAGCAACCTGTTCAGCTACGGCTCGCTGGATGTCTATTTCCTGGATGAGAGTGTCACCACGATTGCGCTGGATGGCCCGGATAAAGCGGCGGTGCGTTATGGACATGGCGAATTCACGCCGGTTGGTCCGTTGTTTCAGGATCAGGCGCAGTACGAACGCATTATCCGTCGGATGCTGCTGGATGCTGGATCAGAACTGCGTCCCGACCAACCGATTATGGAGGTTGGCCTTACTGCCGGTCAACGCCCGGTCTGCTTGAATCTGGTCGCGCCGCCGGTCACGATGCAGTTGACTGCCGATATTCGCGTACATCCTCCAACTGTGCCGAGTCTGAATGATCTCGTGGATACGGGATTTATGACGAATAAGGCAGCGGAACTCCTACGCGCAATTATCACGTCTCCGCATGGCGTAATGGTTGTCGGCGAGCCTGTTTCTGGCAAGACAACTCTGTTAAATACTCTGGTGAATCTGCTGCCGGAAAAGGGGCTTGTCGCTGTCCAGCGGGCGGGAGAACTGCGTCTGCCGGCGGGCGCGACCAATCTCGTGGCACGCTGGCCGGTGGGGAATGTGCCTGGCGTGACATTTGGTGAGCAGATCAGTCACGCCCTGGGAGACGAACCAGCTTGCCTGCTTCTGGATGAAGTCCGCGCCGATGAGCCTCATAGCATCGCTCCCTTGTTGGAAACGCCAGATTCTCCGCGTCAAATCTGGTCGTTCCGGGGGACGGTGTTTGCCAAGCGGCTGCAAAGTGCCCTGGGGATGTTGGCACGCCGTGCTGACTTTGGGCAGGGTGAGGAGATGGTGCGGGCGTTGTACGAACGCCTGCCGTTCGTGCTGTCAGTTATCAATCTCAACGGTCAACTGCGGCTGTGGAGTGTGGCCGAATGGCAGTTCCGCGACAGCCCAGATTACCCCACCTATGTCCTGCTCATGCAGACCGAAAGCGGCGAACTCAAGTTCACCGGGGAGCGTCCCGCTTGTGACCTGCCGCTGCCAGAGACATTCTGGGGATAAAACCACTGTTTACGGAAATTGGTAGAGTAGATCCCACTCGCGTTCATCTATCTCCCAATAAGGATACACGGCGATACCAGCTATGTTGCGACGGGCAACTGCACTTTCTGCGAGTGCTGTCTGTATTCCATAGAGCGCATTTGCCAGATACTCGGTATGTATCAGGTGAGAAGATGTCCATTCCTCAGATACCGGCACGCCAATAAGCAGCTGAGACTCGTCGTTATCCAGCGCGGCTGCCGCAGTCTCAACCTGATAAGCCATCCAGTTGCGATAGTCCGCAGGGAGAAACAACCCTGAATCATAGGCCATGACGACCATTTGGTCACTGTAACTCGCTGCCAGTCTGAAGTATTCGGGCGTCCAATGGTAGGGTGAACTAGGGTACGGTGAAGCTGTTACGGCGCGTGTGACCTGTAAAGCAGGGGTGGCAATGGACAATACACTTTGTACTGGAATTCCCTCGCGAATGGCTTGCAGGGTGTTTATGAATGTCGGGTCACCAGTGCGGATGGGTTCGGCGTCCAGGTGAATCCCGTCAAATCCCCAATTTTCGACAATCTGCCCACTAAATGATGCGATAGCAGCCCTGGTTTCTTTGGAATCCAGCCGGTTTTCCAGGTATTTGCCTTCTGGTGTCGTGATTTGGGTTGGGACTCCAAGCCAGCCCAGGAGCATAATTTCTGGCGCAGCAGCATGAAACCGGTTGGCGAAAGTGGCGGCATGTTCAAATGTTGGATTGAAGGTGGCGTCCGGTTTCAGGTAGCTTATATAAGCAAACACATATCGGACATGATGAGCCTGTAAATTCGCTGCGAGGGCCTGAATTTCATCGTCCGTGTGGAAATCCATCACCCAGGTCACGCCGAGCCAGACCGCCCTTGCCGCCTGGTAGTCTTCTGGCAGATCAGGCGGTAGGGGCGGCGGGCTGAACTGCCAGAAAATCCAGAACAGAACTACAGCCCCCAGCGTTATGAGAATCTCTGATTTGTATTTGCGAGTCACGCCTGGTCACCGGCCACAGCACGCCGTAGACTGTCGCTGAATGGTGGGCGGGCGATGCCGTTTTCCGTCACGATCCCCGCTAAATAGTGGTTTGGCGTGACATCAAAGGCCGGGTTTCGGGCGTGGAAGTGTGGCGGCACAATCGGGTTGCCATAGAGGGTCAGCACCTCGTCTTTGCTTCGCTCTTCAATCGGAATTTCCGCGCCAGTCGCCAGTGAAAGGTCAACAGTAGACGTAGGCGCGACACTGTAGAACGGAATCCCATTTTCCTTCGCCAATACCGCAATCTGATACATGCCGATCTTGTTGGCGACATCCCCGTTCGCCGTGATGCGATCCGCGCCAACGAGTGCCAGCTTGCTCTCACCCTTCTGCATATAGTATCCGGCGGCGGTATCCGGCAGGATGTCGTAGTTGATTCTCAACTGTTCCAGCTCCCACGCGCTTAGACGCGACCCTTGCAGGCGCGGATGGGTTTCATCCAGCAGCACATGAAATCGCTTGCCACTTTCCTATACTGCCCGGATAACGCCCAAGCCGTCCCGAAATCTACCGTTGCCAGCGCCCCGAATTGAGTGGTGTAAAACTTTGTCGCCATCCTGAATCAAGACCGCGCCGTTTGCGCCCATCCGCTGGTTAATCGCCGCGTCCGCATCTGCAATCCGCTGTGCTTCGGTCAGCAGGGCGTCGCGCACACCGTCCGGGTGAGTATAATGCCCGTTTTGCCGCCATCTTCATCATCTGGTCTACTGCCCAGGCGAGATTGACAGCAGTGGGACGGGAATCTTTAAACACCTGCGCCGCAATCTGCAAGTCGGTCAGCAGTGCGATAACTGTCTCTGCGTTACTTTGGCGGGCCGCCAGTGCCATGCAAAAGCAACCAAAGCGCCAATGGCCGGTGCGCCCCGCACCGTCATGTCGGTAATCGCACCTGCTACAGCCTGAAAATCGGGTATATCCACCTGCGTCAGTTCCCAGGGGATGCGCTTCTGGTCAATCATCCGTACCTGGTTCTGGCGCCATTCGACGGTTCGCATGGGGCTTCCTTCTATCGTGTAGTTCTTGAGACACAATGTTCAGGGTGTGATTTCAGTCACAACCTCGATGCCGTTAAGCATCATGTGATATAAGAATACCAGATGCAGGAACGTCCCGTCATGGGGTATCGCCCCAATCTCGAGCGCAGTTTCCACCGGCAGATCATAGGTATCTACACTATTCATCGGTACAATTACACGAACACCCTCGCGCTGGTACTGGTTGGCGCTCAAGCGAATATGCATTGCCAGTTGGTGAGTACACAGATCGGTGCAGTCCCCCACGATAATCCAATTCTTGATATGCGGACGTCCTCGCAGCCAGGTGTCAAAACCCGGTGCCAGCCCGCTATTAATTGAATTTTTCTCGATTACCATGAGCTGATCGAAAAACGGCAGCGCCTGGAACGCCGCGACAGTCTCTGCTTCTTCCGTACCGCGGATACAATGCGGGGCGTATTGCCCGAACTCAACCGCGTTTGCCGGGTGGGCATCCTGGGTAAGGGCTATATCGCGCACACCTTGTTGTCGTGCCAGTTGGAATAGTTCAACAATCGGCGTGACGACCTGGTTCACACGTGGCGAAGATAATGGCCCAATATTGCAGAAACCCTTAATCACGTCCACCGATACAATGCCGACACTGGAGGGATCTGCTCTCGTAAGCGTGTGCAGAGAAAGTGGTTGTAGGCTCTCCTTCCAGGTCAGCATCCACGCTACAAAGGATTTGCTCTGTTCAAGAAAGGTGTTAATGTCCACGGCCTTGGCTCCTTGACTCTATCCGCTTTTATTGTAGCAAGTTTCTGATTGTCTTGTGCCAGGTGAAGGTCGGGGCGGGGGTAACACCAGGCAGTGAGATCAAGTAACATGCCCACTGCCTGGGGCAAAAATCGACTACTGGTACGATTGCATGACCGATTGCAGGATTTCATACGGGATGCCGCCGCGATTCAATACTTGGCCGCCGATGTTCATCCAGGAAAGTTCTCCATCCCCGATGCGAATCATGACTGCCGGTGTGCCTTGTACACCGACTGATGCAGCTACATTGGTATCCGTGATATACTGCCTGGCGGTGGACGTGCATTGCAGCAGGTCGGAATAACTGATATCAATCCGGTCAGCGATTACCCGCCCAACTTCCTCATAACGCCCGGCACGCGCATATTCAAAAATGACGTTGTGAGCATCCCAGAAACTGCCCGGCTGCAAGTCGCCAGCGCATTCGGCCAGTTGTGCCAGATGTTCCCGGTATGGTGAACTCGTCCCGCCGATCATACGATATTCCAGACGGGCTAACCCGGTTACAACATAGTTCTGAACGAACTGGTCAATCGTTTCCTCGTAATCCTGGCAGTGCGGGCAGGTGAAATCTGCAAACTCCACAATCGTAATGGGTGCAGACGGATTGCCGATCACAAAAGCACCGTCTTCGGTACGTTCCTGCGGAATCTGTGAAAAAGCGACTTCACTTGAGACGGACGGCGCTGTACTGCTGCTGAGGATAATGACGCCCACCACCGCCAGCACCGCGACGACAGCGACAACCGCGACGATAATCGTATTCTGGTTACGTTTTTCGTTCATGAAATGGTTGAGCCTTTCCTATGCTGTTTTTAGGAAAGAATTGTCGCGTATCTTTGTCCACTTCTCAAGTTAGAGTTATATTAATGCGTACCGGCTGCCACATCTTTTTAAACAAGGTGGTCTCTACAGGAAAAGGATTTAGATGATGCGGGCTGTTGATGTAATCGCCAAAAAACGGGATGGATTGCCGCTGACAAAGGCAGAAATAGACTGGTTTATCGCCGCCTATACACGCGGTGACCTTCCGGATTATCAGGCGTCGGCCTTCCTAATGGCGGTTTTCCTGCGCGGTATGACCCGTGAAGAGACGGTCAACCTGACTTTAGGGATGGCCCATTCTGGTGACATTCTGGATTTATCCGACATCATCCCTTATGCGGTGGACAAGCACTCATCCGGCGGGGTAGGTGATAAAACGACACTGGTCGTGCTGCCGCTGGTGGCTGCTTGTGGCGTGCGTGTGGCGAAAATGAGCGGGCGCGGCCTGGGGTTTTCTGGCGGCACGCTGGATAAAATGGAAGCGATTGCCGGTTACAACGTGAATCTGACGGAAGCTGAATTTCGCGCCGCAGTCGGGCGTACCGGCCTGGTGCTGGCCGGTCAGACGCGAGAACTCGCCCCCGCCGATGGTAAATTCTATGCGCTTCGCGATGTGACAGCCACCGTACCCTGCCTGCCGCTCATCGCCAGCAGTATCATGAGCAAGAAAATTGCTGCCGGGGCGAATGGTATCGTCCTGGATGTGAAAGCCGGGCGTGGTGCATTCATGAACACGGTTGAGTCAGCGCGGGAACTGGCGCAAATTATGGTGGATATTGGCGTGGACGCCGGACGCGATATGACGGCGGTGATTTCCGATATGAATCAGCCTTTAGGCGTGGCCGTTGGCAATGCGCTGGAAGTCGCGGAGGCGATAGAGGGACTTCAAGGTGGCGGCCCGGCAGATTTCCGCGAACACTGCTTGCATGTTGCAGCCCATATGCTGCGGTTGGCAGGGCAGGGCGCGAAATGGACGGACATGGACGAAGCGCGAGATTTGTTAGAGCGTCACTTGAGCGATGGAACGGCGCTGGCGAAGTTCAAGGAGATGGTGGCCGGGCAGGGTGGCGATATTGCCATGGTGGATAACCCGGCGCTGCTGCCCCAGGCTGCCCTGGTGGAGGAGGTAAGTGTTTCGCAACCGGGCTATATCGCCCAGGTTGCCGCTGACCAGATTGGTATAGCCGCCTCAGAACTGGGCGCAGGGCGCGAGAAGAAAGGCGACCCAATTGATCTGGCTGTTGGCCTCAAAGTCTATGTCAAAGTGGGGGATAGGGTTGCAGCCGGTGCGCCGCTGGCAGCGATTTACGCCAATGACACCGCGAAGCTGGCTGCCTGTCGGGAGCGCCTTACTAGCGGCATCACCTACAGTCCGACGCCAGTAGAACCACTGCCATTATTTTATGACACCCTCTACGGGAATTAGCTGCCCATCAGCGTTGTAGCGGTAGATATGAACCGGCGCATCCGCCCAAAACTGATTCTCAAAGCGGATTGTGCCGTTGATGCCGGTATAGTCAATCTGCGCAATCGCATCTCTGGCAGCGGCCCGGTTGTCCTGTGCCGCCCCGGCAAAGGCGATGCGGGTTGCATCGTATGTCAGGGTTGCCAGAAGCCCCGGTTCCGGTACGAACAGTCCGCTGTTCCGGTAACGCTCGGCAAATACCGTGTCAGGTAGGTTCGCGCTGGAGTAAATGGTAATATTCTCCAGGTGGCTTGTCAGTCTCGGAAACTGCGCTAATGCGAATACCTCACCGCCAACAACTGGCTGAGTCAGCGTAGCGGCCTCAACCACATTGGTCTTGGACGCCGTATACGCCGCATCAATAAGCTCATTCGCCAGTTTGAACACGGTATCTGTCTCCGGAAACGCGAACCAGTCCCCGATAATCAGCGCCGGAACATCACCCAAAGCGGTTTGGGTTTCTGCTGAGGTGGCGGCAAAGCCTGTGAGTAAAACGGCTTTCACCAGTGGGTCGCGTGCCAGTGCTCGCGCCCGATCGGCTGCGCTCTCTGGAGTGCCGCCGTCATCAATCACAAGCAATTCAACCTGGGTAAGACCTGCATCCTGTGCTGCCAGCCGTGCCGCGTACAGCGCGTTATAACCCACTTCCTGATAGCGCCCCTCGAACGGCCCCAGTAGAGCCACCCGCCCGGTTACATCGAATGAGCGTGGGGCGCATCCCGCCAGCAGCATAAACCCCGCCAGCACGATTGCTGCCCACCACCATTTAGCAGCCATTACCCAGGTGTTCCTCATAGGTTGTGGCGAAGGTGTGGTATCCGTCCGGGCTACAATCGGCTCGGAAGTAGAAGTAACTCGACTCCGCAGGGTAGGCGGCGGCGCGGATAGCCGAAAGCCCGGGACTGCTGATCGGCCCCGGTGGCAGGCCATAATTCAGGTAGGTATTATAGGGCGATATCACGCTGGTATACTCAGCGGCGCTGATTCCCGGCCACCAGCGACCACCCCGATAACCGATAGCGTATTGTACGGTAGGATCGGCGTCGAGCTTCATACCATTCGCCAACCGGTTATGGTATACACTGGCGATGAGCGGGTGTTCGTCTGCGTGAACTGCCTCACGCTGGACAATTGAGGCAATCGTCACGATTTCGTACAGTGAAAACCCATCCGCCGCCGCATCAGTCACAAGCTGTGTGCCCACCTGTTCACGGAATGTCTGTGTCAGAATGTCTCGTAGCATCAGCGGAGTGATTTCTGCCGGGAGTTGGTAAGTATCCGGGAACAGGAATCCTTCGAGCGACGCGCCCGGCGGCAGCCCGGCGTAGGCCGTGAAATCCGGCTCTGCTAGCCCGTTCGCGCCAACGACTTCCAGGAAATCCGCCCCAGAAAACGCGAAATACGGATTATCGTCAATTGCGGTCGCAATCTCTTCCAATCGCCACCCTTCCAGGATGCGGAACGGGAACTGGCTGTTGCTCGAATCGGTGAGTGCCAAAGCAATCTGTGGTATGGTCTGTGTCTGGTAGAGGAAATACGTCCCGGCTTCAATTTGTCTGTCGAGTTCATTTGCTCGCAGATAATCCACGAATAACTGCCCATCCAGGATAAGTGTCCACGATACCAGCCGGTCAGCAATTATTTTTGGCGTATCGCCCGGCTCGATTACGAAACGTACCGGGGAGTCGTCGAATCCCGCTGGCGTGAGCAGGTCGTCTTGCCGCGAGGAGAGCGAATACCGGATGAGGGCGGTCTGGGCGAAGTCAATAATCTCATCCCCCCATAAGATAAAGGCCACGCCACCTATGACCAGCGCCACAAATCCCAGTAGCAGAAGCCCCACGATGATGAGCCGTATTATGCGTCCCATGCAGCCCTCCTAGTCCATTCGGGATTGGGGCGGCGGGGCGGCCAGACCGTCACGTACCGCGTCCAGGTAACTCTGCAAAATCATCCGCGCTGCCAGGTCGTCTATCGGCTCTCGGACGCGGCGCTTCTGGCGAATCGAAACCTCGCGGGCATCTTCGCTAGTCAGACTTTCATCCCACAGAACAACCGGCAGCGTATGGGTTTCACTGAAACGCTCAACCCACAACCTAACCGTATCCGCCTGGGTATGCTCGTCGGGTTTCGCCATGTGGTTTAGAGGTAGGCCGACTACGATTCCGACGATCTCGTTTTCTGCCGCAATTCGGTTGATTTCGGCAAAATCCTCCTGCCTGGAGCGCCGATTAATCACGCTGAGTTCCCGCGCTACCAGCCCCGACGAGTCGCTGATCGCCAGGCCGATCCGTTTCAGACCATGATCGATACCGAGTAAGCGTCCATGGATCATGGCGTCGTTTCCTGAATCACAAACACAATCCGTGTCGGCAGCAAGGGCAGACGATCTATCCAGTCCGGCGTAATTGCGATGACTGGGAGTGTGCCTTCTTTCAGGTCAAGTTCGCCCATTAAATAGGCATTGGCCTCGTCCAGCGGTCTGCCTGCCAGACGCTCTTTGAGGATATCCGTATCCACTTCGGCTGTCACCCGTCCGCTGCCGGTCATCGAGAAGGTGATACGCCCCTGGGGGTCAATGTCCGATACTGGCCCGACCTCATACGCAACCGGATTTTCCGGTCCTAGCACACGCCCGCGCGGAATCTGCTGGGACAAGCGTGCTAACACGACCTGCTGCCCTAAGAGCTGGTCAATGGCTGAGGCTTCCACAATGACCTGCATGGTCAGCGTCAGGGTATCGGCCACATCGCCTGTATTGGCGCTGTAGGTTGTCCAGTCCGCTCGTTCTTCTGCGACGTGGATCGTCTCAAAAATAATGGACTGGGTTTCACTCAGGCGCGGGCGCATCTCGATAAACGCCCGCGATTGAAGCTGCTGCCGTACCGTATCCGCCAGGCGTTCTTTATCTTCCTGGCTGACCACGCGCACGACCCGGTTTTCACCGCCGCTGGTGGGCGCTAAGTTGCGCACCGTCACGCTGTTTGCCAGGGGGCCGATAATGGTGTTAATCAGTCCGCTTTCCACGTTGCCCGCATCGCCCGATGCATTCTGGAGTGCTTCAATCGGGACTTCAATTTGCAGACCAACGCCCGCTGCCAATTCCGCCGCCTGACTGGTGCGAAACTGGATTGGCGTTCCGGCGCTGGTACTGACTGCTGTCCCCGCCGGGATGCTCACTGCATTATTCGTCTGGTTGATGAATACGACCGAGCCGCTGGCAGGGAAAGCGCCCAGGTCTTGCGTGCCAGTGGTTTCCAGCGTGCCGGTTTCCTCCACCTGGACACGCAGCGTCGTTGCGCGAATGACTGCATTTTCGACGTCCACGCCTGCCGCCTGTGGGTCGGCGACCAGTTCCACGGTTTGCGTGATGATACTTTGCGCCGGGGTGAGAGTGATAGTCGCTGTCGGGACGACCACATACAACAGCCCGCCGAGCAGCAGCACCACTACGGCCAGAACCGCCAACCGGATGAGCCAGCGCCGCCGCCTGCGCCCAGGAGTATCTTCATCGGCGCCAACACGGCTGGCAACCTCTTTGAGTTCTTCTGCTTCCGGCTCGTTTTTGGGGCGCTGGAAACGATTGGTGAAGACTTTTGAGCGTCCCCGCTGCCAGCGTCCCCGTTCACTCGCGCCAATCGTCTCAAACGTGCTGATATTCAGTTCGTTAGCATGGCGAATCACCAGCGAGTCGTGAGTAACGAGTGCCAGCCGGATTGCCCGGCGCATGGCTTCCCGCTGGATCAGCACCAGATCGAGCTTGCGTGTCAGAATCGTGCCTTCTTCCGGCCAGATCAGCAGCACTCGTTCGCCGCGCAGGAATGAGAGCCGGTCACGGACCGAATTGGCATCATCTCCGGTTTCAAGTTGGACATAGAGCGGCTTTTTGGACATTGGCGTTTTATGGCTTTGCCACTACCAACTGCCGCGCCTTGTTGAGCGCCGCCGCCAGCTTGGTCGCATCCTTGCCACCGGCCTGTGCCATCGTCGGGCGGCCACCACCACCACCACCCACCACCGCTGCGATTTCCTTGATGAGATTCCCGGCGTGCAGTCCTTTTTTCGTCAAATCATCGGTTACAGTTACAATCAACTGCGGACGACCATCCACGACGCTGCCTACGACCAATACGCCACTTGGCACACGGTCACGGAACCAGTCGGACATCTCGCGCAGCGTATCCACCGGAAGACCGTCTAGTTGGGCGATTAGCGATGGGATACCATTGATTGTTTCCAGGCCGCGAATCATGTCGTTAAAGCGGTTACGTGCCAATTCCCGCTGGAGCTGGGCGATATGCTTCTTACTGGCAGCCAGCTCATCCTGGAGAGAAGCGACCCGCAGGGCGGTTTCGTCAGGTGCAGACCCCAGCCGTGCGGCGATTTCCCCCAGGGTATCCAGACTGTGCTGCATATAGGTCAGTGCGCCCTGTCCGGTTAGTGCCTCAATTCGGCGGATACCGGCGCTCACGCTGCCCTCACTCACGATCAGGAATGTTCCGATTTCAGCGGTTTCGCTCACATGGACACCGCCACAGAGTTCATAACTGTACCGCTGGCTGTCTTCCTCGATCACAATTGTCCGCACGGTTTCGCCGTATTTTTCGCCAAACAAGGCCATTGCGCCTTCCTGTCGTGCCTGAGCAAGTGACTTTTCCTCCGAGTGAACCGGGTAGTTTTCCAGGATAATTGCATTCACCTCGGACTCAATCTGGTTGAGTTCCTCCGGCGTCACGCGCTGGTCATGGGCGAAGTCAAAACGCAGCCGGTCAGGTGCGACCAGCGAGCCGCGCTGCTGGACGTGTGTGCCGAGGTAATTGCGCAGCGCCGCGTGCAGCAGGTGTGTCCCAGTGTGGTTGCGGGTGATAGCTCTGCGCCGAGCGATATCCACCTCTGCCAACGCCTCATCCCCTTCTTGTGGCGTGCCTTCAATGACCTCGCCAACATGAACGATCAATCCGCCGACAGCATGGCGCATCCCCTCAACTTCCACCAGCCAGCCCGTGCCGCTGATCGTGCCGGTGTCGCTTACCTGCCCGCCCGATTCGACATAGAACGGAGTATGTCCCAGCACCACTTCCACTTTTTCCCCGGCCATCACGTTCTCGACCTGTTCCCCATCACGGAACAGCGCCAGTACCCGGTCATTTACCGCCGGATTTTTCATGTATGGGGTGTAGGTGACGCCTTTCTCGCCCAGCAGTTTCGCCGCTTTAAGTTGCGCCAGCACCGCATTGTAGGTGTCTGCTGCCGCGATTTCCCCCATTGCTTGCCCGCCGCCACTGACTTTGGCGTGACGTTCTTCTTCCGCCTGGAATCCGGCCATATCTAAGGTGAAACCGCTTTCTTCCACCACATCCTTGATGACCTGGATCGGCAGGCCGAGCGTGGCTTTCAGGTAAAAGGCGACCCGTCCCGGTAGCTCGGTGCGGTTTTCTTCCTTGAGCATATTCAGTTCGGCTTCAAGTTCGTTCAGGCCCCGATCCAGCGTGCGCCGGAAGCGAATTTCCTCTTGCGTAATCACTTTCTTGATCGCGTCGGCGCGTTCCACCAGGTCGGTATAGTGGCCGCCCATCACGTTAATGACCGAGTCGGCTACCTTACCAAGAAACGGCTCGTGAAAGCCGATTTTCGCGCCAAAGCGGGCCGCGCGACGCAGGACCAACCGGCACACCGAGTCGCGCCCTTTCGCGCCAGGTAGCACACCATCCGCGATCAGGAAGACCGCCGCCCGGATATGATCGGCAATCACGCGATATGGGATGATATTGGCATCACGTTCGGCGTCGGTCTGCCCGGTCAGGTGTTGTGTCGCTTCAATGATTGGTGTAAACAGGTCGGTCTCATAGTTGGTTTCCACCTGGTTGACAACGCTCAGAATACGTTCCAACCCCATTCCCGTATCCACGCCGGGGGCGGGCAGGGGAGTATCGAACTGGCCGGTGTGGTTAGGGTCGGCCTGGGTGCGGTTGAACTGCATGAACACCAGGTTCCACAGTTCCAGGAATCGGTCATCTTCTTTCTGCAAGGCCGCAATAATTCCGTCCGTGCCCTTTTCAGGGAATTTATCCCAGTGGACTTCACTGGTTGGTCCGCATGGGCCGGTATCGGCCATCTGCCAGAAGTTGGTCTTTGGCCCCAACCGAGCGACTCGCTTGGGGTCTACCCCGATTTCGTTCACCCAGATATCATAAGCTTCGTCATCATTCTGGTAGACGGTAAAGGCCAGCCGATCTGCGGGAAGCCCGTAAACTTTAGTCAGCAGGTCATAAGCATAACGGATGGCTTCTCGTTTGAAATAGTCGCCAAAGCTGAAATTGCCGAGCATCTCAAAAAACGTATGGTGTCGCGGTGATGGCCCGACCTCTTCCAGGTCGTTGTGCTTTCCGGCTACGCGCATACACTTTTGCGAGGTTGTTGCCCGGCGATAGTCGCGTTTATCCAGCCCCAGGAACACATCTTTGAACTGCACCATCCCAGCATTGGTGAATAGGATAGTGGGGTCGTTGCCGGGGACGAGCGACGACGATGGGACTTGTTTATGGTTCATTTCTTCAAAAAATTCGAGAAAAGCCTGCCGCGCTTCCGCGCTCGTCATCCGTTTCATACATTCATCTTCCTTGCCCTTATCCCTGGACACTGTGTTAGGAATTATAGCTTCCGGGTATAGGCTCAACAAGGGTCATCACCTGTGCTATACTACCGCCTGTAAATTCCTTGACAGACGCCGCTGTGTGTCTTTTTATGATGTCCTGCGAGGGTAAAGGTATGCCAACAATAGACGAACAAGTCGAGATTTTGATGTCCGGCGCGGAGTATGGCGACCCGGAAATCAAAGTGAATATGGCGAAAGAACTACGCGAACGCTTGATTGAGGCCGAAAAGCAGGGGCGTCCGCTGCGTGTATACTGCGGCTACGACCCACGTAAGCCGGATTTGCACCTCGGCCACACCATCACGATGCGGAAGCTGCGCCAGTTCCAGGAATTCGGCCATGATGTCACTTTCCTGATCGGCACTTTCACCAGCTTGATCGGCGACCCTTCTGACAAAGACAAAGCACGCGACCAACTGACGAAAGACGAGGTAGAAGAAAACGCCCGCACCTACGCGGAACAGGCCTTCAAAATCCTGGATCGCGACCTGACGCGGGTGCGCTATAACGACGAATGGCTTTCTACCCTCGATTTTGCCGATATTATCCGGCTAGCCAGCAATTTTACTGTGCAGCAGTTCCTTGTCCGCGATAACTTCAAGAAACGTTATGATGCCGGTGAACCGATCTACCTGCACGAGCTGTTCTACGGTCTGATGCAGGGCTATGACGCTGTTGCCCAGGAAGCCGACGTGCAGATTGGCGGGCAGGATCAATTGTTTAACATCCTGGTCGCTGGGCGCAAACTTCAGGGCGCATTGGGACAAAAGCCGCAGATTGCCATCATCATGGGGGAAAGCCTGCCCGGTACCGATGGTGATGTGAAGATGAGCAAGAGCCAGGGGAATCATATCCCTCTCTTGGGCGCGCCCTGGGATATGTTTGGCAAGGTGATGAGTGTGCCGGATAAAGCGATGGTGATTTTCCACAAACTGATCCTGGGGTGGGGGCCAACACAGCTTAAAGAGTTGGAAACCGGATTGGCTTCCGGCGCACTGCATCCGAATGAGGTTAAGATGAGTCTGGCGCGGGAGATTGTCTCGATTTTCCACAGCCCGGATGACGCGGCGGCGGCACAGAAACACTGGGACGAAGTATTTCGCAGCCATGGCGGCTTGCCTGAAGACATGCCGGAGGAAGTTCTGCGTTCCGAAGAACGAGTCGTTGATCTGCTGCGCCGCCTGAATATGGTCGCCAGCGGCAAGGAAGCCAAGCGATTGATTGAGCAGAACGGGATTCGCCTTGACGGTAAGCCAGTGACGGATCATTTCGCTCTCGTGACTCTCGACTCGCTCCCAGCGGTACTGCAAGTGGGCAAACGCAAGTTTGTACGGTTGATTGCTGGTTGAATTTTGTGTCAGGTGACGTTATGAAGCAAGAAGATTGACACTTTCTTGCTTGTAACTTCATCTTTTCGTGCAAAATGCTTAACATCATTGGTGCTAAAATCGCTGGTGTGTTACACTCACTTTTGCTCGTTAGTTCCCAAAGAGGAGTACAAAGAATGAGGAACAAAGCATTATTACTGGTTATTCTGGTTGCAATGTTGTTGGTGTCAGCTCCGGCGATGGCGCAGAGCGACGTTGGCACCCCGGAAAATCCGATTCAGGTCTATTTCGTTCCGTCGGTTGAGGCCTCCATCATTGTCACTGGTGGCGATGTCATGAAGGCGGCTCTTGAAGAAGCGACTGGTCTCTCGTTTGAGGTGGCCGTCCCGACTTCCTATGCAGCGACGATTGAAGCCATGTGCGCGTCGCCTTCCAATTCCATTGGGTTTATCCCGGCGGCAGGTTTTGTTGTTGCCAGCGAACGGTGTGGTGTCGAAGTTGGCGCTGCCGCCGTCCGTTTTGGCTGGTCAGTCTATTGGGCTGAATACATTGTTCGCCGCGACAGCCCGATCTTTACGTTTGGCGATCTGGCGGGCAAGACCTGGGGTTACGGGGATGTGACTTCCACCTCTGGTTACATCGTCCCCGCGACTGAACTAGCGAATGCCGGTATCGAAGTGGGCGACACCGTAGAAACTGGTGGTCATAACCAGACCGTTCTGGCCGTCTATAACGGCGAAGTGGACTTCGGTACAACCTTCTACAGCCCCCCGCTGATGCCGGAAGGTCATGCGGCCTGGCAGCTTGGCGACCTGGCCGAACCCTGGGACCTGACTGTGGACGAATCCTATGTCAGCGATGACGGTAGCAAATTGTTCGTGGGCGATATTCGCGTCATGGATGCGCGAGCCAATGTCCGCGATACAGCTCCCGATATTGTTGACCAGGTGCGTGTCCTGCGTGTCAGCCAGCCTATCCCCAATGACACCCTGAGCTTTGGGCCGGAATTCCCAGAAGAACTACGTACCCAGATTATTGACGCCCTGATTGCTTTCTCTGGCACCGAGGAATGGGCTACGTCAATCGGTAGCCCCGACTTCTACGGTTGGACGAGCATTGCGCCGGCCACTGATGCCGACTTTGACATTGTGCGTGCGATGGTTGCCAACGCGCCCAGCCTGATTGATCGTTACAAATAGCACATTGTACCGGGCTGTGAAACAGGGCTAAACAGTTGATAGTAGCCGCGCCGGCTTTTGCTCCGTGTGACTGGTTTCTCAACAGTGCAGCTTTTGTGAACTGAAAATTTGGGCAGAGGGGTGATTGCTCTGCCCATTTTTAATACCTGGGGGATGTGAACTTATAGAAACTGGGAAATGAAAATATGCTCCAAATCGAAAAGTTGACCAAGATTTATGACAACGGGGTTCATGCCCTCAAGGATGTGTCAATCACTGTCCCCGATGGACAGTTCGTTGCCCTCATCGGTCTGAGCGGGTCGGGAAAATCCACCCTGCTGCGCTGTATTAACCGCCTGGTTGAACCAACCTCCGGGCAAATATTATGGGATGGGGTGGATATTACGGCGACCACCGACGAGGAAATGCGCCACGTCCGGCGCCGTATCGGGATGATCTTCCAGCAGTTCAACCTCGTCAAACGCTCCAGCGTCATGACCAATGTTTTGGGCGGGCGTCTGGGCTATACCAACCAGTTCTGGAGTTTTGTCAACCGCTTTTCCAGGGAAGACCGCGATAAAGCGCTGGCGAAACTTGAACGTGTTGGCATCCGCGATAAAGCCTATGTGCGGGCCGATGAACTGAGTGGTGGGCAGCAGCAGCGGGTCGGAATCGCTCGCGCCCTGATGCAAGAGCCGCAGTTGATGCTGGCCGACGAGCCGGTTGCCAGTCTTGACCCGGCGACATCGCATTCCATCATGCAGTACCTGGAAGCTTTGAACAAAGAAGATGGAATCACCATTTTGTGCAGTCTCCATTTTCTCAGTCTGGCGCGAACTTATGCGGATCGGGTAATCGCGCTCAAAGACGGGTTGCTGGAATTTGATGGCCCGCCCGAAGAGATTGATGAAAAACGCTTTAAAGAGATTTATGGCGAAGACGCTGTGCGCGTAGAAATCGCGTGAGGAGGCTATCATGAACAATACTAATTCGCCTTCTTCTCGCTCGGCTTTGCGGCGCTTGATTACGGTGTTAGGGATCGTTATCGGTGTGTTGGTATATGCCTGGGGCTGGCAAACCACCGACATCAGCCTGGAAGAAACACAGAACCCCACTCGCCAGGCTTCCGTACAGCGTGCCTTGCGCGAGCTGTTATCACCCAATATTTTCGACCAGGATTTCGACTCGGCTTTTGCTGACGCGAATTTTCTGATGGAGTGTTCCGATGAACTCCCGGAGCAGCCTCCCGTAGCAGACGGCCAACCGTTCGTGCTGATAACGCCTGCGTGCGGGACGAGGGGTGACACCGTTACGTTAGAAATCTTCAATTTCGCCGCAAATGCGCCTGGCGTACTGCGCTGGATACCTCCGAGCGGGAATGCCCGCCCATTGATTCCGGTGGGATACGAATCAAGCGATATGACGCTGGATGCCTCCGGTAGCCTGAAAGTCGAAGTCCCTGTGCCAAGCATCCGGGGCAGCGAAGGCGAAATCCATCGGATTGAGGCCGAGTCGCGTGTTCCGACTGGCTCACCTTATTTCAGCAGTACCACCCGTGTTGTAATCGAGAAAATTGTCGAGACGATTTTTCTCGCACTCATGGCAACCACAGTCGCAGTGCCAATTTCCTTCGCAATCAGTTTCCTGGCCGCCCGCAACCTGATGAAACAGGTCACAATGCCGCTGGGCAGTGTCCTGGTTGGCTTCGTTCTGCTGCCGGTAGGTTGGCTGTTAGGTGCTGTCATCCTGGGGCAGGTGGGGCAGGTGGGAGTTCGCCTGGGAAGAGACCAGCAGCTCCTGGGGATAATCGTGCCATTAGTCATTATCGTCGCATACACCTATATCGCATCAGCAGCGAGCCGCCTCCAACTATCGGGTGGCTTAGCATTACGACTGCGCTCAATTGTGATGGGTTTTCTGCTCTTAGCGGTGATGATTTTCGTTCTGGGCGCGATTGGCGGCCTGATGATCTGGATAGGGCAGGAGCTTGTTGATATCGGCAAGCCGCTGGCGGAGTCCGTTGAGTTTGCGCCAAATGTAACGGGCGTCCTGGTCAGTGCGTTGGGTAACTTCCTCTCTACGCTTGGTTCATTAGTGGATTATGGTATTGCGCTGCTCGCTGGGTTGCTGACTGCTTTCTGGGCTGCTTCAACGGGCATGAGTGCATCTGCCGGTGTCTTGAAATCTCTGGGCCTGATTCCGAATTATGTCGGTGGGGGTGTGCTGGGGCTGCTTTCTGGCGCATTCCTGATGATTGGTGTGGCCTTGATCGGCACGCAGGGGGCGCTCTTGACACTCCTCGCACCGATTGTGGCGGCAGTCCTGGCGGGACAGGTTGCCTCGCAAATCTACGAACGCTGGTTCAATCCATCCCATATCAAAACCAACACATCCAGCACGATTTCCTGGGTACTCTTCGGCGTGGTGGCGGTACTTGCCTTCTTTGTCGCTTTCAATATGCTCGGCATCACACGGAGTGTCATCAACGGGCAGTTACCGCCGGCTATACCCTGGCTCCATATCGGTGATATGGTGATTTCAGAGTATATCGGCACTGCCGGGCTGATTGGCGCGGTGCTGGGTGCGCTTGGCGGCCTGCTGGTCGGTACACGTTCTACCTTCCCGCTGGGCATGGTCGTCTATAACACGACCCGTACTATTCTCAATGCGCTGCGTGCTATTGAACCGCTGATTATGGGTATCGTGTTCGTCATCTGGGTGGGGATTGGCCCATTTGCCGGGGTGCTGGCGCTTACACTGCACTCGATTGCTGCGCTCGGCAAGCTGTATTCCGAGCAGATTGAGAGCATTGACGAGGGGCCGGTGGAAGCCATCACCGCGACGGGTGCGACTCGCTTGCAGATGATTATCTACGGCGTTGTGCCACAGATCATTCCGCCCTATATCGCCTTCACGATGTATCGTTGGGACATCAATGTGCGTATGTCCACGATCATTGGTTTTGTGGGCGGCGGTGGTATCGGTTTCCTGCTGCAACAGCAGATCAACCTGCTGCGTTATAAAGAGGCCGGGGTCGCGGTGCTGGCGATTGCCATAGTCGTGACGGTGCTGGACTACGCCAGCGCAACAATCCGTGAACGCCTGATTTAGTCTGTTCGCAGTAACAAGATTTCACACAACGGGGCGGGTTTTTCCGCCCTGTTTGCTTTACGCTGCCGGGGATGAAAACAGCAGCATGAGACTTGCCCCGAACAGCAAAACCAGCATCAGGGTTTCAAAGGCCTTTGGGTTAATGACGTCAATAAAGCGCCGCCCCACCCATACCCCCAGCGGGATCAACGGGACAGCCCATAAAATACTGGCGAACTGCTCCAGGTTCAACACGTTTTGCGAACTCAACACCCCCGGCAATTTGGCGGCGTTGATGATGGCGAAAAACAGGGTGGTGGTGCCAATAAATACCTTTGGCGTGTAATTTTGTAGCAGCATATAGGCCGTAAAGGGTGGTGCCCCTACGTTTGCTAGTGCCGACCCAAAACCCGAAGCCCACCCCGCCAGATAACCGTGCCAGTTGCGCGGCGTGTAGTGAATCGATGTCAGCCGGTTATCCACCGCCTTGTAGATGACCACTAGCAGAGTAAACATCCCCAGAATACGCCGCAGTGTGATATTCTGGCCGCTGTTCGCCAGTGTGAGCAGTAGTAGTGAACCCATCACCACGCCAATCAGACCGGCGGGCAGCATCAGTCCGACCTGGCGACCATCCCACTGTCGCCAGTACATCCGCAGCGCGAATAGATCCGCGAATATCAGCAGGGGCAGGGCGATCCCTACCGCTTGACTGGCGGGCATGACCTGGCTCAGCAGCGGTGTGACAAGGGCTACTGGCACAGGCCCACCTAATCCCCCTTTGGATAGCCCGATAAGCAGGCAGGCGATGGCGACAACGATAATCACGTCCATGATTCCCCCCAGGTGGCGAAAGTGCCAAGTATAGGAAGCCGGGCGCGGTTACGCTATAGCCATTCGGCCATGCCACTCGGTCAAACGTGTTTTGGAGTGGTGGAAAATAGTGCACTGGAAGGACGACATCCTGCCAGAGCTGACCGTGCTGGTGAGCGTTATCTTCCAGGAAGACGTGCACCAGGAGAAGCAAAGCAAAAACAAAGGAAGCAGGTTTGTGTCCCTGCTTCCCTGTTAGTTCTTATGGATTCTGCCTGGATTAGGTCTTCGGCCCCCAGGTCAACTGCTCGGCAACCTGCAGGTCGGTGTGGCGGATTTTCATTGCCATATCTGCCGCGAGATTACGCATCAGTCGATAGCCAAGCTGCGGGTAGGTGTCACACAGCAGCATCAGTTTGTCGCGGGGGATGACGACCAGATGTGTGTCGGGTTGCAGGCTCTTTGACCCGGCGGAACGCAGCCCTTCATCTACCAGAGACATTTCCCCGAACGACTGACCGCGCCGCAGCACGGCAATCGTGTGGGTACCGGTACCCTCTTCTTTGCCGATCACGGCCGGGTTTACCTGAATGCCGACTTCACCACTGGCGATCACATATAATTCCATGCCCGGCGTGTTTTCCTCGAAGATGACCGCATCAGCCTGGTACTTTTTCTCACTGCAAATCGATGCGACCAGTTCAAGCTGTGTATTGGTTAGTTCATAGAATATGTCGGCTTGCTTCAAAATTGTGACGACGGACATCTCTAACTCCTGTTCCTAAGCCCATTATCGAGCTTTGTTTTGATTATTCCTTATGATCGCATTGTAGCATACTTGCTTGGCTCGGCAAGCTCTCCCCGTGTCTTACAAACGAAATCATAACTGGTTCGCTATTCCTCGCTGTGCAAAATATCTCTAGCTTAGCCCTTTATGACCCTTTATAATCTAATGAAGGTAGATAGGGGATAATGCCAGGTTTACATGTGGATTGTTTGGGGAATTCAGCGTATCCTATGAAGGAACCGGGGAGAGAACGCGCATGAATCACATGGGGGAACCCATTCGGGAAAAACCGCTGCCCTATAAGGTCTGGGGAGATGCTTACATTGATTCCGGTTCGCGGGATCAGATGGATAATGCCATGCGCCTGCCAGTGAGTATGGCCGGGGCGCTCATGCCGGATGCCCACATCGGCTATGGTTTGCCGATTGGCGGCGTGCTGGCTGTCGAGAACGCGGTTATCCCTTATGCTGTGGGCGTAGACATTGCCTGCCGGATGCGGCTGTCGGTGTTTCGTCAATCACCGATTCTCATTAAGCAGAAAATCGGGCAGTTCAAGAAAGCCCTTCTGGAACAGACCGTATTCGGCGCGGGTGGCGAATGGCGTGGTAATCAGCGCGCCGAACACGCTGTACTGGATGATCCCGACTGGTCATCCTCAAAGTATGTAGCCGCGCTAAAGGACATCGCTTATCGCCAGCTAGGGACAAGCGGCAGCGGTAATCATTTTGTCGAATGGGGTGCATTCACTATTGCTGAAGATGATGCTGCTTTAGGGTTAGAAGCGGGCGAGTACCTGGCGCTGCTCTCGCACAGCGGTTCGCGGGGCGTGGGCTATAAAATTGCTAACCATTATTCACAGTTGGCGATGACCTTTCACCCGAACCTCGATAAAGCCGTTCGTTTTCTGGCGTGGCTGGATTTGGATTGGCATGAAGGGCGGGAATACTGGATTGCCATGCAGTTAGCCGGACGTTTTGCCGCAGCTAACCATGAAGTGATCCACCACCGGGTATCGAAAGCGGTAGGTATCAAGCCGGTTGCAGTGATAGAGAATCACCATAATTTCGCCTGGAAGGAATGGTTACCCGCGCCACCAGGTTTTGCTGAACGCGAGCGCGAGATGATTGTTCATCGCAAAGGTGCGACTCCGGCAGGGCGAGGCGTATTGGGTGTAATCCCCGGTTCGATGGCTGACCCCGGTTATGTTGTGCGTGGCCTGGGTAATGTGGATGCCCTCAATTCAGCCTCACACGGGGCAGGGCGGCAGATGAGCCGCAAGAAGGCGCTGCATAGTATTACCAAAACTGAGCGAGACCGCTACCTGAAAGAGCGTGGCGTAACGCTGTTGGCGGCGGGAATTGACGAGTCGCCCCAGGCGTACAAGCGCATTGAAGACGTAATCGCCGCACAGAATGACTTGGTCGCCATCGTGGGGCAGTTCCGGCCTGTTTTGGTGCGCATGGATGGAAAGTCGAAAGGCGAAGATGTCTGATTTTACGATTGATGAACTGATTAGCGTGTGCATTTCCCGTCAGGTAGTGGATGGTGAGTTGTTGGCGCAGGGTATCAACACACCCCTGGTTATGGCCGGGTTGATTCTGGCGCAGTGTACCCATGCGCCGAATGTGAAATTTACCTCGGCTATTGGTCAGGGACTGTGCCACGACTGGGCACCACTCGGCGTCGGACGTATTGAAGACCTGTGGGTTGGACGGGCATTAATGCACTTCGGTTTTGTCTCTGGCGCAGCGGATCTGCTGCCAAGCTACGAAACAAAGGAATTCTTCCGCCCCGCCCAGGTAGACGCTGCCGGCAACTTCAACAACATTGCGTTTGGGGCGGATTACCATCGCCCTCGGATGCGCCTGCCGGGCACGGGGGGTATCCCGGATGTCACAGTGTTTTCGGATCACGTTTATCTGTACGTGCCGCGCCATTCGCGGGTGACTTTTGTCCACAAGGTGGATTTTGTCAGCGGGTTGGGGCATATGCCCGAGCGCACAAGCGGCTCAGGACCGCACTATCTGGTGAGCGACCTGGGTCAGTTCGACTGGGCCGAAGGGCGGATGCGGTTGATAAGTTATCACCCTGGTGTGACGATTGAACGCATCCAGGCCAAGACGGGCTTTGATCTCGCCATTGCGCCCGATGTTCACGAGACACCGCCCCCCATCGCTGAGGAATGCCGCTTACTGCGGGAGGATATTGACCCGCTCGGTGTGCGAAAGTTGGAGACACTGGCCGGGAGCGCCCGCAAAGACCTGCTTCGGGCGATTTTGGCCGCTGAAAACGCACTGTAAAAATCCTACCTAATTACGCTGAATCGCCCAATCTTTGAGCGTGTAGAAGCGGTCAGCAGGCGTGCCGATGAAGCCGAGCTGTACTCCGCTCACCCATGTGCTGGTGGCATAAGTGAACAGCGGATAATACAGCGGGATGGCGATGGCGCGTTCAATGAAATTCTTCTGGAAGCTGTGGTAATGGATGATGCGGTTGGTGCCGTTTGGGTCGCGTCGCGCCCGTTCCAGCGCTTCACTGATGCGGCGGTCATTCACCCCGCCATAATTCTTGCCATCTGGATACTGCCCCTCATCCCAGAACGTATAAATATCGGGGTCGGCGCTGTCACCCAACGCTAGTTCCACCAGTGCCGCGTCAAACTCCCCATCGTCTAAGCGTCGTTGGTATTCATCTTTGCTGGCGCTTTCCACGCTCACATTTATGTTCAGCTGTGACCACTGCGCCGCGATTTCCCGTGCCACGCTGATGAGGGCGGCGTCGTCCGGTGTCAGAATCGTAAAACTGAGCAGTGCGCCATTAGGTTCTTCCGTCGCTTCGGGGTTATCGCTGCCAGGTTTGATGTTGGCGGTTGCCAGCAGTTCGCGGGCAGTCTCAATGCTGGGCTGCGGCCAGGGCAGTTCGGGGGTATAGGCCCACGAGCCGGGCTGCAGCGGACTGTCGGCCCTGACGACCAGATTCGGCAGCGCCCGCTCAAGTATTGGGGCACGTTCCAGACCAGTCACTAGTGCCTGCCGCACACGTTGTTCCCGGAAATAACTGTGTTCCGCCCAATTGAAGATGACCGCCCCCAGGGTTGGCGCGAGAGCGGTTTCGACGTTGGCGTTGGGAGTCGCCAGCAGCGGCAATCTTTCTCGGCGGGAAGGTGCCGCCAGGCCATCTGCTTCCCCGGCGCCGAAGGCATTCAATGCTGCGTCAAATGTGTCATAAAACTGAAAGCGCACCCGGTCAATCGCGTAGCCTTCCTGCCCTTCGGGACGCTGGCGGAAAACCGGCGCCACCCGCAGATCAACGATGCTGATACGCTGCCCATCAAGTGATCGCAGCGCTTCTAACTGGTATGGCCCGGTGCCGATTGGGGCGAGATTAAAAGGGTGGTCGGCGATTTGTCCTGCTGTCGTACCGCGCAGGGCATGTTCCGGCAGAATGCCAATCCGCAACGCATCGAGAAAACTTCCCAGCGGCTGCGTTAATCGGAACCGAATCAGGGTATCGCTAAGCTGCTGCGTTTCCACCGTGCGCCAGAACTCCGCCAGTTCGTTATCGCCCGGGAAATCCGGTGATCTTAAGAGTGAAACTGTGTAGATGACATCGGCGGCGGAAAACGGAATCCCGTCCTGCCACAGCACATCATCGCGGAGCTGCATGACATATTCCAGCCCATCCGAAGAAATCACCCAGTTTTTTGCCAGTGCCGGGACAATCTCACCGTATGCGTCGGTGCGGGTGAGGCCTTCGAAAATGAGTGACGTAATATCCGCATCTACCGGGTTGAGTGAAGCGAATAGGGGATTCAACCGCTGTACCTGCCCGACCACCGCTTCCCGGTAAGTACTGACCGCCGGAGTCGTTGCTGGTTCGGTGTTGTTTTCTGTTGGTGAAGTGGCGATAGCCGGCGGTGGCGTGGGCTGCGGGGTGTTGGAGGGTGCGGGTGCAACCGCCGTTTCGTCCGCCGGGGGTTGGCCGGGTCGTGTTATCAGGCTGGCACCGAACAACAAGGCAGCCATGAGTAGTACGACGAACTGCCACCGGAATCCTCGCAGCATAGTTTTGATACCTCACACCGGATAGACACAAAAAGGTGCTTTGCCAGCTTGAGCAAAACACCTGCTTTCACAACATCGGTTCAGGCTGAACTCAGTTCCTGAAAACGATAACCGAAAAAATCGAGATCGCCAGGAACGCAATCGAGAGCGCGATTGTGACCTGGAACATGGTCTTTTCCAGCCCGCGCCGGGTGCGGGTGAGTCCGCCGCCGGTTTCGCCACCGAGCAGGCTGCCCAGACCGCCGCCCTTGACCTGGAGCAGGATCAGGATCACCAGAATAATCGACACAATAATTGAAGCAATTTGTAATGCGACCTGCATGGTAAGCACTCCTTAGCCGTCGTAAAGCCCCCGCAGTATAGCATGACACCCGGCGGTTGCAAAGGATGGATGAACAGCACGTGGTTGGCATGGTTCATGTTTCATGGGGATACATCCGCTAATACTATCCCCCAATCTGGGGAGGCATTATACGAAAACCCAATATCCTCATTGAGACACGTTCTACTGCTGCCATCCAGCTTGATTGTGATGATGTTAAAATACCCATAGGGTTGTGGGCAATGTGCAACATACGCAATCCCTGTCCCGTCCGGCGACCAGGTGGGGTCGAATGCGCCTTCTCCATTTTCACTGGTTAGCTGAATCACATCGGAACCATCTGCGTTCATGATAAAGATATTTGTTCTCCCATCTCGGTCAGACACAAAAGCAATTCTCTCTCCATCTGGTGACCACACTGACTTTCCATGATAGGCTTCATCGTCAGTTAAGCGGATTTGATTGCTGCCATCGGCGTTCATAACATAAATCGCATAATGCCCGTCACGGTTTGATATAAAAGCGATTTTGCTGCCGTCAGGTGACCAGTCCGGTGAAGTATCAATTGCATCATCGAATGTTAGCCGAGTCTCGTTATCTCCATTCGCATCCATCACATAAATCTCAGAATCTCCATCACGAGTTGAGACGAAGGCGATTTTGGTTCCGTCTGGTGACCATGCAGGATGCCTATCATAGGCGCGGTTGCTAGTTAACCGGACACGATTGCTTCCATCATTATCAATCACATAAATATCATGGTTGCCGTCGTCATCAGGTCGAGATACAAAAGCGATTTTGCTACCGTCAGGCGACCAGGTTGGTTCTCCGTCGTAGAAGCGGTTATGTGTGAGAAGGGTCTGGTTGCTCCCGTCAGCGGACATCACAACAATCTCCAGTGATTCTGGCTCAAGCCGGGTACCATTCCTTGCTGACTCAAATACTATTTTGGTATCTATAAAGCGTGTGGCGACGGTGGGTTCTCCAGGCACTTCTTCACTCGATTGCGCCTTAATCATCTCAGGGATAAGTAGCACCGAGGCAAACCAGATAATCGGTACAAGCCGCAAGAATAGACTCATATTGTGCCCTTTCGTAAACCCAAAACGGCCTGTACCAGCAACATCATTGGTACAGGCCGCTGTTCTGTCATGTTTTTGATGCTATCTCGCATTATTGCGGGGCAGCAACCCCGGTATTCAGGAACTGGACTGCCGCGTCCAACTGCGGGTCAGCATCGGGATTAGCCGTATGGTCTTCCGGCGTCCACTCCACCAGCACATCTGGCGTCACGCCTTGCTCGTGAATCCAGTGACCGTCCGGCGTTAGCCAGCGGGCGATGGTCAGCCGCACACCGCCGCCATTCACCAGTTCGCGCCAGGTCTGCACCGTGCCTTTTCCGAAAGTGACTTCGCCCACGATGGTCGCCCGTCCCCGGTCTTGCAGCGCCCCGGCCACCAGTTCCGACGCGCTGGCGCTGTTTTCGTCCACCAGTACCACCAGCGGAACTGACACGCCAATATACGAGCCATTCGCTTCATAGACGCGCTCGCTGCCCTGTCCAAAATCCTCGGTGAGGATGACGCCGTTCTTGACAAACGCGCTGGCGATGTCAATCGCGCTGGTGAGCAGCCCGCCTGGATTGCCACGCAGATCGAATACCAGCCCGTCCAGATTGTTCACGTCCAGTTCTTGCAGCGCCGCGTCCAACTGGTTACGTGCATCCGAGTTGAAATCACGTAGTTTGATATAGCCGATGTTGCCATCCAGCATCCGCGATTCGACGTTGGGAACAGTGATGCGGGCGCGGGTGATCGTAATGTCAATCAGTTCCTCGCCCCGCCGGAATGTGATGGTGACATCCGTCCCGGCACGACCCCGTACCCTGCCCACCAGTTCAAGCTGTGTCCATCCAGCGACGGCTTCACCGTCCACCGCTACGAATACATCCCCGCTCATGACTCCGGCGGCTTCGGCGGGCGCACCATCCAGCACATTCACAATCTCGATTTCATTCGTGTCTTCATTAGTGCGTACAATCGCGCCAATGCCTTCAACTTGCCCCGAAAGGTCGGCATTCATCAAGGCGTAAATTTCCGGGTTCATGTAACCGCTGAACTGGTCGCCCAGCGTATCAATCATGCCGTTCAGGGCGCCTTCCATCAGGGCGTTGGGCTCCACTTCGTTCAGGTAATCGCTCAAAATCAGGTTGTAAACCTGCCAGAACGGTTGGAACAGTTCAACGGCTCCGGGCGGCGCGGCAGTGTCGCTCTGGGCATAACTGACTGTCTGATTACTGCCCAGTATGAACCCTGCCGCGAACACTGCGACAATCAGAAGACTGATTCCCAGGTGGCGGGTACGCTGGCTGATGGCGCGTAAGACACTCATGTTTCTCTCCGATTCCAGTACGTTACTCATGTTATTATTATAGACGGTTCTGATTTTGCGTAGCGTAAATATGTGATGAGAATCATACCATGCAAATTTCCCGTTTTGATGCCCAGGTGGGCAGGTTGATAGATCGTTTTGAGAGTAGCGGGGCGGTGGTCACGCCGGTAGCTCGCCCAACCCCGATGCAGGCCGTCGTCATGCACATCGCCCCCGCTGGTGTTGTCGGCTATCATCAGGCGACACACAACCAACTCTTTCTGGTCGTAGCCGGGCAGGGCTGGGTGCGCGGTGAGTCGCCGGAACGAACACCTATCGTGGAAGGACAGGCTGCCTTTTGGTCAGCAGGGGAGTGGCACGAGTCGGGTTCGGATATGGGTATGATGGCGGTCGTGCTGGAGGGGCCGGAACTGACACCCGTCCTGCCGCCACAAGAGTGAGAGAGGCTACAGATTATGTTAAGTCGTGAGGATTTGCGCCGTGCCTGTTTGAGTCAGCATGGCGCGTTTGAAGATTTCCCGTTCGGACCGGAGGCCGCGGTGTACAAAGTAGGCGGCAAGATGTTCGCCCTTATCCCGGTGGCCGCTGAACCGTCCAGCATCAGCCTTAAGTGTGACCCTACCTGGGCGGAAATGCTGCGCCAGACGTACCCTGCCGTCACGCCCGGCTACCACCTGAACAAGAAACACTGGAACAGCATCCTGGCCGATGGTTCGATTCCCGACGATGAAATCGAGGAGATGATCGTACATTCCTATGGCCTCGTCGTGAAATCCCTGCCCAAACGGGTACGCGAGAAGATGGGTTAAGAACTTTTCATAAACTCCCTACTTGTGAAAGTGTTTGAGGTTAACGCTTATAATTATCTTGGATTGGTGTTAGGTTTGGAAATCGCCAAATTAAGACCCACAGTATGCTATTTGATGGGTGAAGAACCGGACATATCGATGTCAGAGCAGCTTTCAAGTCATTATTGGGATTGAGGTATGTAAGGTAAGGGTAGTGACGAAGCGGGCAGGTGTCGCCGCGATACCAGTCGAAGCCTTTCGATCAGCGAGTGTGCTGCGAATTTGGCTGTTCCCAATCGGCAAAAGGGCTGCAGATGTGATTCCGTCCGATGCCAATTGTATTTATTTGACGGCCCCCATGGTTAATCCCTGAACAAAATAGCGCCGAATAGAAAGCGACAAGATGAAAACCGGCACCATCAAAATAAGCGATGCTGCCGCCATCAGATTCCATGGGGTACCGCGAATGCCAGAAAGCGACATAATTCCGACCATCATCGGACGTGCTGCGTCAGTCTTTGTTAAGATAAACGCAAACATGAATTCGTTCCATGACCCGATAAAGGAAAGTACAGTTACAGTGACGATACCGGGCATAATGAGCGGCCCTGTTATATGGCGCAAGACGCCGAATTCTGAGGCACCATCTACGACTGCTGCCTCTTCAATTTCTACAGGCAGAGAGTCTATAAATCCTTTGAGCATCCATATTCCAAACGGAATCCCGCCTGACAGATGCATGATGATTAAAGCCGTCAGCGTATCCAATAACTGCAGATCACGGAAAAGAATGAAGAAGGGGATCAGCACCACGACGCCAGGGAGGAACTGCGATGCCAACACAGCCACGAGCAGAAGGTCCTTGCCGATAAACCGATAACGCGAGAAGGCAAAGGCCGCCATTGTGGCGATGGGCACCGAGAAAAGTGCTGATACAACCGAAACGAAAAATGTGTTTAAGAGCATTCGGCCAAAGTCGTATGGTTTGCCGTCGAACAACTGGCTAAAGTTGCTAAGTGTAGGCGTGAAACTTAGGGAGGAAGACCAGGTATCCCCCTCATTTTTGAGAGATGTTAAAAAAAGCCAGAAAATCGGAAAAATCACGAAAAAGATGATCAGTAGTGCACCAAGAACGCGCAGAGCCTCCATCCCATAATGCCGAATTGGCTGCTGTGTCAAAGCTTTAGCTGTCATTTTGTGGATCCCTCATTAACGCTTTAACATATAAGAAGGTGACTACAAACAGGATAGCCATCAATATGTAGGCAAGGGCAGATGCATAGCCAATATCAAGGAATCGGAAGCCTGTCCGATATATAAAGAAGTTAAGAGTCTCTGTAGATCGCCCTGGGCCGCCGCCGGTTAATGTTGCCACTTGGTCAAAAAGGCGCAGGGAATAGATAATTCGCAGCAACGTCATTAACATGATTATTGGTCGCAACAAGGGTAGTGTTACATGTCGGAACACCTGCCAGTCGTTAGCACCATCCACTCTGGCGGCATCCGGGATTTCTGGATCAATGACCCCCAGTGCCCCCACAAAAACCAGAGCAATGAGAGGTGCCCACCCCCAGATCTCGGTTATCGCCAAAGCGGTTAACGCCCAGAATGGTTCTTGCAACCAGACAATATCCTTCAAAACAGGAAACAGAAAATCAATCATCTGATCGAAGATGCCATAGCCTGGATCGAGCATAAATCTCCAGGAATAGCCCTTTAGAGCAGGCGCAACTGCAAAAGGTAGTATGAGAAGAATCCGAACGAAACGATTCAAATTGGTGGGTCTCTGCAATATTAATGCCATTGCCAGGCCCAACAATATTGAAGTCGGTACCGATAAAGCGACAAATTCGAGTGTTACTTTGAGACTATTAAGGAAGATGTCATCAGTAAATGCACGCACATAATGATCAAATCCGATGAAATCTTGTGGAGTGAAGGACTTAGCCAGTTGCCAGTTACGGAAGCTCATGGCAAATGTAAACCCCAAGGGGTATGCCGCTGTCGCAGCCAGAATAATGAGCGCCGGGCCAAGTAGTATTATTTTGAAGTACTTCCCGCGTTGCATAAAATAATCCCTTTAAGAAATCCTTTTGTAGGGGGCGTGGCAGTATTTCACCCCCTACACAGCCATTACGCAGTCATCGGGCAGGGCAATCGGCGTAATTCTGCTACCTACTTGGTCAACAGGGTGACCGCAATCTATTATGTGACTAGTCGTTATAGTAACCAGCACGCTGCATCACGGCCTCTACATCTGCCGCAGCTTTGTTCAGGGTTTCCCGGGTATCAGCACCACGCGCGATTTCGTTGATAGCGACTTCTAAAATAGAAGATACTTCAGCCCATTCCGGAATCAGTGGCATCACACGGGCAGACAGTAGGCTGGGAACCGCAGTCGCTTGCAGTCCATTGTTGGCCTCGATAACTTCAGGATCAAGCATAACTGAAATTAGTGGTGTGACAACAGACACGGTTGCCTGATCATCTTTCTCAACGACGATCCGTCTGGCTATTTCCGGGCTGCTCAGGAATTTCAACCACTCCCAGGCGGCATCCTGATTCCGTGACGCTGCCGATATGCCAATGGGCATGGTCAGAGCGAAACCAACTGGATCCGCACCATCCATAGCCGGCACATTCGCAACTGCAACATTACCCAGCACATTTTCGGCTGCCGCTGCGGGGTTCTGGAATCGCCCCATATACCACCACCAACTCATATACATCGCTGCCCGCCCTCTAACAAATGCTGTTGATCCACCCCATTCATCGTCTATGAACTGAGAGTGGGTTCCGATTTCAGCGAGGCTCGTATACAGTTCAGTGGCAGTCACCCCAGCTTCGTTGTTGAATATTGGGTGGAGGCTCTCATCGAAAAAGTCGCCTCCCGCTCCCCATAACATCAATGCCCAAACGAAAAGATTCTGGGTGCTGGAGACCCCGTAGTAGTTGCCTATACCAGCCATCTCCAACTCTGGATGCTGCACGACTGCTCGACCCGCTTCGAGCAATTCAGACCATGTGGTCGGCACTTCTAGTCCGAGCTGATCAAATACATCCTGGCGATAGTAGAGGATGAAAGCATGGGCCCTGACTGGCAGTCCGATGATGTTGTTGTCGAATGTCACCGTACTCATGAAGACAGGCGGGTAATCGTCTATATAGTCGATGCCATCCCGTTCGATATAGTCATTGAGGGGCAACAGAGTATGTTGAAAGGTTGGCCCCCAAGAATCCAACCAGATTGCCACATCATAGGAGCCAGGCATTGCAACGGACTCGACCACGATCCTTTCCTGAAGGGCGTTCCAGGGTTCGATCTGGAAATTTATTGTAATGCCCGTAAGTTCTGTGAACTCGGCTGCATACTCTTGCCATGCGATAAACTGAGGCGTGTCGGGGCAGCATAGGAGGAACGTGAGTGTTGTCCCATCATAGGGCTTTCCGGAGATCAGATTATAAGGTAATTCATCTTGCGCTTGAATAAGCGCTGGTACTGGCATCACTGCCAAAATCAACGCACTCAAAAAGAACAATGTAATAAAAAGTGCGACCCGTCTCATTTAGATTTCCTCCTTGGGCCTAAATGTATTCGATTGTCAAACACATTGGAGACGTGTTTTCCCCTAGAAAACCTACTACCGCTTGGTCAACGAGAGAACCTTTATGAAGTAGAGAAGGCTTGCTTCCAGGCTGCCAAAAAACACAATCTCGATCTTAGAGTGGGTTAGGATGGTGCCCTAAACTTTGCCTGGAGCGTGTCGGATACGCTCGTAATTAACAACCATTCAGGATCGGCTACTGAATACGTATTCAGAATATTGCATCATTATGACGTGGAATATTGTGTTTGTCAACAAACTTAACCCACATCAGCGCATTCTTTCGTGTGATATATTCCCCAATCTTTCGTCAAAATTGACAACCGTTCGCTCGCAAGATATATTTCTGATTACGTATTCACTTACTTTGAATCGCAGCACTTACACACACCAGGTCTGGTGATCAGGGGAGTTTTTGGATAGGACCCATAATTTATACGGAGTGACTTCTTTCCTGACAAAAGTTGTGCAACTAGAGATGAAGATTCTCCCAGAACCGAGAGCTTAGGTTCACTAACTGCTCGGTCAACTGCGGAGTTTCTGGCATATCTACCTAAATAGCGTGCTTGATTTGGGTGCCAGCGTGGGTTTTGACAGACGCCAAGGAGATAGACTGTGAAGAATTTTTCTTCAGAATTTCAAACCCCTGAGCAGTATATTATTGATATTACCTATAGAATCTGGGAAGAAGGCGGTGTTGGGCGGATTCGTGACTGGTATGCACCTGATACCCCGGTCTACTCACCTCACGGTGTGACTAACTCAGTTGAGACAATCATACGTCATACCTTAGAGGCTATGCACCAATTCCCTCGTGAGGGATTATTGGCTGAAGATGTCATAATCGGCGACAGGTCTCCTGGTTTTTTGTCATCCCATCGCGTTCGTTCTAATGCTATGCACCAAGGTGATGGTTATTTTGGCCGGGCAACAAACCGACCTGTTACCTTATTGTCTATTGCCGATTGCTTATGTCGGGATAACCGGGTAGTAGAAGAGTGGTTGGTTGGAGACCAGGCTTCAATTGCCCTTCAGCTGGGGCTTGATCCAGTGAAGTATGGGAAAGAGACAGGGGCAAATAATCCTGATGCGTACACCATCGGTAATGAAGCAATGCGGAAGCGGTGGTCTGATCCTAATGGTCTCATGATTGTAGGTGAACAGACCATCGCAGATCAAATCATTGACACCTATGACTCAATGTGGAATAGCAAGAACCTGCAGATAATTGATGAGCGGTATGATCGTGCAGTTCGACTCGAGGGGCCAATGGGGCAGCTCTGTTATGGGCGCGTGCGCACGAGAAATGTGGTTAACAGCTTCCTGTCATCCATTCCGGTGGGTCGCTTTGAACCCCACCACGTTATTGTTCGCCAACAGTCTGCAAGAGCAATTCGCGTAGCGTTGCGGTGGTCCTACTGCGGGACACACAGTGGTTCTGGGCGTTATGGCAATCCTACAAACACTCCCTTGGCATTGCTTGGCATTTCCCATTTCGAATTACGGGATGGCTTGATTGCCAATGAGTGGATGGTTCTGGATGAGACCGCAGTTTACGCGCAAATGGCCGCCTATCAACTGGTATAAGGAACGCGCACAATGAATCGAAAACAGGGAAGCAAATGACCAAAACGGATGACAAACACCAGGAATCAAACTTTAACTATGTGCCGATAAATCAAGCTCAGAACATTGCCAATAAACAGCGTGTTATTGATATCATGCAGGTGATGGTCAATGTTCCGCTGGCTCAATTAGATGATGCTATTCAAGATAGTTACCACGATGATGCAGATGTCAACGTGACCCACCCAATTAATGAATTGAGTGGACTTGAGGCGATTGGTGAGCAGGTTTGGCGACCATTGCGCCATGCCATGCCGGATGTTGAACGGCGAGATGATTTCGTGGCTGGAGGTCGTTACGAGGATAGTGATTGGGTGAGTTGCTTTGGCAATTATGTTGGCACTTTTGACAATGATTTGCTTGGCATACCCCCCACACGTGGCGTTGTTAATGTGCGCTATGGGGAGGCTCACGCGCTACGTGATGGTAAGATTACCACTAGTTACGTCTTTATCGATTTCCTCGATTTGATGCGTCAGGTCGGGTATTGGCCGATCGCACCGAGCTTGGGACGAGAGATGCGCTGGCTGCCACCGGCGACACATGATGGAGTTATCCTGACTCCTCAGAATGAAGAGCGTTCAAAGCGAACTATTAAGACTATTCTAAAAATGCACGACGCGCTTGATCGCTACAGTGGTCAACTTCCCACACGTGCCGCACTTGATGAAATGGAGATGGTCAAGCATTGGCACCGCAATTTTATGTGGTATGGTCCGGCGGGCATCGGTACATTACGTGGATTAAGAGGTTTCGAGGACTATGACCAGATATCGTTCTTAATAGCATTTCCTGATCGCGGTAGCAATGACATAGGGCACTTTATTCGCATTGGTGATGGCTACTATGCCGTGACAGGGGGCTGGGGGTATCTGCAAGGTACTCACACTGGAAGTAATTGGCTTGGAATGCCCGCTACTGGTAAACTCATCACAATGCGTGTTATGGATTTCTACCGCTGTGATGATGAGACGATTGTTGAAAATTGGGTGCCAATGGATATTCCGCATATCTTGTTACAAATGGGGGTCGACGTATTTGGTCGTATGAGGCATCAGTTCCGCCAGCATAATCCGATTAGCGTAAGTGACTGGCTGCTTTCCAAATAAGTAATATGAATTACGCGCCGGAGAGAGAAACCATAGTCGAGCCTGGGTCGCTCGTTTGCTGGCTAACGACGCAAGTCCTGCAAGGATAAAATTGGAGTTCTTTGATACCTGCTTGGTGGTGTTTATTTCTGATCCAAGGCTTGCACATCGAAGGTAATGCTACATGACCAACATTCTCTCCCTCCCTGAAGCCGCCGCACTGGTTCAGGACGCGCAGACCATCGCCCTCGGCGGCATGACGGTCTACCGTCGTCCGATGGCCTTTGTTCGTGAACTGCTGCGCCGCCAACCGCGCCCCAGCGATCTCACATTACTGTGCTTCACCGCCAGCCTGGAGTCCGATCTGCTGGTCGGGGCAGGGTGCGTCCGCACCGTGCGCTCGGTCTATTTTGGGCTGGAATCCTTCGGTCTCGCGCCTATGTTCACCGCCGCCGCGCAGAATGGCTCGCTCCACGTTATGGAGGAAACCGAGGCGAGTCTGGCGATGGGTATCCGCGCCGGGATGTCCGGTGTTGGCTTCATGCCGTCCCGCGCCTGGATCGGTACCGATTTGCCCAAACTCCGCCCCGATGTCAAAACCGTTACCGATCCTTATAGCGGTGAGGAACTTATGGCCTTCCCCGCTATCCATTGTGATGTCGCCATCCTGCATGGCCTGGAAGGCGATTCGCACGGTAACGTGAAGATCAACAACAACGTGGGTGTGGACATTGAACTGGTGTACCTGGCAAAAACGGTCATTGTCACCGTCGAACGCCTGGTGGATCGTGTCGAACGGTCACTCGATAGCACCCTGATTCCCGCACCCGGTGCGACCTATATCGTTCATGCTCCTAACGGCGCCTGGCCGACAAGCTGCTATCCCGATTATCCTGTCGGGGGCGGTGAATTTCTGCGCTACACCGATGCCTGCAACGCCGGGCGCTTCGACGACTACCTGACCGCCTTCATTGAAGGGCGATCCCAATTAAGCTAAGTTTTGTATCGCAGGAAAGAGTATGAATCTACAGGAAGCCGCCCAGCAGCTTGAACAACTCAGTTTTGAGGCTAGGATATTGGGTGAAAATATAGTTGCGGCGGAGCGAGATGAGAAAGGTAACATCCAGGTTCTTTTTGGAATCTACAAAGAAGACAAGAAGTGGTTGGCAACGTTTGGAGCAGGACAACTCCTTATGGCAATCAGACGATCCGAACAAATCGAAACCATTATTGGCGCAATTGCCGACTTTTTCCGCCTTCGATCTCAACGCACTGAACAATCTGTATCTATCGAGAAGGCCATCTGGACATTACAAATAAACGGCCTGGCTGCCGAACTCATTACCGATACCGACATCCGGGTGTTTCCTGCTAAAGTGAAGGAAGTTGCCGACGCTTACGATTTTATGGTTAATCTGAGCGCTGCGGTATTTGAGGATCGCCGGGATGCGCTAATTCTGCGTTGGGCGCGTGAGCAAAATCAATGGGGTATCTATGACGAGGCATCCGCTTCACTTCGGCAGTCTGCCCCCACTTTATACGAAGCCGTTGAATATGTGTTGAGTTTGTGGTGTAGCAACCCAATCAGGCCTGACTAGATGGACTACCCTGAACAAATGTTTGAACAAAAATTCGAGCATTTATTCACCATCTCCAGCGCGTTTTGTGCTACGCTACAAGCACCTTAAGTGAAGTTTTGAAAGTCATCTCACAAAATAGTTGGGATGCGTAGGAGCGTTCTGATTTAGTTGTACAATTAAACACGGAGATAAACCAGGGGGCAGGTGCCTATAGAATCGCCCTAAAATGATGGCATGTAGGGGCACGATAAATCGTGCCCGCCCCCCAAACCACAACACCGTGCCAATTCCTTGAAACGCATCAAGGGGCTTACAACCCATTAGCTTCCAGCCTCCGGCGGCGACCAGGATGAGATATGGGTAATGTATAGGGATTTCATCCCCTGGCGGCTAAAATCGCACAAATTTGAAATACGCCCTCTCCTGGTGAATACGCCTCAGGCTAATCAGCTAACTGGCTAACCAGCTATTCCCCCTTCGTCCCACCAGCCAGTAGCCAGTGGCTAATAGCCAGGGGCCAAACTGAACAAATGTTTGAACAAAGATTCGAGCATTTGTTCACCATCTCCGGTGCGGTTTGTGCTACGCTACAAGCACCTTAAGTGAAGCCTTGAAAGCCATCTTGGGATGTGTAGGGGCGTGCTACAGCACGCCCGCGTTGAAAACATACGGCCACCCACCAACTTGCATTTGCAGTGCCGAGGGTGCCTCGCCCGCGAACAACAAATAGAGGGTTCTCCCATGAAAAATAATCCAACATTCCTCAATCCTCAACCCACCAACCACACGATTTTGCAGCAAATGAACCGTCCTTGCAGCAACCTATCCAGAATTGCAGCAAGCAATGCCCCGCCATTTTCCCCTCAAAATACTGGCAGAAGGGGCATTTTGCGGCACTTGCAGCAATTTTGAAATTGCTGCAATCCCTCACTTTTACACTACCGTTTTCCCACTTTCCACTCGGCACTTTTTACTTCTTTTTCTCAAGACTCAGCACTCAAGACTCAGTGCTTTCCACTGCCCTTTCGACTCAGTACTGTATTTTCCCTCCCATCCATGATATACTGAATCCACAATCACATACCTCAGACCAGGGGAGTCCGCGCAAGCGGGCTGAGAGGGCGCGTAAAGCCGCGCCGACCCTTAACCTGATCCGGGTCATACCGGCGTAGGGAGTGTTTTACGGCACATCATCAATCACCCCTACGGGAACAACGCAGGGGTGTTTTTGTTCTCTTGGTACGAAATGTTGTGGCAAGACACTGCCTGGCCCTCTCAAAACCGTTACGCGCTTGAATGCCTTATGAAAGGAGTTTCACCATGCACTTTCGCCGGATGATATGGGTCGTTGTGATCGCTTTTGTCCTCGGCGTCCCGGCCTATGCCCAGGATGAGCCGGTAACGCTCATCGTCGTCACCCACGATAGTTTCAGTGTCACCGAAGACCTGCTCGCCCAGTTCGAGGCCGAACATAACATCGTTGTGCAGATTCTCCGCTCCGGTGATGCTGGGACGATGGTCAATCAGGCCGTTTTGACAAAAGATAACCCGTTAGGCGATGTCCTCTACGGGGTAGATAACACGTTCCTCAGTCGCGCCCTGGATGCCGGACTGTTTAGCCCGTATGAATCGCCTCTCCTCGCCGACGTGCCGGAGGAATTCCAGCTTGACCCCGATTACCGGGTGACTCCGGTGGATTACGGGGATGTCTGCCTGAATTACGATGTAGCCTATTTTGAAGAGAATGACCTTTCTTTGCCGGAAAGCCTGCTCGATCTGGCCGACCCGGCCTACAAGAGTCTGCTCGTGGTCGAAAACCCGGCGACTTCTTCACCTGGGCTGGCTTTCCTCCTGGCGACCATTGACCAGTTCGGGCACGAAGGCGACTACACCTACCTCGATTACTGGCGCGACCTCGTCGCCAACGAGGTCTATGTTTCCGATGATTGGTCGGACGCATATTTTGGGCAGTTCACCGCCGGTGGGGGAGACGGCACGCGCCCGTTGGTCGTCAGCTATGCCAGTAGCCCGCCCTTCACCGTAGACGCCGAAACCGGTCTGCCTTCCACCGGGAGCATCGTGGCCGATGGGATGTGTTTCCGGCAGATCGAATTTGTCGGCATCCTCGCCGGGACACAGCATCAAGAAGCCGCCCAGCAGTTTATTGACTTCATGCTTAGTGTGTCTTTCCAGGAAGATATGCCCTTCCAGATGTACGTCTTCCCGGTGAATACTCAGGCGGAACTGCCGGAGGAGTTCGCGCAGTTCGCGTCTATCCCTGAAAACCCGGTAGTTTTCGATAGTGCCGAGATAGACTCTTCCCGTGAAGAATGGATACAGGCGTGGACCGAAGTCGTTCTCCGTTAACCCGACTGGTGAATCTGCGGTACGGGCTTTTGCTCGTACCGTTGGTTTTCCTGGCCGTCTTTTTCTTCTACCCGCTCATCTCAATTCTGGGAGTGAGCCTCGCGCCGGAAGGCCAGCTGAACCTCGGCGCGTTTACGGCGCTGATTACTTCGTCGTATTACCGGGATACGCTGGTGTTCACCACTGTACAGGCGCTCCTTTCGACTTTGCTCACCATTGGGCTGGCGCTGCCCGGTGCCTACATCTTTGTGCGCTACCAGTTTCCCGGCAAATCCCTGCTCATGGCGCTGGCGACTCTGCCGTTTGTTCTGCCGACAGTCGTAGTGGCCGCGGCTTTCTCCGCCCTGATTGGCCCACGTGGACTGCTCAATACCGGTCTGATGTCCCTCTTTTCGCTGGATACCCCTCCAGTTCAGTTGGATCGCACATTGGCGATCATCCTGATTGTGCATGTGTTTTACAACTACGCTGTGGCCCTGCGCCTCATCAGTGGGTATTGGGCGAACCAGAATCCGCGCATGGAGGAAGCCGCCCGGGTACTGGGGGCACACGGATGGCGTTTATGGTGGACGATTCGCCTGCCTCTTTTACGCCCGGCGGTGCTGGCGGCGGCTATGCTCGTGTTCATTTTTACTTTCACCAGTTTTGGCGTCGTGCTGATCCTGGGCGGCCCGCGTTTCGCCACTCTGGAAGTTGAAATCTACCGGCAGGCGACTGGCCTGTTTAATCTGCCGGTTGCCGGGGCGTTGGCGCTGGTACAGATTGTCTTCATGTTTGCGCTCATGGTTGTCTATACACGCCTGCAAAAACGGATCACCACCGATATTCAGCGCGCCGAGTATGTTGCCCTTCCGCCCCGTAGCCGGAGGGCAAAACTGATGATTGGGCTGAATCTGGTGATGATGGTAGTATTATTGTTCGCTCCACTGCTGGCACTGGTCATTCGCTCCTTCACCGCTGGGGATTCGGGCTGGACGCTCGCTTATTACCAGCGGTTGACAGTCAATACCCGCCAGTCGCTTCTATTTGTTCCCCCGGCACAGGCCATCTCCAACTCTTTGGTCTTCGCCGGGATCACGACTCTGTTGGCGCTTACCCTCGGCCTGATTACAGCTTACCTGCTCTCCCGGCGGAACCTGCCCCTGGTACGCTGGCTCGATCCGTTGTTTATGCTCCCGCTGGCCGCCAGCGCGGTGACGCTCGGGTTCGGTTTCATCATTGCGCTGGACTCCCCCCCCTTGAATCTGCGTGCTTCACCCCTGCTGATTCCGCTGGCACATACGCTGGTTGCTATGCCATTTGTGGTGCGGAGTGTACTGCCTGCTTTGCGGGCTATCCCGCCAACAGTTCAGGAGGCAGCGAGCGTCCTGGGAGCGTCCCCCTGGCGGGTCTGGCGTTGGATTGACCTGCCACTTATCAGCAGAGGGCTGGCGGTGGGCGCGACCTTCGCCTTCACCGTGAGCATGGGGGAGTTTGGCGCGTCTCTGTTCGTCGTTCGCCCCGATACGCCGACGATCCCAGTGGCGATTTTCCGTCTGCTAAGTCAACCTGGGGCTGCTAACTACGGGCAGGCTTTAGCGTTAAGCGTAATCCTGATGATAGTTTCCGCTGTCGGCTTCGTGTTCATTGAACGCTTGCGGACGGCGGGAATAGGAGAGTTCTAGATGCTGGCAGTGCGGGAGATCAACCTCTTTTATCAGCACCAGCCCGTTCTCCAGGGCATTGACCTCGATATTTTCCAGGGTGAAATTCTGTGTCTCCTGGGGGCAAGCGGTTGCGGGAAAACTTCGCTCTTACGGGTGATCGCCGGATTGGAACAGCCGGACGCGGGGGATGTCCTCGTAAATGGTCATTCGGTGCTGGATGTGCCGGTACATGCCCGCGATTTCGGATTGATGTTCCAGGACTTCGCTCTATTCCCACATCTCAACGTTGCCGGGAACGTCACCTTTGGCCTGAGAATGCACGGCATATCCCATCCTCTTCAACAGGAACGCCTGCGTGAGGTCTTGGCCTTAGTCGGACTGGCTGGGTTTGAGGAACGCGATGTGACACGGCTTTCCGGAGGGGAACGCCAGCGGGTCGCGTTAGCCCGAAGTCTGGCGCCCAGTCCACGCCTGCTGATGTTAGATGAACCACTGGGTTCTCTGGACGCGCAATTGCGGGAACGATTGGTGATCGAACTCCGAACAATTATTAAACAGGCGGGTGTCACTGCGATTTATGTCACGCATGACCAGCGCGAGGCTTTCGCCATCGCTGACCGTGTCGCCGTGATGAATGCAGGCCGTATTCAACAGATCGGCACGCCAGAAGTGATCTATCGCCATCCTGCCTCGGTTTTTGTGAGCCGTTTTTTGGGATTGAACAACGTGTTGCCAGTAATGAGTCATCATGCGGGGATTGTAGAAACCGCAGTGGGGGAGTTCGCTGTCCCCGGTGAACCCGCTGCTGTTCTTCTACATCCTGATAGCCTTTCGTTGGTGAATGACACATCCGAACGGTTGACGATTTCCGGTGTGGTGGTGGAGCGGGTGTTTAGCGGGCGTGAATACCAGTTAGCGCTGGCACTGGTGACTGGCGAGAAACTCACATTCACAATATCTGCGCATAATGGCACCGGCATTCCAGCAGTTGGGGATTCCCTTACGGCGCAAATTGATCCCGCGCTGGTTATCCCGCTTGCAGATAGATAGAACGGGTACAAAAAACGAGGGTCTCTTATTCAAAGCCCCTCGCATTCATTTAAAATGGACCCGCTGCTTAAATATCCAGGTTGCGCACGTTCTTTGCATGGGTCTGGATGAAACGCCGCCGCGGGGGGACACTGCTGCCCATCAGCATGTCGAAGATACGATCGGCTTCTGCCCCGTCTTCGATTGTGACCTGGAGTAGGGTGCGCTGCCCCGGATCCATGGTCGTATCCCACAACTGATCAGCATTCATCTCGCCAAGACCTTTGTAACGCTGGACGCCGATACGATCGGGGTTGTTATACTTCTTCAGTGCTTTGGTCAGGATATCGGCTTCGGAAAGCCCGGCTTCGGCATAGATGTATTCGACCTGTTTACCATTTTTGAGTTGATAGATCGGCGGCTGAGCGATATAGAGATGGCCCTCCTGGATAAGGGGCTGCATGTGCCGGAAGAAGAAGGTCAGGAGCAGTGTGCGGATGTGGCTTCCGTCCACATCGGCATCAGTCATGATGATGACTCGCCCATAACGTAGGCCTTCCACCTTGAAATCCTCACTGATTCCCGTGCCAAGTGCCGAAATCAATGCCTTGATTTCATTGTTATCCAGGATTTTATCCAGGCGGGCGCGTTCGGTATTCAGGATTTTGCCACGCAAGGGGAGGATGGCCTGGAAATGCCGGTCACGCCCTTGTTTGGCTGTACCACCGGCGGAGTCTCCCTCTACAATGTAAATCTCCGCGCCTTCACCGCGCTGTGAGCAGTCCGCCAGCTTGCCCGGCAGAGTACTGCTTTCCAGCAGACTGGGGCCGGTGCGAACCAGGTCACGGGCTTTGCGGGCAGCTTCGCGGGCGCGTTTGCTGGTCATACACTTATCAATGATTCTGCGCGCTTCCCTGGGATTGAGTTCCAGGAATTCGTTGAACGCCTCGGAGACGACTTGTGACACTGCTCCCTGAACTTCCGGGTTAATCAGTTTGACTTTCGTCTGGCTTTCGAAAGAGGGATTAGGATGCTTGACACTGACGATGGCTGTCAGCCCTTCCAGTGTATCAGTGCCAGAGAAATTTGCATCCTTCTCTTTGAGTAGCCCTGCTTTACGCGCAAAGCGGTTGATTACACTGGTGATGGCCGAGCGCAAACCGGTGAGATGAGCGCCTCCATCGGGTGTGTTGATGGTATTGGCAAAGGCCAACTCAGTTACAGTGGCCGAATCGGTGTATTGAAAGGCGACTTCGACGCCAATTGTGTAGGGCGACTTATCTTCAGGCGTAAATTCCACTTCCCGGTCTGCATATACTGGATCATGCAGGCCTTTGCGATTGTAGTTGAGATGCCGCACAAACGAGCGCAGACCTCCTTCAAAGTAGAAGGTCGTCTCGTGGGGGATCGGGTACACACGTTCATCGCGTAGGGTAATTGTGACGCGGCGCGTGACGAAAGCCATCTCTCGAAAGCGCTTCTCCAGCACAGCAAAGCTAAAGTCGTTGTGCTCCATAATGCTGAAATCGGGACGAAACAACTGGATGGTGCCGGCGATTTCACTTGCTTCCATGGGTCGGACACGATGTACATCATCTAATGCGCGCCCACGTTGGTAAGACTGTTCCCATACATGACCATCACGGAACACGGTGGTCCGCATCTGTTCGGAAAGGGCGTTCACAGCCGAGACACCTACACCATGTAAACCACCGCTGGCTTTGTATGCGCCGCTTCCGAATTTCCCGCCTGCACCGATGACTGTCATAACGACTTCTAAAGTCGGACGGCCCGTTTCTTTATTGACCCCAACCGGTATACCACCGCCATTGTCCTGGACAGATACGACATTATCGTTATGAAGTGTCACCCAGATATGATCACAGCGACCAGCTAGAGCTTCATCTATCGCATTATCAACCACTTCGTATACCAGGTGATGGAGCGCTTTGCTATCTGTACCGCCTACATACATACCGGGACGCAGCCGGACATGCTCCATCGGGTCTAGTGCGCGAATATCTTCATCGGTTTGCTGCCTGATGGGAGCGGGTCCCTTATCCACCATGTCCTGCTGCCTTTCGTGTTTGATGAACAGAAATTGCTATGCGGGTTGACATACCACTAATATCAGAACGCATGAGCGTTGCCAATACAACCTGCGATATTTCATTACATGAATAGGGGTAAATGAATTTGAGTGATTTCCCTCTCAAAATGCATCGACTCTCTTCATCTATTATAGCCTACTGTGGGAATTCAGACAATAGCAGCCCCGCTGCCTCGCAGCGCGATCGCACTAAATCTGAGATAGTAGCTAAAGCATAAAGGTATCGCCCGATCCAGCCTGAAAACATTCTGTTTCAAACTCCTTTTGGAAGTGTCTTGTTTGAGGATGTTGAGCGCAAGATAGCGTAAGACTGCCATGTTTTGTAGACTGTCTCCTTGTCGTCAATAGCTATTACTTATCCCGAGCTTAATGGAAAGATAGACTCTTCTCAACAACTGAATCCTGCCTGGAAGATCGTCCCTTACTCCTTGGTCAGGCAAATCTTCAGAGCGGTGACGAATACGATTTCTTCAATGGACAGACGTGAGGGCACTATTTGATATGATTATACTGGATTTGTATTAAGACAGGTCACTTAACCATCAACCAGGATTTCGCAGGGCTTAATACATTCTAAGCCCTAAAATTCCGCACGTCTCTTTTCTCTCGATGGGTATCATATCGGTTGATGTTCGCCTCTGAGATATTGCGCCGTGTATGATGTTTCTATATTCAGTAGTTCTTTAGGTGTACCTTCAAACAGAATTTGCCCGCCTTTGTGTCCACCCTCTGGCCCCATATCAAGTATCCAATCGGCATTCTTGATAATGTCCCGATTGTGTTCAATCACGATAACCGTGTTGCCGTTATCAACAATCCGATTGATAACAGCCAGCAAATGACTAACATCAGACATATGTAGCCCGGTTGTTGGCTCATCCATTACGTAAATGCTGCCTTCTTTATGGAGTTCGCTGGCTAACTTAATTCGTTGACCTTCACCACCGGAAAGGGTGCTGAGGGGTTGTCCGAGTGAGAGATAATTCAGTCCGACATCGCTCATCGCTTGTAGCGTATTCAGAATCTTCTTGTTTCTGAAGTATCCAAGTGCTTCTTCAACCGTCATGCTGAGAACATCAGCAATTGACCTGCCATTGAGTTTGTATTCCAGCACTTCATCTTTAAAGCGTTTTCCACCGCAGACCTCGCAGGGGGTTTTGGCTTCGTCCAAAAAGGCGAGACTGATATAAACGACTCCGAGACCCTGACAATTTTCACATGCGCCTTGCGAGTTGAAGCTAAAGAGTGAATTACTAACGTTGTTGGCTTTGGCGAAGTCTTTGCGGATTTCATCCATGATTCCAGTATAAGTTGCAGGAGTTGATCGACTATTCGCACCGACTTCTGATTGGTCAATCACAATCGCGCCAGGATGTTGGCGCAGCAAAGTTTCGTTTATCAGCGAACTTTTGCCTGACCCGGCGACTCCTGTAACGACAGTGAGAACACCTGCCGGAATATCGACATTCAGATTTCGTAGGTTGTTGACTTTGGCATTCTTGATAGCGAGTCTGCCGATTGGTTTGCGGAAAGTATCTTTGAGGCGCATTGCATGTTGCATATGATTGCCAGTAATGGTATCCGCACGCAGAAGACCATCGAACGACCCTTCGTAGACGATTGTGCCGCCATGTGTTCCGGCGAGAGGGCCAACATCCACGATATGGTCAGCAACTTTGATGACATCGGGGTCATGCTCAACGACGATAACTGTATTACCTTTATCACGGAGTTTCTGGAGCAAGTCGTTCAGACGATGGACGTCACGTGGATGCAGTCCGACGCTTGGCTCATCAAAGATGTACATCACATCCATTAGGCTGCTGCTCAGATGCTTTACGATTTTTACCCGTTGCGATTCGCCACCGGACAGTGTGTCGGTTTCACGATTCAGGCTGAGATATTCTAAGCCGATATCAACCAGATGTTGCAGTCGCTCAGTTAATGTTTCGACCATTGATTGAGCAGTGGGGTTATTAATCTCGCGGACGATGCTAATCAGATCGCCAACTTCCATGGCAGCGAGTTCAGCGATATTGTAACCGTTAATCCTGCAACTGAGGGTCGTGTGACTAAGCCGTGTTCCTTTGCATGCACGACAAGGACCTGTTGTGATATAAGGTTCAACTTGTTTTTGGGTGCGCTCAGAATACGTTTTGACATCATTGGTGATATATTTGCGTGTGAATTTGGCAATGATGCCTTCAAATGTGATGTTGATGGAATTGGCCCCAAGTGCTGTTTTTACTTTGAACGGTGGACTATACATCAGGCGTTCCATTTCTGTTTCGGTGTAATCGTCGAGTTTCTTGTCGTTGTCGAATAACCCGGATTGTGTAAGGAAATTCCAATCCCATTTGCCCACTGCATAGGCTTCGAACAGAATCGCGCCTTCATTCAGCGATCTTGATGTATCCAGAAACTTCTCCAAATCCACGCCCAATTTGCGACCAATCCCGTTACATTCTGGACACATACCCTGCGGGTCATTAAATGAAAAAACGTTGTAATGACCAACATAGGGCTGACCAATCTTCGAGAAGAGCAGACGTAAGACCGTGTAAATATCCGTGATTGTGCCGACAGTCGAATGGGAGCCGCCGCCCAGTCGCTTCTGGTCAACGACAATCGGCATACTTAAATTTTCAATTGAATCAGTGTCCGGCTGCGCGTAGCGGGGGAGGAAGTTCCGCACGAACATGCTAAAATTTTCGTAAAGTTGGCGTTGTGCTTCGGCGGCAATCGTATCGAATACGATGGAGGATTTACCCGAACCGGATACACCCGTGAAAATCGTAATTTTGCGTTTTGGAATGCGCAACGAGACATTTTTAAGATTATTCTCACGAGCACCATGCAATTCAATGAATTCTCGAATCATTTTTTACTCCATTGATAAAAATGCTGACGGTGATTGGATATGGATAGGATAGGTAAAATAGAATTGGATAGGTGAATAATGCAATCAATTTATTGTCTCATACGGGCGTTTTTCCGCGAGATTGAGCCATTATTTGCAGGCAACCGCCACTCCACGCCAGTTAGTTGTACACTTGTTCTATTGAGAACCTAAGACTAATCCTTATTGTTTAAAAAGTCAAGCAGTATCACGAGGATGCAGGGCGGCTTATTGCCACACAGCGCACTCAGGGCGTTTGCATCAAATCAAAATCTGTTTCGTATGCGCCCCAAGCTATAAACATTTGGCAAGTTGGCTTGAGAAGCACCGTGCTTGACAGTCCATACCCCACGTTTTACAATCCTAGTAGATTGCCCCTGTAGCTCAGTGGATAGAGCAGCGGTCTTTAAGAATAGGAGCCTTCTGCCGCAAGTTTGAGAAAGTTGTGTGTTGGATCTCTCAGACCTGTTGAAAGGATAAGCCTTTCACAGAGGAACGACAGGAGTGGAGCAGGCTGTATCGGTGAACATCTTCGGAGGGTGCTCCATGACAACGCCGAGCAAACCGCCCACAACGGGATGCGTAGAGACTGTACGCCTGCGGCCTGAGACGGCCAAGACACAGTCCAGCCAGCAAGCCAGAATGGTGGTCGTGGAAACACGATGCTGGATGCTAAACCGGAGGTCGCAGGTTCGAGTCCTGCCAGGGGCGAAAGACGTAAAACTGCACCTGTCCAAAACGACGGGTGCAGTTTTTTTTGTAACTTGTGGGCGCCCTCTCGTTAGGACATGATGTTCTGGTACAGCTGCCGGGTCTCATCGGAAATCACCCAACCCTGTTTCTTATAGTCATCTTCCATCTTCTGGAAGTGTGCGGCGGCCTCACTGCGACGTCCCATGTGGGCGAAAAGCTGCATAACTTCGCGGTGGATGTCTTCATGACTGATGTCTTCTGCCAAAGCACGTTGAAACAGGCTTAACGCGGCTTCGGGGCGCTCATCGGCCAGGCGAACACGCGCCATCTCGATCAGAGCTTCCAGATACCCGGCCTGATAGTCCAACCGTCGTTCAACGATCCAGCTATCGGTGTGGCCTTGTAGGAATGGGCCTTTATATAGGTCAATAACTTTTTGCCAGGCAGCGACCCGCTTGGGATTACTTTCATCCCGCCCAGCCATGAGCGCGGTGACGAATTCGATGATGTCGTACTCCACATTCATATCAGGGTTGATGCAGTAGTAACCATCCTCATGTACCAGGGAGTCGGAATCCATCGCCTTGTGTAGACGGCGTTTAGTCACATGGAACACATTGACGGCTTGATCAGTGTCCAGTTCCGGCCAGAAGGCGCGGCAGATTTCCGAACGGGTGATAACTGGCTTATCCAGCGCAAAGAAGAAAAGCAACCGAGGTAGATGGCCTTCCCAATTGTCAACAGCTTTCCCATTAATCAATACACCGCCGGGGCCAAGTGCCGAAACAACGAGCTTGTCCTTGCCTTCACGCACCAAACCGTAAAAATTTGAGCGGATGAGCTGGTCATCTTCCAGCAGGACAGCCCAGCGCCGTGAAATCAGGGATACCCAGGGAAGGCGGGGCAGGGTTCGGCTGTTCAATACCAAGCGACAGTTATCTGGCAGCCACCCCACCAATTTTTCGACAAAGAGCTGAATATCGTCGGCGCTGTCGCTGCGATCATATTCATCCAGAATGAGCAGGAATGGTTGGTCGCTGATTTCGGCCAGATCCCGCGTGAAAGCGTCCAACAGTGGTGTGATGTCCTGCTCGTAATCGCTGGGCAGCAGTGTATTGGTATGCCGTCCGAAGGTTGGATGCTGGTTTGCGAGATCATGGGTCAACCCGGATACAAATGACGGCAAGTTAATGTCATCATGCCCCATTGCGTAGTAAAATGTCAGGTAGTCGGAGGTGTTAATCAACCGAGCAACCATGACTGAACGATAGCGACTTCGCGGGTGCAGCAGCAGAATGCGGGCCTGTGAGATTTGCTCCTGAAAGGCCCGGTAAGTTGTATCAAGTAACTTATGCAAATCCATCGTTTTGTCTCCAACTCGTCAAATATGATGATTTATACCATCATCATTATAACACAAATGGTATACGCATTGCTAATGTGAAGGTATCTTTGCCTTACGAAGTTGTATCCTGGCTCAAATCGAATGCAACAAGGAATATTATAAAAGATAGCATACTCACTATCAGTAGCATCATCCACGTAGGCTCTTTTTCAAGTATCTAACCGAGGGAAATATGGATAAACCAGGGCGGCCAATAGGTGTATCTTTAGCGATTATCATGAGTGTAATCTGGTTTGCTGTTTTGCCGCTTTTGCAGGTGGGTTTGCTCCTGCTGATCCAGCAGCGGTTTCAGAATCTCGATTTTACGGCGGGCGGTATAGAACCGATTGCCTATGGTGGCGATTTCTTGGGGGTGCCGGTCTGGATTCTGGTGGTTCAGGTGATATGCGGCATCCTGATTCTGTTTGTCGCAGTGTTTGCCTGGCGTGGGCGCCCTCGCTGGATGCGACAGGCACTGCCAGGAGCAGTCATCCTTCTTACAATGACAACTCTGTTTTTGACACTCCGGCAGGCGACAACACAACCGGATTTACAGGCTGGGATTTCCTCGATGGATGCGATCAGCACGGCCATATTAAAAGGGGAATTCCTGGGCAGCCTGCTAGTCATGCTGTATGTAGTCTGGTATATGAATCGCGGCCCGGCGCGTGCCTTTTATCGGGGACATTATCTAATACGCCCGACCCAGACCGCCTTTGAGGATCACCCTGGAGCCCGCTAGGCGTTATTTTCGCTATCTGTCATTTCCAATTGAATCAATTCACGCCGTAAGGTTTTCCCTACCATGGTTTTCGGCAGTTCGCCAATGAATGCATAGCGCCGGGGTACCTCATAAGGCGCAAGATACTGAGAACAGTGGCTTATCAGGTCTGTTGTAGTGACCTGATGACCCGGTTTGAGGACAATCCATGCCTTGAGTGTCTCTTCTCCATCTTTTTCGGGATGGGGGATCGCAGCAACACCGACTTCAAGTATTGCCGGATGTTCTTTTAGTGTTTTTTCAATGCTGTTGGGGTAGACATTAAATCCCCCTATAAGAGCCATATCCTTTTTGCGATCCACAATATAAAAGTAACCATCATCATCCATGTAGCCAATGTCACCGCTGTATAGCCATCGTTTGCCATCTTTTTCCCGTATGGTGTTGGCGGTTTCGGTAGGCATTCCATGATAGCCAGACATGATATTGGGGCCAGCCATGATGATTTCCCCGATTTCCGCGACAGGCATATCGGCCTCGCCTTCATCCAGGTCAACCACGCGAATATCCATATCGGGGAGGGGCAGCCCGACTGAGCCGGTTCTGTTTTCTCCAACCAGTGGATTTGAATGTGATGCAGCCGAGGTTTCACTCATGCCATAGGCTTCGTTTAAACGTCGAGCGCCCAAAGATTCGAACTCACGTTTGGTGGTCGGGGGCAGGGGGGCAGCGCCGCTGGTGGAAATCGTGAAGCAATCTAGCTTGACTTGACCCGATTTCACCCGTTTGTGATTAACTACTGCGTTATACATGGCTGGAACACCCAGAAATACATTGGGGTGGTAGTGTGCGATGACATCCACAAGGTTGTCAATATCGCGGGCGTTGGCGACCAGGACGATTTTTGAGCCACTCGCCATCGCCTGGCTGAGCAGTACCACCAACCCGTAGACATGGAACATGGGGATTGCGCCCAGATAAAGCATATCAGCACGCACCAACCCATTCCCACCCTGCTCTAGCACGGACGACCATGCCTGGATCTGCAGCATATTGGCGACCATCGCACCATGTGTCAGCATAGCGCCTTTGGAGACTCCCGTCGTCCCGCCAGTATACTGGAACAATCCCAGATCGTCGGGCGAAACGGAAACAGATGGTTTCTGTGTCTCGTATTTCACGAGTATTTCCTGAAGCCAGATATCTCCTGGAAGCAGTTTTTCGATACGATGACCGTCTTTTTTCTCACGTGTGAGGCTGAACAACACGCGGGCTGATGACGGTAGATATTCTTTGATATTTGTGACAATTACAGTCCGGGCTTTTGTGCCAGGTTGAATTTGCTTGATGGTTTCGTAAAACAGACTGAGGGTGATCACGAATTGCGCGTCACAATCATTGATCTGATATGCCATGCGTTTAGGGGGGTAAGTGGGGTTAGTGGCGGCGACGACACCACCAGCTTTGAGAATGCCAAAGTAGCAGATAGCGAATGCGACTGAATTAGGCAGCACGATAGCAACACGATCCCCCTTTTTTAGTCCCATGTCCACCAATCCGGCGGCAAAAGAATCGGACATTCGATCCAACTCACTATAGGTTATGATACGAGATTGGAAACCGAGTACCGGGAGTTTTGCGGGGCTGATGAGGGCGATTCTATCGGGTGCAGTCCGGGCAGATTCGCTCAAAAAGCTGTGGAGCGGGCGCTGTGGATAGGGCTCCAGTGTTTTTGGCACGCCAGGGTCATAACTCTTCAACCAGGGCCGGTCAGCATAAGTTGTCATATGTAAAAATCCCCTCAACCAATTCATTTTAGCAAGAATATACAAAAGGGGCAGACGATATGCCCCTGATCTTTCACTGTGAAGCGTACAAATGTATTTTAGTGCAGATTCTATTTTATGCTTTGATTTCGACGGCGGCGTACGTCAACACGTCCTCAGCGCGTTCGGCCGCTCTGGTCTGGAAGATAATCCTGCTTGCCGACTCCTGCCACATTTCCGTGACCAGGGTCTCCCCAGGGAAGACATGCTTTGAGAAACGCACCTGGATACTCCTGAAACGGCTCGGGTCATTCTGGCAATAGTGTTTGAGGATGGCCCGTCCGGCAAAACCAAAAGAACATAGTCCATGCAGAATTGGCCTGTCAAACTGACCCAGGGCGGCCATAGCCGGATCCGCGTGCAGTGGGTTAATGTCGCCGGAAAGCCGGTAGAGCAGCGCCTGATTTTCGCTGGTTGTTTCCTGGTGAATCTTATCCGGCGGGCGATCTGGCGGCATATTATCTCTGGTGGAGGGGCCGCGGTCTCCCCCATAACCACCAATTCCTCGTATAAACATGGATGAGCGGTTGAGAGCAATTTCAATCCCGTGTTCATCTCTGGAAATGGTCTCGGTGATGATTAGCGCACCAGAACCCTTGTCGAAAATATGAGTGATTCTGGGAGAAGAGGTGATTGTGCCCTCTATCGGGATTGTATGTTTGATTTCCAGGTATTGTTCGCCATGTACCAGCATCATTGGGTTAAAGGTAACCCTGCCGAGCGATCCACTGAGCAGTACCTCAATCATTTGTGAAGGGTACAACACCGGAAAAGTTGGTAATGCCTGAAAACCTTCTGTGCTGAGTTCGTAAACAAATTTCAGCTCGTCCGGCTCAAGCGGATTGGCCGGTGCTCCTACCCCCAGAGCATACAGACTGACATCACGCGCTGTGTAGTGCATGACCAACGGCTCGAATTCGTGACCGATCAGCGCAGCTATATCGGGACTGGTTGGGGACATGATATCCTCACATGCTGCATAAAACCGGGGGCGAGTCTGGAGAACACGCTCACAGACTCGCCCCGAAAATGGTAGTGGAAAGTGTTATTTCTGTGTTTCGCGTTCTTCCATCTCCATGCGAACCAGTTCGCGCCGCAATGTCTTGAGGACATCCGATTTCGGCAGTTCCTTGATAAACGCAAAGCGAGTTGGTATTTCATACCGCGCAAGCTGCTGTGAACAATGGTTAATAAGTTCTTTTTCGGTGGCAGTCTGATCCGGTTTCAGGACGATCCATGCCTTCAATGCTTCCATGCCTTCTTTTTCCGGGTGGGGGACAGCGGCAACACCGACCTCTAACACCGCCGGATGATCTTTCAGGACTTTCTCTACCGCTGCCGGATAGACATTATAACCGCCGATGAGGGCCATGTCCTTCTTTCGGTCAACAATATAGAAGTAACCGTCCTCGTCCATCCGCGCGATATCGCCGGTATACAGCCAGATTTTTCCATCTTTTTCCCGCAGTACGTTTGCGGTTTCGGTAGGCATTCCATGATAGCCCTTCATGACCTGCGGGCCGCTCATGATAAGTTCGCCCACTTCGCCAGCTGGAACTTCTGTGTCGCCATCGTCCAGACTGACAATTCGCATCTCCATATCGGGCAAAGGCAGGCCGATTGATCCGGTGCGGTTTTCGCCAAACGGCGGGTTGACATGGGTTGCTGTAGGGGCTTCACTCATACCGAAGCCTTCCAGCAGTTTGCCGCCGCTCAAACGCTCAAACTCACGTTTCGTTGCGGGGGGCAGGGGGGCTGACCCGCTGACGCACAGGCGAATCGATTGCAGGCTGACCTTGCCGGATGTGATGTCGGGGTGATTGTTGATACCGTTATAGAGCGCCGGTACCCCGTGAAAGAGTGTCGGTTTGTATTTGTCAATCGCGCCGATGACGTCATTCAGGTCACGCGCATTGGGGATCAATACGATAGATGACGCCAGTTGAATAGCGACACTCAGGACGGCAACCATGCCAAACACATGAAACATAGGGATTGCACCCAGGAAAACTTCACTGGGTTTGGGTTGTAGAACAGCTGTCATCTGGAGGGTGTTGGCGACGAGTGCGCCATGAGTGGACATTGCGGCTTTGGAGATGCCAGTCGTCCCGCCGGTATACTGGAAAAGCGCCAGGTCCTCAGGTGTGACATTCACATTGGGTTTCCGTCCGGCGTATTGTGTGAGGACGTCTTGCAGCCACACATCGCCGGCAGCAAGGCTTTCGACCCGGTGACCGTCCTTCTTTTCTTTCGCCAGCGTGAACAGCAGTTTGCCCGCGCCGGGAAAATACTCTTTGACGTTGGTGACGATCACATGCTTGATTTTGGTATTAGGCTGAACCTTCTTGACGGTGTTGTAGAACAGGCTCATGGCGATGACGAATTCCGCGTCGCAGTCGTTAATCTGATATTGTAGTTTTTCCGGCGGATAGGTTGGATTGGTGGCGGCAACGACTCCCCCGGCCTTGAGGACAGCATAGAAGCCGATCACAAAAGCCGCGATGTTCGGCATGACCAGGGCAACCCGGTCACCCTTTTTCAACCCTTTATCTACCAGCATGGCGGCTAATGCATCGGACTGAGCGTCTAACTCAGCATAGGTCAGGTTTTTGTCGACACGGCCCAGGACAGGCAGGTGCAGATTCGTGATGAGCGCGGTGTTGGCAGGAGCGCGTCGGGCGGATTCGACCAGGAAATTGTGCAGGGGTGTGTTCGGGTAAGGTTTTAAAGAGTCGGGTACTCCCTGATCATACTTCTTTAGCCAGGGACGATCAACGTAAGTAACCATATGTTAAATCTCCGATTTTGAATAACACAAAACTTTTCTTTTGAGTGTGCCAAGTATATCGGGTGGCCCGCGCCGGGTCAAACAATTACAGTGGCTATGAATTTGCCCAGGCACGCCAGATGTCCGGGATTTTTGTCACCCGGCCATCATGTGTGATGCAAATGTGCTTTGACCAACCAGTGACGCAGATTTCCTGGGTTGCAGTGGCGACAATCTCGTAAGCGAAAGTCAGTGTACGGCTTTTCATCTCCTCAATCCAGCAGCGAATGGTCACGCGTTGGTCGTACTGAACTGGCCCGATATAACGCGCATGGATTTCGGAGACGGTCAGGTAGTAGCCGCTGCGCTCGAATGTGGCGTAATCGCTGCCACGCTGCCGGGCGTAACCGCTGCGACCCTCCTCAAAATAGACGATATAGCTGGCGTGATGTACGATCTGCATAGCATCTGTTTCAGCATAACGGACATGGAATGTTGTTTCGGCTACAAAATGGTCAGATGGTGCCAACGGAATCCTCCTGGTAGCTGCGTGTGGTGCCACTAGAATAGCCAGCAATGGTGATGTCGCCAAGTGACGGTTCTATATCGCGTATGTTATAATCCGAACAACATGCAGGTGAGATAGGTGAGCCGCAGTTCACCGGAGGTTAGCTCAGGATGATGGACATAAACCAGGCAGCGCGGATGATTGAGTGGTTAGACGAGGAACGCCGCCGGGATAAATCAACGATTGCCACCCTGGAGGAGCGCCTGGCCCAGCAGCAGGAGACCATTGACTTGATGATGCGCCGGGTCAATAGCATGGAATCCGACCAGACCGTGATTCGCAGTGAATTGTCTCCCGGTGTACGGGATAGCGATCTGCCGGATATGTTCCGCAGAGAAATGGTGGGTTTGCTGGAAAAGGCCGAGTCGAAGCGCCTGTTGGCGGAGCGCGAAGCCGAACGCCGTGCGGAACTCAACCGCGAGAATATTATGCGTTCGGTGCGGGAATTGGCGGATACGGTTGAAAAGGTGGAACGCCAGACCAGCAGTTTTGGGGCTTCAGACGTGGATCGCCAGCGGTTGGCCGATGCAGTGGGTGGGTTACAACAGCGAGTGGATGATCTTATCAAACGACTCGAGGAGCCGGATCGCCGCCTTGCCTTTCTGGAAGAGCAGCGTCGCCAGGATGCTCGCCGGATTTCTGAAGTGCAATCTGAACTGCCGGAGCAGCAGAAACAGATTGATAGTATGCGCCCCAAACTCACCCTGTTGGAAGACCTGGCACTGCGAATCGAACGCCGGGTGCAAGAGGTGCAGACTGGTGAGAGTGAGCGCCGTGAACAGATTCAGCAGTTTATTGACCAGCAAACCCTGTTACTCCAGCAGCGTGACAACCAGATTGTCCAGCTTACCGAGCGATTTGGAGAGCAGGATAGCACAATGCAGCGTAATATCGAACGCTTCGAAACCTGGTCGGAAGCCTACCGTGATATGAAAAAGATCGTTGAAGATTTTGAACGGATCGGTGATCGGCTGGAACGGCGTATTAACGAAGTTGCGGAAATGCAGCGGCTGAGTGAAGAACGCTTCCGCCAGGAGTGGAATGATTGGACTTCTGACGACCAGAAGCGCTGGAAGCAGTTCACACTGTCGAATGACGAAGTGTGGCGCAGTCATGACAAGGAGTTTGATCGTTTTGTCCAGCAGTTAAGCGAGGTGGGTTCAAAGTTTACGCCAATTATTGATGCAGTGAACCGGTTGTGGAGTCTAGAAAGAGACCGGGCACAGCTTTATCGGGAACGTTACCAGGCGCTCTTGCTGGAATACGACACCGGCGGGAAACTGTCATCTACTTATTCACCTGCTCCACCTGCCAACGGCAGCAACACCTAGCGGCGAGGTATCATGCGCGTTATCGGTACTGCTGGTCATGTAGATCATGGCAAATCAACGTTGGTTAGGCGGTTGACGGGGATTGACCCGGATCGCCTGGCGGAAGAAAAAGCCCGCGAGATGACGATTGACCTGGGATTCGCCTGGCTGCGATTGCCCACTGATGAAACGGTGGGTATTGTAGATGTCCCCGGTCACCGGGATTTTATTGAGAATATGCTGGCCGGAGTGGGGGGCATTGATGCTGTTCTGCTGGTGATTGCCGCTGATGAAGGGGTGATGCCGCAGACTCGTGAGCATCTTGCTATCCTGGATTTATTGGGCATTCATTTTGGCCTGATTGTCCTCACGAAAGTTGACATGGTGGATGATTCTGATTGGCTGGATTTAGTCGAACAGGACGTGCGCCAGGTTGTCAGTGGGACCGTATTAGCGGAGGCGCACATTGTTCGCGTGTCTGCCCGTACCGGAACCGGAATTCCGATGCTAGTGGAGAGTATCACCGGGCTGCTTGAGGGGATGCCTCCCCGTGCTGATTATAATCATCCTCGTTTGCCGGTTGACCGTATTTTTACGATCGCCGGTTTTGGCACAGTTGTTACCGGAACCCTTCTCGGTGGGGCGCTGCGAGTGGGGCAGGAAGTTGAAATCCAACCCGCAGAGGTACAGGCGCGAGTCCGAGGACTGCAAAGTTACAAACAGACGGTTGATATTGCTGAACCAGGCAGCCGGGTAGCGGTGAATCTCTCAGGAATTGAGAAAAAGGCGATTAACCGGGGTGATGTGCTGGCACTGCCGGGTGAATTACAGCCGACGATTCTGGTGGATGTACATTTCCGGCATCTGGTGGACGCGTCGCGGTCGCTGAAGCATAATGCTCAGGTGAAGTTTTTCTCCGGCGCGGCGGAAACAGTGGGCTACGCCCGACTACTGGCGGACGAAGAACTGCCCCCCGGTGCGGAAGGCTGGGTGCAGATTCGGCTGGAAAAGCCACTGGCACTGGCGCACGGAGACCGGTTTATACTACGGTATCCATCGCCCCCAGAGACCATCGGGGGCGGGTTGGTGGTGAATCCCCATCCCGGACAGCGTTGGAAGCGGTTTCGCAGCGATGTGATCGCACAGTTGGATACGCGTATGATGGGGACTCCAGCGGAGCGGGTGGCCCAGGCTGCAGCCCGACGTGAACCAATCAGGCGGGCAGCGCTGCAAAAACTGGTTGGATATGCCGACGAGGAATTGGCGACGGCGATTGAGGAGGGTATCGCGACTAGCCAGTTGGTTATGCTTCCGGATGGAATGTTTATGGCTGCGGCCACTGTGCGGCAGATAGAGATTGAACTCTGGCGCGAAGTAAGTGGATTTCATATGACTTATCCACTGCGCCTGGGGATTTCCCGCGAGGAACTTCGGAGTCGACTTAACCTGAGAAACGCGACTTTTACGATGATTCTGGAACGCGCCGAAGGTATTATTTCGCAGAATGATCTCGTCCGGTTGCGCGACCATGCAGTAAACTACACTCCGCAGCAGCAGGCACGTATTCAACAATTAGAGCGCCTGCTGGCGACACAGTCATTTACTCCTCCCTCGACCTCAGAAGCTGTTGAAATCGTGGGTGCCGATGTCCTGCACGCGCTTGTAGACACGGGCGTGATTGTCCAGGTGCAACCGGATATTATTTTCAGTCAATTGGTCTACCAACAGATGGTTGGGACAATCCTCGACATGATTACAACCAACGGACAGATTACGGTGGGTGAGGTGCGTGACCAATTCCAGACCTCGCGCAAATACGCAATTGGCCTGCTCGAATATCTGGACGTCCAGGGGATTACCCGCCGGGCCGGAGATGTAAGGGTACGAGGCCGCCGGGCCTAACGCTGGGCGGTTTCGTTGACCATTTGGACCTCACCTGTTGATGTGACATCGGCAGTTACCCGTTGGATAGACGCGCCAATGGCATTCAATTTTTCGTCGATTCGCTCGTACCCCCGGTCAATCTGCTGGATATTAAAGATGCGTGTCTGACCTTTGGCGGCCAGTGCCGCTAGCAGCATCGCCATCCCTGCGCGAATGTCTGGGCTGGTAATATAGGGTACACCCTGGAGTGGGGTAGGGCCTTGCACCAGCACACGATGTGGATCGCATAACGTAATATTTGCTCCCATCCGTACCAGCTTGTCGGTGAAGAAGAAGCGGCTCTCGTACATCCAGTCATGGAACATGACAGTCCCGGCGCTCTGGGTGGCGATCACCAACGCGATACTCATCAAGTCCGGCGGGAATGCAGGCCAGGGCTGTGTCTTGATGGTTGGTATGTGGTTGCCCAGATCGCGGTTAATCGTGAGCAGCTGCCCGGATGGGACGAAAATATCGCTCCCTTCAACCTGCCAATGCACCCCTAGCTTGCCCAAAACCAGTGCGATCATATCCAGATGGTGCGGGTCGGCTTCTTTGATTCGCAGTGAACCCCCGGTCATAACTGCCGCTCCGATCAAGCTGCCAACTTCCATGTAATCCGCGCCAACACGGGCTTCGCAGCCGTGTAACTGCTCGACTCCCGTGACTGTGAGGCAGTTGGTGCCTATGCCTTCAATCTGTGCCCCCATGGCAGTCAACATATGACAGAGATCTTGCACATGAGGCTCGCTGGCAGTGTTGCGAATGACAGTTGTCCCCCGCGCCAATACTGCGGCCATCAGGGTGTTTTCGGTGGCGGTGACACTGGCTTCCTGCAACAGAATGTTTGTTCCAGTGAGTTTCTTTGAGGTGATTTCCAGGGCGTGCCGACCAAATTTCAGTTTACCTCCGAGTTGCTCCAGGGCGCTGGTGAGCGTATCCAGGCGACGTTCGCCAATCGTATCCCCACCGGGGATCGGCAGTTCGACGCGGCCCAAGCGGGCGAGCAGCGGACCAGAAAAAACGACACTGGCGCGGGTTTTTTGCCCTAACTGTGGGTCTAGCGCCCCGGTTTTAATGTCTTTGGCTTGAACTCTCAGGGTTTTTGGTGCCACCCACTCCGTTGTTGCCCCTAGTTTCTCCAAAATCTGAATTGTCACGCGGACATCGCCAATATCAGGGAGGTTGGTGAGTATCACCGGTTCCTCGGTGAGCAGGCAGGCGGGCAGCATTTTGAGAGCCGCGTTTTTGTTGCCACTGGCGGTCAGCTCTCCGGCCAGACTCTTGCCACCTTCAATGATAAATTCCTGCATGATTACACTCCAATCTGCACGTCAATGCGATCTCCGATAGAAACGCCCAGGCGGGCCACCGCACTCCCCTGGTTTACCGCGATTTCCAGATACCCACTGCTGCCCACCAGCAGCAGTAACCCGCCGCGTTCGACTTCACTGTAAGCAACCTGAACAGGTGTAATGGTGTGATGATTAATCGTTGTCGAAACCCGTGCGGCGCGGAGCTGGATAGGATTACGCAACTTGCCGAAGCGGGGGTGCAGTATAAGTGTTTCGGGGTCAACCCAATCCATCTGGCCGATGCTGGTAATGATATTTCCGAAGCGGTCAATATGGGCAATTTCACCTGTAATGGTGCTGCCCTCGATGCTCAAGTGTGGAATCGGCTGCTTGAACAGGTATTCGATTTCCGGGCCAAGTTTGAATAGGGGAATACCGGCTGCCAGGTGTGCCGCTGCTGGCGCAAAAATGTCCCGTCCATGAAAGGTGTTGCTGATGACACTGCGCTGGTAAGTCCTGTTGCTGAGTTCTACAATCGTGTACGACTCGTATTCGGCCAGCAGATAGGTGAGGATGCCGTTATCCGGCGCCACGAATATATAATCATGTGTCTGAACGGCGATGGGTTTGCGTGTGCTGCCGACACCCGGATCCACCACGATGAGGAAAATTGTGCCGGACTGAAAATAGAGATAGCTGTTGAGCAGGGCAAAAGCAGCCTGGCGGACGTTCTGTGGGTTAATCTTATGAGTGATGTCTACAAAGTGCGCCTCTGGACAGATTCCCTGCATGACACCCTTCATGACACCCACATAGGTGTCATCCAGGCCAAAGTCAGTAAGCAGTGCGATTGTTGGATTCATAGGAGCCTCTTCCGTAGATCACACGCAGCAGGTTGCCGGCGCGTCATGGTCGGTTTAAAACGGGCAGTGTATCAACTCTTGCCTTGATTGTAAAACGGGCGGTGATTTATTGACAACTGTTTTGTGGACGGCTATACTGGCACTTACTCAACAGGGGAGTGTCTTTCATGCAGTGGCAGCACCATTATCTGTTTCATAGTACCCCTTCAGTGTTGGACGGTATGTAACCATCACTCTGGTTTGAGTTTTCCAGATAGCCCGCACTGAGCGGGTTTTTTGTTTTATCGAAAGGAAAGGGTATGCTGGCGGTCATTGATTATGGCGCAGGCAATTTGCGGAGTGTTCTTCATGCACTGAACTATCTGGGTGTAGGTGATATTCGGGTAGTACGTGGCCCGCGTGATTTGCGCGAGGTCGATAAGATCATCCTGCCCGGCGTGGGTGCATTTGGTGCAGGAATGCAGAAGCTCCATGAGCAGGATTTGGTGCAGCCGATTAAGGACGCGGTGTTTGCGGGGAAACCATACCTGGGAATTTGCCTGGGGATGCAATTCCTTTTTGAGAGCAGCGATGAAATGGGGAATCATGCCGGGTTGGGGCTACTGCCGGGACGTGTCACTCGTTTTACGCCGTTGCCGGGTCTCAAGATTCCGCACATGGGCTGGAATCAGCTTGAATTACAGCGTCCTTCCACTCTATTGAAAGGGGCTGAAGCCGGCTATGCGTACTTTGTCCACAGTTACTACTGCGCCCCGGCGGAGCAAGCAGATGTGACCGCAACGGTGGATTATGGCGGCGCGGTTGCGGCGGTGGTGCAGCGTGACCATATCTATGGAGTACAGTTTCACCCTGAAAAGAGCCAGCAGATGGGGCTGCGGATTCTGGCGAATTTCCTGGAGGTGGCAGCGTGATTATTTACCCGGCAATTGATCTACGCGGCGGAAGGGTGGTGCGGTTGAAAGAAGGTGATCCTGGGCGAGAGACAGTCTTCAGTGGTGACCCGGTGGGGACGGCACAGGGTTGGATTGATCAAGGGGCAGCCTGGATTCATATGGTTAACCTTGATGGCGCATTTGCTGCGGCTAACGATAACGGACGTATCCTGGAAAGTGTGGCGCGACTGGGTGTGAACGTTCAGTTTGGGGGCGGTCTGCGTGGTCTGACGGAAATTGAACAGGCGATTGAGCAGGGCGCGACGCGGGTCGTCCTGGGGACGGTCGCTATTCGACAGCCAGATGTGGTGGCCGAGGCCGTTTCCCGCTGGGGTGATGACCGAGTATGCGTGGCGCTGGATACACGCGATGGCAAAATCACCACGCACGGATGGCAGCAAGTCGAGGATCTGACTCCGGCACTGGTTGGGCAGGATATGGCGCGGCGGGGCGTGCGGCACGCCTTATATACCGATGTCAGTCGGGATGGCGGCTTGCAAGGGGTGAATGTTGCGGCGACTATTGCACTGGCACAGGAAACCGGCTTGCAGGTTATTGCCTCTGGTGGTGTGAGTTCCCTGGAGGACATCCGCCAGTTAGCGGCGAGCCGGGTGGTTGCTGGGGCAGTGGTCGGTATGGCCTTATATGAGAAAAGATTGACATTGCCGGGGGCGCTGGTTGCTGCAGGGGGTGAAGATGCTAACTAAACGGATTATTCCCTGTCTGGATGTTATGGATGGACGGGTGGTGAAGGGTGTAAATTTCGTCAACCTGCGCGACGCCGGGGACCCGGTAGAGCAGGCCGCTGTCTATGATCGTGAAGGGGCGGATGAATTAGTGTTGCTGGATATTACGGCCTCGCATGAAAATCGAAACACCATGCTGGATATTGTGCGGCGTGTCGCAGATAGTATCTTCATCCCATTTTGTGTGGGCGGCGGCATTCGCACGATTGAGGATATTCGGGCGACGTTGCTGGCAGGGGCGGATAAAGTTTCGATTAATAGCGCGGCGGTGAAAAACCCGAATTTACTTAATCAAGGCGCATGGGCTTTTGGCAGCCAGTGTATTGTCGTTGCGATTGATCCCCGACGCGTGAATGGGAAATGGGTGGTGCATATCAATGGCGGGCGTGTTCCGACGGATAAGGAGGCGGTAGCCTGGGCGCAGGAAGTCGAACAACGTGGCGCGGGCGAGATTCTGTTGACTAGTATGGATCGAGACGGTACACGAGCCGGTTATGATATCGAACTTACGCAAGCGGTGGCTGGAGCCGTTTCTATTCCGGTGATAGCTTCTGGCGGGGCAGGGGTGAAACCACACTTTTACGAGGCACTTACTGGGGGCAAAGCCGATGCGGCTCTGGCGGCCAGCTTGTTTCACTATAACGAGCTGCGGATTAGTGACTTGAAGGCGTATCTGGCAGAAAAAGGTGTCCCGGTAAGACTTTCGGGATGGGAGAACCTGTGATGTTCGAGCAAATCAAGTGGGATACTCAGGGGCTAGTGCCGACGGTGGTGCAGGATGCGCAGACACTGCGAGTCTTGATGGTGGCATACATGAACCGAGAATCGTTGGAACAGACCTTAGCAATAGGGGAAACCGTGTTCTGGAGCCGCAGTCGGGGTGAACTATGGCACAAAGGGGCGACTTCTGGCAACACACAGCGCGTGCAGGCGATTTACGTGGATTGCGATGGAGATACTTTGCTTGTGGAGGTCAATCCTAAGGGGCCGGCCTGTCACACTGGGAACATTTCCTGTTTTTACCGCAGGTTGGCTGAATAGGCCTGCGGATAGTGGTATAGAATCTAAACTGTGCAAACTTGCCCGTATAGTATACTCTCTATATAATCTACTCAAACGTATTAACGCACGATCTATCCGTGTGAGGCATGAATGTCCCAATCAACTGCGGTCCACAAACAGGATTTAGCAGGACTGTTACGTGAAGTCCTTCACATTACGGCGACAAATTCCACGCCGGAAAGCAGCGCGTCACAATTGCTGCAACTGGCACAAACACTTACCGGGGCTGTTGGGGCGTGTCTTAGCCTTTTTGATGACCCCGATACTCATGTTGTTGTAGGGGAAGGAGAGGAGTGGGTTGGGCGGCGCAGCGCACTGCGTGACCTGGCGCAAGCGTTGACTCCAGGAGCGCATGTCAACCAGCCCTTGCCAACCGGGCTGACGGTGCAATACAACGGTTGGCTGGTTGCCTCGCTTCAGGTAGAAGATGAAACTAAAGGAGTGGTCTGGTTGTCTTTTCCATCCCGGCCTGAATTGACGGAAAGCGATCTCGTGGCGGTCAATGCAATTGTGGATGGACTGATGATTGTTGCTACCAATCTGCTTCTGGATGGGCAGCGAGATAATGCCGATCAGTTGAGTATGTCGCTTCTAATGAGTATCCCTGACCCGTTGCTGGTGCTGGATGATGAAAAACGGGTTATGCTGCTGAATCCGGCTGCTGAAACTGCATTCAATGTGACACTAGCCGATATGAGAGGACACCCGCTATCGGATGCGATTCGCGCGACGGAACTAGTAGCCCTGGTTGAGGAAGCCCAGCAAACCCTGACCGAATGGACGAATGAAACCGGCAGCACCTTTGCGCCGCGTGTTACCACTGTACGCAATGCGGATGGCGAAATTGAGGGTTGGATTCTGGCATTGCGCGATATCACCCGTTTCAAGCGGTTGAACCGCAACCAGAGTGAATTTATGCGGATTGTGTCGCATGATTTACGCTCACCGCTGACATCCATGCAGGGATTTGCCAGTATGCTTGAAATGGTGGGTGAACTCAACGAAAAGCAAGATCATTTTGTGAACAAGATTCTGGCCGGCATCACGCAAATGACCGCGCTGGTGGACAATATCCAGGATGCTGGACGATATGACCCGGAAACCGGCTTTTATGAATTGTCCCGCTCACACGTTGATCTGACTGAAATGGTGAACCGTATCGTGGATAATCATCTTGTCCCGGCGGAAAAACAGGAACTTACAATCAATATCAAGACTGGCGATGATGTGCCGATTGTCAATGTGGACTATAACATGCTCGAACGGGCGATCACGAACCTGGTGGATAATGCTATCAAATACACACCCAACGGCGGCATAATTGAGGTGGGTGTGGATCGCAGAGATGACTTAGTATTGGTTTCGGTTCGTGATACGGGATTGGGTATCAGCTCGGAGAATCAGAAGCGCCTGTTTGAGCGCCATGTGCGTCTGGCCCGCCAGGAGCATAAGCGAATTAAAGGCAGTGGCTTGGGACTGTTCATTGTGCGTAGTGTCGCCCAACGGCATGGTGGTAATGCCTGGGTGGAAAGTGAAGAGGGGAAAGGAAGCTGCTTTTTTATGAGTGTTCCTTTGAGCGGGGCGAACCTGATCGGTTCACACGAGTAAATTCTATATACGCTTGCTGAATAGGTTATAATGACCCCGCTTGACGGGGTTATTTTGTTGGGGTTGTGTACAATGTCCATTCATGTGCTGTCTGACCTGGTTGTTGCCCAGATTGCTGCCGGGGAGGTGGTGGAACGCCCGGCTTCGGCAGTTAAGGAACTTGTAGAAAACGCGCTTGATGCCGGGGCGACACACATTGAAATCGCGATTTCTGGCAGTGGTCGGCAGATGATCCGTATCAGCGATAATGGCTCCGGTATTCCAGCGGACGAAGTTGACCTTGCTTTTCAACGTCACGCGACCAGTAAGCTGCAAACACTGGATGATCTGGCGCAAATACAGACTCTTGGTTTCCGGGGTGAGGCGTTGGCGAGTATCGCGGCAGTCAGCCAACTCGCGATGACGACTCGCCACCGGGATGATGCGACTGGCACACGGTTGCGGCTAACTGGTGGGATAATTGTCCAGCGTGACACGGCGGGTGCGCCCGCCGGGACCGTGATTACCGTCGAGAATCTGTTTTTCAACACACCCGCCCGCCTGAAATTTCTTAAAAAAGAAACCACCGAAAAGCGCCACATTATCACCGTTGTGACACGGTATGCAATGGCATATCCGCAGGTGCGTTTTGTGCTGCTGCAGGATGGGCGTGAGGTGTTCCGATCGAGTGGTAGCGGGCAGTTGGCCGATGTGTTGGTGGCGGCGCTGGGTGTTGACAGCTTTAAGGATATGGTGGAAGTGCATGGGGAAACACAGCCTGAGCCAGATGCCATACCCATACGGGTGACTGGCTACACGTCGGCCCCTAATCTGAACCGGGCGGATCGCACCCATATCACGCTTTTTGTTAATGGACGCTCGATTCAGGATACCAGCCTGACGTATGCTGTTACCCAGGCCTATCACACGCTACTGATGACCGGGCGGCATCCGGTAGCCGTACTGCTGGTCGAACTCGCGCCGGAAGATGTGGATGTCAACGTGCATCCAACAAAAGCTGAAGTGCGTTTCAAAGACCCTGGCGCAGTGTTTTCTGCTGTACAGCGTGCGGTACGGCAGGCAGTAGTCATGCTAGCGCAAACGCCGACTTTGCGAGGTGGTCGCTATATTCTCCAGAATCGGAACGAAGCGCAGATGGGCGGCGAAAGCTGGTCACCCGCCGGAATCCAGGGCCGGACACAGCTTGACATGGATTTAGCTTTGGAAGATGTGGGGCAGCATCCTCGTCAGCTACCTGGACGCCAGATGGACGACGATGGCGATGATGAGGATGACCCTACCGCAATTCCGAAGGGTATGGGTACCCCCGCGAAGCCGCGCACTCTGCCGATTTTACGGGTGATTGGACAGGTTGGGGCAACCTACATTGTGGCGGAAGGTCCGGCGGGGTTGTATCTGGTAGACCAGCACGCTGCCCACGAGCGCATTCTGTATGAGCAGTTTATGGAAGAACATGCCCGCCATGAGCAGCCCCGGCAGTACGCACTCGAATCGCAGACAATTGACCTTGCCCCAGGTGAAAGTCGGCTCGTAGAGGCGAATGTGGACGCGCTGCAGGCAGTGGGTTTTGAGGTTGAGCCGTTTGGTAGTAACACATTTGTAATTCGTAGCGTCCCCGCGATGCTGGCCGACTATGCTCCGGCGGAAGTTTTCCTGGGTATCTTAGAAGACCTGGAGCAGGGTCATAAGCCGGGACAGGCGTCTATCGAGGAGAAGATCATTATCCGCGTATGCAAGCAGGCCGCCGTCAAAGCCGGGCAAATTCTCAGTTTGACGGAAATGCAAGGGTTGATCCGCCAGCTAGAGCGTTGCCAATCTCCGCATACCTGCCCGCATGGCCGCCCGACGATGTTACACATGACGAGCGACCAGTTAGCGCGTGAGTTTGGGCGGCTGGGCCACTAACGACTTTGCCAGGTGAAGCTATGGGTAGGTGGTGGGCCGCTGATAATGCTGTATACACCTGATTGGTTAGGCCGGGCAACGGCTACTGTCCAGTTGATGGTGTGAGCCTGTCCATCGGTTGGGATCAGCGAATCGGGGATTTGTAGGGATGTTTCTTTCGTCACCCCGGCAAAGCTGGCGGCATTCGTCTGATCGGCAATCTGTACCAGATAAACCTCGTTATCCCCCAGGATACCGGCGCTCACCCACTGCAAGCGGAATACTCCGGGCGGGGCAATTGCACCTTCGGGTGGGAATACGGCGATTGGTGGCGAGAAAGTTGGCGTCATTGTTGGCGTTTCACTGCCAGATGGCGTGGGTGAGAGGGTTGGCGTCGGTGTTGGCGCGGGTACATTAATGGTCTGGCCGACGCTCAGCGGGACAATGCAGTTCGGGCCGCCGCTGGGGTTGGAGAGGTCGCAGCCGAAGATATTCAAATCAGGGTTCATCTGCGAGATGATTTCCAGCGTGATTTTATAGTCCTCGATAATCTTGAGTAAGTTATCACCATCCTGCACAATGTACTGGATAATATTGGCGGGCAACGTGACTACGGGGCCTGCTCCACTAACTGCGGTTTCCACATTGGCGGGGGTAGGGGTTGCCGTTTGTCGCGGGATGAGAATGAGTGACCCGGCCCCCGGCAGGATGTCGGCGTTAGGGATGTTCTCGTTGAGGGCAACAACCTGGTCAATGATGCTGCCGGTGCCGATGCTGAGATCGGTATACCCATATAACTGAACGATGTATCCGAGTGTTTCATTTTGCGCCATGATGTGTTCGTACGGTCCTGGTGTATCGCTGGGAGTTGGGGTTTCGGATGGTGGTAGTGGGGAAGGGCTAGGTGTGGCGGAAGCGATTTGCGGTTGTGCTGGCAGGGTTGCGCTGGCAGGTAACGTCAGGGTTGGCTCAGGTGTATTGCTGGCAATGATGGCCTGCACCGTTGGGGTAGCGCCACCAGGATTGAGATTCAGGTTACAGCCAGTTAACGCCATGACACTGACCAGGAATAATATTACCGGCAGTCTCATCGAACTGCTGCTGGCAAACACTTGCTGCGGAGTTATACACATAAAGTTAGCCTCCACGCCCTTTCCAGACAAAGGTTCGGGGTTGAGTAGTAAAGTATGGGCTTTCAGGGGTGTCGTTGTCAATGACGCTCACCGTCCATGAATATTCATGGCGCTGACCATCTGTTCCCTGCCAATCTTCCGGCAGGATGAAGAATAACCCCTGGGTTGTGGCGGTATATGGTGTTCCGGTTGTGGTGTCTTCCACATCTATCGCGTAACTTTGCGTCGGGCCCAATGTACCGGATGCTACCCAGCGCAATGTAACAAACTCATCATTTTCGAAGAAAGCACGGTTATCGGGACTGAGCGCACTGGGCGCGTTAAAGGTGGGTGTTGCGGTAGGTGTTGGCGTTTCGCTACCGGACGGAGTAGGGGATAGTGTGGGTGTTGGTGTCGGCGCGGGGACGCGCACAAGCTGTCCCTCGTATAACAGTACGATGCAGTTCGGCCCCCCGGTGTCTAGGCCAAAATCGCACTGCGAAAACGTGATTTCAGGATTCAGATCGGATAAGATTTTGACATTTGCACCATAATTATAGGCAACAATGATGATATTTTCATCTTTTTGTACTTGGTGCCAGGCCACACCCGGTGGCAGCGTTTCGGTGGGCGCCAGGCCTAGGCCGCGCAACGGTGTGCTGACATTTACATCTGCCGCGTTTCTTGCAGAAGCGATACTAGGGATTCCAGCGCCTTGTGTTGCCGCTTCCGTTGGGATAGCGTTGGGATCCAGCGTCGGCGTCGGCCAGGGAATTTCGAGAATCTGTCCCTGCTGGATACGAGATGCATCGGCCAAGTTGTTTATTTCCAGTACCAGTTCGATTACATCCAGGCTTCGATGCCCGCAGCGATATACAACGGCGATTAAGTCGTCATTAGGCAGCACCTGCTGCATACAGGGTGATGGTGTTTCGGTTGCGGTGGGCGTGGGCATGGGCGTGCGGGTCGGCGGCGCGGGTGTCACAGTTGCCAGGAACATGGTTGGGAAGGGAGACTGCGTGACGAATGCGCCGCCGCTATTGGCGGGATTTACCTGCGGAATGAGTGAGGGCTGCGACGTAACCGCCAGAGGCGCGATCTGGTTGAGGAGTGGCAACGTGACGATGATGAGTGTGGCAACGCAAATTACCAATGCCAACACGAGGATCCCCCCCAGAAAATATGTACCGCCTTTCCAGGTAAGGCCGCCTTCCAGCAGGTCGGTTTCGCCATATTGGTGAACATAGCCTGCGGCGGCTTGCTCAGTCAGGTTCTCTGAAGCAATTAGTTCGACACCCGCCAATGAAGAACCGCAGGTGCGACAAAGCGTTGCACTGCGGTGGTTAGGCGTTTCACAGATTGGACACTTCTTGTACGGCTGAGACAAACCGCAAACCTCACCACTGGCTCGTTTTCAGGCAGAGACCAAGCATATTATACAGGTGGGCAAAAGGGCATAGCGAGTGTTAAGTTGGCGAAGCTGCCGTGATTCGCATTTTTGAGGAAACGATCATGTCAGAAATCATTTCTTTTGCTGGTATCACTGCGCTTTGCAATACAACTGCTCGACGGACTACTGCGCCCTGGCCGACACTGCAACCTGATTCGAGATAGGTGTGCGGGCCTATAACCGCGCCCTGACCGATGCTGACCTGTGGATCAATCCGAACAGGCGGAATTATCTGTACTGTACCGGGTAGCTCACTCAGTATATGGGCATCCACGGCCTCATCCAGTAGTAGACGGTTGATCGTGAGTAGGTCGAGGTCGGTTTCGACCTGGAGTATCCAGGCAGCGTCCGCAACTGTTGAATAGCCGCCCCTCTGAGTGTACAGGATTGCCAGGTCTAGCCAGTTTCTCGTAAAGGCTTGGGTATTGAGTGTGAGGCCTGCGAGAAAATCAGTGAACGGGCTGCCGCAGACGGCCAGATTGCTCAGGATATAAGCGCCTGGCGGGGCACTGGTGCCGGACGTGATCTGGGTAACGATGTGCTTGTCCACTTGAGCATAGTAGTGATCTTCAGATTTTGAGAGCGACATGTTCGCACCGCTAAGAACCAATCCCTCTCCTCTTTCACGGTAATGATGCAGCAGCCGTTCGAGATAATTGGCTTGAATGAAAGTGTTATAGCTTGTGATGATAAAGGGTTGCCGGTCGTGGCGGGTAATTTCGGCCAACGTTCGGGTCAGGCTGCTGGATTGAATAGCAAATTCCAGCGCGACATTGGGCATCCAATGGGATGACAGGTACGCCGCGACGCCGCCTTCATCTTCACCTACCACGACAGTGAAGCGCCGGATACCGGCCCGATAGAGCAAATCCATCGCCCGCACAACCATAGGCTTCCCCATTATGGGTAACATGGCGCGGGGACGGTTATAGGTTAAACGGCTCTGATGGTATTGGCTGCCGGTGGTTAAAACGACCGCATAGTTGACCAACGCCTAATTTCTCCCTGATATAGTTTGTGAATTATACCATGCTGTGTGGTTTTGATGCTTTGTCTTGCCTCGTAAAAAATATAGCGATATGATGTGAACATGTTCTGCTATAATGGCTAAGGTTTCCGGTCTGGTATATTGGCAGCAAAAAGGTAAGAGAAGGTGGCATTCAACAAACCAAATAAACGCATCGTGGATTTCCATATCGCCCGGCTTCAAGACAAAAACGCTGAAGTCCGCCTGAAGGCAATCAGCGAGCTTGCACTCTTGCCTGATGCCGACGGACTGGCGGCGCTCCAATCTGTGTTTAATAATGACGCTGACCAGCAGGTGCGAAAAGCGGCACAGGAAGCCGGGCGTAAGGTGTTTCTTCTCCTCAAGCAGCAAAACAGCGATCAAGATAGCAGTAACGTCTGACTCTGTTATGTAGGGGCGCATCATGATGCGCTGCCGGTCAGTTGTTCCGGCACAGCGTGAGTAATCGCTCACTGATCTGAGCGGCACTGGCCTGGAGTTCGGTCAGCTTCGCACGTTCCCGCTCAACGACTTCGGGTTTGGCACGGGCGATAAACTGTTCGTTTGCCAGCATCGCCTGTGATCGCCCCATTTGTTCCCGCAATTTCAGCTGTTCTTTACTTAGACGCTCGCACTCCGCAGCAATATCAATCATGCCGGCCAACGGCAAGTAGATGGCTACGTCACCGACAATCACCGAGGCGGCTTCCCCTGGTGCGAGAGTGCCGTCGGCCAGGGTTTTGACCTGTTCCACATTGCATAGCCGCGCAAACAGGTAACTGTATTCCTGCAGTGCAGCGCGATAGCTACCCGGCGCTGCCGAGACACTGAGCCGCCGTGCTGGGTCCACATTGTATTCCAGACGGACATTGCGGATGCCGCGCACCAATTCCATGAAGGTCGCCATCTGGTTTTCGGTAGCTTCGTCTATACGAGTATCGTCGGCTTCCGGCCAGCGGGCCAGGATAAGCGCCTCGCCTTCGTGGGGGATGTAGCTCCACAGTTCCTCCGTCACGAACGGCATAAAGGGGTGGAGCAGGCGCAAGCTGGTGTCCAACACGGCTATCAGGGTGCGGCGGGCGTTCTGCTGGGTTGTCGCGTCATCACCAAATAGCGGGTGCTTGCTGATTTCGATATACCAGTCCGCAAACTCACTCCACAGGAAGTCGTAAATCTGCCGCCCTGCTTCCCCGTACTGGAAAATGTCAAAGAGGTGCTGGACGCTGGCGATAAGCCGATTCAAGCGGCTGAGAATCCAGCGTGAGGGCAGGTCGAGTTGCGCCTGGGGTGGAATGCCGGGCGGGATTTCGCCTTCCAGGTTACTGGTAATGAAGTTTGTCATCTGCCAGATTTTGTTTACAAAACGCCAGTTGCCTTCGATACGATCTGTATCCAGGTTCAGGTCATTACCAGGTGTGCCGCTGGTGACGAGCGTGAAGCGCAGCGGGTCAGCGCCGTACTGGTCAATCAGTTCAAGCGGGTCAATCGTGTTACCCAATGTTTTGCTGATTTTGCGCCCGAATTTATCACGCACTAATCCATGCAGATACACCGTGTTGAACGGCGGTTCTTCGGTGAACCAGATGCCCATCATTATCATCCGTGCGACCCAGAAAAACAGGATGTCATAGCCGGTTTCCATGGTGGATGTAGGGTAGAAACGGCCTAAATCACTGGTTTCTGCCGGCCACCCAAGCGTGCTAAACGGCCACAGCCCACTGCTGAACCAGGTATCTAAAACATCCTCTTCTGGTGTCCATCCTTCTCCGGCGGGCTGCTCTTGTCCCACATAGACTTCACCATTCGTGCTATACCATGCCGGGATACGGTGTCCCCACCAGAGTTGGCGACTGACACACCAGTCCTCAATGTTTTCCAGCCAGTGATAGTAGATTTTCTCGAACCGTTCCGGCACGATTTTAATCTTCCCATCACGGACGGCAGCCAAAGCTTTTTCGGCCAACGGCTGGATCTTCACAAACCATTGAGTGCTGATGAGCGGCTCGACGACTTCGCCTCCGCGTTGCGAACGCGGCACGACCAGTGTGTGATCTTCAATCTTGATGGTCATCCCGGCGGCGGTCATGTCATTCCACAGTTTTTCTCTGCAGGCAAAACGATCCATGCCTTCATATAGCCCAGCTTCTGCATTCATGGTCGCGTCACGGTTCATGATATTAATAACTGCCAGATTGTGACGCTGGCCGATTTCATAGTCATTGAAGTCGTGCCCTGGTGTGATTTTCAATGCGCCTGTACCGAACTCCCGATCCACATACTCATCTGCGATGATCGGGATGGGGCGGTTGAGCATCGGTACATAGGCCGTTTTGCCGATCATGTGCTGGTAACGCGGGTCTTCAGGATGCACACAGACCGCCGTATCGCCCAGGATTGTTTCCGGGCGGGTGGTTGCAACAGGCAGGTGATCACCGCCTTCCACCGGGTACTTGAAGTAGTACATCTTGCCCTGTTCTTCTTCGCGCTCCACTTCGAGATCGGAGACAGCGGTTTGTAGCCCCGGACTCCAGTTCACCAGGCGTGGCCCGCGATAGATCAGACCCTGTTCGTATAGTTTGACAAAGACTGTTTGCACCGCTTCAGAAAGGCCTTCATCCAGCGTGAAGCGTTCGCGCTCCCAATCGCAACTTGCCCCCAGACGGCGGTGCTGATTAGAAATTGTGCTGCCATACTTGTCTTTCCACGCCCAGGTACGCGCCAGGAATTCCTCACGCCCGATTTCTTCCCGGCTGGTGCCTTCGCTTTGCAGCATGCGCTCGACCATAAGTTGGGTAGCTATGCCAGCGTGGTCCGTGCCTGGAACCCACACTGCCGCCTTGCCGCGCATCCTTTCATAGCGAATCATCAGGTCTTCAATAGAGGCAGTCAGAGCATGGCCGATGTGCAGCGACCCGGTCACATTGGGCGGCGGCATACTGATGACAAAGGGTTCAGCATCCGGGGGGGCGACTTCCGGCTTAAACCAACCGTTTTCCTCCCACCAGGTGTAGAGGCGGCGTTCAGCCTCAGCAAAATCGAAGTTTTTAGGCATGTGTTTGGTCATTGTATGGGTCCTTATGTTAGCCGGCTAATGGTTTGCGGGCGACCAGCACCCGTTCCCAGCGATCGGGCTGGTCGGTTATGTCTTCAAAGCCAACCTCTAGCAATACAACTTTGACTTCATCGGTAGACAGCGGTCGAAATATGACCTGCCGCTTAATGGTGTCGTACTTATTCTCTTTGCCACGAACGATAAACAGATTTTGTGTGGCAATCACAGGCGGGCCTTCCTCCCATTCCCAAATATCAAAGGTAATGAACTCCTCACCCTCATCACTCTCATGGGCAAAGCCCGGCAAGAAGCGCGGTCGGTCTTCCATAAATGGGCCAAAGTCGCGCATTCCGATTACTAGCGAACCTCCGGGACGCAGCAGTTCATAAAATGTGAGCAAGGTCGCTTCAATATCCTCGTCCAGCAGCAAGTGGGGCAGGGCATTACCTTTGCAAATTATGGCGTCGAACGGCCCGTCTACGGTTTCATGCAACCGCAGGAAATCTATGCACACGAACTGGATTTTGTCCGATACGCCAAAACGGTTAGCAGTCTCCTGTGCTTTATGAATCATGCCGGAACTCGGATCCGCCGCGACGACCTCAAAGCCAAGCTGGGCCAATGGTACGGCCTGTGTGCCAGCACCACAGGCCGCATCCAGGACACGAATTACCCCCTTGTTACGGAAAATCGAGCGGAGTCCCAGGCCTTCACGTTCAAGTTGAATGTCCCAGTCGCGATAAAAGAACGGATAGTATTGGGCAATCGCGTCATAGAAGTCATTCGTATGGTAATCGTCCGTTTGCATAGTGCTCCTGATATCAAATCAAAAGCCCTTTCGTCCATATACTACAAGGACGAAAGGGCTGCTTTCGCGGTACCACCTTGCTTCCATGCCAGAGTTATCCAGCATGGCGCTCGTGATGCTATAACGGGCAAACCCGTCCAGGCTTACTCCTGGTTCAGCCTGGCAACTCCTGGGCGACTTTTTTGCAGACTGTTGCGAACGGGCTTGCAGCCGGCGGCCCGTATTCTCTGGCGCAAGTGAGCTGCTTACTTTCTCCCACTCATCGTATTTCTTCAGGTATTCAGTTTGAATTGCCAGCAGTATAGCACGGATTGCTCAGGTGTGTCAATCCTAAGTCGATGCAAAAAGTGGCTCTATTCACCCTTTATGAACTCTCGATGCCCCCTAAGCATACTGCGAATACGATCTGCCACCATATCTATTGCCACCATATTGAAGCCGCCCTCTGGGATGATGACATCGGCATAGCGCTTGCTGGGTTCGACAAATTTCAAGTGCATGGGGCGTACTGTGTCGAGATACTGGCTAATGACCGAATCAGCGGTACGTCCCCGTTCGGCCATATCGCGTGTCAGGCGGCGGATGAAGCGAATATCGGCATCGGTATCTACGAAAATCTTAACATCGAATAGTTCGCGTAGTTCGCGCTCGACAAAAATGAGAATCCCTTCAACCAGTATAATTGGCTGCGGGTGAACGACCTGGGTTTGCTCCTTACGGGCATGGATTGTGAAGTCGTAGATGGGGATTTCGACGGATTTCCAGTTGCGAAGGTGGCGGATATGTTCGATTAGAAGTGGGGTGTCGAGTGCGTCAGGGTGGTCGAAATTTACATTTTTTCGGTCAGTCTGTGGAATATTTGCCAGGTCGTTATAATAAGCATCATGGGGCAGGTAGGCGATATTGTGGCTGCCAATACGTTCCAGGATGGCATTAGAGATGGTGGTTTTGCCAGAGCCTGTGCCCCCCGCGACAGCGATAACTATTGGGTGTGGCCGGTCGCTCATGAGCGTCTCCTGTCTGCATGAAAAATGCCCGCAACAAAGCTGTGTTACGGGCATTGAGCCACCCGAGGGACTTGAACCCTCAACCTCACGCTTACGAAGCGTATGCTCTGCCATTGAGCTAGGGTGGCGAGTAGGGGCAATTATAGCAAGCACGCTATGGTCAGACAAGACTGAAATTCATCGTTAGTCCGCCAGTCCGCTTGCACCGCCTTCTCTTTCGTGCTAGACTTGCGGAAGCGTTCAGATTAGTACAAAAATGTAACAATTATGACTGATAAAATCCTCATTGTAGATGACGACATTGACAGCTTGAAACTCATTGGCTTGATGTTGCAACGGCAGGGGTACGAGGTCGTTGCAGCGAACGCCGGCAACCAAGCGTTGATGAAGGCCGTGAGTGAACGGCCTAATTTGATTATCCTGGATATTATGATGCCAGATATGGATGGATATGAGGTTTGTCGGCGGCTACGCGCCAATGCAGATACCTCAGCCATTCCTATCATCATGTTTACCGCCAAAACTCTGGTGGACGATAAGGTGGCTGGTTTTGAAGCCGGGGCGGATGATTATCTCACCAAACCGACCCATCCCCAGGAACTGGCGGCACGTGTCAAAGCGATTTTGATGCAGAATGCGCCCCAGCGCGTGCCAGAACCCCCCAAAGGGAGTACGATAGGGGTATTGGGGGCGAAAGGTGGGGTCGGTACAACCACAATTGCGTTGAATGTTACGGCAGCGTTGACCCTAAGTGGCGAACGGTCAATCGTTGCAGATTTCCGGTTAGGGTCGGGCAGTTTGGGGTTATTCATGGGTATTGGTCCGTCCCAGGGCATGGCGACTATCTTGGGCAAGGCGGCTGGTAGTATTGGTACTCCGCTGCTGGAATCCGAGTTGGTGGCTCATCAATCCGGGATGCGAGCGCTACTATCGTCTATCAGCCCGCGCGAAGGCCAGATGAACTATTCGCTGGATTCGGCGCTGGCGGTGGTACGGGGATTGCGCATGATTGGTCGTCCGGTAGTATTTGACCTGGGGAGTGGTTTTAACCCGCTTGTGAGCCGCCTGCACCGTGAGATGGATCAGATAGTGCTGGTCGTCGAGCCAAATCCGGTGGCACTGGCGATGGCACGGGAAGTATTGCAGGAACTTGAAGCCGAAGGCGGTGGCAGTGGGTTGGTACATGTGGTGGTTATCAATCGGGCGCAACCGACGATGCAAACCCCCTGGCATGAAATTGAACACTCACTAGGCCATGAGATTCGGGCGATTATTTCTGTTGCCCACGATCTTGCGTTTCAATCAATTCGCGCGGGCGTTCCGATGGTTATTTACCAACCAAACGCGGTTGTTTCCAGCCAGATAATAAAATTATCGGAAGACTTGAACGAACGTATTCGTATGTTGGCGGATCGAGAGTCGTCTTCCTGATTGACTAACGCTTCATTGCCCCTTGGCACACCCAAACGGGGACATAGATAATTATAGAGGTTTCGTTGTTGACCGGCGGCAGAGAAAAAATGGATGTCGTGCCTCTACGTGAGGGAATCCGGCGGGTATTTAACCTCAGATGATATTTATGATTAGCTAACATTGGTTTGATGTTCTGTTATGAATGATGATCTAATTCGTCAAAGCGCCGAAATTATTCAGGGTTCCAGCAAAGGTATTGCGTTTACAGGCGCTGGAATCAGTACGCCATCCGGCATCCCTGATTTTCGCAGTCACGATTCGGGCTTATGGCAGTCCGTAGATGCGATGGTAGTGGCAAGTATCTGGGGCTTTCGCCAGAATCCGGCGGGTTTTTTTGAGTGGTTTTACCCACTGACTGAATTGATTCTGGCTGCGAAACCGAATGTGGCCCACAAGGCATTGGCGCAGTTGGAGGTGATGGGTAAGCTGCAAGCTGTGATTACGCAGAACATTGATATGCTGCACACCCGTGCCGGGAGCAAGACTATTTACGAATTGCATGGGCATCTGCGCGAGGCTACTTGTATTCACTGTTTTACAGTGTATCCGGCAGAGCCGATTATCACGCAGTTCCTGAAGGATAAACAGGTGCCGCACTGCCCTAAGTGTGGCAGTGTGCTGAAACCGAATGCGATTCTGTTTGGAGAGCAGCTTCCTATAAAGCAGCTTCTGGCATCACAAGAAGCGGCACGGCGGTCTGATATGGTGATTGTGGTTGGTTCATCCCTGGAAGTTGCCCCGGCTAGTGACATCCCGATTCTGGGAAAGCGTAATGGAGCGAAATTGATTATCATCAATCTGGAGCCGACACCACTCGATTCGATGGCGGATGTGGTCATTCATGAGAACGCTGCACTTGCTCTGCCTGCGATCTTGAGTTGTCTTGAGTCGACTTCGATATGAGTGATGATGTGAGAAATATCATGGATAATGCAAAAATACCTACTACAGTTGCTGATATGGTGGAACGCTATGAGCGCCTGATGGAAATCAGTCGCCAGCTAAATTCAACGCTCGATCTGGCGTCACTGCTGCGGAAGATTATATCGGCAGGGAAGGAGTTGACCCGCTGTGAGGCGGCATCAATCCTGCTGATTGACCCGGCTTCGGGCGAGTTACGTTTCGAGATTGCATCCAATATCAAGCCACAGGACATGGACAGTATCGTCGTTCCGATGGATAGCATCGCTGGTTGGGTGGTGTCGCATGGCGAACCGCGTGTGATTGATGATGTGAGCAGAGAGCCAAGCTGGAGCAATCGGGTGGACGACACAATTGAATTCCATACCCGCAGTCTGTTAGCTGTTCCGATGCGCGCTCACAATAAAGTGATTGGTGTACTGGAGTCGGTGAACAAGCTGGGTAGCCAGCGTTTTGATGAAAATGACATTAATACACTGACTACGTTAGCAAGCCAGGCCGCGGTTGCCATTGAAAATGCGCGTTTATTCCAACAGAGTGATTTTATCGCCGAGATGGTACATGAACTGCGAACCCCGCTTGCGTCCCTTAAAGCCAGTACCGTGTTGCTGAAACGCTCCGATCTACCCAAAGAACGCCAGGGTGATATTGTGGATATGATGCAAAGCGAAACAGAACGCCTGATTCGACTGACGAGCGAGTTTCTCGACCTAGCGCGATTGGAATCCGGTCGTACCCGATTGGATGTTGGTCGGTTTGATCTCAATGGGTTGATCACGGAAAGCCTGGATGTGGTGATTCATCAGGCCAATGAAAAAGGAATCACCATGAGCACCAAAGGTGGCAAATTCATCGCCAACGCGGATCGTGGTAAGACCAAGCAAGTACTGCTGAATCTCTTGACGAATGCCATCAAATATAACAAAGAGAATGGAGAGGTGATTATTTCGTCTTCCGAAGTGAGTGTTGACGGCGAACCTTTTGTCCGGTTAGCTGTCACCGATACTGGGTATGGGATTTCCAAAGAGAACCAGAAACGTATGTTCCAGAAGTTTTACCGGGTGGCGGATACGGCTTCTAAGTCTTCAGGCACCGGGTTAGGGCTGACGATTGCCAAGCATATTGTTGAGGCACACGGTGGTACGGTTACGCTGGAGAGTGAATTGGGCGTGGGGTCAACTTTTTCGGTGACAATCCCGCTAGCCAAGAAATAGGCGACACTCTCTCTGAGAAAGATTGAGGGGCATGGATTACAGGCAATGCCCCTCTTGATTCTAGAAGTCTAACATTACTTTCAGCACGCCAGGCTCTCTGGCGTATGTCATGGCGGCCAACGCGTTGTCAAAATCGAAGCGGGCATCAATGAGCGATGTGACATCTATCAGCCCGGCTTCAAGCAGGCGCAGTGCACTGACAAACGGCCCGCAGCGACTGCCAATGACCCGTATTTCCCTGGCGGCCACTTGAGTCATGTCGACCTGTGGCAAGCCACGATAGGTGCTTTTGAGTACAATAACGCCGCGTGAACGCACCAGGTTGAGCGCATCGGCAAAACCCCCGGCTTGACCAGTGCAATCTACTACGATTTGTGCTTGCTGCATTGCGAGGCTGTCTATCCTTGCCGCGGGAATTCCCCACCTGCTCAAAAGGTTCGCCTGTTTCTTATGCCGGGTGACACCGATGACTTCCGCCCCAGTAAGGCGCAGGACCTGTACAGCTAGCATTCCCAGCTTTCCCAGTCCCAATACGATGACCTGGTCTGTGGGAGTGATATGCACAACTTCAAGAATTTGCAATGCAGCCGCCAGTGGTTCGACAAAAACAGCCTGGTCATCACTGATTGAGTCCGGTATGAGGTGCAAGTTGCGAACGGGAAGTGCCACATAGTCTGCGAACGCACCCGGATGGTTATGGATGCCTACCGCCTGACGATTACGACATTGACTGGGAATTCCCGCCAGGCAGAAATCACATTGGCCGCACGCGATGTTGATTTCACCTACGACCCGGCGGCCTGCCAGGCCACCGGGGCCATGTGTCACTTCAGCGACGAATTCATGGCCCAGAATACCGGAAAAGCCGTACATACCCTCTATTAGTTCGAGGTCGGTATTGCAGATACCAGCCCGCCGGATACGCAGCAATACTTCCTCCCCCTGCGTATGGGGCAGGGGGACTGTCGTATCTAGGCGGAGATGCTCGTGGTAAATCAATGCCCGCATAGATCAGGCTTCGTAAGTGGCTGTTTCCAGACCACGGCGATTGACGAAGGGAATTTCACCCTTTTCCCACGCGACCAGCAGCGGCACAGCAGTGAAGATGGATGAGTAAGTGCCGGTGAGTAAACCCACGAACAGGATTGCGATAAACTGTTTGATCGTATCGCCTCCGAACAGCAGGATGGCCGCCATAATGAAAAAGGCGTTTAGCTGTGTTGCCAACGAGCGGTGGATGGTCTCCAAGATGCTGCGGTTAACAATTGTTTCATAGGGTTCTCCCAGGTATTTCGGGATGTTTTCGCGGATACGGTCAAACAGGACGATAGTATCCTGTACTGAGAACCCGACAACTGTCAGTACCGCCGTCAGGAACAGGGCGTCCACTTCCCAGCCCAAGAGCAGCCCGGCCAGAGACATGATTCCGCTGACAACTAGAATATCATGGAACATGGCAGCTACCGCGCAGACGCCGTAGCGAAAAGCATTCGGTACCTGGCGGAAAGCGATGACGATAAACCCGGTGACGACCACCGCCGCTACCATTGTCGCCAGAAAAGCGGACTGCGTTACTTCACGCCCCACGGTAGCCGACACTTGTTCGATGCGGAGGCTATCATGATCCAGCGCTGCAAGCCTGTCAAGTGCAACAATAACATCCTCCGTGGATTCGCGGAACGAGGCACGTACCGACCAGCGGTAGTCCTCTGGTGCGCCAATTTGCTGGATGACGACATTTTCATCACCGAAACTGCTGAATGCTTCACGGATATTGCCTTCGTCCGCGCCGGCTTCACTGAACTTGAGTTCGTAGATACTTCCACCTACGAAGTCAATGCTCAGACGAAACAATGCCCCGGTTGTCGCCACTGAGTAGAGCATAATCAGAATACCCGGCACAATAACTGCCGCCGAGATCAGGAAAAACAGTCGTCGTTTTTGAACTAAACTGAACATTGTGGATAACCTCTCCGATTATACGCCCAAGAGCCAGGCACGCTCTTCCAGAGGACGGCGCAGCATGGCGACAAGTATATGCAGGAACGTGCGTGTTACGATTACTGCCGTAAACAGGTTGATGATGAGGCCGAGCGCCAGGGTAATCGCGAACCCGCTGACAATGCTCGCGCCGGGCGTCTGGCCGAACAGGAACAGGATACCGCTAATCACGATCGTGGAGAGATTTGAGTCGCGGATGGAGTTCCAGGCACGATCAAAACCAGATTGCAGAGCCGTGTCGAGATCACTCCCGTTGCGGATTTCTTCTTTTATACGCTCAAAGATCAGGATATTGCCATCTACCGCCGTCCCGACTGAAATCAGAAAGCCGGTGATGGCGGGCAGCGTCAGTGTGACCGGGATAAGTTTAAACACGGCCATGTTGATAGCGACGAAGATCAGCAGCGCCAGTGCCGCCGCGATTCCGGGAACACGATAATAGATCGTCATGAAGAGCAGGACGACGATGATGCCGATGATCCCGGCACGAATACTCAGGTTGACCGATTCCTGGCCGAGTGTTGCGCCAACCCGTTCGGCGCTTTCAAGTCGCAGCGGGATGGGCAGTGCGCCAGAACGCAGTTGCAGCGCCAGGGTTTTAGCTGAATCTTCGGTGAAGCTGCCGGTGATGATGCCACCAGTATCGAGCTGAGAGTTGATGATTGGTGCCGAAATCACACGGTTATCCAGGACAATTGCCATCGGCTCATTGATACGTGATGCCGTGAAAGCTCCAAAAAGGTCAGCAACTTCCGGCTTAAGCTGGAATTGGATAAACCATTCGGCCTGAGCACCAGAGCGCGCCTGACCATACTGAGCCACAGCTGCTTGCAGACATGCGCCGGTAATCACGGCCTGGAATGGCTGTCCGGTCAAGGGACTGGGCAGCGCTGGTTCTTCTGTAGTCGCAGGTGCGGCTTCTGCCGTGGCTTCCGGTGTGGCCTCGGCCCCGACCTGTGGTATGCTTTCCGGCGTTGCTTCTGCTGTAGCCTGTGGTATTGGTGTGGCCTCCGGGCTTGATCCGGCAACCGCTGATGTATCGGCTGTTTCCACACAGGGGTTTACCGCGGGGGGTACGGTCAGAATTTTACGCCCTGTATAGTCTTGCGACTGGCCCCGTAGCCCGCCGAAATCCACGAATTCCAGCAGTGCGGTTTTTTGAATAGTGTCAATAGCTTGCTGCGGGTCGGTGATGCCGGGGAGTTCGACAAGAATACGGTCTGACCCCTGTACTTGTACGGTTGCTTCGCCCACGCCCAGGGCGTTCACACGGCGGGAGACATTATTAGCTGCTTGGCGCAGGTCTTCCACCGAAAACGAACCAGCTGGCAGGTCGGCCTGTAGCAGTACCCGCAGCCCACCAACCAGGTCTAGCCCCAGAGCTTGCTGAACGTTCAGGCTGATGTCGGGCTGACAGTCGTCATTGAAGTCCAGGTGGATTCCCTGGTTCGTGTAGGTGATTTCCGGGTTTGACCTGGCGCAGCTTTCCGCGATGTTGTTGATATTGGTATCGGGTAGCGCGATCCAGATACAAAACCCGGTCAGTACGATAATGAAAATGAGCCAGCGCCCATGTGCGCTCATGTGTACCTCTTTCGGTAAAGGTGGGCAGATTGCCGCACCTATCGGTTAATCCAATATGTTACTCTGCTGGTAGCACGGGGTCCTGCCCGCCCTGGGCAGCACGGGCGATTTCTTCCGGATCATAGGGCTGAAGCATTGCAGCCATGATGACGCGAATCACGATTCCGTCGGCAATCTCCAGGAAGGCAATGCCCTGTTCGGCTTCAATGCGAATAACCTTGCCGATGATGCCGCCATAGGTAATTGCCTCGTCACCTTCGGCCAATTCGCGGATATAGTTCTGACGTTTCTGGAAAGTGCGCTGTTTAGGAAACAATACCATTGCCCAATAAGCGCCCAATCCCAGTAGCATTACCATTGCCAGCAGCGCAAACTCTTGCATATCACTCCATTTCGATACGTATTGTCATGCGGTTGCGCCATTTGGCGTATTGCACAACTTCTTAAGGAAACTTGTGTCATTATAACCCCGCCTAGTGAACTGGCAACCACCAAGTCTGCCTGCGAGGATAAGTAAAAACCTAAGGGGAAGCTGTTTGAAACCAGCCGATAGTAACCAGGATAAATGAGCCGCTGCCTGGCACGGTGGCAGCTAACAGAGGATATTGTCGGGGAACAGTAAAACCCGATAGGCTTACTCCATGCCAGGATGATAAAGTTTCGCGCCAGGAATTGGTCTGTGAAGCATTATTGAAACTGACTTCTACCGGCATTCCCAGTCCATTAATGGTGGCGTACATTTCGGTTGGAAAATCGCCGAAAAGTTGCCATACCGATGCCTGAAAATGGTTTCGCAGCGACCCTGCCACCATGAAAATGGCGACCACCAATAGCACCGTTGCGCCAAGTATGACCAGTACCAGAATGTGCCGTTGCTTGACCATTTGCTTAAGAACCCCTAAAATAGCCAACGCATTATACATAAAGTTATGCAGAGCGCGTATAGATAAAACGCTTGGTCAGGATGATACCATGTTAAACAAACTGAAAATGGGACTACTGCTGGGTCTGATGCTGTTTGCCGGACTTTCAATGAACTTGGTAGAAGCTGGGGATCGTGTGCTGACGAATAACAGCGGCACGGAAAGTTCGATTTGGTATGTCAGTGGTGAACAGACACTTGTGATGAACGGTTTTGACCTGACGCCGCTGGGATTGCAGCTTCCGGCGACGATTGACCGGGTGAGTATTGCAGTGGATACTGCCGTGCCGGGAACTCTGATTGATGCGATGGTCTACCAGGATGGTAATGGTGGGTCACCCGTGGATGCGGTGCTGGTCGGGCAGAAACAGGTGGATATTACGCAGGCAGGAGTTTTCACTGTTGTGTTTGACACCCCACTGCAAATTACCCAGCCGGTGGTGTGGGTTGGTTTTTACCTGCCGGTAAATTTTAAGTTTCTAGCAGATAAATCCGGATCGTCAGTTTTGACATACTGGGGGTGGACACCCAGTGCACGGTTTGATCTGGCGCAGCTTTCTTCTGCCGCAGTCTTTGGTCCTGCAGATGGTAGCGCCCCTGTCGACCTGAATATGAATGGGATTGCGCGTATCACCGCTGAAATCAGTGGCGCTGCTGGTAGTTCGGATACCAATACACAGGTGATTGACCCGGCAACCGGCTTGATTACTCAGGTTTCCGCGCCGGTGCCAGCCGAGATCTTCGTGATGCGTCAGTATGCCGGGTGCGAAACCCTGCAATGGGATACCGAGGATGTCGGCATTACTCTGAAAGACTCGATTGACCTAATCTGCAAGGAGATCTGGCCGGGGTTTGCGCCGGCTTCTCCGGCAGGATATACCCGGATGCAGCTTCTATACGATATCACGATCTATACTGATGAAGGTGTTTTTGCCGGGGAGTTATCCGCACCGGTGACACACTGTATTGAGGCGAATCCGGCGGATATTGAACGTGCAGTGGTGGGAGTTGCTTATGGGACGCCACGAAAATGGGAAATCCTGCCGTCGGTTCGTTTTGGTAATGTGGTTTGTGCGGAAGTGAACCACGGTGGTGGCTTATCTTACTTTGTGCCAGGTGGGTAGCCGCACCAAAATCTGAGCTGAATAGTGTTAAGCGGGCAGGGGGCGGCAAGCCCCTTGTTTGCGAATATTCTTGCGATAAACCAGAAAAAGGAACAACCCGTATTATGCGTATTGAAACTAATGAGCGGTTAATCAAGCGTAATCGCCGTACAGCTCACTTCCTGTTCTTCTTCAGTATGGCTGTGTTGGTTGGTGGTTTCATCGTTGCTAACACCCAGTTGGCCGACCCCAACGTTGTCAGCAGCGATACGTCGCTGCTCCTGGCGCTCCTGTTGCCCTGGGTGATTCTGCCAATTGGTTTTGTCAGCACGATTTTCTCAGTACGGATGACAAACTTATGGATCCGCCAACCACGCCCGGAAGCTGCGATTCAAGAAGGCTTGAAGGGGGTGAGTAAGAGGAGTGTGCTGTATAACTATTATCATTTTCCGGCGCGGCATGTATTGGTTTGTCCCCAGGGGGTGTTCGCCATCATTACCCGGTTTCAGGATAAGCGGTACACTGTTGAGGGTGAAAAATGGCGAGAGCCAGGTGGTCTTTTTAACATGATTTTCCGTGTGTTTCGACAAGATAGCGTCCGCAACCCGTTTACGGACGCCCAGAACGCGGCGGCACATGTTCAGGGATTGCTGGGGGAAGCGGCGGGGGATGTTGTGGTCCAGCCAATGGTTATTTTCGTAGACCCTCGCGCCCATTTGGAAGTCAATGACCCGCTTTTACCTGTGCTTTACACGGATAGCAAGCAAAAACCCAATCTGACGGATTACTTGCGAGACATGGCACAGTCCCAGAAAAAGGCACAGTTTGAGCAAAAACAGCAAAAGCCTTCAAAGAAAGCTTCTGCACAGGCGAGTGATGAGGCGGAGTACGGGCTTACGAATGAGCAAATTGCGCTGATTGCGGAGGCTTTGGACCCTGAGGGTATAGCCGGTTGAAGGTTTCGCACTGGTTGCCCTTGGTTGTCATTATTCTACTGGGGTTCGGGCTGCGGGTGTACCGTTTGAATGTTGTGCCGCTGCGGGGTGATGAGGCCTTTACTGCTCAAAATTGGGCTGGGCAGCCGCTGAGTTATTCGCTCACGCATATCGCCACGATAGAGCCGCACCCGCCGCTGACGTATATCCTGTTTCGGGGATGGGGGGTTCTGGTTGGTACGAGTCCTTTAGCGATGCGCCTGCTCCCCACATTATTCAACCTGCTCGGTGTGGCGGCATTATATGCTCTGGGCAAGCGCCTGGGCGGGGTATGGATTGGGACCCTCGCGGCCCTCCTGTGGGCGGTGCACCCGTTTGAAATCTGGCATTCCCAGGATGCTCGCAATTATGCTGTTTGGGCTGGATTGAGCGCGGTGACGCTGTGGGCTGGGATGCGTTCCCTGGAAACGCGCCGTTGGGGAGATCGGTTATTATTCCTGATGCTGGCAGTGGTGACAGCCAACATCTTCTACACCGAAGTTTTTTCGCTGATGGCACTGGGGGTTTATATCATCCTTGTGTATTGGCGGTCATGGCGGGATTACTGGCTGTGGTGGGCTGTTCCCGTGATGGCGATGATAAGCGCGGCGGTTTCGTTTCTGGTACTGCAAGGACAATTGGTGGGGAGTGGTGGCTACACCGGGACAATTGCTGGGGAAATGAACCCGGCACGCTTGGTAACATGGTTTATGCCGGTACTGAACTTCGGTGATACCCTGCCAAACCCACTGGTGGATGTTTTATGGCCTATTCTCCTGGTTGGCCTGGGTGCTGGTTGGTATGCCTGGTGGGGACGCAGTCGCAAGTACGCATTGCTGCTTCTTTTTCTGGTGCTTCTGCCTCTGCTTCTGATCGGCCTGGTATCTTCGCGATTCAATATATTTTTACCCCGTTACATCCTGTCATCGGTTCCTGCCTACATATTGGTGTTGAGTGGGTTGGTGCTGCTGGTGCGCTCACGTCAAAGGGTGGTGCGATGGGGGGCGGTGGCGCTGCTGGTGGGGTGGGGCGGTACGGCCGCGTACAGTCTGTACAATGCCTACTATGACCCAGCTTATGGGAAGTCGGAGGCGTGGCCGAGTCTGACAGATTACCTTCGGGCGCATGTCGCGCAGGATGATCTGGTGATTCAACTCTCGATAGATGCTGCATTTGGGTATTATTATGCACCGCTGCCGAGTATTGCGCTGCCCGCTAGTCCAAAACAGTCGGACGACGAGATACGGCGGATACTAGCAGAAAACAGCGAGCGGGCAATCTGGTTAGTGGGACAGACTTCCCCCGATTGGCCGAATGCGGGCGTGGTTGAAGGTTGGATACAGGCCAATTTGCAGCTTGTGCGCGACACTCACATTGACCGGTTGCGTATCCAAGAATATATGCCTTGGGATGTATCGGAGAGCGAATTGGAGGCTCTGCCGTTGGCACGGTTTGGCGAAGTTGCTGAACTAGTGGAGGCGCGGGTCTTTGCGACGCCGGAACCAACCGGGGAACTGGTCGTATGGTTATATTGGCGTCCACTCCAACAGTCAGATGCTGCGCTTAAAGTGTTCCTGCATCTGGCGGGCGCTGTCAACCCGGCAACCGGCTCGCCACTGTGGGCGCAGGATGACCAGTTTCCGCAGGATGGCCGTCTGGATACCACGTCCTGGGCGGTAGGTGACGTTTTCCGCGATGTCTACCAAATTCCGGTTGCTGGTGTACCGCCAGGGGACTATACACTGTTAGTCGGATTTTACGACCCGACTACGAATGAGCGGTTGGCGGTAGGGGAATTGGATACCTTTCTTCTCAAGGACGTGGCTCTGCCTGCACAATAAAACAGGGGGCTTTTGCACCCCCTGCCCGGTGTTTCATGGTGACTGCTTAGCCCAGTTGATTCAGGCGTTCCTGCCACTTGGTATACAGGCGATTATAAACTTCTTCGGAAAGCTCCCCGGAAGCCAATTTCATATCCAGATTATCCAATAGTGCCTGAATTTCCTCCCTGGTTTGCGGATTGGCGGGGGGATTGGCCTGTTGCGGCGGTTGTTGTTGCTGCCCACCCATTTGATTTGACATCATCTGCTGCATCATCTGCTGCATCATCAACTGCTGCTGCATCATTTGCTGCTGCATGGCGGCAGCATCGGGATTGAGGGCCGCGCCCATCTGTTGCCCTACGCCCAGGCCGACACCGGCGCCAGCCAGTGCGCCACCCATGCCGGGGTTTTCCGCTGCTTTCTGCGCGATTTGCAGGCGTTGTACCCGCTCCCACATATCCAGGCTGACATAATTCCGCAGCTCATCCAGTGGTACGTCTTTGGCGGTGAAGGGGTTGGCTTCAAATGCCTTGATCCGCAGGCCGAGCGCGGCAAATTTCTCATTGACCTGGGCCAGCATCGCGCCCTTCACATCACTGAGCAGTGCATTCGCTTCGGGGACACTCTGTGCCCCGGATTTAGTTAGTAGCTCCGCCAATTCGCTCAACATCATACTCTGGATACGGTCTTTTAAGTCACGGAGGCGCAGCGCCGATTTGCCAACACCGTACTGTTTGACAAAAAGCATGGGTTCATCCACACCGATGTCAATAACACCATGTGTAATCAGCAGCACGACACCCAGACCGCGCCCTGGTGTTTCCAGCACGATAGGCGGATTTGTCCCCCAACCGACCTGAGGCATATCTTTAAGGTTGACGAAATACAGATCTGCGGTGAAGGGGGTACGTCCACTGGTTGCCAATCCGATTAAGCCAGAAAGCAGGGGCAGGTTAGCAGTAGAAAGAGTATGCCGACCCGATCCGAGAACATCCAGTGCTTCACCGCCCCGGACAAATACCGCCGCCTGACTTTCGCCGACAATTACCTGGGAACCCATACGCCAATCGCCGCTGCCTTGTTGTGGTTCACGGTACGTGAACTCATCATCCATGACGTTGGTATGGTCAATTACGTCAATAATACGTGCCATCTACATTGCTCCTTGTTAATAATTGGTGGGTGCAGCAGCTCGTTATGAGCCAAGCGACTTATCAAGACCGGTCAAAACACCTTCCCGTAGCGAGAAGGCTTCGTTGGCGGCAATCGCAACCTGGTTTAAGGTGGTGATGGCTTCATTCAGGCCTTCCTTGCTTTGCGCAGCCTGCTGTAGAGCATCTAACGCCTCGCCAAACTGATCAGCAAAGCGAATTTGCGCCTCGTCAAAACTGTAGAGCGTTTCCATTTCTGCCGCGCCAATTTTGACAGCTTCAAAGAATCCGGAATAGCCTGGCGCAGCGGCTTTCACCCGATCATGGAAAGTTTGCAGCTTGGTTTTGGCACTGCGCGTCTCGCTCATATAGGCTAACCCGCCATCGGCCAGAATAGCCTTTTCAATCTCGGTCAGGCGCTCAATTCGTTTCTTTATCAGCCCCGCAATATGGTCACGGAGCATCCGGTCAGCAGTCCGGCGTGTCTTGTTATCCAGGTAGCCACGGAAACCAGGGATGCGAACGACGAGGTTTTCCAGTTTTCCACGTTGACTGATGATTTGATCGTAAAGCTCAGACATCGGTTATTTTCCCTCTGGTATATTTATACTTTAACTATACACTGAATTGACTGTTTGTTCCCCCTAATTACGGGTGTTGTCTTACGTCAGGAAGTACTCAGTCCCGCAGAAGCGACAGGCGACGACCCCTTTACCGGCAAGCTGGATTTCTCCGCCGCAGTTTTTGCACTTATCGAGTTCACGTAGTTGAGCAGCTTGCGATGAATACAGCGTGCCTTCGTCCCAGTTAATATACCCGCTAAAGACCTGGAGACCGACCAGTTGATGAACCAGGTCTTTTACTTTGTCGGCACTGATGTTCATCTCCAGTGCCAGGTCGGTCACGCTGACCTGCCCCCGGCTTTTTACGATGTCAAGCAGGTTGCGCTGCTGGCGCATTTCTGATTCTTCGACAGCTTCTTTACCGCCCTGGACGACCATATAAATACCAAAGCCCACTAACAGGGCTACCGGGATGAATGCGATCCCCGCGCCGACGACTGCGCCACCGCTGGTAAGCTGTTCGTTGGAAACTTGCAGCGCCAGCCACAGGCCGGCAATGACGGCGATGGCAAAGCCGACAACAATCAAGATGATTCCTACTAAGCGACCTGTATTCATGGCGAATTGCTTCTCCTTGATGACAATGAGAATCTGTATATGTTTATAATTTGCATCGTTGAGAGAGAAATCTCATTTGGTAAAGGAGATGAGACACCCTACTCTCCCAATTCACTATGTAAACCCTGCTATTATTCAGCTGTTAGCCAAAACCCCGACTGCCACCCCCACTGGAACCTCCGCCGCTAAACCCCCCGCCGCTCCAACCGCTGCCCCCGCTGCGCCAACTACCGCTGCTGCCACTGCTGGCCGACTGCGGCTTGCTTGTCATGACGCGGGACGCGGATTCGAGCATGGACGTTAAGCCGGTGGAAATGGATTCCAGTCCACCGGAAAGCCCGCCAGAGAGGTCATCCAGTGAAAGTCCACCACTGCCGGCGCGAGCAAGTTCACCGGGAAGTCCCCGGCCGCCCATGCCAACGTGGTGGGGCAAGGGTGTGCCAGCGTGATAACCTCCCCGGTAGGGGCCGCCCATATAAGTCGGATAGTACCAGGTGGGAATAGGGACATTTTGCATCTGGCTGAATTTGCGAATCCAGGTGCGGTCAATACCAAAGGCGACAGCGTAAGGCAAAAACGCATCGAAATTGTGAGCAGCTTCCTCAACCCCACTGTATTTTTCCAGGTTTTGCAGGTATTTGCGGAAGGCATTCCATTTGGCGGCATCTTCTGCACCTTTGCGAGTCTTGGCGGGCATGTGCTGGCCGCTTATCATCGTCACAAACCCAACCAGCCCCAGCGAAATCGGAATGCAGATAATCGCCCCCATCGATTCTTCCATCGTGCTGAAGATAGCAAAGCCAATTACACCCGCCGCCACCAGAATGAGTGTCCCCAGGCCCGACCAGATTGCACGAGTTGTGCTGGGCTTGGCAGTGAAAAGGTCTTCAGCAACCAGTGACTCGTAAAGTTCATCCTGTAGGCGCGGGATAACGGTATAAAACTTGTTCTTGAGCGAGTCCAGGCTGCGTTCCATTTTATTCGATGGAAACAGGCTCTGCATCATGCGCTGTTCGAACTTGCGGAGTCCGCTTAGGTCTTTATCCGTGCGTTTGAAAGTGAAGGTGCTGTTCTTGCCGATACCAAACAATCCCGCCGATTGTTCCTCTTCCATTACGAGATAGCCACGATGAGCGAGATCAATGATTGTGGAAAGAACGTCGCGCAAGTCAGCCTGCTCGTCCAGGAGCGTACCCACAATGGCGGGAGGCAGGTCACCGGGCGGTTCCGTCAGATATTCCGGTACCGGTCCAGTCTGCGGGTCACGCCCACGTGTGCGCCATAGGGCATAGACCCCTAGAATGCCGCCTAAGCCAATTAGAACACTTAAGGCAATAGCGCCCAGGTCAATCAGTGGCTTGGTCGTTTCTGCATAGAGGCGCTGTTCGTCAAAAGATGGCTGCCAGGCGGGAGGAGTGGCGTTGGGGTCATGCGGGTACTGGACACGGATTTCCAGGTTTTCGCTGCCTCCTATCGAACGGGTGGTTGTTGCGGTGACGGTGGTGCGGAATACATTCACATTTGTGGGGGCACCGTAAGTTACAACCGGGTCTACTCCTTCACGTGGGCCATACCCATCGGGAAGCTGCACCGTGACGGTACTGCTGCCGATTGTGAATCCATAGTGTTCGCTTGGGATCGCCGTCCACCATAACTGATCGCCACCAGAATATACCCGCAGCGCACCCCGAACGGTATACTGAATGTCAAAGTTCCGACTGGCATTCGTAATTGGCTTTATGAAATAGTACGTCAAGGCGTACTCACTGCCATTGTTTTCGACACAATATGTGCCAGGTCGCTGTGAACAGCTTTCAATGAGGGGTTGCCCGGCTTCCAGCACCCGGATATTAGAAATGCCGGTCAGGTTCTGGTTGGGAATGGAGGCCGCCCCGAAGCTGAATGTACCCGTGAATTGAACATTATAACTCTCTGTCACATCAAAACGGTTTTCAGATGTGTCGATGTTATTGATGAGGACATCCCATTGTTGCCAGTAGACTGAGCGTGTTTGTGCCGCTGCGCCGGCAACAAGGCATAACAGCAGAAATAAAGACGCGCCTGACACTAGAAATTTTCGCATATCTTCCGCACCTCATAGCCCCATCATAGTCTGAGGAGAATTATAGCATGTCTCACTTATTCGTGTGGTGGCGCTTCTCGTGCGAACGGTGTAATATCAACGTATGCAAACTGTAACATCACTCATTGTGATTATTCGACGCAGATTTTGATAAGTAAGGAGATCGTGCGATGCGATATGTAAGAATGGCCGCTGCCCTTTTGGGATTATGCTGTCTGCTGGTTTTTAGCATAGGCTCAGTCGTTGCGCAGGAGGTGACTCAAGAAGCCACTGAAGAAGCCACCGAAGAACCAACAATAGCTAGTCTGACACCTGTGCCGCAGCCGATGGTGGAGCATGTAGTCCGGCCTGGCGAAAACCTGTACCGGATTGCGCTGCGGTACGGTTCAACCATTAACGCCATTGCCCATGAAAATGGTATTACCAACCCGGCGTTGATTCGTTCCGGCACCACACTGAGAATTCCGGGAGTCGTGCCGAGTCCAACCCCGACTCCGGTGACTTCAGTAACACCTATGCCGACCATGCCGCCTCCGCCCACTGCCACCTATATCGTTCGTCCGGGGGATACTCTCTTTCGTATTGCAATCAATAATCGGACAACAGTTGTACAGCTTGTTTCTTTGAATAACATCCCTAACCCTAATGTGATTTATGTCGGCCAGATTATAACGATCCCTGCAACCGGTCAGGGGGCGGTGACAACGACAAGTACGACGTCCACCACCAGCGCAATAGCGACGGCCACGACTACCACACAGGGGGTAGGGTATGCGCGAGGCATTGAGGTATACCTGGTTGGGCAGGATGTGAATACATTGGTCAATGACCTGCAAGATCTGGGGGTGACCTGGGTGAAACTTCGTGTGGATTGGCGTGACTATGAGCCTGTCCAGGGTCAGATTAATTTCGCTGCTCTAGACACCATCGTAGAGACACTGGATGCCAATCTATTCAATATCCTGATGACGGTATCCAAGACGCCGGATTGGGCACGCAGCAGTACAACTGAGAGCGGCCCGCCGGATGACATGGCGAATTTTGGCACTTTCATGGGAGCGCTGGCGAAACAGTACGTCGGGCGGGTAGATGCCTATGAAATCTGGGATGAACCCAATCTGCGGCGGGAATGGAACAGTTCGATACATTCGATTGGCGCGAAGAGCTATGCTGCCCTGTTGCGTGCCGGGTATGATGCCGTGAAGGCCGCTGACCCTGATGTTCTGGTGATTAGTGCCGGTTTAGCACCGACGGGCTTTAATGATGGCGTGAATGCTGCCAATGACCGTCTGTTCCTCCGGGATTTATATGCTGCCGGACTGGCCGATATGAGCGATGGAGTTGGAGCGCACCCCAATGGTTGGGCGAACCCGCCGGATTCACTATGCTGTGCTGCCCCGGTGGGCGTGCAAACTCACTATGAAGATGCTAGTTTTTACTTCCTGAGTACGCTCAATGATTACCGCCGGATTATGTCTGAGCAGCAGGATGGCAATACCGCCATTTGGGTGACGAAGTTTGGATGGGGCAGCAGTGAAGATACCGCGCCGCCGCCGGAAACGCAGATTTTCGTGAGCTATACCAGCCTCGGTGAGCAAGGGATTTATGATGCCAGAGGCTTTGAGCTGGGGGCGCAGTTGGGCTTTGTTGGGCCGATGTTCCTGTATAACCTGAACGGCTGCCAGGTGCAGATAGATGGCAGCGAAACGTGCTATTACAGCCTGATTGGGCCGAATGGCACCGTGCGCCCGGCCTATAATGGTGTACAGGAACTGCGTCAGGATAGCACCAATGCTACAACAGGTATAGCCGCTCCTACACCGGAGTTGATCCCCACCGCCGAAATGCAGGCGGTTCAACCACCAACGGTTGAAGCGCTGCCGTTTGAGCCGGAAGTGACCCAGGAATCCACACCATAATGCTCAGCCCATATAAATAGATCGGAAAGAGGGGCTTGCCACGGCAGCCCCTCTTTGATTTAAGGCGTGGCCGCTGCTGAGGACGCTGTGTAAAGCTGGCGTAGTTGATATGCCTCGGTAGATAATTGATGACGTAGGGTGGGTGGGTCCAGGACTTCAACCTGCGCCCCCCATGAGCGAATCCAGGGGAGAAGCTCGCGCCAATCGGTGACTTGCATACTCAGAGTGCAGCGTTTATCGTCGAGTATTTCAATACGTTGTGATGCGTGCCACGTGCGTTCTTTGATAAGTGGCGTGACATCAGCGGAAAATGCCAGCACGACGCGCATTTGCTGGGTTTCGCTGCTGCTGATGCCCCACATGCTGGCGAGGAACGGTGCCCGATCAAACCCAGCGGGAATCTGGTAGGTCGAGTCCAGAAGACGGGCACGGCGTATCCACTCTAGCTTAAGAGTGCGGATTGTTTCGGCCTGGTGGTCGAAACCGATGGCATACAACCCGCCGGAAAGAGTCGGTTCGATGAAATAGGTTGAGAAATCGCGAGCTTCAATGTCGCCGGTACGGGTAGAGCTGCCCCATACTTTCAGATTACGAGTCTCCACCCAGGCGCGGATTACCGTTTCCAGCACATCCACATAGCTGCGGTCAATCGGATTCGCCCGGCCTGATTCAGCAATATCGCTGATGTGGGCGGCTACGGCCTGGGGAACGGCTAACGCCAGCTTATTCATGGCTGAAATGACATGCGGGTTCTGTTTGTCGGCGTGGCGCGATAGAATTCGGGCGGCCAGGAACAAGGCGACGGCTTCATTCAAATTGAGTCGCACATTTGCGAGGTAATACTCGCGATTGATTAAGAACCGGCCATTTTCCTGCGTGATTGGCACATTGTTTTTTTCGAGCGCAGCTAGATCACGGTAGACAGTTCTGCGATCCACGCCACAGGCTTCAGCGATTTCCACCGCCCGTAACCCATGACTGCTGCGAAACAACATCCGTTCGATTTTTGCCAGGCGTTCGCTGCGGTTACTCAACCGGGTACTCATTCATCCAGACCCTTAAATTTGCTGACATGAGGCCAGTATAGCAGTTTTCAAAATTGCGCGCTGATTGAGTGTGTATTAATTTTCTGACGAATTTCTCATGATGCGTGGGGAGTATTGGTGGGGAAGGGTGGTGGAGCTGTTGTTTGCGGTGCAGAGGTCGCTGTTATAGAAGGCATGGCGGGCGGCAGGGTGGGTTCAGCCAGTGTGTCTTCCCGCCGGAAAATGCGCAGTGCCAACTGAGTATTAAATGGCAGCAAGGCGGCACGAAGATGTCGATCATCGCCGACACGTACCAGCTCCTCACCCAGGATGCTACCCGAAAGCGGGTTCCAGGTTTCGATGGTGTACAGGCCGGTAGGCATCTGTGCCAGGGTATATTCGGCCTGAATGATGGTGCGTTCACTGACTGGTATGCTGCTGTCCCAGGTATAGTCGCGGTGTTGCAGCCACACCAGTGCGACACCACTAATCGAGTCGCGGAGTGTAAGTACCCGCGCAGGAGCGATCAAATTGCCGATTTCGACATAATCCAATTCCAGCCAATCGTCTCCCATGTTATCCAGGACGATTTCATGCTCTCCGGCGTCTAAAGGAACACGCATAGCGGTGCTCGTGGTATTCACATTCAGGTCGAGGGACGCGGCATTTTGCCCGTCAACGGTAATGATTAGGCGGGCATTGGCCTGGGAGGAAACACGCCGGACTCGGACTTCGAGATACGAACTCAAGGGGAGCGCAACCCGGTAAATCTGTGCCTGACTGAACTGGTTGTTATACACCTGTCCATACAGGAAACTCGGCACATTATCTATGGGCGGGAATACGCCATCTGGCGAGATGGTATGCGCCTCAACCAATGACAGGGGCGGCGCAGAGAAAAGCCTGTTGAAATTGTTGATGCGTACCGCTGAATAGGCATTCTCATCTTTGAGTAACAGCCCGGCTTCAGCTGGTTGCAGGTCGAGGCGACCCCAATCTATGCCGGCGGTGAAGGACACCAGTGGGGCATACAGCGCTTGTAGCTCCCGAGGGAGTAGATAGCTATACCACCAGTCAGGGGCTGCTCCTCCTGCCGAACCAGAAAGCGCGGCTGCCCATAAGGTGTTCTGGACATGGATTCCCTGCGGGTCGTCATCTGCCGGTTCGTACCAGGGATTTAGCGAGTAATCCACAAGCAGGGTAGGAGCAGTACTGGCCTGAAGATAGCGACGAATTATGCTGACCGTGCCCGTTACCTGGTCGGAGAGCGTTTCAATTGGGCGGCTCTGGTAATATTGCCCAGAGGTGAAATCCAGCAGTGGATTAGCGGCGATAATTGGGTCAAAGTTCAGCGTGCTGGCGGTGACGAGGTGGCGCTGCTGGTCAATCTGTTTAAGGTAGCTGGCGGTATTCGCCAGCCAATCCCCCGCAATCTGAGCATCATAGTCCCCGGTACGGTCCAGGCGATCAATGATTTCCCAGGCGAAAATCTGCGGGCTGTAACCCCACCGAGCAACGATATACTGCAGGCGACGGCGAAACAATAGTTGAGCGCGGTCATTATAGAAAAACACACTGGGGCCACCAATTGGTCCGCCGTAGATGATATTGTATGGATTATTGTCCCAGTCAGGTGTGGTATCGGGGCGATCAAAGGTTGCGGGAATGAGGACAGGGGGGCCGCCATAGATGGTCAGGGCTTGATGCCACAATAGTACCAATTGCAGTTGAATGCCGTATTCGGCGGCAGCTTCCAGGATGATGTCGAGGCGGGCAGCTGCTTTCTGTGCCGGGGTGTAGTCTCCAGCAGGCGCTTCCCACTCCAGGCCGATGAACCAGGGTGTATCTATATATAGCCGGGCATAATTACCACCAGAGTCATGCAGGCTGCGCAACCATGTGAGATAGGTATTCACGCCACCGGTCTCGTCCCATGACCATTTGATACTGTGGCCTATAGGGAAGAACGGTTGGCCGTTGTCAAAGCGAAAGTAGCGGTTATTTGTCCCTACCCGGACGAACCCGGCTCTGCTCGATGGCGTAATGGTAAATTGACCGGAAACGAGCGTTTCGGCTATCTCCCTGTTATCCTGCGACTGAATCGTATATGACCACTCACCCACCTGGAACGGCGTGAAACGCACAGCCCAGCCGGACTCGTTAGTGGGCTGTAAATCCTCGACTTCACAGTCAGGGCAGCGGTTTTCATAGGACTGCGCCCAGAATCCCGGAATTACGATCTGCTCGCCATTGGGAGACTTGAAAATCCCGAGGACTTCAATATCGTCAGGGTCAAAGGGATTGGCGTAACTTGCCGGGTCCACTTCCACGGGGAATGTAAGCGGCGCGTAAAGTTCGCCCACGATGTCCGGCAAAGATTCCTGACTGTGGGCTGGCGACACTGCCAGAATCACGGTACCAGCGAAGATACAGACTGCTATGTCACGAACGATGTGCATTGCGCTTGCATTACCCGAGGCGCGCTTGAAGCACCGCGATGTACAGCGGAATCAGACAGGCGACAGCAAAAAACGCCAGCCCAGCGAGGATAATCGTCACGATATCCAGTCCGGAAGAGATGTCTTCCTGTCGATTGAGCGGCTGTGAGTAGTACTGCCGCCCGGTGATACCCAAATCGTGCTGCGCGGTGGGTTCCTGAGGCGGCGGTGTCTGTGCCGGGCGCTCAAATGGCGAAGGGATACTGGACGGGCGAGCAGGCGGCACTGAGTTGGGCGCTTCTGGTGCGGCACTATATCGCTGGGTCGGCGCAGCTTCTGGTGTATTGGGGCGGGGTGTCTGGGGATATGCAGGTCCCACCTGGGAAAACGGTAAATGCGGAGGTGGCGGTGCGGCTGGCCGGGACTGTTGTGGAGGCGGCGTAGTTGGCCGGGATTGCTGCGGGGGCGGTGACGACACTGGCGGATGTGAAATGGTCTGTTCGCGCCCACGGGCACGATAGCTCTCCAGGACATGCCCTAACTGGTCGGCCATGCGAAAGCGCGCTGATGGCTCTTTGCTCATCACTTTGTGGATGATCTGTGTAAGATTTTCCGGCACGTTGGCATTAAATGCAGAGACAAGCGGGACTTGTTCTTTGATGTGTGCCAGCGCCAATTCCTGCTGGCTGGCACCAACATACGGCAGACGCCCGGTGAGCATCTCGAACATCACAATGCCAATAGCGTAAACGTCAGATGCCGGGGTGGGTCGTTCACCGCGTGCCTGCTCAGGAGCGAAGTAATGTGGACTGCCCCACACGATGTTTTGTTTTTCGCCCGGCTGTGTATCGCTTAACGCCTGGGCAATACCAAAGTCCGTCACTTTGACGATATCGCTCTTTGTGACCAGTATGTTTTGGGGTTTGACATCGGCGTGAACCAACCCGGCGCGGTGGGCGAATCCAATACCTGCGCATATCTGGATCGCCAGTTTTAAGGTGCGGTCGACGCTAAGAATGCCTTCTGACTTGATTATCTTTTTTAAGTCTTGGCCTTCGATAAATTCCATCACAATGTAATGTGTCGGGCCATCGGCACCGACGTCGTGCACGGTGACAATGTTCGGGTGGGCCAGGTTCGCGACACTTCGAGCTTCGTTGCGGAAGCGGGTAAGAAACGAAGGATCTGATGTCAGGCTGGGGCGCAGCACTTTTACGGCGACAGTACGACCCAGTTCAATATCAACCGCTTTGTAGATGACAGCCATACCGCCAGAACCCTGCTGGGCAACCAACCGGTAGCGATTATTGAGAAGCGTATCGTTGCTCATCAGTGAATTGTCTTTCACTTAGATCACATCATTACGGACGAGTGAGCGGGTCAAAAAGCCGCCGATATTCCAGTAAAGCGCTTCGGTCAGTCATAGAGGCAATATAATCAGCGACTACGCGAGGCAGACTGGCCGTTTTGAGTTTTTCCTGGTCGGATTGGGGAAGCTGGCGCGGTTCGCCAACGTAGCTCCTAAAAATCTCAGTCGTGAAGCGTTCGGCGCGTTTTGCCATCCGAATTACGCGAAAATGCCGGTACATATGCTGGTATAGAAAGGCCTTCAGTTCTCTGTTGTTGGCTTTGAAGGCGGGACTATGTTGCACGATGTTACTATCGTGCTGTTGGATGGCTTGTGGTGTTTGCAGGTTGAGGTTTTCGATCAAGCGGACGGTGGTCGTCAGGACGTCATCCACTTGAATGCCGACAAGTTCACGGATCACGCGATGTCGCCCGATTTCATCGAGTTTTCCCCCGTTCCAGCCCACACTTTCCCGCACCTGCCGCCAGATTTCCAGCTCGTTTAACTGTTCGGGTTGGATCAATTCTGCCTGTAATCCATCATCCAGGTCGTGGGCGTTGTATGCCAGCTCATCCGCAACGTTCGCAATTTGCGCTTCCAGGCTGGCACGGGTTGTCTGGTCAAAGTCCGGGAAAGCGCTGAAGTCATATTCGGTTTCATGCTTGGCGATGCCTTCCAGGGTTTCATTAGTCAGGTTGAGTCCTGCCCAACCGGGATACCGATGTTCAAGTGCTGTCACCACCCGGTAGCTCTGGAAATTATGGTTAAAGCCGTTCTCGTCGCCATATTCTTTCAACAGCGCATCCAGTACACCTTCTCCAGCATGGCCAAAGGGCGGATGTCCCAGATCATGTGCCAGGCAAATAGCCTCAACGAGATACTCGTTCACGCCTAAAGCACGAGCCAGTGTGCGCCCGATCTGCGCGACCTCCAGCGTGTGCGTCAGACGAGTGCGATAGTAGTCGCCTTCGTCATTGACAAAAACCTGTGTCTTGTACTCCAGCCTTCGGAAGGCGGCAGAATGGATAATCCGATCACGATCACGCTGGAACGCCGTGCGATAACGCGGCTCGGAGTCGGGAAAACGCCGCCCTTTGCTCTTGCCACTCAGAAGTGCATACGGTGCCAACGTTTCCGCTTCGACTTGTTCCATTTGCTGGCGAGTAACAAACATATCTCAACCTCAATTAACTGTGGTTGCATTGTAGCCGCTCCCAGCAGGTGGCGAAAGCCTGAAAGTAAGCAGCCTATGCAGTGGTACTGCTGTTATTTTGGGTGACGTCGCTCGAGCTCCTGGGTAACGTCTTCCAGGGAGATGCCGAGTTGGTTCATCAATACCAATGTATGGTAAAACAAATCGGCGAGTTCGGCAATTTGCGCATCACGTCCCTGACCCAGGGCGGCAACCAGGACTTCAATGGATTCTTCGCCCACCTTCTGAGAAATTCTGTTCAGGCCCGCATCAAACAGGCTGTTGGTATAGCTGCCTGGACGCGGAGAATTGCGGCGATCCTGGATGATAACTTCGAGTTCTGTAAGCATGAGAGCGTATCCTTTAGTGGCGGAAATGGCGTGTGCCGGTGAAGATCATTGCGATACCCGCTTCGTTCGCGGCTTCAATAACTTGATTGTCTCGGATAGACCCGCCAGGCTGGATAACCGCCGTGACTCCCGCGTTCGCAGCCGCTGTAATGCCGTCTGGGAACGGGAAAAAGGCATCTGAGGCCATGACCGACCCTCTAGCGCGTTCGCCCGCTTTGACAATGGCTAATTGTACTGCGTCTACCCTGCTGGGCAGTCCGCCCCCGATACCGACGGTAGCGTTCTGTACAGCCAGAACAATGGCGTTCGATTTGACCTGGGTCACGGCTTTCCAGGCGAATTGAAGTGCCTGCAATTCCTCACTGCTGGGTGGTCGTTCGGTCACGGTCTTGAATACTGTGCTGTCCGGGTCGCCAATATCGGCGCTCTGTACCAGCAGGCCGCCATGCACCGAACGAATCTCGAAGTCGTTTCCGGTGAAGGGCTGTGGGATTTGTACCAAGCGGCAGTTTTTACGTCCCTCGTTCAGTTTTTCCTGGGCATTTGTAGAAAATGAGGGTGCGGCGATGGCCTCAATGAATAGGGCCCCCAGTGAATCCACAAATTCTTCAGTTATGGGCCGGTTCACCGCGATGACACCGCCAAAAGCCGAAACCTCGTCAGATTTCAGAGCGAGTGGGTAGGCTTCGGCGATAGTATTGGCCGTGGCAATCCCAGTGGGTGTCAGATGTTTGACAACGACCACTGTGGGTTCGCTGAAGCTGCTCACTGTCCGCCAGGCAGAATCCAAATCCAGGATGTTGTTATAAGAAAGCTGTTTGCCACCCAGGACAGTTCCGCCCAGCGGTCCATTTTTCGTGAGGCGACTGTAATATGCCGCTGCCTGGTGTGGGTTTTCACCATAGCGCAGCACTTCAATCTGCTGCATCCCCAATGACAGATGTGGGGGAAGGGTAATTGTTGTCAGGCTGGGTACTATGTCCTGAGAGAGGAAGGCGTGAATCGCAGTATCGTAGTCACGGGTATGGGCGAAGGCCTTCACCGCTAATTTGCGGCGGGTTGCCAGGGTGACTTCCGTTGTGGCTTTTAGTTCGGCGGCAACTTTCAAATAGTCGGCAGGGTCACATACGACAACCACGCGCAGAAAGTTCTTGGCGGCGGCCCGCAGTAAGGTGACACCACCGATGTCTATCTGTTCAATCGCATCCTGCAACGTGACACCCATCTGGGCAACCGTCTCTTGAAAGGGATACAGATTGCAGACGACCATATTGATGGGTGCGTATCCGGCATCCCTTAAGGCGGCCATGTCATCTTCTTTGTTTTGCGCCAAAATGCCGGCGTGGATGGCAGGGTGCAGGGTCTTGACACGGCCATGCAGCATTTCGGGTTGTCCGGTGAGCTGCTCAACGGTCGTAACCGGCAGCTCCGCTTGTTCTAAGGCCTGGTAGGTGCCGCCGCTGGCAACCAGGTCCCAACCTAATTCGATCAGAGTCGTTGCGAATTTAACCAGATCAGTTTTGTTGTATACGCTGAGCAGCGCACGTGGCATAATCGTAATTCCTTGCTGAAAATGGGTTTAATCGCGTAATCATAACATAAGGGGATGCGCTACTTGCTTCCGGAAGCAGTGATTATAGCATTGATTTCCTCGATAAATGTAACGAATCCTTTCAAATATTGCACTACGAAATCCTGGGTGATAAGTTGTGCCATCTGAGGCTGCCCTTCGGCAGCCAGTGCCAATACCGGCGGACGGAAATCGCGCAGGGTAAGGTAGAGTCTGTCGTTATCATCCTTCGCACTAGCGAAACGGGTGCTGAGTGAGCCGGGCGTGACCTGACCGACAGTGCTAAAAACCTCTTCACCTTTAATCGCTTCATTCATAAAGGCGAAGTGCCCCGGTAGCCCGTCCATCAGGCGCTGCATCGCCCCTGGTAGCCCGGCAATCAGGCGGATAGCTGTTGTACTCATGCTTTTGCCTTCAAGGGCAATCGCCCGATAACGGCGCATGACTTCTCCGAATACCTCCAGAGTGCTGATGTATTCGCCGCGTGCATGCAAGAAAAGCTCGCGCGTCTGGCCTTTGCGAAATAGTTTACTGTTCATCTCATTGAGTAATCCTAATACGTGGTCGTGCTCTTTGCGGTAGTCTACCAGCGGGTTGCGGAATGTACTGGGGAAAATGCGCTCACGAGGTTCAAAGCGTGAGGCATCAATGGGGATCATAAGTTACGGATTAGTTTCCGCAAGGTTGGTGAACATTTCATCCAGCGCCTTCACTACGGCTCGATTTTGGGCGTTTTTCCGGAGGTCATTCAGCGCAAGGTTAAGCTGCGTACTGGGTGCATATCGCTGGTTGAAAATAGTCCGGAGAGTACCAGGAGGTCATTTACTGTCATCTGAACGGTTGGCCTGGTACGTTCCGCCAATGTCTTGCGAAGCGCATTGATCGGGATGAGGCTCGAACTGGCTTCGGCGCTGATATCTTTCAAAGTAGCGGGGAATTTTCGGGAGGCGCGTTCCAGGCGGGCATTCGAGTCGAGGTTGAGTGAGTAGGGCGCGGTATCCTGAGATGATTTTGTGATCATGACGCTGCGCTGACGTAAATGATGGATGGCCGTGTTTGTGAGCATCTCAGCTACCTGCAGGTCCATCGAAATAGATGTGGGAGAAATCGAAAACCATGCTGTTGTTGGTGCGGAACAGGGTGAGGGCGTGGTCGCAAATGCCGCGACGCTGTTCCCGGATCATACTCAGAGTCAGACTGCTATCTGCCTGATCCCAATTGATGAGTACCAGCGCATGTTGCAGATTGTGGATAGACTCTTGCTGTTCGAGGGAAAGGTGTGTGCGTAACTGATTTTATACAACACGCGGGGTGGCCGCTAACGACAGATCTAGCCCGGCCTCTGGATTTCAGGAACGGAGAATGGCATTTACCTGGTTATTTACCAGTGCAGGGGCTGCGGGGTTAGCTGGGTCTATCATTGAGATAAGATAGTAGCTACCTCTGTGAATGATGCTGATTTGCAGGTCACTTGCCCGAATAGAAGTGCGCTTTTCATTGTATTCCCCCGGTGAAAGATAGGTTCGAATCGAGAGTTGCTGCTGGTAAGCCTGGATTGCTTGTTCGCGCTGGTGCTGTTGCCCCGGGTCACCTCATACCTGCTCAAATTGCTGGCGCCGGCTTTCCCCAATTTGACCGAGTTACCCGGCGCAGAACTGCTCAAAGCGTTGACAGCGATAGACCGGAAGACTAAGGCGCGTTTCGTTGGGCGCAATGGCGAATGGAAATTGTTTGCGCCAAAGGTTATGGAGGTCAGTTAGTCCCGTGGTTTCCTCAATGACACATAGCCGGACATTTTCTTCCCACAGATTCGCCAACAGGTAAGGATAGTCCCGGAGCAACCACATGGCCGATAGTACCCAGGCCGTGAGTTCTTCAGCAGGGGAGGAGCGCAATCTGTTTGTTACTTGTTGGAAGCCGAGTGTTTCGCTGCTATGACGGGCGGCATCTTCGCGGAGTCCAAACTCCACATAGAACTGCCACGCCCCGTCAGGTAGGAAATCTTCGGGTTTGGCACCCGCCAAACGAATGAGCATATTGTGTCCCATGAGTACCGTTGCGGGGCCGAGGAACATCATCCGGTAAAAAGCATTGTTGCGGATAATCGCAAGCCCTTTGAATAGCGAATTGAAATACATGCGCCCTTCGGCGGACGGAATTTCGCGGCCTGTGGCGTTGAGGATGCCACTGAACACGAAGCCAACCACGTTGCCAGCGGGCAGTATCTGGGAGATCAGTTCAATCAATTCTTCCCGTTCGGGGACAAAAACATGGGACGCGCTGTCGGTCTGGTGTGTGGTTTCAGTGACAAGCTTACGCAGGTTGGTGGCCGTCATCTGAGTAGCTTGCAGGACGGCTTGCTGATCCACAGTGATTGTATCGGCGAAGTCCATTTATTATGCTCCCAGTATTTTTCGCAGGGTCAAAATAACCCAGCAAATCAGATTGTAACTAAAATAGGTAATGGGTAAAAGACAGTAATTAGTCACGGTAGTTGATGAATGCGAGATGAGAGTTACTTGTGCAAATTTTCACAATAATGGTATGATGAACTTACCTTGTCCGTTTCGCTGAGTGGAAACGAGGGAGTCCCATGGCGAAACCTGACCGTCCTCGTGTCATTATTATTGGCGCCGGTTTTGGTGGGCTGTATGCTGCCCGCACCCTGGCGAATCAGCCGGTTGATGTATTATTGATTGATCGGCGCAACTTCCACACTTTTACTCCGCTGCTTTATCAGGTGGCAACCTGTGGCCTGGACCCCAGCGAAATCGCATACCCGATACGCACAATTTTTCGCAGCGTGCCCAATGTGCGTTTCATGTTGGGGGAGGTGGTCGGTCTGGACTATGGCGGCCACGTCATTAAAGTCAAAACTAACGGCACCGTGCAGCGCGAAGCGTACGATTATCTGATCGTGGCTGCCGGCAGTGTTACCAATTATTTTGGTATGGCCGAACTAGAGGCTAATAGCTTTGGCCTAAAAGACCTGGCAGACGCGGTGGTGCTGCGAAATCACCTGCTAAGACAGTTCGAGCGAGCCGCTTGGAGTGACGATCCTGATTACCGTGACGCGCTCACCACGATTATTGTTGTAGGTGGCGGGCCAACTGGATTGGAGACTGCGGGAGCATTGTGCGAGCTATACACGTACGTGCTGCGAAAAGAATTCAGGGAACCTACGTTTACTGTTCGCGTGATTCTGGTAGAGGCGACGGATCGTTTACTGGCACCGTATCCTGAATCTCTGCAAATCTCTGCAACCAGGCAGTTAGAGTCGCTCGGTGTGGAAGTCATGCTGGGCGCGATGATCGAACACGTCACGCAAAATGGCGCTCACCTGCGTGATGGGCGCTATATACCGACTCGCACCTTAGTGTGGGCGGCAGGGGTGAAGGCTTCGTCTATTTGTGATCTCCTGGATATACCCTTGCAGAGGGCCGGACGAATTCCGGTCGCGCCAACACTGGAAATTGCTGGACACAATAATATCTATGCTGCCGGCGATCTGGTTTACCTGGAAGATGCTCGGGGTGAACCATATCCTATGCTAATCCCAGTTGCCAAACAGCAAGGGGTTTTGGCTGCGCGGAATATCTTGCGGCAGCTGCGAGGTGAAACGCAGCAACCTTTTGCATACATTGACCGAGGGCTTATGGCAACAATTGGCCGCCGCCGGGCCGTAGCGTGGCTGTTCTACCGGGTACAGTTGACTGGTTTTATCGCCTGGGTTACATGGTTGGGGGCACATTTGATCTGGCTCATGGGCTTCCGTAATCGGTTCAGTGTGTTCTTTAGCTGGGTGTGGAATTACCTGACGTATGATCGTTCCGTACGCATTATCCTGGAACATGAAGGGTTGGGTGAGCCTGTAGCAGAAAAAGAGCGGTCCGCAGCCCAATAATGGGTGCGGACAAGACACAACGATAGGGTGCGATATGTTACAGCCTGGATGTCTGCGCGTCTTCTTTTGTCCAGCTTGCGTCTTCGGGCGCAGCCTGTGGTCGGGCAGGGCGCTCAATGAGGGCGAACAGGAACAGCGCCCCGAAGCTTACTGCCAGCATACCAAACGCCAGCGGAAGCGCGATAATAAAACCGCCGTGCAGAACTAGGCTAGCGAGAACGGTGGGCAGGACACCCACGAACGCGGCTGTGCCGATGTAGTGGAAAACATGCGCCGGTTTGCCGCCGTGTATCTTCTCTTTACTGATTGAACGGCGCGTAACGGGAATGCCAAAAATCAGACCGCACACTGCGCCAATTAAGACAGCCAATGCTACATTATCCATCGTGATTACCACAGTGAGTAAATGAACGGTTGTGTGGCTGGGTTACTGCCCAGGATAACGATGATGATGATAATCACTAGCATCATCATCATCGGTATGAGCCAATAGAGTTTGCGTTTCCAGAGAAAAAAGAGTAATTCACCGAAAGTCCCCATCCGAACCAGCATATCACGCATTATTTTCTCTCCCTATTCCGGTTTTCTCACCAGAAATGACCCCATCACGAGCAGGTCAATGTCGCTATTTTGAAATGTGTTCCAGGCATCGCGAGGTGAGGTGACAATCGGTTCACCGCGCAGGTTGAACGATGTGTTGAGCAATACCGGGACACCGGTAGCTTGTCCAAAGCGCTCGACAACACCATAGTAACGTGGGTTGGTTTCACGCTCAATGGTTTGCACTCGCCCGGTTCCCTGGTGGCAGACCGCTTGAAGCTGATCTTGCTTGTCCGCTTTAATCGGGGCGACCATCAACATATATCGAGGCGCTTCATGCTGGGCAACGCCGGCATAATCAAAGTATTCGGGGGCGCGGTCACGCAGGATGACCGGCGCGAACGGGCGGAATGGCTCACGATATTTGATCTTGGTATTGACGATTTCTTTCATTTCGTCATGGCGTGGGTCGGCCAGGATACTGCGATTGCCTAACGCACGTGGCCCCCATTCGAAGCGTCCCTGGAAGAACCCGATGATTTTCTTATTGGTGAGTCTGTCGGCCAGGGTATCCAGCAGTTTGTCATCATTATCCGCAAATGACTCGAATTCGATATGTTTTTGCGCCAGGAAATCAGCGATTTCACCGTCGCTAAATTCCTGCCCCCAATAGGCGTTTGGCATGACCCAGTGGCGCGGTTTCCCCAGGACGAGATGCCACGCCCACAGTGCCGCCCCTAAAGCGCCACCGTCATCGCCCGCTGCCGGTTGGATATAGATTTCCTCGAACGGTGTTTCGTTGAGCAGGCGGTAGTTAGCTTTGGTGTTGAGTGCGACACCCCCGGCCATTACCAGTTTGCTGTGGCCGGTTTTCTGGTGCAGGTGGCTGGCGATGGCGATGAGCGCATCTTCCGTCACACGTTGGATGCTGGCCGCAACATCGGCGTAATACTGGTTTAAGCCCATCGCGACCTTTTCGGTGGCGCGTTCCGGGTTGGTACCCATCGTGAAAAAGTCAGATTCCGCCGGACGGGGTGCGCCGAACAACTCTACAAAACGCTGGTTGTAGCTCTGGGATGTCGAATGATGGAAGCTGAAATAGTCCATATTCAGGCGGAAACTACCGGTAGACGCGTCCTGCTGGAAGAGCTTGTGTATTTTCTCTATGTAGCGGGGCTGACCGTAAGGAGCCATGCCCATGACCTTGTATTCGCCGTTATTGACGCGGAAGCCCAACCACGCAGTGAAGGCTGAATACAAGAGGCCGATGGAGTGTGGGAAACGCTGTTCCTCGAATAGGGAAATCTTGTTGACTCCGCCGGATTCGCCCTCCCAGGTGCTGGTGGCTGTGCCTAAGGCGGTAGTTGTCCATTCGCCGACGCCGTCAACCGTCAGCACAGCGGCTTCACGGAATGGGCTGGCAAAAAAGGCACTGGCAGCATGGCTCATATGGTGGTCGCAGAATAATACCCGATCATAGCGTACCCCGACTTTCTGCTGGATGATGTTCTTGATCCACAACTTGTCTTTGAGCCAACTCAGCATAGCATCGTGCCAGACATCCACCGATTTGGGGAAGGTGCTGAGGGCAGTTTGGAGAATACGCTCAAATTTAACCAGAGGTTTCTCGTAGAACACCGCATAATCCAGGTCTGCACCCGTGATTCCGGCTTGTTTGAGACAGAACGCAATGGCCTGCGCGGGGAAGCCGTTGTCATGCTTTTTGCGCGAAAAACGTTCTTCCATCGCGGCTGCTACCAGTTCGCCATTATGAATCAGCGCAGCAGCCGAGTCGTGATAGAAACACGAAATTCCGAGTATATACATGATTAACCTTGTCGTTTTGCGGCGTCGAGTTCATTCTCGACTGGGTCGCGGTCTATCCAGGCAGACGCTGCCGGGGTGGTGTGCAGCGGGTCGCTGAACAGGCGCGTGCCGAGACCGAATGGAACAAAAATGGTATAGTAGAATGCGGTGGCGATGAAACGGCTTTGAATATCTCCGACGATGCTACCAATGATTTTGAACCGATCCCACGCCAGGGCAAGGGTCTCACGCATAGTCAAACTCCTGTTCATACCGGACGGGTGAATCATACACTATTATTTGACGTGAACCAATGCATCTTGATATGCGGGACAGGGCACGCGCTTGCCAGAATTGGGCTTTGGAAATCTGGTTTGCCCCGGTTACAATACAGGGTAAGATTCGCCAGATACAGATAGAGGAAATACCGAGATTATGGATGCAAAGACCCTGCTGCAAAAACGTGATGCAAAAGCCAAACCCCACCTGGGACAATATGCGCCCCTGTGGATCGTTGATGAGAAAGTGGTTCTGGAGGAAGACGCTGTGCAGTTTAATGTGATCTTCCAACATAACCGCTATGGGTGGGTGAGTCGCCGCTATCGTTATGACGGGTTTAACGATGTTCTCTACCACAAGGGGCAGACAGCGGTTGCCGAGGAAGTGCTGACAGGCCTGAGCGGCGTAGAGCCATATATTGTGGCCGATGTGGCCGATGTCCCGAATGCTTATGGTGGCTAAGGGCCGGAATTCGCAGGTTGCCGCTTCACCTGCGCAAAAATCGCCAATAGCTGCTTGGCAATTGTGTTCCATGTGTAGTTTTGGGCCAGGTTAGACGCTGCCTGGCCCATTTCTTTACATTTTTCCGGGTCAGAGATCAAGGTCGTGATACACTCGGCTAGTGCGTGCGGTTCACGAGCAGGGACGAGAAAGCCGGTTTCCTGGTGGCGTACCAAGAACGCCAGTCCGCCCACCTGCGAGGCGATGACCGGTGTACCGGATGCCATTGCTTCCAGCGCGACCATACCGAAGGATTCGTAGTCGGATGGCATAATCACGGTGGTTGCTGCTGAGTAATAATAGGGTAGGCGTTCCTGGTCTTTCGCCCCCAGGAAGCAGACGACACAATTCAGATTGAGCCGTGAACTCAGTTCCTTCAGGCGGGCTAATTCCTTATCGGTAGAATCCTGCGGGTCGCCGCCGATAATCGAAAACCGCACAGTTTGAAGCAATTCGTTGTTTTCCCTGCGGATCACAGCCAGGGCTTCCAGTACCGTGTCGACAGCCTTGAGCGGTTCAATCCGTCCCACAAAGAGGAGCAATTGCGTGTCCTGCGGGATGCCTAACTCGTGTTTGGCGTCTGCGCGTGACATGGGCTGAAAGTGCGTGATATTCACGCCAGGCGGGATAATGGCGATTTTCCGCCGGTCAGCTCGGTACAGCCACAAAAGCTGCGCCTGTTCGGCAGGAGTCGCTGCGATAACACGATCCGCCCATTGAACCATCTGGGTTTCGACGCTGATTCGTAAGTCAGGTGTGAGTGTTGGCGTGTAACCGGGCAGTATTCGGTTTTTCATGTGTCCCAGGGTGTGGAACATGACTACAAAAGGGATACCCCAGACTTCCTTGAGCTTGTGGGCGACCCAGCCGCTTAGCCAGTAGTGGCTGTAAATGACGTCATAGCTGATGTTTTGGCGCGTAGCAAAAGCAATCACCCCAGCAGTGAACTCAGATAGATACGGGAAGATTTCATTCGGCCCTAGAGGTTGGCTGCCCCCCGCGGTGATCTGGATTACGCGAACATGCGCCCCTAGTGATTCGTCAACCTCGGGTTGCTCTGGCGATATGCGCCGTGTGAAAATGTCAACGGTTATACCCTGTTGCCCCAATTCAGACGCGAGTTCACGGATATAAACATTCATGCCGCCAGTTTTTTTGCCGCCAAGCGGTGCCAGTGGACTTGTGTGAACACTAAGCATCATGATACGCTGAGTCGTCGTCATGATTGGTCTCCCCAATAGGCCTCAAGCATGAACAGGCGTGTATCCTGGCCGCCCATCTGGTATTTGTAGGATTCGTCCCCGCGCAGGAAGTCGAAAACCTCGCGCCGGCTTTCGATAGCATGGCGGATATTCTGCCCTAGCAGAACGATGCCCGGACTCAGATGGCCGTATTCCCCTGGCAGCAGCCCGGAATTGTAAACCAGGATGTGGTTGTTATAGTCAAAATTGAGATAGGCTGCAGCTGCTGTGCCATCAACAGTCAAGAAACTGAGCTGCAACCAGCCACGCTCGAAAAGGATGGGTGTTACCGTTCTGAAGAAATCAGTATTTTGTGGGTCTTCCAGAAACCCGGCCTTTTCCGGGTGGCTGGCGGCCATTAGTTTCAGGAAACGATCCAGTTCTTCGTCAAGATCGTGTTCTTCCCCAACAATGTACCAATCTATTTGCTCGACTGCCCCTTCTGCCCGGCGCAGTTTGCGACGTAGTTCATGCCGGTATTTTTTGTTCAGACCGGCAACGTAGTCTTCCCAGTTAGCGGGCAACTGGATAGTGGGGCAGACTTCTTGTTGCGAGCAGGTAACAGTGAATCCGGCTTGTTCCAGGAAATGGGGAAGGCAGGTCTTTGTGGGGGAGTCCTCTACGATATTACATAAGTTGATGGAGTCAAATAAGCTGCTCTGGTCTTTTAAGTGGTCGACCAGAGCTGCCAATACGGATTCAATGTGGTGAGTATCTATAATCAGGTCGAGATAATCCGATACTTCAACACAACCGATGCTGTGAACGACCTGCCTCTGTTCCTGATGGTGTCCAATGAACCAGGGGGCAATGCCAATCAATTGATTATCATCGTTGCGGAAAGCCGTAACCCACAGGTCGCCAGGGTGGTAAGCCTCCCACCAGGTAGACTGCCATTCCCACGTGCTGAAAATCCGATTACTCGTGCTTCGATGGAGCAGGTCATTCCATTCGGATTGAAGGTCTGAAAATACACGCGCATCTTGATAGATGGTAAGCCTCATTGCCGACGCTGCTCCTGTTGATACGACTGTGAGTGAATTAAGACGAAGGTACAAAACCGCAAAAAGTATAGCATTAATCAAGTTATGCATTCAAGTGGGTTTATCTGTATTATAAACAAACCGCCCAAAAATGCGCGGTTTGCTGATCGAACACTTATATTGTAGAAGAACAGGTTTACGCTTCTATCGCCGCTTGTTTTGTTTCATACGCCAGGGAGAGCTTGGTATTCACATCAAACAAATGCATGTTTTCCATGTTGAATACGATTTCCATACGATGGCCGACACGTGCAGACGTACGTGGGTCCATTCTGGAAATGAAGCTGGCGCCTTGTTCTTCCAGATAGACCACCATCTCATTACCCATTTGCTCAACTACATCCACGTTGACTTCAACATGAGCCGGAATGATGCCGGAAGGCAGATAGAGGGAGTCATGAATATCTTCCGGACGGATGCCCAAGACAACTTTTTGCCCGGTATGGTCACGGAATATATCAATGTGATGCTGTGGAAGTTCGAGCTGAAACACACCCGTATCAGCAACGAGCTTGCCATTGTTATTCTGTAATGTGGCGTCGAAGAAGTTCATCGCAGGGCTGCCGATGAACCCGGCAACAAACAGGTTGCGTGGATTGTGGTACAGATTGTAGGGTGTGTCAATTTGCTGAAGTTCGCCCGCGCTTAACACACAAATCCGAGTCCCCATTGTCATAGCTTCCACTTGGTCGTGGGTTACGTAAATGAATGTTGTTCCGAGGCGCTGGTGAAGTTTGCTGATGAACGAGCGCGCTTCAACACGTAGTTTCGCATCCAGGTTGGAGAGGGGTTCATCCATAAGGAAGACGGCTGGTTCGCGGACGATGGCACGACCTACCGCAACACGCTGGCGCTGACCGCCGGAAAGCTGGCGGGGGCGGCGATCCAGAAGTTGCTCAATGCCCAGGCTTTTGGCTGCTTCACGCACGCGCTGGTCTATGATTTGCTTTGGAGTTTTACGCAGACGTAAACCAAAAGCCATGTTATCATAGACAGTCATGTGTGGATACAGCGCGTAACTCTGGAACACCATCGCAACGTCACGGTCTTTAGGGGCAACATTGTTCACGACACGGTCACCGATTAAGATTTCGCCGTCACTGATTTCCTCCAGGCCAGCGAGCATACGCAGGCTGGTAGATTTGCCGCAGCCGGATGGCCCGACAAACACAAGGAATTCCTTGTCGTCGATTACAATATCTAGGTCCTGTACCGCGACTGTTTCATTGAAGCGTTTCCAAACGTGACTGAAGGTTACACTTGCCACTGATTTCCTCCGTGATCTGATCTCTATACGCAAAAGGCAATATTCGTTAATTTTGCACAAAGTTTTTGCAATTGAGAAGATTATAAGACGTGGTTTCAAAAATTGCAACAAATTGATGGAAATTTACTAACTGAAGTTGGCGATTTGTTTTTTGCCTACCGGCGACAAACTTACATATCATCAATTTGTGTGCGGTGCAAATAGAAAAACGATGCAGGTTAAATGTACGATAACAGGAAGAGCAATTAGGGTAAGAGGGATGTGGGCTATGGAACATGTGAATGCTGAAATTATCAGCATTGGCACTGAGATTCTGCTAGGAGAGATTACTGATACCAACAGCGTGTTCATGGCACGTGCGCTGCGCGATATCGGTATCAATGTGTATTTTATGTCTACTGTGGGTGACAACGAAATCAGGATTGCGAATGTTATACGAACAGCCCTGGAACGGGTTGATGTGGTTATCACCTGTGGGGGGCTGGGACCAACCGTGGATGATATGACACGCCAAGGCGTGGCGGCGGCTACGGGGCGGGGAATAACGTTTCATCAAAACCTCTACGATGTGATTGCGGCACGGTTTATGAGCTTTAAGGTGAGCATGAGTGAAAACAATGCCCGGCAAGCTTACCTCCCGGACAATGCCCTACTGATCGAAAACCCAGTCGGAACCGCTCCGGCGTTCATTGTTGAATACCTGGAAAACAAAGCGGTTATTAGCCTGCCAGGCGTGCCTCGTGAGATGAAATTTCTGTTCAATGAATCGGTGATCCCTTATTTGAAACGCCGCTATAACTTGAAGGAAACTGTAATTAAGGCACGGGTACTGAAGACTGCTGGAATTGGTGAGAGTACATTGGACAGCAGAATTGGTGATGACCTACTTCAGCAAAGTAACCCAACGATTGGTCTGGCTGCTCATGCTGGTCAGGTGGATGTGCGAGTCACGGCAAAGGCTTCCAGTATTGAAGCTGCGAATCGGATGATTGACGAAGTAGATACTATACTACGTGAACGGATCGGGGCGTACATTTTTGGCGTGGATGATGAGCGGATTGAAGATGTATTGGTGCGTTTGTTGCTTAAGAATGATGTTCCGATAGCGATTGTCCAGGCCGGAGTAGGGGATGTGGTTGCCAGTCGAATTAGGGGTGTAGCCCAGGCAGAGCGGACACTGGTCATTGCAGAGGTTTATGCCTCTCCCAGTGAACTCGACATGAAATTTGAATCAGCAGATGGGCCTAGTATTCGTGAATTGGCTGAGAAAGCAGCGCAGCATGTTTCCCAGCAAGTAGCAGGTGGGCTGGGGATCGCAATTGTGAGCAACCCTGAGATAGGAGATGACCATGCTGACAGCGAACCTGGCACTGCTATTGCCGTGTATTTCGCTGGCGAAGCGAGGTCACGAGAGTATGGGTTCGGAGGTCAGTCGGAAACCGCGCCAGTTTGGACGAGTACCTGGGTGATGTCGATGGCCTGGCGCATGTTGAAAGAGAAATTTGAGGGATGATTACTGCTGACATCACTCAGAAACTTCTTGAAACTGGCATGATGCAGTTTGGCGAGTTCAGGGAGAATAAGGGCGGCTATGCTCCGTTGCGGTTGCACTTGGAACTCTTACCGGCATATCCGACGTTTTTGGGGCAAGTCACCGGGATGCTGGGGGAGTTGCTGCCCGGCAACATTCAACGATTGGTGGCTGCGCCCGATGCGTTGCCGCTGGGCGTCAGTGTGAGTTTGCGAACAGGGATTCCACTGATCTACAGCCGTGGAATAGGCGAGTCTCCCGCCTTTGATTTGGTGGGTGCGTATGACTCCGGACGAGCAGCGGCTGTGCTGATGAATGCATTTTCTGACAGTGAATCGTTGCTGTCATTAATCTGGCGCGTTCGCAAGGTAGGGTTAAACGTCAGTACAGTCATGGGGCTGATTGACTTTGAATCGGGCTTCTCGAGTGATTGTGCCATGTTGTCGCTGGTCAATCTGACCGGGGTCATGGACGCTCTCAATGAAAAAGCCCTGATTCCGGCAGGGCAAATCACTTCTGTGTATGAGTGGATACGGCAGAATCGTGGGCAATAAAGGCTAGTCGTCGTCGAGTGAGAGCAGTGCCATGAAAGCTTCCTGCGGCACTTCAACTGAGCCGATCATCTTCATGCGCTTCTTACCCTTTTTCTGCTTTTCCAGCAGTTTTTTCTTGCGGGTAATATCACCACCATAGCATTTCGCCAGCACATCCTTACGCAACGCCTTGACATTGGCACGGGAAATGATGCGCTTGCCGGCAGCGGCCTGAATCGGTACGACGAACTGCTGGCGGGGTATCAGGTCCTTGAGTTTGCTAATGAGTTTTTGCCCTTTATGGTAGGCGTCATCGCGATGGACGATAATCGCCAGGGCATCCACCGGCTCATTGTTTACCAGGATGTCGAGTTTTACGAGGTCGCCAGCGCGATAGCCGTCAAATTGATAATCCAGGCTGGCATATCCTTTTGAGGCGCTCTTGAGGCGGTCAAAGAAATCCACGATGACTTCCGCTAGCGGAATCCGATAATGTAGGATGACCCGCTGTGTGTCGAGATATTCCGTTGTTTCGTACTCCGCGTGTTTCTTAATCGCCAAATCCATGATTGGGCCAATGAATTCTTGTGGTGTGTATATTTGTATCTTCATCCAGGGTTCGCGGATTTCGCTGATGACGGCTTCGTCCGGGAGTTGTGCCGGGCTGTCAATTGTGATGAGTTCGCCATTGGTCTTGACAACCTGATATTCCACGCTCGGGGCGGTTGCCAGGATGTCAAGATCGTACTCGCGTTCAAGCCGCTCCTGCACAATCTCCATATGGAACAGCCCCAGGAAGCCGACCCTAAACCCAAAGTTAAGCGCCTGCGATGTTTCCGGCTCATAGATGAGCGATGCATCGTTGAGTTGTAACTTTTCGAGCGCATCGCGCAGGTCTGGATATTCGTCGTTGTTGGTGGGGTAAAACCCGGCGAATACCATTGACTTGACCTGTTTATAGCCAGGTAGAGGCTGGTTGGCCCCGCCATTTGCCAGGGTGATGGTATCACCTACACGGCATTCGCGGACGGTCTTGAAGCCAGTGGCGACATACCCTACTTCGCCAGTTTCAAGCGTATCAACAGTACGCATGTCGGGGTTAAAGACGCCGATCTCCACTGGTTCAAATCTGGCATCGGTTGCGATGAGGCGCAAGATGTCCCGTTTCTGTAACCGTCCTTCAAAGACGCGGATATAGGCGATGACGCCTTTGTACGAGTCGTAGTGCGAGTCGAATACCAGCGCCCGCAGCGGGGAAGCGGAGTTGCCTTTTGGGGGCGGCACCTGTTTTACGATGGCTTCCAGTACATCCTCGATACCTGTGCCTTGTTTCGCGGAAATCGGGATCATACCGTCGGCAGAGACCCCAAGCAGGTCTTCCAGTTCTTTGGCGATGTCCTTTGGCCGAGCTGCCGGCAGATCAATCTTATTAATTACCGGGAGCAGTTCCAGGTCTTGTTCCAACGCCAGATAAAGATTAGCGAGCGTCTGGGCTTCAACACCCTGGCTGGCGTCAACTACTAGAATAGCGCCTTCACAGGCCTGTAATGCCCGGCTGACCTCATACGAAAAATCTACGTGTCCCGGTGTGTCAATCAGATTGAGGATGTAGGTTTGTCCGTCTTTTGCCAGGTATTTCATGCGGACAGCCGAAGCCTTGATGGTGACACCGCGCTCGCGTTCCAGGTCCATGCTGTCCAGTAGTTGTGCATGCATGTTGCGTTCACTGACGGTCTGGGTAATCTGTAACATGCGGTCAGCCAGTGTACTTTTGCCATGATCTATATGTGCGATAATCGAGAAATTGCGAATGTGTTCCTGGCTCATGTTTTTTACCTGTTGATAATGCCACTATTATACAGTGGCGGATGATTATCCGTGTAGGGTGGTTCGCACGAGGGTTTCAATATTCAGGGAATCGTCGGGCACTTCTCCCCAGGCTAGCCAGGCAAGAAACTCGATATTGCCCGCTGGGCCTTTTAGCAGAGAAGTGGTCAGTGCTTTAATGGTAAACCCTTCCTGAGTGGCAAAAGTAAGAATTTCTTCAAGGACGCGAGCATGGATTTGTATATCTTTGACGACGCCCCCTTTGCCCACATCGCTTTTGCCAGCCTCAAACTGTGGCTTGATGAGTGGTATGACGTCGGCCTGGGGAGAGAGCCACCCTTTTACTGCGGGCAGCAGTAGCCTGAGAGAAATGAAAGACGCATCAATTACGGCCAGCGTGATTGATTCTGGCAGGGCTGCGACGTACCGAGCATTAGTGCGCTCCATAACGATGACGCGTTCATCCTGGCGCAATTTATAGTGAATTTGCCCGTAGCCGACATCCAGCGCGTATACTCGTGCTGCGCCGTGTTGTAAGAGACAATCGGTAAATCCACCGGTGCTGGCCCCTACGTCGGCGCAAACCCGCCCGCTAGCATCTACAGCAAAATCAACCAATGCCCCAGCCAGCTTGTCTCCGCCCCGGCTTACATAACGCGGCTTGCTTTTGACAGTGATCGCTGCTTTCCGGTCAATCCGTGTGCCGGGTTTGTCTATCATCTGGCCGCCAACCAGAACTTCTCCGGCCATAATCATGGCCCGAGCTTTTTCACGACTGGTCGCCAGGCCGTGTTCGTACACCAGAATGTCGAGGCGCTGTTTCTCTGCCATCGGATTAATCACGGGTCAGATAAATTGTGAGATATAAGGGCAGTTCGGTTTCTGTAGTGATTTCTACACCATCAGCGGTGATGGGCAAGTAGCCGTCGGCGGCGATAACCACACTGTATAGTGCGTCGAATTGCACCGGGCGATCTAACTCAAACTCGCCATTCTGATCGGTTAAGGCCAGTGCGAAAATCATATCTTGATTCCATGCTTCAACAAACTCACTGACGGAGAAATCTTCGCCTATCAAGATGAATGTCACACCGGGGATACCTTCGCGGGTATCTGCATCCAGGATTTTTCCTCGAAGTTGAACACCGCCCGCCTGTGCGAAACGGTCAATGGGAAGCTGCCCAATACCAACCTGCGCCTCGGCGGTGGCAATTGGCAGGTTGTTGATAAGAAATGTGACACGATAGGTTCCATCCGGGATACTGGTCGAAGCACTAAGGCGTACCAAATAGTTACGACCGCTTTCCGGTTGACTCCAGGGAACAACCTGTTCGTAAAAAACGTCGCTATCCACCGACCAGCGCATTGTCCACAGTGTCCCAACACCAATCTGCTGCCAGTCAACCAGCGCATAGAGATTACTTATCGTGCTGGGAAAGTTGCTGATAGACGTGGCAGTCAGTGCTTCGACATCGGTACTAGCGGCGGTGAAGTGCAGGTTGCTGAAAATGTTTGCATAGGCACCCTGCTGCGCCCCGGCGATTACGAGATCTGATTTAGCCGCCAACCGCCCGGTGATGTAGAGCTCCAGGCGATAAGTACCAGGGAGCAGGCCGCCTTCTGCTTGAATACTAGTGGTCATATCGCCATTTGGTCCGGCGTTCCAGGTGTTTGCCTGCCGTGAGAACTCAACACCATTGTAATACCACAGGCTGATCCATTCGACGCCGTTTTCCATATTCTGGAAAATAAAACGCGCCCCGGCTACATTGCCAGTTGGCAGTACAAATCCATTGCCCAGCGGATTGCCACGCAAATCCAGGATACCGAAAACAATGTCACGAAACGAGGGCGAGAGTTCCGCTGCGCCACCGATATTCAAGCGTGCCATACCGGAAGCAACACCGTTCACGAATAAAGTGAACTCGTATACACCATTTGCCCAGGGTTGGTTGGCGCTGCCAATATACCATATACCATTTTCTCCCCCACTCCAACGCACTGGGGCAAGACTGAAAGTCGGATTGGGAATACCGTTGGTAGTGACGCGCAGTTCATACACCGTTTCGGGAGACATATTCACATAATCAAAAAACAGATACAAACCGGTGCTGCCGGCTGGCAAGCTACCAATGACCGATGTCGGCATCCCAGCTTCATTGACTGACGGCGCGAAAAATAGATTTTTGAATTCGGGTGCACCAGCCCGATGAAACTGTGAACCGGGAGGATCAGGGGTCGTGACTGCAAGGCCGAGAGAAGCTCCGCGTAATAAAGGCCGGGCAAAGCTAGATGGCCGCAGTCCGTTGATGAACCCGCCTACGGGTATGCAGATGTCACTGCTGTTCACCAGGCCGTCACGATTGGTGTCCTGAAGTGGCTGGCAAGTGGTATCGGTGCTGAGCGCAGTGATGGGGGCAGTAGTGGGAATGCCGATGAGCTGCCCCTGCTGGTTATAGGCACCTCCGCCAGACATCGTACCAGGGATGACCGCGCTCGTCTTAATCCAGGCTTTATCAGCACCGCGCGGTTCGGCGGTAAAACCGACAATTGTCCCCCTGGCGATACCAACCGCTTCGCTACCAATACCTGGGGAGCCAACAACTGTAATTGTCTGGTCGAGTTGAGTCGTGTCAGAATCGGCCAGTTCTACGAATGGAAGTGCTAGACTATTGCCCTCAATTAACCGACCATCCAGTTCTTGGCTGATGCGAAGCAGCGCAAGGTCTAAACCCGGATCCGCTTGAGCAATCTCCGCCCGGTACTTCGGGACCGGCGGCTCACCTGGTGTAATCGTCATAGCAATGATCAATGTTTCGCCAGGGCAGGCGGTATCCTGCAATGTATTATGAGCATTAGTGATAATAAGCCCTGAACGACTCACAATTGTACCGGAACCTACACAGGTAACAATCAGTTCGTCACCCACATTTTGTGCCTGCATGATAAACACGGTTGCACGTTGGATACGGTCTAAGTCTTGTGACTGCTGCTGCGCATCAACCGAGCCAGGGAAGAGTGATAGACCGAATAATAGTATGGTGACCAGTAATTTTGTCCGATACATCGCTAAAATTCCAAATCTCGCAAAAACCGGTTAAGGATGCGAATGTTCTGGTCATAGAGCTGGGCATCCGAAAGAAATGTGATGATGATTGCCTGTCCGCGTTTGATCACCAGAATATCACTGCCGCGTACTGCCACCGGCGCACTTTGGAGAAATGGGTTGGTGTCGGCAGCGACATAGCTGTAGTTCATGATGGTTGCCTGTGTTTCGTCAGGTAGTGTATATGGTTCGATGGATGTCACATTATAGGCCGCCAAGGTCTGGGCGCGATTCAATGTTTGCGCGGTCAGGACATTCCATCCGGTTGTGTTGGCCCCAACCGGGCGAATCGCTATCTGAATCGTGGTCTTGAATCCGATCTCAGTAGTATTGCGTACGCGGAAGACATAATCTGGGTCGAAATCTATCAGCCAGTTGTGGGGGTAAGCAGCTCGAATACCTGCTTCGGTGTTCACATAAACACTGACGGCATTCAGAGCGCTGTCACGCAGGTTCATTCCAACAAGAAGGCCAACCACGCCAAATAACAGCACAAAATAATGGCTCCAGCGCTGGCGGGGGGAAATGCGTTCTTCTGGTGTACCGGTGATCTCAATAACGGTCATCTGAGTTCACCTTCCTGGGATAGGGTGGCCTCACGTGCCTGTTGCTCCGTGCTGCGGAGCAGGAAGGAGACGACCGCAACAACTATAGCGAACAGTACAACAGCGAATCCCAGTCCAAATAATGATTTCGGTGCGCTTGTTGTCAGGTTGAAGGTGGCATTCACCAGGCCGGCTCGGATAGGAATAGCGACACCATTGACAAATGCTGCCACTGCCACTGCGGAGGGCAACAGCAATGGTGTTGGGCGACTGAAACGCAGTTCGACCAGAGCATAGCCGACAATCAGGCTGGTTGCCAGTTGTAGTGTGGTAGTCTCAAATATTCGGAGAGCCACAATATCCAGAGGTGGGGTGTCGGAAAGGACAAAAATTAGATTCAGCGCAGTAGAAAAGCCGACTGCGCTTGCCGCACTATAAGCCACACTATCAAACCGATCCAAGAAATCATCCGGCCATACGGTATAGCGGATTACTAGATATTTTGTGATTTCATAGGTTATTCCGGCGGTAAAGGAATAGCCGATAATACGGTTGACGGCACCGGCGAGAGGTAGCCAGAGGTCTACCTGAAAGAAGTCCTGCACCATCGGAATCGCGATAGCATTAGCGGCCAGTCCGCTGATAATCGTCACATTGATTAGGCGTTGGCGTGGCTGTGGTGCAGAACTTTCCGGCCTCCACGATAACAGCAACCACAGCCCGACAGGAATAAATACGAAAAGCAGCCCAGCGATCTGGCTGAAGTTGGCGGGTATCTGAATTCCGAGGAAGTTTACTGCCACGAATGTGCCAGCGACAAGTGCGAACAGGATACTCTGTTCGATAATCAGGCTGCGCCACACCGGGCGGCGAGGCTGAATTTCCTCAACATCAATTGGCGGTGGAATTAAGTAGCCGGAAGTTGACACAATTGCCCATTTCTGTTCTAGGTGCCTGTGCGCTATACTTTGTAATCCTAGCGGATTGTTTTTCACCTGGAAAGATAGAATATGTTGCCTAAAAGTCTGTTGAGCGCGATGATCTTTGGCATGGTTTTACTCACAGGCTGTGCCACTAGCGCCTCATCTCCAACCGTTTCCTCCCCGCAGGCGGCCAACCGCATCATCTATGGCCTGACACTGGAACCCAGCGGATTTGACCCGCATGTCAACCGTTCATCGGAGTTGGGCATAGCTCTTCGCCAGGTATACGATACGCTTGTTTACCGCGACCCGATAAGTAAGCAGTTTGTTCCCGGGCTGGCGTCAGAGTGGACTATTTCGGAAGATGGTCTGATATATACCTTTACCCTCCGACAGAATGTGAAATTTCACGATGGTACACTCTTTAATGCACAGGCGGTCGCTGTGAATTTGGATCGCATCACAAACCCGGACACAGGTTCGCAGTATGCAGTGTTCCTGCTTGGCCCTTATGTTAGCTACGAAGTTGTGGACTCGTATGCAATTCGCCTTTTTCTGAGCGAACCATTCAGCCCGCTTCTGGACTCGTTGAGTCAGGTGTATCTGGGTATCGCCAGTCCAGCAGCACTGGCGGAGTATTCGCTTAACCGTTACCAGTTTCACCAGGTTGGCACGGGACCGTTTACATTTGTGGAGCTGGTGCCGGGAGACCGTTTGGTAATCCGGCGTAACCCGGATTATGCCTGGGGGCCATCTTTCTATACACCGCCTGCGACAGATGCGGTGGATGAAGTTGAGTTTCGTTTCTTCACCGACTCGCCGACCCGCTCACTTGCCCTTGAGGGCGGGGATGTTCAGATTATGGGCGAACTCTTGCCGGGCGACGCACGAGCTTTGGCGACAAACAGCGCGGTTCAACTACTGCCGACACCGATACCCGGACAACCGCTCCAATTCCTGATGAATACCCAGCGTTTCCCGACAGATAACCGGGCGTTACGGCAGGCGCTGTTGTTTGGCACGAATCGGGACGCCATTATTGATGCGGTTTACCAGCGGTTTTCACCGGTTGCCTGGGGGCCGCTGGCGGCCAGTACGCGCTATTACAGCCGGGATGTGATTGGGCTGTATGCTTATGATATTGGGCAAGCGCGTTCTCTGCTGGCGTCTATTGGATACCAGGATACCAATAATGACGGCATCCTGGAATTGGGCGGCGTGGATTTAGTTGTGGATGTTTTAGTGCCACCCTGGGGCTTGATTCCGGAAACTGCTCAGTTACTTCAGGATCAATGGGCAACAGTCGGGATTCGCGCCCGGCTGGAGCCTGTACCGACTTTTGGGGCACTGCTTGAACGGGTTACTTCCGGCGAGTTTAATCTGGTGGCGTTTAATGCCTTTGGTGTAGACCCATCCTTCCTGAATCAGTATTTCCTGACAGAGGGCAGCAATAACTGGACTGGTTTTGGAAGCATTGAGTTAGATAACATCTTGAATGAGGCAACACATCAAACCGATGATACCGTGCGGGCGGCTCTCTATGCTCAGGCGCAGCGTATTATTATGGACGAGGCCTTGATTCTGCCGATTCGGGATTATGTGAATTTGAACGGTTCGGTGGCATCTTTACAGGGGTTGACCTTTGATGCCTATGGCTGGTTTCCGCTGCTTGCCAATACAAGCCGGCCTGGACAGGGATGATGACGTGCTGCGACGATTGGGGCAGGGGGCAGTTACGATCTGGTTAGCAGCGACACTGTCATTTCTCGCACTGAGGGTGTTGCCAGGAGATGCTATCGAGACGCAGCTCGCCTTCAGCGGCGCGGGTGCTGAGGTGCTCGCTGAGCGCCGAGCAGTTCTGGGTCTGGATGCACCGCTACGGGTGCAGTACACGCAGTTTATCGGTGGCCTGCTGGTTGGAGAGCTGGGTTATTCGTTACAGGATGGGCAGTCGGTTATGCTGAAAATCAGCCAGCAGATTGTGCCGACAGCAACGCTTGCGTTGTCTGCGCTGGTATTTGCGGTCTTCCTGGGCATCAGTTTGGGGATAGCTGTGGAGACCCGCGTGGGGTGGGGTGTTTCATGGCTGGCACGGTTGGTGACCGATCTGGCACTCAGCACGCCAATTTACTGGACTGGTACGCTGGCGATCTACCTGTTTACTGTATGGCTAGGGATATTGCCGTCAGCGGGGGCAGGGACGGCAAACCAGTTGGTGCTGCCGGTGACCGCGCTGGGATTTCATACAGCGGGCGCGATTGCGCGGGTGACGGCGGCAAATCTCCGCGAAGTGTTATCGGCCTCTTATGTACGGACAGCATGTGCTAAAGGTTTGCCAGGACGTGCCGTGCTGCTTCGGCACATTTTGCCCGCTGCACTGCCGCCGGTTATTGCTGTTATCGCACTGCAAGCGGGATTCCTGTTGAGTGGAACGGTGATTACCGAGAGTCTGTTTGTGCGCCCCGGCATTGGACGACTTCTGCTCGACAGCGTGTTGCGGCAAGATTACCCGGTGGTACAGGGCGTCGTGGTGTTTTCGGCAGTGATGTATGTTGCGTTGAGTCTGGTTGCTGATGTCCTGTACCGCCTGCTTGACCCGCGAGTGACAATAGCTTAATGTGGCGTTCTGCATTTGTCCTAACAATCATTGTCGGATTGTCGCTGCTATCCCCGCTCCTGACGGATTACGACCCTCTGAAAACAAATACCGACCAACTGAACCAACCGCCGAGTGGGGAGCATCTGTTGGGCACTGACCTCCTGGGGCGTGATGTCCTCAGCCGGCTGTTGTATGGTGGACAACGATCGCTATGGGTGACGGCGCTGGCGGCACTGGTGGCAGTGTTGCCGGGACTATGCCTGGGGTTGTTGGCCGGTTGGTTTGGTGGTTGGGTTGATCGGGGAATCATGACGGCTGTACATACACTTCTGGCATTCCCGGCGCTTATCCTGGCACTGATTTGCCTGACGTTATTGGGGCGGGGCACTGTACCGCTGGCGCTTGCGACAGGATTGGCACAGATGGCGGGGTATGTCAGCGTGGTGCGCACTACGGTGATTGGCGCCCGGACTCAGATGTATGTTGAAGTGGCGCAGTCAGTCGGTGCCGCGGACGGTTGGATTCTTATGCATCACATCCTGCCGAATGTGCAGGGAACCGTGCTGGCCTTTGCCGGGGTGGTTTTCAGTTATAGCCTGCTCAACAGTGCCGCATTGAGTTTCTTAGGTCTGGGCGGCGAGCCGGGAATACCCGATTGGGGGGTGATGCTGGCAGAAAGCCGGATGGCGTTCCGGGCTGCACCCTGGGTGAGTATCGCGCCTGGGCTGGCGATCATGTTGACAGTGATGGCGGTCAACCGACTGGCAGATCAAGTGGGGCGACCACCGCGCCCGTGAGTTGGTGGAAACCCCAGTATAATTATGGCAGGAAGGTTATAGTTAGTGAGCCTGTAAATCGCCATGAAAGCATCTTTGTTTGTTGGGACTTTCCTCGTGTCTTTCCTTTGTGTCCCGGTTGCCAATGCCCAGACATCTGAACCCGTATGGCTGCCCAGCCCTGAAACGGTCTTTGCAGACGGTGTTCAGTGGGAGGTAATTGAAGAAACTCCTATCGCGTATGTGCCTATTGGAGTTGACGACGCATTGATTCCCGTTTGCGGCGGACATACGGCACAAGACGGGCTGGAATACGGCTGGGTGGTTGGCTATCCAGAGCATGAGGATGAGCATGTTTTTCTATGTAATGTTTTGACGGGTGAGCAGCGTGACATCCTGCCTGCGGAATTGACCGAGTGGAGTGAATTTCCTTCCCCGAATAAAAATCGGATATTGCTGTCAGCAAAAGATTGGAGCATTGGCGGCGATTATCGTGTTTATGTTTACAGCATTGCCGAAAACCAGTTAATGCCACTTGGCACAGTCAGTCGAGGCATTGATAATGCCGTAGCACTATGTGGCTAGGTTAGCGAGACAAAAGGGTTGCTCTGCTCAGCAGATATATACCGGTCGTGGCCGGGTATAGGCTATTATGCGTTCGACATAACCCAACCCGACAGTATTGAATGTGCGTTTGGCGGTTGGGAAGGTGGCTATGCATTCCATCTCGATGATCCTGTGCGATATGTCTCGGTGTATTCAAAGGATTTTGTTGCCTCTATTACAGGTGGTAGAAGTTCTGAACATGAACCCTGTACGTTGACGATCTATGATGCCGATAATGTGCGCCATCAGGAACTTGGCTATGAGTGCATCCCTGTTGTACTCGATGAATGGGACTCCTCTCCATACTATAGATTAGGAAATACGCTTTACTATCTGACCACTGATGGTGAAAACGCGACGATTTCCTCGCTTTACAGCTATGACGTGGAACTCGAAGCAGGTAGTAACGTCTTGTTCAGGGGCGAAATCGAATCCGTCATTGGTGTTTCACCTGACGGGCAGTATTTTGTGCTACTGATGGATGACAATGGTGTTTTGGATTTTCCCTGGTGGTCACCATTCTATCCGCAGGATCGTGGTTGGCAGGTGGCGGTTGTGCATCGTCCAAACGACGAGGTTGTCTATCTTTCTGAACCGATAGGTGTTTTTGCCGCCGGGCAGGTGGTTTGGCTAGACAATCAGACTGTTACAATCGCTGCCCAAGAATCATGGGAGAATATTCGGGCCACTGAACGGGGTGATGTAACGATTGTGCAGACTCTGCCTTCTCTCCGGCGCATCACATTCAACGATGACAGCAGCGTTGATGTGGTAATCACGACGCGCTATGGCGGCGCGCGAGATGTTCGGAGTATGGTCGTGTCATCAGATCATCGTTATTGGTTGCGTGATGATCAGCAAATCATTGATTTATGGGATTTTCAGCCTGTACCCATATTTAGCGATGGTACAGCAGAATCCTATGATACTGCAGTGTGGCTTGAAGATGGGGACTTTTGGGTTCGTTTCCGGCTGCCAGATAATCACTCTGAGTCAGTACTGTATCGGGTTGTTTTAGGAAGGCACGATTGACTAAACCAATACTATCCGCTGATCAATGTGCCCGGTTCCACCTTGCTCAAAAGCGTTTCGTATAACAAACCGGGCTGGCGGCCATCCATGATGCGAATCGTTAGTCCAGAGACTTGTTCCGCCAAATTGAGCATGTCCTGCACTTTGGTCATCATACCGCCGGTGACATCCGTGCCGGCTGAGCCGCCCAGGTATTGCTGTATGGTCGCAAAATTGGCCGGAGTAATGGTTGGGATGACTTGGCCGGCACTGTCCAGTACCCCTTCTACCTCGCCCAACAGCAAGATTCGATTGACTGGCAGATGCTTCGCCATGTAAAAGAAGATTGTCTCTGTCGAGATAATTGTCCCGCCCCGCACTTCATCGAGCGCGACATCACCGTACACCAGCGGAACAAGACCATTTTTTAGCCCTTGCCGAGGCGATTCCAGGGCAAGACTCACCAGGACGCCATCCCGACTGATGGCGCTGGCCGAAGGTTGTAACCGCCACACCGGGACTCCCGCCGCATTGAATTCTCGCGCTACGAGATAGTTGAGTTCAGCGGCGACGGTAGCGACTTCCGCAAATCCGCGCCATTGCTCCCTTGTATAGACTCCGGCGATTGTCTGATGCTGCTTAGCGGCGAAGTGGCCGAACGATCCGCTACCATGTCCGACTATGAGCTGTAAGTCCGGGTTTTCCTGCCGCGCCCGGCTGATTTCCTGGGCGATGCGGGCTGTGGGTTCTTGGCGAAAACTGGCTTCTACCCGTTTATCCGTGATAAGTGAGCCGCCGAGTTTAATAAATGTGAGCATGTAGTGTTTCCTCTATGTGATGGCTGAGTCGGATTTCAGTGTGGTTGTGAACACACGCACCGCCCCGGCTGCCAGGAGCGCGTTCTGTACACTCAGGGCGGTTTCTGGCTTCACCAGTGCGATCATATTGCCGCCACGCCCGCCCCCGGAAAGTTTCGCGCCCAGTGCGCCCGCGTTTCGGGCGGCTGTAACCAGGAGATCCAGTTCCGGCGAAGAGACAGTGAGCTGCTGTAGATAGCTGTGATTCCGATTCATGAGCTTGCCAAGCGCGGGAGCATCGCCGCGTTCAATCGCCTGACGCGACTCTCTGACCAAAGTCCCGATCGAATCGAGGATAGGCTGAATGAGAGACGAATTCGACTCATACAACTGCCGCACATCACCTACTGCGACACGAGTAAGGGCAGTTTGGCCGGTATCACCGATAAGAACGTACAACGGTGCCCCGATGACAAGGCGCTCAATGGGGTGATCCCGCACGAATAATACCGACTGCTCGTAAACAATGACCGTATTATCAATTCCGCTGGGTGTCCCGTGATGCAGTTTTTCAATTTCGTAGACTAACTCATTTAACGTGGCAGTTTCGATAGGGCGGTCGAGCGCCATGCTCAAAGCGCGAATTACTGCCGTCGTGACGGCTGCGCCGCTGCCTAGACCGCTGGCAATCGGAATTGTGGACTTAACGGTGATCGTCAGATCGGGGGCATCTAGTTGCCAGTGCTGTAAAGCCAGCGTTGCTGCTAAAGCAAGCGGGTCTTCGGGATAGGGTGGTTCGGCACTCAATATTACCTGTTCCAGCGTTTCACTGGCTATCAGGTACAGGCCGGCGCGGCCTGCTGAATTGGGTGATACTTGCGCCGTTACTCGTAAGCTGGATACTGGCACGGCGATCGCGGGTTGACCATAGACAACGGCATGTTCGCCGCATAAGATTATTTTTGCCGGGGCGGAGGCTGCAAACATGGTCATATCAGATCACTTTGGGTAGATACAGGATGAATATAAACGCCAGTCCCCACAGGATTATCGCCGCTTGTAAAGGATGATCGCGTAAAATGACCTCATCCGGGGCACCACCTTCACCTTTGACATGGATCAGGTACAGGTAGCGGAACATGGCATACATTACAAATGGCACTGTTGTGAGCGCCAGATTATTGCCTGCCAGGAGCAAAGACGGCGCTTCAATGGTGTAAAGGATATAGGCAAGCAACGTGCTGGTTGTGACGATGTTCAGCATACTATCCAGCAGAGGCAGGTTGTAGTCTTTGAAAATAGGGCGGACGGTGGCGGCGTTATCTCCCAGCGTAATAAGCTCCTGTCGACGTTTGCCAATTGCCAGGAACAGTGCCAGTAGCGCTGTACAGGTGTACAACCAGGGCGAGAACCGGGCGACCTCAATCACCATGACACCGCCCCCTACGCGCAGCACATAGCCGGTGGTAATCACCAGAATATCTATGATGACAACGTGTTTCAGCCGGAGCGAATACATGATGTTGAGTGCGATGTAAATGGCTAAAATAGCGGCATAGCCTGGTTTGTAAAGCAGCGCGCCACCAATGGCAATAGTAGGGAACAAGACAGCGGCGATTATCCCCAATGAGATGGGCAGTTGACCGGAAGCCAGGGGACGATATTTTTTCTTAGGGTGCTGGCGGTCTCGCTCAATATCTGCCAGGTCGTTCACAATATAGACAGTGCTGGCAGCCAGGCACAGCAGGATAAAGCTAATTGTTATCAGGATGAACGGCTCTACTTGAAAGAGCTGCCCATCAAAGACTAAGCCAGCATAAATAATGACATTTTTCGCCCATTGTTTGGGGCGCATCGTGCGGAATAATCCGATGAGTGCTTGCAATGTTTGTTCCCTCTATTCTGGTCGCACCATTATGGTATTTTGAAATTATAGTCAAGCCTCCAGTAGAGGCAATGCTACATTAGTTTGGCATAATGGCAAACCTCATCCAAATTCAAGGAGATATTTATGCATGTAAATATGGCGACGGCCAGGGCATTTGCCAATATCGCATTTATCAAATATTGGGGCAACCGGGATAACCAGCTGCGCTTGCCTGCAAACGGCTCGTTGAGCATGAACCTGGCCGGTCTGTATGCTGAAACAAAGGTTCGTTGGGATTCGAGGCTTCAGAGCGACACCTTAGTCCTTAATCAGCAGCCTGCTACAGAAGATGCTCGCCGGCGCGTTGCTGAGCATCTTGATGTTCTGCGGGCGCGTCTCGGACTGGTCGGGTTTGCAGTGGTCGAATCGCATAATAATTTCCCGATGGGGGCGGGCATAGCATCTTCGGCGGCGGCCTTTGCGGCGCTGACGGTGGCGGCTGTCGGCGCGACCGGGTTGGAATTGAGCGAGCGGGAACTGACGACGCTGGCGCGTCTGGGTTCGGGTTCGGCATCACGTTCAGTGCCGGCGGGATTCGTGGAGTGGTACGCTTCGGATACGCACGAGGATTCATACGCAGAGAGCTTTGCCGCACCTGAATACTGGAATTTAGTGGACGTCATTGCTGTTGTCAGTGCTGAACACAAAGTAGTTGTTTCGGCTCGTGGTCACCAATCCGCGAATACCAGCGAACTACAGGCGGCACGGGTAAATGGTGCTGCTGCACGCCTGGCAGTCTGTAAAGAGGCGGTTTTGAACCGAGATTTCATGGCCTTTGCTGATGTGGTAGAGCATGACAGCAATCTAATGCACGCGGTCATGATAACCAGTCGTCCGCCGCTGTTTTACTGGCTTCCGGCCACACTGACGATTATGAGCGCGGTTCGGGATTGGCGGGCTGAGGGTTTGCAGGTGTGCTATACACTGGATGCGGGGCCGAATGTTCACTGCTTGTGCATGGGTAACCATGCTCTAGAGGTTGAGTCGCGGCTGCGTGCCGCTCCGGGTGTGGAGGCGGTTCTTGTGGCCGGAGTGGGTGGTGCAGCACAGGTAATCACACTGGCAAACTAAGGGAATGATAAGTGCGGAAGGCACTTACCTTGCCTCTGGTGTGAATGCGCTTATAATCGCAATATAGGCTTGTATTGGACTTGAGGGCGAAGATTGATGTTAGATTTTCTACTGGGTAGCGATTTTCTGTCGGCGGTCATTGCATTTGTTTTGGTGTTAATCCCTGCTATTTTGATACACGAAATCGGACATTTCGCAGCGGCGAAGGCAATTGGTGTTGCTGTGTTGGAATTTGGCATTGGTATACCGCCACGTATGATCCGGCTGTTTAAGCGGGGTGAAACGGAATACACCTTGAACTGGCTGCCGTTGGGTGGATTTGTACTGCCGCTAGGTGAGGATTTTGTGCGCCCAGTGGATGCTGAGACCGTCGAACGTGATCGCTCGCGTGTTGAAGTTGCGGATGAAATTGCACGTCGGAAACTTAAATCGCTGCCGGAAGCCAGCCCGCGCCAGCGAATTTTCTTCATGGCAGCTGGTGCCATCATGAATTTCCTTATGGCATTTGTCTTGTTTGCCCTGGTTGCATTGATTGGCATTCCTCAGGTTGTTGGGAGCAGCGTTGAAATCGTGCATGTGAACCCGGATTCACCATTGGCGGCAGCCGGATTGCAATCCGGCGATTTTGTTCTGCGTCTAAACGATGGATATTTTGAGAGCAATCAGGATTTCTTCAACAAGCTGTATGCTCAGAATGAGCAACCAGTAACGCTGCTTGTTCACCGGGAAAGTGAGGAAGAGCCGATTGAAATCATCTTTACGCCCCAGTTGGAATCGGATGCCCCGGTTACGAATAGCTATGTGCGTGTTGCCGGGGTAGTAGAGGATTCTCCAGCAGGTCGTGCCGGTCTTTTGCCCGGTGATCTTATCATGGCGATTAATGGTGAACCCTTCGCAAATACTGACGAGCTCAAGGCGCGGACAACGGCGAATGCTGGACAGTCTATGACGCTGACAATCCAACGTGATGATGTGATGCTCGAGAAGACGCTTGTGCCACGTGAAACCTTCCCGGAAGGGCAGGGCGCTATGGGTATTGCTATCTGGACAGCTTTTGGTGATATGGACCTGGGCCTGGTTTACCAGGAAGGCGTTGGTCAGGAAGTGGTAGTTAATCAGTCCTTAGGCGAATCGTTGCAGTATGGCGTGGAACGTATCGGATTTATCGTGAATGCGATTGCCCGGATTCCGTCGCAAATTATCAATCAGGAAATCAGCGCGGAAGAGGCACGTCCCATTGGGATTGTGGCAATCAGTCAGGTGGGGGCGTCGGCATTGCGGCAGAGTGTGGAGCAAGACACACCGATTTTGATTCTGAACTATATTGCCATGATTAATGTCGCATTGGGATTGACGAATTTGCTGCCGCTTCCAGCCTTGGATGGTGGGCGGATCGTTTTTGTGTTGCTAGAGATCGTTCGGGGACGGCCCATCGCACCGGAACGGGAAGGACTGGTGCATTTGATCGGATTTGCCTTACTGCTCTCTCTGTTTTTTGTGATCACCGTGAATGATCTGGTTAATCCAATCACGAATTTGCTGCCCTAGGGGGTGGGGACTAAGTCATGTTTGAATCTGACGACGATGAAATGGAAATTCACCAACGCGAAAAGCCATCGCTTGATATGGTGCTGAAGGCTTTAGCATCAAGCGACGGAAATTTGCTTTTTGCTGATATTTACTATGGCTTGTCCGGCTTGTCATCTGAAGAAATCGACAGGATAAGTCCAGTATGGCGAGGCCTGGATGACGAGCGCCGTCGCAAGTTAATGCGCCAGGTTGCGGACTTGAGTGAGGTCGATTTTGAGTTGGATTACGGTGCATTCGGCTTGTTCGCGCTGGATGATCCTGATGCTGAGGTGCGCCAAGCCGCGATTGACACCTTATGGATTGACGGTTCAGTGGTATTCATGTCTCGCCTGATTGATATGGCAAAAACGGATAAGTCTGATACGGTGCGGGCGGCGGCAATGAGTGAGCTAGGGCGTTTTATCTTGATGGGTGAATACGAGGAATTGCCTGAAAAAGAGGTGCTGCGGGCCCAGCAGGTTGCGATTACAGCCTGGAACGATAAATCCGAGGATTTTCATGTGCGGCGACGGGCACTGGAGGCGCTGGCAAACGGCAGCCACGAAATGGTTCCTGGTGCAATCCTTGAGGCCTATAATAATCCAGACCTCCTGATGAAAGTGAGCGCCGTGTTTGCGATGGGGCGCACCTGTAATGCCAGTTGGGCCGGCCTGGTCATGACCGAACTTGGTAGCAGTGAGCCAGAGATTCAGTTTGAGGCTGCGCGGGCAGCTGGCGAGTTGGGCTTGCCTCAGGCTGTGCGTTATCTGGATGTTCTGGCAGCCCGACGCGATACCGAAATCCGGGAAGTCGCGGTCTGGTCGCTTGGGGAAATCGGTGGTGACAAGGCGACACGCGTTCTAACCAGACTGGCTGAGCAGGCCGAAGAACGTGAAGATGATGAATTCCTTGAACTGGTGGAAGATGCACTGGCAAATGCGGAGATGTTCGGCGGCCTCGATTTCGAACTGGACGAACTGGACGAATTAGATGACTTGGATGATTTCGACGATAATTTCGACTTTGATGACGAAAATGAGTAAGCCAGGAATACTTCGCCTGTTTACCGCTATTCAACAATCTCAACTGATCGGACTTTGTAGTGGGTATCCTGGGTGAATTACTCTCAATTTTCATCAGCAACATTGCGCCGATTCTGGTTATTGCCGGGGTCGGCTTTATCATTGGGCGACACCTGCATGTAGATGCGCGCTCGTTTGGACGGGTGATTTTTTATGCTTTTTCGCCTGCTCTCGTTTTTTCTTCTCTGGCATCCAGCACGGTTGACCGAGCAGAACTGATGCAAGTGTCAGTCGTCATGGCGCTGGTGCTGGTATCGCTGTTGCTGCTGGCGTACTTCAGTACCGCAGGGTATCGTGATAATCGTGTCGGGCGAGCCGGTGTCATGTTGAGTGCGATGTGTCCGAACACCGGTAATCTGGGCTTGCCGTTGGTTAGTTTTGTCTTTGGTGAAGTTGCATTGACTTATGCAGTTATCACGTATGTTATAGCGACGATTTCCAACTTTTCACTGGGGATATTTGTGGCAAGCAGTGGGCGGAGTTCAATCATCCGGGCTTTGCTGAACATGCTACGTGTGCCAACTATTTATGCGGCACTCAGTGGTCTTGCGGTGAATATGACGGGGTTTGCCCTGCCGCTCCCAATTATGCGCTCGGTTTCTTTGTTGGGGCAGGCTGCGATTCCGGCTATGCTGATCTTGTTAGGCCTGGAACTGGCACAGTCTGCAAAGTTTGCCCAGTTTCGTTTGATTGGACTAGGCGCGGGAATCCGCTTGGTGGCCGCTCCAGTCATCGCGGCATTTCTGGTTGTACTGTTTGGGGTGCGGTGGGAAGTAGGTATGGTGATCGTATTACAAGCCAGTATGCCAGTGGCAGTGGTCACATTGATTATTGCAAACGAGTTTCAACTCAATATGCAGCAGCAACTTGGCACTGTTCTGGTCACAACTTTGCTTAGCCCTATCACGCTGTCAGTGCTGATCTTGTTATTGCAGCGGGCCGCTTGAAACACAAATAGGGCGCGGTTATGCAAGGTTGCCACGCCCTTTGGAGTGATAGGAGGCGTTCTTACTGAGCGAACATGGTCTGGAGTTTCATCGCCAGCCCCATGTCCCCCTTGATCTTAATCTTGCCACTCATGAACGCCTGCATAGGATTGCTTTTGCCGGTGGAAACATTGAACCAGTCGTCAGCGCTGGCTTCCAGGGTCATTTTGGGGTTGTCCGCGCTGCCCTCACCTGACTCGCAAGCGCCGTCAGTGATCTTTAGCCAAAATTCCCCGCCATTATCGCCGGTCAGATTAAACTGAATTGTTGCATTGACACCTTCCGCTTTTGCGGCCAGAAAATTCTGCGCCATTGTGGGGAAGATCTGGGCGATTTCTTCGCTCGTTGCCATGTGATTTCTAACTCCTAAATGATGGTTTTGATTAGTCGAAACGATGATACAGTTATATCACCAATCCCATGAATAGTATACAATTAAATGCATCTCTGCTCAAACGCCCGGAGTATGGCATGATGTTGAAAATAACACATCTTTTAATTGGATTGCTGATCCTGCCCCTTCTGCCGGTTATAGTGCGGGCACAAGATAGCACATTGTTCCCTGATCTTCCTGGCGTGGTCGCTTATATTGGGTCGGACGGCAATGTGTACAGTTTGGAGTTCGACACCAATACCCAGGCAATTTTAACGAATGATAGTGAGGCGGGTTTGCCATATTTGTGGCCTACTTGGTCAACTGATGGTCGTCTGGCATATTTTCGCTTGATCCCGGTAGATGGTCGTCCCGTGACTGAAGTTCATATTTCAAGCGATGGGCTTGATTCTGGTGAAATGGTTTACGCTGGTCGGGATGAAGTGGTGAATTACGCCTATTGGTCTCCGCAGAATTGTCTTACTGGCCCCAATTGTCGTGATCTGGCTGTGCTGATGAGTAGTCGCTCGGCAAATGGCTTATTTATCCGCTTGGTGCAAGATCAACAAGGTGAGGATACTTCTCGTATTACAAGTATTGGACGTCCTTTTTATTATAGCTGGAGTCCTGATGGTACACAGATGCTCTGGCAGCGCAATCAGCAGCGGCTAGACATTTATGATGTCCAGAGTGATGCCATTGTAACCACACTGGATGGCGTACCCGGCACTTTCCAGGCGCCGGGATGGTCACCAGTTGATGATCGTTGGTTAGTCGGTATATTAGGGGCAGATAGCCAATCTACTGACCTGGCAGTGATAACGGTCGCCGGCACAAGGCCTCTGGCTTCAGGATTGGTGGGGCCAGTGGCTTTTGGTTGGTCGCCAGATGGTAATTACATTGCCTATACCGATAACCAGGGGCCGCTGGCGATTGTAGATGCGGTTACGGGTGCGGTGGTTGCTCGCAGCGATACATCCGGTGTGTTCGCGTTTTTCTGGTCGCCGGATAGTAAGCACATTGCTTTTTTGACGCTCGCTTCGCCCCCGAATACCTTCACCACGCAGGCAGATATAGGGGGCTTCCCGGCAGTGCCGGCGTTTTTACAGCGAATACCCGAGATGGCTTGGTCAGTGCTGGACATTGCCGATGGCGCAGTGCGACGGTATGGATTCTTCACACCAACCGAGGAAATGCTGTATCTAATTGCTTTCTTTGATCAGTTTGCACAGAGTCACCGTGTATGGTCGCCTGACAGCCGGTTTGTCATTTATAGTGAAGATCAGGGTGATGTATCGTTTCTCAATGTAATTGATGTTACTCAGGAGAACATTGTTCCCTTTGCTGTTGCTGAGGGTGTTTTTGGTGTATGGAGTTTTCACTGAGGCTGTTGTTTAGGAGTGTTTGCGAGATTGAAGCTAAAACTTATACCGGTTATCGCCATATTGGGGATAAGTGCTGTATCCTGTTTTCAGAGCCAGCCTCAAACGATCATCATTACTGCCACATTTGCGCCCGCAGGTGACACTGAGCTTCCGGTGACTGTGCCAGTTGTACAGATTGCCCCGGATGTCCTATCTCTATCACCTGTTCCCGATACACCACTGGTTATCCCTACTCCTGACCCGACTCGCCCGGTTTCCGACTTGCCTGTTTCTGGTGAGTATGAGGTACTGCCGGGCGATACATTGTCCGGGATTGCGGCGGCGAATGGTGTGACGCTTGAGGCACTGTTGGCGCTGAACACTCTGGAAAACCCGAATATCTTGGCGGTGGGGCAGGTTCTTAGACTCCCTGCGCCTCCGGATACATATACCCCAGATTTTAAGATATTGTCGGATAATAAGTTCGTGCGCGGGCCAGGTGGTGCGGCATTTGATATCGCTGGGTTCATTGCCCAACAACCGGGTTATATTCGTGCCGCTAGCGATGAAATTGACTCAATCGTCTTTTCGTCGGCAGAGGTCGTGCAACGTGCTTCGTTGGAATACAGCCTGGATGCACGGATGCTCCTGACCTTGTTAGAGGTGAAAGCCGGATGGTTGAGCCGGTCGGAGTTATCTGACATTGCCAGGGATTATCCGCTTGAAGGACAGGAGCCGCCACCTGGTTTTGACCGGAAAGGGCTATATAAGCAGCTTGCCTGGGCGGCCAACCGGCTAAATAGCGGTTATTATGGTTGGAAGTATGATGATTTGCGGATTGTCGAGTTTGATCTTGGTATACGCCAACTCTATGCACCGGGACTAAATGCGGCAACGGTGGGCTTGCAATATTTTCTCAGCCTGAATAATTCGTATGCCAACTGGCAGGGACAGGTGAGCGCGGAAGGTTTTTACCGGACGTATTATGCCTATTTTGGCGATCCGTTCTCTGGTATCGTTGAGCCGCTTGTTTCGCCTGGGATTGTACAGCCGGAGATGATATTTCCATTCCAGGCGGGGGAAACCTGGTTTTTTACTGGTGGGCCACATGGTGGGTGGGGCAGTGGCAGCGCCTGGGCTGCGCTGGACTTTGCTCCGCCAGATGAGGTCGAACCCGGAAGCTCAAGCTGTTATGTCTCCGAGCATTGGGTGACGGCGGTTTCGCCAGGAATCATCGCCCGTAGTGGCGGCGGTAGCGTGATTCTTGACCTTGATGGCGATGGCGATGAAACTACTGGTTGGACAGTGCTGTATCTTCATATTGCTACCGAGGACCGTATTCAAGTTGGGACACAGGTGCAGGTCGGGGATTTGATCGGACATCCGTCTTGCGAGGGTGGTTTTTCCAATGCGACACATTTACATATCGCCCGTCGTTATAATGGGGAATGGATTCCGGTATCTTGCGGGATGTGTGCGCCGGAGCATGTGCGTCCGCCATTTGTGATGTCTGGCTGGACGAGTATTGGACTGGAAGGACAAGAATACCAGGGATATATGATACAGGGAAACGAGCGGCGAGTCGCCGAGCAAGGGCGACTCACGACTGAAAATCGAGTATCGTGGTAATGGAGTTAAATGGGTAGGAGTACAGTTTTGGTGATGCGCAAATGGTTGGTTTTCCCGGTTGTGATTGGCCTGATGTGTGCGGGGCAGGGGGTTTCTGCCCAGGGAAATGTGAGTCCGACGCCGGTTCAGGTACAGATTCCAAATAGTGCCGCTCCCGGCAGTGTGGAACAAGCAGCGGTTACACCAACCCCAACGCGGACTCCGACGCCGGTTGGGCCGGCCTTGTTGGAAGCACTGACTGAAGCAAACGTAAGGGCAGCGGCGGACCTGGAGGCGGAAAAGTTAGGCACAATCCGTGCTGGAGACACTTACCCGATTCTAGGGCGTTATTTCCGATGGCTGCAATTTCAATTTGATAAATCGCCCAATGGCACAGCCTGGGTATTTGATGAGCTGGTGACCATTATCGGTGATGAAACTGCAATTCTGGATTTGAATGTCAATGCACTGCCGACAGTGGATGTTGCGGCGGTCAATGCTACGGGGACGTGGGAGGCGATTACACAGATGCCTGGTGGTATTTTGACGGCAACGGCGGAATCGCGGGTGTTGCCCGCACCGGGAGCTAGTTTGGGGGAACCTGGACAGGTGACCAGCGATTTGGGACTGCCACAACTGCTGCCGACGTTTACCTGGCCGCCTGACCTAGTGGTGGCTTCCGGGCAAACCCCATCACCCACTCCAGCAGATGGTATAGCTCCTGACCCGACAGCGGAAAGTGCACTTACCCCGCTGGATGCTGGTGTCCCGCCCATTGTGCCCATCGCATTATTAGGTGGATTGGGCTTGCTTGGCTTGTTTGCGGCCTCTCTTCGGCGTTAAGCAGGCAATCAAAAACACCTCGTCACAGTCGGCGAGGTGTTTGATTAGAAGCGATTGGTGCTAATGGCTGCAACCACCACCGCAGCCGCCATCGGCGTCCTCAGAGTCGTCACTGCGGAAAGAGTGTCCGCAACCACAGGTTGAAACCGCATTTGGGTTGTCAATGCGGAAACCGCCACCCATGAGGCTGTCTACATAATCAATGGTCGCGCCACGCAGATACATGAGGCTGGTTGGGTCAATCAACAGGCGCACACCTTCGACTTCGACAATTGCATCATAGTCTTTGGCAGTTTCTTCGAAGGACATACCATATTGCATCCCGGAGCAGCCACCACCGGAGACAAAAACGCGCAATGCATGATCGGGGATTTCACGCTGTTTTAGCAGTGTATTAATGATATTCACTGCTTCCATCGTTACATTCAGTATAGGGGTTTCGATCTTTATATCAGTGTCAACACGTCCTGCAACGTCCATTGGCTTTAAGCGCTCCTCAATCACCTTTTGATAGATTGTTTTGATTATAACATGACACACTCACAGCGTCAATTAAATAGACGGAAATAAGAAAAAATAAATCTCACTTAATTGATAGGGATCAGATACGCGCACTTTTCCGCCCCCTCCGATGCTCGTGAGAGCAGGCGGGGGACGACGCCTAGTAGTGAGGCAACGAAGTGCATATCCATTGAACAAAGGACATGATTAGGTTCGCTGACTTCATGATATGGGCAGTTGGCTGTTTCAAGCGCATATCCTTCGGCGTGAGGCTGCCAGCTGGCTTCATAGCCGTGCTGGTTCAGATAATCCACAACCTGATCTAATCGCTGCGGTAGTGAATCAGCAGCAATACAGGCATCTTGCGCCATGCGGGAAGCAGTGGCTTCGAGGATGACATTGATGGTAGTTGGTGGGAGATAATTAGATAATTCTTTGAGCAGCGCTGTCGTCACGGGCTGGTAGTTGTCGGGAAAAAAATCCTTTGCCTTATCGGTGAGCATGTAAATATGCTGAGGACGTCCCGGCGTACTGCGCCGGCGAAGTTCAGGGGCAGTGATGAGGTCATCTTCGTGCAGCCGATTAAGATGATGTCTGACCGTAACGGCTGTAATCGCCCCGCGCCGCTGCTGTAACTCCGCCACGATGTCATCAACGGTAGCCTGCCCATGTTCTTTGAGAATTTCCAGAATATGCTGCCTGGTTTCTTGCATGGCGACGATCGATTCCTGAAAATATTATTGATGGTTATCATAAAAAAGTCTATCATTCCTGGTCACCTCTTGTCAACTTGTAAGAATCTTACCAACCGAAGCCATATGGATTTGAGCAGGTGTACTGATTGACGCTGGACAAGGCGATATGTTACGATTGCTGCGCCTTCGCAAATTCTGTAATTCGGTTAGGATTTTGGTAGTTGGGTGACAGGAAACGTGCTTATGCTCCATAGAGAATTAGCACGGATATTGCCAGTTTGTAGGGACGCCATTCTTGCCGTCCAGGATAGGTTTCTGCCTTTCCCTAGAGGAAATCCATATGTAATGCTAAACTACCTAAGCCCGCTAAATTCTATTCCAACCGCGTAACTTCTGTCTGGGAAAAAGGCACTGATTGGCGGGGCGTGGAGTGTGAGTCTCCGCGTTTTTGCGTTTCATTTTGGGAAGAAGAACTATGACTGTGATTGTTGGTTTTCAGGGTGTGCAAGGCGCTTATTCCGAACAAGCCATTCGGCAGTATTTTGGAGATGAAATAGAGGTATATCCTTGCCCGACTCTGGGCGACTTGTTCGCTGCCATTGAAAGCAGTCGGGTCACTTATGCCATGCTGCCAGTAGAAAATGCCTTGGCTGGGGCAGTAAGCCAGGCGTATGAACTGCTGATGGATTCGGATTTGCGGATACAGGCCGATGTGGTTCTGCATGTTCATCATTCGCTACTCGTGCCGAACGGAGTGGATATAGCTGATCTGAGAGCTGTCCGATCACATCCACAGGCGCTGGCGCAGTGCGAAAAGTATCTGCGACGGATGGGTGTTGAACCCGAACCCTGGTATGATACTGCAGGGGCGGCCCATGATTTGTCTAAATCGCGGGAGCCGGGTGTTGCTGCGATTGCCAGTTCACTAGCGGGTAAACTGTATGACCTCACCGAGCTTGCAAGCGAAATAGAGGATGTGCCGTTTAATTTCACACGCTTTTTTGTGTTGGGGCATGATGATCCAACGCGCGGGGAGTATAACAAGACTTCACTTGTATTCGCTACACGGCATCGCCCGGCGGCACTATATGAGTGTCTGGGGGAATTTGCGACACGGGGCATCAACCTGACGAAGATCGAGTCCCGCCCCCGACGTAACCGACCCTGGGAGCCGGTCTTTTACCTCGACCTGGAAGGCCATTGGAAAGACCCGAACTGCCAGGAAGCACTGGCAGGATTATTACAACGGGCATCGTTTGTGAAGATGCTGGGATCATATCCGGCGACAAAAACTGGACGTGAATCGGTGGGCATGGATTAACATTGGGAGTGTGATTGTGGAAAAACTGGGTGTTGCTGTTCTGGGGGCGACAGGCGCGGTTGGGCAGCGATTTATCCAACTACTGGAAAATCACCCCTGGTTTGAGGTAAAAGAGGTCATTGGCTCGTCACGTAGTGCCGGGCAGGTTTATGGTGAGGCGGCTAACTGGGTGCTGGATGGTGGCCCGCCCGCTGCGGTTTCCGGACTGGAAGTCAAACCGCTGGACGGAGATTTTGAATCGCTTCTGGTGTTTTCTGCTCTGCCCAAAGAAGCTGCCGAAACCCGTGAGATGGAATTGGCGGCAGCAGGGCATGTGGTGTGCACGAATGCGTCAGTGAATCGGATGGTGGCCGATATACCACTGCTGCTGCCGGAGGCGAATGCCGATCATGTACGGTTGGTGGATATGCAGAGGCGGAAGCGTGGTTGGACAACCGGCGCGTTGGTTGCCAATTCCAACTGCACGGTGATGCCGGTGGTAATGTCTTTAGCACCATTGCGCAAGTTTGGTATTCGTAAAATCCTTATGGTGAGCGCTCAGGCGATCAGCGGCGCGGGGTATCCGGGGGTTGCCTCATTGGATATTCTGGATAACATCATCCCATATGTGAGCGGTGACGAGAACAAAATGGAAACCGAGTCCCTGCGGATGTTGGGGACACTGGTCGGGGAAGAAATCGCCTGGCTGGACGCGGTGACAAGCGCCTCATGTAACCGGGCGCCTGTGGTGGACGGGCATCTGGTTAATATGTCGGTGGATTTGGAAGCAAAACCGGAACTGGATGAAATCGTAGCGGCGTGGGAAGCCTTCCGTGGGCCAGCGGCGGTGACGCAATTACCGAGCGCCCCGGAGCGCCCCGTGCAGTATCTGCCACAGATTGACCGCCCGCAAATCCGGCGCGATCGGAACGCCGGGAACGGCATGGCGACATCCGTCGGGCGCCTGCGACCTTGCCCACTACTGGGCTATAAGTTCGCAGCATTGGCACATAATACTATTCGTGGCGCAGCGGGTAGCAGTATTCTCAACGCCGAACTCCTGGCCGCACAGGGATATCTCGCCGGATTTCAGCCTTAAGCTGTAGTATGTTTCAGTGTGTGAAGAAGTGGTTTCCATAATAAATTCTGTTTCCTCCTGTTTTTCAGGTCAAATATGAATCTGATTGGTACAAGACACACTGCAAGCAACTGGAGACATATTCGCTTCACTTCGCTTTTTAAGAAGTGTGGCAAGGCGGGGTTGAACTCGTAGCTTTCCTAATGATGGTGGGTTATAAGGTGTGTTAGATACTTCGGATACGCACTTAGGAGGAAAGGTACGTGAGGGTTTTTATTGCGGGTATTGACGGCTATCTGGGATGGCCGCTGGCACAGTATTTGACTGCACGCGGGCACGACGTCGCGGGTATTGATACACTGTCCCGGAGACAGTGGGTTGAAGAAGTTGGTAGTCACAGCGCGATTCCGGTGTATTCGATTGAGGAACGGTTAGCGGCTTTTTGTGAACGGTATGGTAAAGACCTTCTGTTCCGCCAGGGTGATTTGCTTGATTACCCTTTCTTGCGTGACTTTTTAGCAGATTTCAGGCCGGATGCCTTGGTTCACCTGGGAGAAATGCCGTCCGCGCCCTATTCAATGATTGACCAGGATCATGCTGCCTTCACTCAGCATAACAATGTCATCGGCAGTTTGAACCTGTTATGGGCGATGCGGGAAGTCAGTCCGCAGGCGCATCTTGTCAAACTCGGGACAATGGGCGAATATGGCACGCCCAACCTTGACATACCGGAAGGTTTTTTCGAGGTAGAGTACCGAGGACGCAAGGATTATCTACCGTTCCCGCGTCAGGCAGGCAGTTTCTATCATTGGAGCAAGGTGCACGACTCCAATAATACAATGTTCGCCTGTAAAATCTGGGGACTGCGAGCAACGGACATCATGCAAGGCGTGGTATTCGGTACGCAGATTGACGAGATGGGCGATGATCTACGGTTGCGGAGTCGCCTGGACTTCGACCAATGCTTTGGGACAGCCATCAATCGTTTTTGCTGCCAGGCAGTGATAGACCATCCGCTGACACTTTATGGGCGTGGCGGGCAGACACGCGGCTTTCTGCCAATGCGTGACTCGATGCAGTGCCTAACAATTGCGGTGGAAAATCCCCCGGACGTAGGTGAATACCGGGTGTTTAATCAGTTTGAAGAGTGCTATAACGTTGAAGATTTGGCAAACATGGTGCAGGAAGTAGGCCAGAGCATCGGTTTGAATGTGGAGATACACCACTATGAAAACCCGCGTCAGGAGATGGAAGAACACTACTTCAACCCGGATCGCCAACATTTGATTGACCTGGGATATCAACCGACACATGATGTTAAGGCCGAGATGCGGATCATGCTGCGAGACCTGATTCCGCACAAAGCGCGCATTCTGGAGAAACGAGACATTTTGATACCGGATATTCGTTGGGATGGCACGCGCCACCGTTCTGAAATCATTGATAAACAGGTTGCCCCGGTAGAGGTTGGCTAACTAGCCGGCTTGCGAGAGTCTATCAGGCGCGGGGTGATCTTCTCTCCGCGCTTTTTGTTTAAAAGGAGCGATATGATGATTCAATTCTGGGAGTTGAGCCAATTAAAGGCTGAACAACTTGGTAAAATTATGCGCCGCGCTGAAACTGACATCCGTGACCTGCTGCCATTGGCGCAGGAAGTGACTGACCGGGTGCGGATTGAAGGTGATGCGGCGGTAGTGGACTATGCCCGACGGTTTGATGCGCCGGGGTTTGAGGCGCAAATGTTGCGAGCGACTCCCGAAGATTTTGCAGCGGCACGAGCAACCGTGAGTCAGGATGTTGTTGAGGCGATTACGGCTGCGCATGAAAATATCCGACGTTTTCATGCCGAGCAGATGCCGGAACCAATGTGGTTTATGGAAGTGCAGCCGGGTGTTATGGCCGGGGAGAAAGTCTCACCAATAGCCAGTACCGGGCTGTATGTTCCACGTGGAAAAGGTGCGTTTCCATCGGTGATGCTGATGCTGGCGACTCCGGCAATGGTGGCTGGTGTGCCACGCGTGGTTGTGGTGACGCCGCCGACCTCGGAAGGCAAAGCAGATGACGCCTCGCTGGTGGCCGCCGAAATAAGCGGGGTGAAAGAAGTGTATGTAGTGGGTGGGATGCAGGCGGTGGCGGCGTTGGCGTATGGTACTGAGACTGTGCCGAAGGTGGATAAAATTATTGGGCCGGGCAGCAGCTACGTGTCGGCTGCTAAGCGCTTGTTATACGGCGTGGTTGATGTGGGATTGCCCGCCGGGCCAAGCGAGTCAATCATCCTGACAGACGAGCACGTTGATCCCCGTTTGGCGGCACTGGATTTGCTGGTGGAAGCTGAACATGGGCCGGACTCTGCGGCGATTCTGGTGACTCACAGCGGCGAAGTGGCAGAACAGGCATTAGCTGTCTTGCCGGAATACATCGCGCAACTTCCAGAGTGGCGGCAGAAGTTTGTGACAACAGTGCTGTCGAATTATGGTGGCATACTGCTCACCAATAGCCTGGCCGAATCAATACGGTTCGTGAACGACTATGCGCCGGAACACCTGGAAGTGCTGACCAAAGAACCATTTATCACTCTTAATCAGATCAAGAATGCTGGCGAAATTCTATTGGGTTCGCTGACGCCGATTCCTACCGCGAATTACTGCCTGGGACTGAACGCAATTTTACCGACCGGCGGCTTTGGTCGGAGTTTTTCGTCGGTCAGCGTGTTGGACTTCTTGAAGCGTAGCGGTGTTGGCTATCTCTCTCTGGAAGGATATGAGCGGTTGCAGGGTGTTGCCGCGACACTGGCTGATTATGAAGGTTTCCCGGCGCACGCTTATGCGATCCGCAAGCGAAATGAAATTTTGGGCTTATGAGCGACTTGCTCCAACAGATTCAGGAATTACAGTTTACGGATAGGGGGGCAGCGGAGGCGCTGCTCCTCAATTTCGTGCGCGAGATTTATGCGCATGATGTGCGAACGGTAGAATTGCGGCCATTGGCGGTATCGCTGAATTCATTCAATGGGTTCTTGACACGGGCTGATGGCACGCGACTGTTTTTTAAGACACATACCGAGTCGGATACCGTCATCGGAGAGTACTATCAGGCTGCCTTGCTGGCAGAAGCCGGCTATCCGGTGATTCGCCCGGTATTTAGTTCAACGGAAACCGGTAAGCAACTTCTGATTTACGACGAGATCGAATCGCCCTCGGTGTTTGATGTGGCCTGGGCGATTGAAACCGGCGCGAGTAACCAGTTGGCGGTTCTCACTGCGGCGCAAAACGCCGCCGATGACCACCTCCTGGAGCTTTACCGGACGACACTTGCGAAGCAAACGCCACTGCAGGCCGGGCAATCGCCCGTTCACCAGTTGTTTTACTACCGGTTGAACGGTGGGCGGCTGGCACGATTCTATGGGCCATTACCAGGGCAGCCCGGAGAGGATGTTGCTATTGCACTTCCTGTCGGTGAACGCTTGATGAAGGATGTACGCCGGGTGCGGTGGGAGATCAACGGGCAGGTCTATACTGAATCATTGAACGATGTGATAACGCGGGCGGTGCGCATGTTGCAACCGGAACAGGCGGGGCCGACAGTCACCGGGCATGGGGACGCGCATAATGGTAATGTGTTCTTGCAGCAGGATGGCAATTATGCCTCACTACTGTATTTTGATCCGGCTTTTGCAGGGAAGCATCATCCGCTACTTGACCTCGCTAAACCGCTGTTTCACAATGTGTTTGCGATGTGGATGTACTTCCCACGGGAAAAACAGCAGCAAACGTCTGTCACACTGCGTACCGAGGGTGATGTATGGCGGGTCACATACGACTATTCCCTGGCACCGGTGCGACACATGTTCCTGGAAAGTAAGGTCGAAAGGGTATTGATTCCTGTGCTGCGCGCCCTCAAGGAACGTGGTTTGTTGCGCACGGATTGGCGAAGGTACTTGAAGTTGGCACTATTTTGTTGCCCCTTTCTGACGATGAATCTGGCCGATTCGGGTCGATTTCCGGTGGAAATTAGCCTGTTAGGATTAGCGATGGCCGTCGAAATGGGTGCGGAGAGCCGGGGTGAGCGCAGCTTAATCGACCGGACACTTGATAGGGTGGCAAATGCACTCTGAGTCATCAGACTTTTGTGTTGTTTAGTATTGTTATCAGCCTGGTGAAGGTGGGCGAGTCTTCCATAAAAACATAGCGTACCGGGCTGACGATGACTTGAGTGCCGCCGATTGTACGCAAATGCTCGACAGCTCTTAGCAGATTCCTGCTGTCAATTATAATCGTGATGGTAAACCACATTTCATGACTACTGTCTCCGTCGTTGTGCGGGTAGATCGGCGCAATCGTCGGCCCTTGTAAGCCACGTGTTTCCGGGTTTGTGGAGACGAGTTGTGCAACTGCCTGTGGGTCTTCGCCGCGAATGTTGGCGATGATTTGGTAATACTTTCTTCCTTGCGATGCGGCATCCATTCGTTCCACCATGACATGGGTTGTTTCCATGGTCTCCAGGTTGTTCTTGAGGGCATTTTGGTTGCCGATTAAACAGGCCTGAGAATCAAGGATAACACCATCGGTAAACCATTTGAGATGGTTTTCGCGTAGTGTCGTGCCGGTTTGCGTCAGATCAATAATGATGTCGGCATAGCCCAGGGTGGGAGCGGCTTCGATTGCTCCCTCCGCCTTTACCAGTGTGAAATGGTGGATGCCCCGGTTGTGTAGGAACTGTCGTGTAAGCGTGGGGTATTTGGTGGCAATTCTGAGGTTGCGTCCTTTGTTCTCGCGGAAGTCCAGGGCAATGTCTTCGATATCCAGCATATTGTCGACATCTACCCACATTTCCGGCACAGCGACAACCAGGCTGCAATGACCGTAGCCTAAGGCCTCATGGATGACAATCACATCCTCGTGGGGGTTTTCGCGTACAATATCCAACCCGGTAATGCCAAGTTGTGCAGTGCCATCGGCGACTTTGTATAGCACATCGGTTGCCCGCTGGAACAGCACATTGAGCGATGGCACCGCGGGGATTTCGCCCACATACTGCCTGTCATTGGGTTTATAGACTGGTAGGCCGCAGTCACGCAAGAAACTCAAAGTAGGGTCGGCAATTGCCCCTTTGCTGGGTAGCGCGAGTGTGGTGGCTGAGGTCATAGCTTCATTTCCTTTAGTTCTGCGACCAGCTGTTCGATTTGATCCAATGTGTATATTCGCCGGCGGGTGTGGCAGTTTCCCGCCTCATCTATCCGCAGAGGCGCTGTTGTTTCTGCCTTATTGTCGCTTGTAACGGCGATGGCTACTGACCGCTGTCGTAGCAGATGTGCCCACCGCATTCCAGCTTGATGGACCGTTGGTGTGATATAGAGTTCGACTGGCGGATTCGCTACGTGCGCTATTTGCCCAATTGCACGAGTGAGGTTAATCATGTTGTAGGCAAACCCTACGGCAGGAGTCGATGGATGCTGGCTGATAAGTTGGATGAGTTCGTTGTACCGGCCACCCCCCCCCACATTGATACCATCACCAGACGCTAGTTCGAAGACGATGCCGGTATAGTATTCCCAGCTACGCGCGAGCGATGGCTTTATACGTATTTGCTCCGCAGGGATACCACAAGTCTCTAGGAGATTGATGACGGATTGGAATTCCGTGAGGACTTGTTGGGATGCTTCGTCGCTGGCGCCTATTAAAGCTGCCATGCGATCCCAAACCTGAGGCGGCGGTCCGGCGATCTGCCTCCATTGGTCGAGGAAATCGGTGGCTGCCATGATTTGCTCCCAGGCGGCTGCTCCTTTGCGCTTTTGTAGCAGGCGTCTGGCAATGTCCTGGCGACTGCGGCCCCCGATGAAATCCGTTGACTTATCCAGGTGAAATTGCAGAATTTCATCGGCGGTATTTGCCGCCTGTTCAGGCGCGTATAGCCGTTTGAGCTGTGCCACTAAGTGAGACTTTCCGTATTCAGGGTCTTGCAGTGTCACCGAGTGGTGGAGAAGAAAACGCTCGATACGGGTGTCGAGTTGAAAACGCGACAGCAGGCGGCGAGTTAAGCCAGTATGCCCAATAGTAAGTTGAAAATCGTTCACACCAACTGCGGTCAGGCCATGTGCTGACATGCTAATGACCTCCGCGTCCGCAACTGCCCCGGCCATACCAATGAGTTCCGCGCCAATACTATAGTGCTGGTAGGTGTTACTGCCATTTCCTGGCGGGTCCTGAAAGATTGGACCATGATATTGCCAGCGTGTCATTGGGGACTGGTTGCCGTAGAGGTATGTATAATGAGAGGCTGCGCCGGCGGTAAATTCAGGGCGCAAGGCGAACTGACGGTTCTGCCGCTCAAATGTGAACAAAGAACTGATAACGGGGTCTCCGGCCTTGATGAGAAACAGGTCGGCCGGTTCGATAATCGGTAGATCAATCAGTTCATAGCCATAAAGCGCCATGTGCTTTTGAAGAAGATTGGCAATCTGGTTGTTGTGGATACTCACACGCAAAAACCCCGCTTTCAGGAGAAATCTCTCTCATCATAGCGCTGTTTCCAGGAGACGCAACGGTGGAAATAAGAAACTGTAGGCGCACGCGATCAGCCGATGCGCCTGATTGAGGTCTGAGACTAGTTATATTGGCCGCTGCTGTAGACGTAAACAGCGGGGCCAGTTTCCTGCTCTGCTGAGGACATGCTGCCCATGACTTCAGCTACCCAGTTATACAGCCAGTGCGCATCGGTAATGGAGAGGTTGACACAACCATGGCTGCGACGGTAGCCAAACCCGTCATGCCAGTATGCACCATGGAGTGCGCGTCCTTCGTCAAAAAACATTGTCCAGGGAACCTCTTCCAGAAAGTAGTAGTCATCACCGGGTTGGCCGCCACTCATGTTTTTGCGTGTGCGGCGGAAGTAGATATTGAATAATCCCTCCTGTGTCGGCCAGCGATCCAGGCCGGAGGAAACAAGCGTGGCAAAAACAGGTGTCGTGCCCTGATAAGCAATCGCGATTTGCTCGTAAAGGTCAATGCTAATCCATCGCTCCGTCTCTACATCTTCGGGGCGTGTGATGGGTTCGATCTTTGCGACGTGAAACTGGTGTACCCACTGGTCAATGCCGATCTGGTACCAGTTGTAACCATCTATTGTCACACTGGCATAAATGTTCACGCGGGTATAACGAGGCAAGAGTGGTTGGTTGCCATCCGGGTCATTGCCGGGAATGGTGCTGGGGTATAGGTTTGCGAGCAACCAGGCCATTGGATAGGGCAGTGGCGTTTCCGGTAGCAGGACACCACTAAAGTGCGAGACTGCTGCCCCCATCAAGTCAAGATGCTCGGATTCCACCCACTGTCCGATATTGATTTCAGTCCAACTATCGTGACTTCGAAGTGTTGTCACAAAGTTGAAACCTGCATCCAGCGTTCCAGTGGCATTTCCGTCTGGGGCGTCGTAGATTATCAGTGGATTTTTGCCAATGACTTGTTGATACCCTCGGTCATAAAGCAGGTTGTTGTTGGTCGTAAGTACCTGAACATTGGGTTCAGGGTAAAGCGTGATCTCAACGGCTGTCAGACCATAGATTTCCGATGAATTGTCAAAGCAGGGTGTTTCTGGGAAACATTCGAGTGCTAAGGCGTTGGGAATGGTGATTGTCAGTAGGAGAAATAGTGTTGGGATAATGTGCCGGATTGTTTTCATCGTGTGTGCGGCCCTATAGCAATGACTTATATACTGGAATTTGAGTTTATTTTAGGACACTCCACTGTGCCAGGACTGTACGGTTAGCTGTCGAACACCTGACGGAATCGGGACTATTTTCTTTTGTCACCTGGATTGCACGATCTTCAGTATCGCTTTATACTCCAAGATGTGTATGCAAAGATGAGCATAATTTGCCATTTCACTTTATACTTTACTTACGGTCATAGTGGCCTGCCTGACAAGCTGATTTACCTGTGATTGGAGGGGCGGGCTGGTATCAGGAGAAACATGCAATGAAACAACAAGCTAAACTTCTTTCGCTGCTGCTGATGCTCTCTATCGTTTCAGGGGTGTTTGTTTTTACACAGCCAGTGGTTGCTTCGCCCCCGGCACAACAGGTGCAGTTTGTAGCCCCTCGGCTGATTGTTAATTCGAGCTTTCTGAATGCTCGTGTAGGGCCAGGCGTACAATATGCGGTGTTGATTACCCTGGTAGGCGGTACCGAATTGCCGGTTCTGGGGCGAGCTACAGACAATGTCTGGTTTCAGGTTTCGACTCCAATCGGTGTTGCCTGGGTGAACTCGGAGTACACCATTCCACGCGGGAACTTTGAGCAAGTTCCCACTATCCGCCTTACCGATATTGCGGCCTCGGCTGTTGGCACAACAGCAACTACATTGGGCCTGCCAGGGCAGGGTGGTGGCGGTGGGGCGCCTGCTGCAACAGCGTCAGGGCAGGGTGGTCGCGTTGAACTGCGCTTTGGTGAATTCCAGACTCCCACTGTGGTTGTAGCTGGCGAGCGGTTTCGTGTAAAGCTGGATGTGGAAGCAGTCAACGTTCGCGTCCAGCCTATGACCGATGCGCCATCACTGGGAACAATCTTCCGCGATGAAACTAATGCGACGGATTACGCGCTGGTTGGCTCCTCACGCGACAGCAACAATGTGGACTGGTTCGCTATTGATGTGGCTGGCATTGGTACGGGTTGGATTGAAGCACCCAAAGTGACTCTTCGGTTATCGCGGGTATCCGGCAATGTCTACATTGTAATCGCTGAAGTTGTCCAGATGACGGATACGCCAGGTGGCAGCGGCACCAATATGCCGAATCTGACTGCTGGTCGTGAGGGTTTCCTGGTCGGTGCCAGCCAGGACGGTAAATTTGCCCAACTGGAACTGGGTGATGGTTTGCGTGGCTGGGTGCCGCTGGAAGCTGTTACGGGACGTACCGGGACTGTGACGGACTTGATTGATCTGTCTCTGGTTGGGGCTGTGCCTGTGAGTAGTGGGACAACAACGACAACGGGCGCGACTGCCACAACAACAACGACTACTGCACCGAGAAGCCTCACGCTTGATACGCCGCACGTAGTTGTGAACACCCCGTTTTTGAATGGACGCAGTGGCCCTGGGGTTCAATACACTTCTGTGGCGACATTTGCCGGCGGTACAGAGCTTCCGGTTATTGGCATTGCTTCCGATGGTGTATGGATGTTGGTGAGCAGCCCCTTTGGGCAGGCCTGGGTTAACAATGAATACACAGTGTTCCGGGGCAGCATCCAGGCCGTTCCGATTATTCGGAATGCGACTGGAATGTTGTCATCGCCTACAGCCGTTATTGCGTCGCCGGTGACGATTTACGCTGCTCCAGGATTGAGTTTTGGTGCGATTGGTACGGTAGGCGCGCCGGCAGAAGTGGCGGTTGTGGCTCGGACAGCTGATTTTACCTGGGTGCAGTTGAACACGACTCTGGGCTTTGGCTGGGTTCCTGCCAATCAGGTTACACTTCGTGGTGATACTAGCCTGATTCCCGTTGTCGGCTAATTCACTGCACGGCTTGGGCTTATAGAGATGGCACTAGACTACTCCGGCCTATTATTGGTGAGGGAAAGCGTTGCCTGTAAATTGAGATCGTGATTTGATGGTGCCTGATACGCTTTGCTGGGTAATCAGGCACCTATTCTAATTCTATGACAATCTTGGGTAAAATTCCTATACGCTGTAAGCAAACTCTATGCTATAGTTAGCAACTATCGTTGTTTGCTGGAATGCAAGTGTAGGAAGATTTTATGCGAATTGCTTATGTTGAAGACAATGCCGCGAACCTGGCACTGCTGGGGCGTATCTGTAACATGAATCAAGATGAATTAATCACATATCGCGATCCACTGGAGGCGTTTAGCCAGATTAACACGTCCCCGGTTGATTTAATTATCATTGATATGCACCTCGGCGATGATCAGATAGATGGATTGGAGTTGACTCGTAAACTACGTGATAATGGTGTGGCTGTTCCGATTATTGCTATCACGTCGTACGACAATATCTATGCAAGTCGCTATGCTGATGCTGGCTGTGATGATTACATCCAAAAGCCGGTCGCCATCCAAGATATGGTGAATCTGATAAACGAATATCGCAGATAGGCTGCGAGTAACATAGATGGTCCTGATTTAACTGTTTTGATTGGCTCTACATGCAGATGTAGAGCTTATTTGTTTGTGAAAGGTGGGGAAATGCGCGATCTTGCGGACAAGTTAATGGGGAGACGGCGGAATAATAGTGGTGGCAATCTGGAGACCGCCATATTTGGTTCTGCATCTAGTTTAGCAGAGGCGATTGATACCGGTGGGCCGCGCTTACGTATTGGTTTGTGGCCTGTGTGTAGTAGTACCCGGCCACAGGTTGCAATGGGATTAGCGGGGTTATTGGGTTTCTTGCTGGAAGATTGGTCGAGTGATCTAAGGGTGTATCGCTTGTTTGCATCTTTGGAGGGTGAACCAGCGGATTATGCTTGGTTACCAGAAAAATCCCAGTTTGAGGTAGATGATTGGGGTTTAGACGACCTGGATGAGAATGTAGCTATTTGGGGCACATTGGAAGCCGTGAGCGGTAAGTGGTCACTTACTCTTGAGGTAGAGAATGATCTGGCTAATGAGCCGAATGACCTGAAGCAATTTGGTTATGAAACTAATAGCTTGGCACAAATAGTCGCGAATCTCCCTAAAATAGCAGTTGAAATTGCCACTTTCCTGGAAGTTGGGGAACCCAATATCGCCCGACGAGCTTACCAAATTGGGAACTGGGAGGAGATTGGTCTGGAGCGTGTATTGAGCCAGTTGTTTGCGAATGAGGTCAGTCTTCTGCTGCATTTGTGGGGTCAAGAATGGGGAGTGGAACAGGCTAAATCGGAGTATGAGCGTTTTTTTGAAGCCTGTGATGCATTGGACGGTGACCTTGGTGGATGGCTGGCGGCACATGGTCTGGCACGGGCACTGGATCCACTTTTCGGCCCATTGGATTCCGTGCTCTTTCCCTCGGTTGGAAAACTGGTCTCGATGTTTGAGCAGTCAGTGTTTCCATATATATTGCTTAGTTCTGCAGTGGCAAAACTCGGTAGTCTGAAGCGAGGCTGTGAACTCATGGAAGACGTGGCTGCGCGATTTGAATCGGACGTCATATTTTGGGTAAATCTGGGTCGAATGTACTATCAACACCGGCATTTTTATGAGGCAGTCGATGCCTATCAGCGGGGTATTGGGGCGACGGATGTGCCGGCTGCTTATTATATGGAATACGCCGAATTGCTGGGTTTAATGGATATGGCGGGTGTACAGTTTGATTTTGAAAATGATCGTGAGGGAATTACTGGCAGAAGCTTTGCTGATGGGGTTGTGCTGGCTGACCTGGAGAATGTTAAGCTGGAAAATGTTCCGGCGGTAGAGATCATAGCGGCATATCGGGCTGCTATGAAAAGCGAGAGCGACGCGAGCATTTTGCACGCGTTGGTTATGCAGTTGATTGAGATGGAAGATTACGACGCGGTGTGGAATGATTTTGAGTTGTTGGTTTCCGTTGACAATACGGGTGACTATGTGCGCCAGGTTATCGAGACATTGGTTAGTATGCCGGATGCTACTCCAGCAGTGCGTATTTTGCGCCAGGCGGTGGATCGTTTACCTGATCGGTTCGACCTGTTGCGTAATCTGGGGCAAGTGCTGTTGGTAGATGAGCAATATACCGAAGCGCGGGATATTTTAGAGAAGGCACGAGACTCTGCAGAAGGTGATAATGCAGCGCGTATTGAGGTTGATCGGTTATTGCTGACGGCAGATAATCCAGATTTTGAAGCGAAAATGGCAGAACTAACAACATTAATTAACGCTGGTGTGTCGGTGAAAGCGGATGATGTTGACTTTTTGGAATATGCTCTTGGGAAAGTACCAACGCTGGCTGAGGCGTATTTGCTGCTTGCCCAGGCGTATACTAAGTGGGGCGAAACTGATGATGCGCTAGAGGTGTTATTAGATGGACAGAAGCATTTGCCAGATCATCCCAGGGTACTGGAAATGCTGGCGGGCACATTGTGGCGATCCGATCAACGGGAACTGGCAATGCGGTATCTGAATAGAGGCCTGGCGGCAAACCCAATAGATGTCCCACTATTGGCACTCGCTGGTCGCTTTATGTTCGAAAGTGGTCAAGATGAACAGGCAAAAGACTTATTGCTGCGAGCAGAGACTATTGCGCCACGTGATCCGGCATTGGCGGCTGTTCGTGCCTATATTGCCCGATCTATAAGCTAAGCGACTTCGCATAGTCAAAAACTAATCTAACACAACTGGGATAATTTTACCAGCAGATAGCTCAGCCAGTGCATGATTCAACGCCGATCGTTCGATAGTTGGAAGAATCACCGTGAGGGTGATTTCACCAGTGAAATCTTCGTCAATGATGTCACCAGAGTGCGCTGAGATCAGCCGTTTCACACTTTCATAAAGCGAATAGGTGATTTCTATACCGAGTGTAACCGTAGCAATCTTGAGCCGTGTTTTAAGTTGTGCCAAACCTGTTTGAGCAGATTGGGTATAAGCACGAACCAGCCCCCCCTTACCCAATTTTGTTCCGCCAAAATAGCGCGTTGTAACAATAGCAATGTCGCCAATTTGAGTTCCCCGCAGCACAGCCAGCGTCGGCGGTCCCGCCGTACCAGAAGGCTCACCGGCATCGCTCATACCCTCAGTAACGCTGCTGCCATAGCCAACCCGGAAAGCATAGACGTGATGCGATGCACTTGGCATCTCAGCGCGTATGTCAGCCAAGAACTCCTTTGCTTCATCTGTTGAAGTCACCATGCAGATAGTTGTAATAAAGCGGGAGTTTACAATAACGATTTCTGTCTGGCAGCGAGCAGCCGGTATAAGGTAGCTAGCATTAAAGGTTTTCAACTAATTTAACCTTCGCATAGTCATTAGAAAAACACCGAGAGAAACACCTACGCACAAGCTACCGACAATTGTCAGTGGTTCTTGTGTTTATGTGTAAGGTGTTTCTCTCACACCGCAAGCATAAATAACAAATAGGATCAAAAAACAAGCGTACCATCTAAATAGCTCTGCAAGACCAATAAGGGCAGGGCGGGCTGCAACAATTCACCATGAACTGTGTTCTTGCCCGTATTCCATAAAATGATTAACTCCTGTCGAGATCGCGTAATCCCTACATATAATAAGCGCAACCGTTCATTCACATAGGCTACTTGAGAATTTTGTGTAGCAATACCTTCTTCAACTACATGATACTCATCCGAATCGACCATGGAAGACACCTGTGCAATCATTTCAGCTTCAAGATCGAGACCATCACGAACGAACCACTTTGAACCAAGATACCGATCGCCTGGTTGAAAGGATGGAAAAGAGAGATTATTCACACCGGTCAAGTAAACTCGATCCCACTCCAGGCCCTTTGCCATATGTATGGTCGTTACAGTAACGACACCTGGCCGAGGCATATAACCAGCACGCAGATCATCATCAGCCAAATATTCTCTCTGGTGATTTCCTATTACTCGAACTTCTTCAATCATCTCTATAATCCCCCATGCCGGATTTGCAGCCTGAATAGACGACATAATCTGCCCTAAACGATAGCATAACATAATTTCAAATGGTTCATGAAAAAGCTTTCGCCCCAAAACTACCAGCAATTCATCAATAGAATAAGATAAAAGAGCAAGAAGTTGACGAGCATACTCACAAAAAGTATTAAAGTCAGCAGGAAGGTCATCTGCCATGACACCATTTAACGGATACAACAACTGTTCAGGAAACCGATGACGCGCCAAGTAGTGCTCAATACGATTACCAACTAACTCATCCGCCATATTTGAAATATATGGACGCCAGACAGCACGATACAATCGCTGAAAACGACCACTATCAGATGGAGCAGCCATGTACTCAAGCACAACACATAACACACCCACGACAGCACGAACGGCTGATGTGCTATGTAGCATTTCTTCATAAGGCACAGCTTGCTGCTTGAGAAGATTCGCCACTGCAAAGCCCCTGGCATTATCTGGCACCAAGATAGCCACTGTTTTTTCCTGATGGTCTGGCAACCATTTATGCAAACTATTTAAAACCAAACGCGACTCTTCATCACCGCTCACCCGCACTCCAGGCATATGATGAATATGGATAGCAATATCCGTCATTCGTGGTTGCTGTTGCCCATCCCCCGGTTCAAGAGGTGCTATCTCCAACAGATCAAAGGCGTTTCGAGCAGACCGGGCAGGGTGGTCAAAACACACCCATTTTTGCAGAGTATTTGCGAGATCACCGACTGGCCGCCCAAACCTCCCGGATCGTTCTAATCGAAAAACAACCACATCGGGTTCACTGGCAAATGCAGAAAAGTGCGACGGATCAGCAGTTGTAAAAGTAGAATGAATCGCTTGATTCACATCTCCCGCCCGCACCCAATTCTTATCTCCGGACAGCATACGGAGCAACTGTTCTTGTAATCGACTGCTATCCTGCGCTTCATCCTCCAAAATATAAGGCCAGCGTTCAGTAAAATGCACTAGGTTAGATTCATTTTCCTGGAGATGGGTGAGTGCATAAGCAACAAGATCATCAAAATCCACTGCACCCTGATACATTAACACTCTTTGATACTCGTCATAAACTCGCATACAGAAGCGCAACAGAGCAGAGGTTGTATAATTTGAGACCGCGACCAAGTCACCGGGCGATTGTGCGTAATCCTTACAGTAGCGCATAAAACGTACGCACAATTGCGTTACATACTGCCACCATGCCTGTTTTGGGAGTACACCTTTTGCTACATAATCTTGTCTTGTATATTCCTCAAGCCAGGTACTATCAGCTTGTAGGTTTCTTCTCACAATCTGTCGGATAACACGGTGCTGAGTCTGACCATCAAGAATAAGAAAATTGTCCGCCAGGCGGAGAGATGCGGCATTTTCACGGACAATATCATGAGACAACCCGTGCAATGTGCGAATACGGTAGCCAGCCTCGGCTGACAATCCACGTATTTGCATACTTGCGGAAAACTTGTCCTGAAAATTACGAACAGCGGCATTTGTCAGAGTAACGACTAAAATCTCCCGTCCCTTCGCAATATCTCGCTTCGATAACCTTTTGTCCAACAAGGACGCAGCCAAATGGGCGAGAATGGTCGTCTTGCCGCTTCCAGGTGCTGCCAAAACAGCCATTTTCCCAGCACGATAGCTCAACACTTTATATTGTTCGGGCCTGAATAAGGGAACAAGTGATTCCTTTTCCATTTTTGCAATCACTTTGCCCATTGATGTGACAAAACTTGTAGCGTGTAGACTAATGGACTAATCTGGCGGAAATCGGACGGACTCTGCTCCACAAAGTTGGCATACACCTGAAGGCGGCACCTGCGCAGTAGCCCGGATGAATACTTTTGTAGTGTTTGGCGCTGTATATCAGTGTGTAATGTGTCCGTCCACGCATCATGTGTAAAACTGCGACGAAGGATAAACGGATTGATAAAGGCCGTGTTTTGTTCGCGCCACCACCACTGACTACCAATATCCATCCAGAATTGATAATCCACAACGCGATTCATGCGCATAAATACGCTCGCAGGCGCTATTATCACATCCGATGGAAATTGATCCCCAACAACAACGGATTCCGTTGACCACTTACCGGTATTAATTTGTTTAATTATCTCAAGATTGAGTTTTACCGAGTCCTTTAATGGAACAAATGCTGTTGTGAAATCTTCGAGAATAGAAACCCAGCGAGCTACCGTCAAAGCTGAATTCGATTCTAGAGACAGCAAATAGCCAGGCTGGGACAACACCTCATGAGCGAAACGCTCTACAAACACATTAATCGGGGATTTTTGTGCAAGTAGTGCGTTATCTTCCAGCCATAGACGCAGTTTTTCATACCAAGCCCCAACCTCGCTAGTAATGCGGTGCTGCATATTGCTCGTCAGTGAGTCAAATCCTGACAAAATGCCCTTATGATAAACCGTTTGAGATAAAAGTGCTGCACGCACCGGGTCAAGTACAGTGATTAGATTGGCTAGCGCCTGGGCTACAGAGTGATGTGAAACCCCATGATCTATCCCTAATTGAGCCAGTGTAAGAATAGATTTCACACACTGCGGGGGGGCATCAGCAACTAAATAGGCAGTAGAGGGAATATTGACTTCTTTCAGACTGCTTTGGAGATCAACACAAGTCATGCGACTCAGATATGGAGACAGTATGGCGATTTCAGAAAGCGGTACGCCGCTATCAACGAGAGAAATCACCTTCTCTACGCAGGTTTTAATAGCCTGCGAATAATCAGGATGCACACTTAAATTGACCGAGCCCGCTGCTATCACCATGTTCTGTGCAGGAAACGGTAATATGGGCGGCCAATCTGCAAGACTGCGGATCAGGCTAGCAAGTCTATATGAAACCTCAACTGGACCGATCCGTTTCTTTTCATGTTTCCATGTTACATGATTATCGCAAATTTCTGCCAGACCCCGACCATTTACCGGATCAATCCCAAGCGTCACTTGATACCCCGCATCCTGATCATAAATGAACACGGATTTAGAGACAGTCTCAGTCACCCAGAGGGCAAAATCATGAGCGACTGCACCCATATCCTCAACATTATCCATTAGAACTAACGAAAAACACGAATGTATATGTTCTCTGAAATCGGATAGGTCGAGTATATTATGATTGAATATTTCAAGTGCAAGAGAAGTGTCCAGCAAGCTTTGACTCCGACAAAATGCGCGATATTGCTGCGCAATTTGGGCGAGGACGCCATACACATGCGGACGATAAGGTTGAGTTGCTTCCCAACTTGTTGCCAACCTCGACGTAGCCGCGTCTAATGATAAACCCGCGGCGGCGGCCTGATTAAGCAGGTTCTCAATTATGTAGCATAATCGCCTAGGGGACAGCCGAACATCATCGAGCAAGCCGCTCTCGAGATATGGAGTGGCTATACTCAGTATATGATAGTATGCCACTTCGGGAGGAGCGTATATCACAGGTTGATTGGGATCAGGAAATACGCTGCGCGTCATCTGATCGAAATGACGGAGCATTTCTAATACAAAGTTAGTAAAAGTTGTTATATACAGCTTTTCTACATCCAGAAACTTTGTTTTAGCTGGCAGATAGCGATGAAGCAGGGTAGGGTAGGGGATAATCACCATGACACTGTGACCTTCATTAATTACAGTGTCATGAATAAACCGGGCTGCCGCTGCGGTTTTCCCTACGCCCACCGGTCCTTCAAGAAACAGCGAACGTTCAAAATGGGGGAGGTCGTCCACGATGTCCTATTGATAATCAATATCAGGATTACTCATCACAAAAGCATGAAAAACAGGTGGTTCAATAACAACTTCCTGTCCGCGCCGCTGAAATAATCGCTTATTTGCCAACAGTGTAGCGACTCGTTTTATATGTGTGTCATTTAGGTTAATATTCGGCTTGCCGCTTGCCATTTCGCGTAGCATGATACGCTCGGCCTCACTTAGACTCGTCCAAATTGTGCGGCACTCCTCGCGAACTCCAGGGTGCGCTGCAAGTTGGTAGGCGAGCTGCTGGCTGGAACGCATTACTGTATCGGCGTCTAGAGAGACCAATGTTTCTAAAGCGCGGAAACCAGCTCGAAGTAATCCCGCATACCCCCCAGTAGCCCAGACAAGAAAAGTCTGCACATGCTCTCCATATTGCTGATTGTTTCGCTTTGTTAGACTCTGCACCATCTGGTGCGCATCTTTTTCGTTATAGGGACCGACATAGATGACACTATCAGTGAATAGTTCGGCAAAAGGCTCAATGTCCAGGAGCTTTATATTTGCCTCAGCGGCAATATCCAGGATGGGTTTGCGTGTAAATGTCAGGTAGGACAATTGTTTTTTGTTGATGTCTCTAAGTCCACGCAACGCCTGGAAGAACTTGATTGGAAGGTTAAACAACATATCCTCGAACTCATCGAACATAAAAACTATCTGGATACCTTGCCTCATGAAAAACTCTAAGCCAAGTTCCAGGTAACGTATACCCATATACTTAAACAAAGGATTATGTCCATCTCGGAATACATCGAGCAAATCTTCAAAAGCCGCCGCGTCGTCGGGATGAAGAACGTCAGTTAATGGAAAAAAGGCGAGGTATAGACGATGCATCAGTAATTCGTACCCAGCCCAAGCGCGAAATTGGTCATAATCAGGTGTATCGGGATTTGGCATGGCGCCCAGCAGCGAGGGGTCAATGATAATCGCCTTGAATTTTTCAGCATTAGCAACATTCATGTAAAACGCCTGAACATCGGGGTCAATCAGATGCTGCAGTAGATTCGACTTACCAACGCTGCCAACACCGACGAGCGAGCAGGAATCAGATGCCCGCCAGCGCGTCATAATACGACCAACTTCTTCTTGTCGAAAATCCAATGGTTGCTTGCGGGTGCGTGAGTGCTGCATTCAATTTGTTCCTATCACGTAGAAATCATTGCCGATAATTCAACTATTTTCTGAGTTCTGATCGAAGCCAGAAACACGTTCGTTGATCTCCGCGAGTCTAACTGAGATACACGAACAAAGATGTTTAATCATTCAAATGTATCAGATTTTTTATTTCAGGGCGAACGAGATCAACGGATTTAGATTTTGCGATTCACAATCAGCACTTGGGACGCCACTGAATTAGTATATAACCAATGGTGCAAGTCATAACGAGAACTCGGCAATACTGAGTGTGAAGG
>CALJKV010000086.1 GCA_937974245.1 uncultured Chloroflexota bacterium | reverse complement strand
CAGAAAGATAGATCAGGTATATCCATTTTACTGTCCTCCGATGGGCATAAATGGCTCGTTTTACTGGCACACGAACGATAAACGCGCCGCACCTCAGCAGCCGCATTCCCCTACCAACAGCGTAGCACACTTGCAAAACGTAGAGCGAACCGTTTGGGGCGGTCTGCACGCTGGTGAAGTTCTATGAGAATGCAACTTATATATCAAGGGCCTGTTATGAGTCTTTGTCCAGTTCCTCTAATGCTTGTTTGACCTGAATATAGAGTTTGCCAACCAATCTTTGATACCCCATGCTGAATTCTTCATAGCTCAACTTTGAATCCCATGGCAATGTCAACCAAATGTCAGAAAAAGAGCCTTGACCGCCTTGTAAAAAAGTCCTGATTTGAGTGAGTATAATCTGGCGTTGGCGATCATTGATCGAAGTCCGCAGTTCTTCTCCCATCTCCCGAAGCCGTCTGGGCCTGTCATCACCTACAGGATAATGTCGGTCTGCAAAGTCGCAGACCTCGTTGAGTAATTGTAAGATTTGTTCAATTTCCATACCTTTTATCCTTTACCCAGAAGATAGGATAGCGCGACTGCATTTCAGCAGCCGCATTCACCTACGAACAGCGTAGCACACTATATCACCGTTACTGGATAAAGCTCGGCAGTGGGAGTTCATCAGATTATTGGCATCCACAAACTTCGGTTTGTGCTTCACCTCACCCCTTCCGAACCTTCGGTTCTCCCTCCCCTCTCCACAATGGAGAGGGGAAAACGAGCGCAGCGAGTAGGGGTGAGGTTTCTGGCGTAATGAATTTACGGATAGATGAAAGTGTATCCAACCATCCCGCTATCCCCCCTCGAAAAACCGCGCCCATGATTCTATAATGAACGCCGTGTTGGCCCCATAGACGAAGGCAGAAACATGGCGAAACCACTGAATTTCCAGCAGGTCATCCTTAAACTTCATGAATTCTGGGCGGCGCAGGGCTGTGTCCTGTGGAATCCGTATAACGTCCAGGTGGGCGCGGGGACGAACAACCCGGCGACGCTGCTGCGTGTGCTGGGGCCGGAACCCTGGCGTGTGGCCTATGTTGAGCCAAGCATCCGCCCCGACGACGGGCGCTACGGCGAGAACCCCAACCGGATGCAGATGTTCTTCCAGTATCAGGTCATCCTCAAGCCCGATCCCGGCAACCCGCAGGAACTCTATTTGCAGTCGCTGGAAGCCCTGGGCATCAATCCCCGTGAGCATGACATCCGCTTTGTCGAGGACAACTGGGAAAGCCCGGCGCTTGGCGCATGGGGTCTAGGCTGGGAAGTCTGGCTGGACGGCCAGGAGATCACCCAGTTTACCTATTTCCAGCAGGCGGGCGGATTGGAACTTAACCCGGTGTCGGTGGAAATCACCTATGGGATTGAACGGATTGTGCTGGCGCTCCAGGGCAAGAACGCCGTGTGGGAAATTGACTGGCTGGACGGCCTGACGTATGGCGACGTGTTCCTGCAAAGCGAAATCGAACATTGCCGCTATTACTTTGAGATTGCCGACATCGAAGGGCTGAAGCAGACCTACAACGTTTACGAACAGGAGCACCAGCGGGCGCTGGCAGCGGGCGCGGTCATCCCCGCTTATGATTACGTCCTCAAGTGCAGCCACCTGTTTAATGTGCTGGATACGCGCGGAGCTATTGGCGTCACCGAACGCGCCCACTACTTCCACCGGATGCGCAATATGACGCGCGAAGTGGCGAAAGTGTTCGTGGAGCAGCGCGAGTCGCTCGGCTTCCCGATCAACAACCCTGCCTGGGCAGCCCCGGCACTGGTGACGGAAGTCGCAGCAGCCACCCAGCAGGCGGACAAACCGGCGGACTTTCTGCTCGAAATCGGCGTAGAAGAGATGCCCGCCGCCGATACCGCCCAGGTCCAGGAACAGCTTGAAGACCTGGCGACGAACTTGTTTGAGAGTCTGCGCCTCGCCCCGCCGCAAGGAGTGATGGTATTTACCACGCCGCGCCGCATTGTGCTGGCCGCCTGGGATGTCCCCGAACGGCAGCCTGATAGTGAGCGCATCGAGAAAGGCCCACCAGCCAACCGCGCTTTTGATGCCGACGGCAAACCGACAAAAGCGGCAGAAGGATTCGCCCGCAGCCGGGGTGTGAATGTTGAAGATCTGCAAGTTGAGACCATTGATGGCGGCGAGTATGTCACCGCCCTGGTGAAAGAACAGGGTCGCCCGGCGCTGGATGTGCTGGCTGAAGCTCTGCCCGGTGTCATCGCGGCGCTGAAGTTCGGCAAGGCCATGCGCTGGAACGACAGCGGCATCGCTTTCTCACGCCCAATCCGCTGGCTGACGGCACTGTTCGGCGGGCAGGTCATCCCCTTTGTATACGCTGGGCTACCTTCCGGTGCCGTAACGCGCGGCCTGCGTCCGTATGGGTCGCCAGAACTCGCGATAAAGGGGTTACAACACTACTTCGATACACTCGAATCGCAGGGGATTATTCTCAACGCGGAAAACCGCCGGGATGCGATTGTCGAGCAGATTATGGCGCTGGCGACGGCGGTCAAAGGGCGCATCCCGGATGACCCTGGCCTTCTGGAAGAAGTGACCAACTTAGTCGAATCCCCTACCGCACTGCGCGGGACGTTTGCCGAAGACTCGTTACAACTACCGCGTGAAGTGCTCGTGACCGTCATGCGCAAACACCAGCGTTACTTCCCGGTGGAAGATGCCAGTGGCAAACTTCTACCCTATTTCATCGCCGTGCGGAACGGGGATAGCGAACACCTTGATATGGTGATTGACGGCAACGAGCATGTGCTGAGGGCGCGTTTCGCTGATGCTGCCTTCTTCTATGCCGACGACACCAGCCAGCCGTTAGCCGAGTACCTGCCGCGCCTGGGCACACTGACATTCCAGGAAAAGCTCGGCTCAATGCTGGATAAAAACCAGCGTGTATCCGGGCTGGTAGATGCAGTAGCGCATCTGCTGGGCATCCCGGCAACTGATACCGTCATTGCCCAACGCGCTGCCCAGATACTCAAGGCTGACCTCGCAACGCAGATGGTGGTTGAACTGACCTCGCTGCAAGGGGTAATTGGACGCGATTACGCCCTCAAAGAAGGCTATCCGCCGGAAGTGGCCGAAGCCATTTTTGAACACTGGCTGCCACGCAGCGCCGATGACCGCTTGCCGGCCAATCATGCCGGGGCATTGTTAGCCTTAATTGACCGCCTGGATAGTCTCGTGGGGTTATTCGCCGCCGGACTCGCGCCGCGTTCCACCACTGACCCGTATGGCCTGCGCCGTGCCGCGCTGGGGGTGGTGCAAATCCTGGTGGGTCGGGGCATTGATGTGAACCTGGCCGATGCTGTGCAAATCGTCGCCGAAGCCCAACCGCTCCCGGTCACGCCGGAAGTCAAAACGCAGGTGCTGGAATTCATCGGTGGCCGACTGCGAGCCTGGGTTGAGGAGCAGGATTGGCCGCGCGATGTCATCGCGGCGGTATTGGCGGAGCAAGCGGCTAATCCCTACCGGGCATCGGCAGGACTGGCAGAACTCAACCAGTGGACAGGACGCAAAGAGTGGGAAAGCCTGCTGGATGGATTCGCCCGCTGTGTACGTATCACCCGCCCTGAGCCAGAGGTGTACACAGTTGACCCGGAAACACTGACTACACCGCAGGAAAAAGCACTCTACAGGGCGTATACCCAGGCGACGGGCAAGCTAGATACTGCCGGTAATGTGGATGCCTTCCTCATGGCGTTCGCACCCATGCTCCCAGCCATCACTGACTTTTTCGACAACGTGATGGTTCACGCCGACGACCCCGCTGTGCGCCAGAACCGCCTGGCGCTCTTGCAGGCCATCAGCGCCATGCAGCGCGGACGCGCCGACCTGAGCTATCTGAGTGGGTTCTAAGAGTAAATCATAGTGAATCATGAGGGAGGGACCAAAACCCTCCCTTACGCTATACCATATTATTATCCCACGCTATTCCCCTACAAGAAGGGGTGCGGTGTCAGGCGATGATTCGCATTGGTTTGCGCCAGCGGCCCGCCCGCAGATGTCCCCATGTGGAAGACAACGAGGTAATCACCAAATGTGTTGTTGCCCGAACTGCTCATACGCCAGGTGACATATCCCTCATCGCCCGGTGCGATATCCAGGTAATCCCACGGCAGCGTCATCATCGCATCCAGCGGCCCGCCTGGTAACTGCCGCCCCTGGGTGCGGGAGACATACGAACTGCTCAAATCCTGGCTTTGCCCCCAGCACAGGTTATTGTTTCCGGCGTCGTCACACGCCAACCAGTTGCCGTTATCCAGGGTAACGACATTGTTGTTATCATCCATCACCTTCGTGAGTGGGTCGAGTGCACTCGTCACCGAAATCATATAGGCCGTAACCGGCACACCGGAAGCCTGCATGTTGGGCGTCATGTGGACGCTGAAAGGATCACCCGAACCGTCGCCAGTGCCATCGGCAGTGGTGACAGCCATACCTTCCAGCACCAGGATGAACTCACCCGGCAGATTGTTGTAGCCGCCTACCACCAGCGAAATATCGGCAAATCCGCTGCCCCCGTTGAAGAACGGCATCTGGGCACTCGTGCCGGACGAGGGAACAAAGCCCGTCGTCGGCAGGCTGGCACTGTAGCTGGCGGCCTCCGGGTCGTCATCGTTGCATAGCACGGTGCCGGAAGCATCATAGACAGCCAATACCGGGTCGAAACCGTTCAGACCAATCGCAGTCGCTGTATAGGTGAAACCGGTGCGCATATTGATGACAACTTCAACGCCGTTTTCAATGGTCGGCCCACCTGGACACTGCACTTGCACGCCGGGTGCAGTCATGCCTGTCGCGGGGGGCGGCGGTGTAACCGGCGGCGGTGTATTCCCGCCGGTTGAGACCCCGCCTGCCGGCCTGCCAACCAGTTCTACCGCGTCAATTTCGTTCCAATTGCCGCCAATAGTCTGATCCAGGTAAATCGTCACGGCATTCACCAGCGTCTCGCTGCCGGAAATATCCACCGTAAATATCCCCGGACACCCGGTATTGCCGGGTGGGTCGGCACTGGCAGGCACACTAACGATTTCCCCGGTTTCTGTATTCATGAGTTCGACTCGCACAATTGAGCCGGGATTATAGGTCTCGTGGATATTCACCTGGGCCGGATAAACAGGCTCATTATATTCCAATGTGATAGTATCTTTGCCAGTACTGGTGGCAGAAGCCCAGGCCGTTGTGAAATCGCCACACGCGTTTGTGTCCGGTGCGCCGGCAGCCTGAGAGAAACTCCAACTGGATTCACCATACTGGCTGGAACCGGAAGCACCGCTCGCCCACTGGCGCAGCAGACCATCACTGCTGACCGGCGGGGGCGTCGTGCCGCTGCTACCCACGTCGCCCGTCCCCATGTGGAAGACAACGAGGTAATCACCGAATGTACTGTTGCCCGAACTGCTCATACGCCAGGTGACATATCCCTCATCGCCCGGTGCGATATCCAGGTAATCCCACGGCAGCGTCATCATCGCATCCAGCGGCCCGCCTGGTAACTGCCGCCCCTGGGTGCGGGAGACATACGAACTGCTCAAATCCTGGCTTTGCCCCCAGCACAGGTTATTGTTTCCGGCGTCGTCACACGCCAACCAGTTGCCGTTATCCAGGGTAACGACATTGTTGTTATCATCCATCACCTTCGTGAGTGGGTCGAGTGCACTCGTCACCGAAATCATATAGGCCGTAACCGGCACACCGGAAGCCTGCATGTTGGGCGTCATGTGGACGCTGAAAGGATCACCCGAACCGTCGCCAGTGCCATCGGCAGTGGTGACAGCCATACCTTCCAGCACCAGGATGAACTCACCCGGCAGATTGTTGTAGCCGCCTACCACCAGCGAAATATCGGCAAATCCGCTGCCCCCGTTGAAGAACGGCATCTGGGCACTCGTGCCGGACGAGGGAACAAAGCCCGTCGTCGGCAGGCTGGCACTGTAGCTGGCGGCCTCCGGGTCGTCATCGTTGCATAGCACGGTGCCGGAAGCATCATAGACAGCCAATACCGGGTCGAAACC
>CALJKV010000085.1 GCA_937974245.1 uncultured Chloroflexota bacterium | reverse complement strand
GACCTGATTTACTGTGCAGTCGGCAATCGTTCAGTTTCGGATTACCAGCGCGCGCTGAAACCCAAGGGCGTTTGCATCATCGCTGGGTTTACCACTCTGCGACTTATGTTTGCCCATATGGTTGTCGGGCCGCGCCGGTCGAAGGTTGGTGGTCAGCGCATCGGCCCTTCTGGAACGGTGGAACCCAACCAAAAGGATATGGCTTTCATGATGGAGCTTCTTCAAAATGGCAAAGTCGTCCCTGTCATCGACCGATGCTACCCGCTCAGTGAGACGGCGGAAGCGATCCGGTATCTCGAAACGGGACATGCCAGAGGAAAAGTCATAATCGGGGTTGGGCAATAACAATACCTGTCACACGGTCGTATAGACCTTGTAGTCGTCCGATTAGTGTCACATCGAGGGAAACTCATGAAAGCCATTGTCTGGACAGCTTATGGATCGCCTGATGTACTGCAACTCCGTGAAGTGAAAAAACCTGTTCCGAAAGACAATGAAGTTCTCATCAGGATAGATGCGACCACTGTGCCATTAGGCGATTGTGAGATGCGCAGTTTGAGTGGCGCGCGCTGGTACACACTCCCCGTGCGCACCTATGTGGGTTTTAGGAAGCCGCAAAGAATTACTATCCTGGGGATGGAATTAGCCGGGGAGATTGAGGCGGTCGGCAAAGATGTGACACGCTTCAAAGCGGGCGATCAGGTTTTCGCGCAGACGGGCTTTATCCGAACAGGGACTTATGCCGAATACATTGCTCTGCCAGAACAACCGGAAGGTGGAGCGATGGCGATCAAACCGGCCAACATGACCGATGAAGAAGCCGCTGCCGTCCCTGTCGGAGGACTTGAAGCCTTGCATTTCCTGCGACAGGCGAGTGTCCGAAGCGAGCAAAAAGTTCTGATTAACGGCGCAGGTGGAACGATAGGCACGTTTGCAGTACAGCTTGCCCGGTACTTCGGGGCTGAAGTCACCGGGGTGGATAGTACGGACAAACTGCACATGCTGCGCTCAATTGGCGCAGACCATGTGATTGATTACACTCAGGAGGATTTCACCACAAGCGGCGAGAGCTACGATCTTATTCTGGATATAATCAGCAAAAGTTCGTTTTCCGGTAGCCTGAAATCACTCAAACCCGGTGGATGTTATCTGATCGCTAACCCCAGTCTGTACCAGCGGCTTCGAGGACGATGGGCTTCAATGAATAACAGCAAGAAAGTGATCTTTGGGGCACCATCCCCGAATACCGAAGATTTGGTTTTCCTCAAAGGACTCATTGAGGCAGGAAAACTAAGGGCGGTCATCGACAGGCGCTATTCTCTGGAACAGATTGCCGAGGCGCACCGCTATGTCGAAACGGGATGCAAAAAAGGTCATGTCGTCATCACGGTGGGGCATGATAGCCAGCCTTGACGCATCTGCACATTTCTTCGGGATAAACACGTAAGAAATTGTGCAGTACACTTATCTGAATGAGACACAGTACCAGTAAGAGGTGATGACATGTTAGATGTAGTGATTATTGGCGGCAGCAGCGCTGGATTGAGCGCGGCATTAATCCTGGGACGATCATTGAGGGACGTTGTCGTGATCGACGACCATAAACCATGCAACCGTTTTTCGCACGCATCGCATGGGTTTTTGACCCGTGACGGCATCACTCCGTCTGAACTCATCCAGATTGCCTATGACCAACTTGAGCGTTACCCAACTGTCGCCCGCAAAACGGCAACCGCTTTGCACATTGAGAAAAACGCAGCCGGCTTCGAGATCACCAGTTCGGACACTTCCAAACTTCAGGCACGGATCGTTTTACTCGCAACGGGCCTGCACGATGAACTGCCCCCATTGGAGGGAATCGAGGAGCTATGGGGGAAAAGTGTATTCCACTGTCCCTACTGCGATGGTTACGAAGTCAGGGGCAAGGCAATTTCAGTTTACGGCGTAGACGAGACCGCCATGCACCTGGTGATGATGCTTCGCAACTGGACGGACAACCTCACTCTTTGCACCACTGATAGCTGGAAACTGCCTGAAGCGCAACGTGAAAGGCTCACTCGCTTTGGGATTAACGTGATTGAAAAACCGATAACCGCACTTGAAAGCAAAGACACTCAGATACAGGCTATTCGTTTTGCCGATGGCTCATCCTTGCGCTGCGATGCTTTATTCATTCGGCCAAAATCGACCCACAGAACGACTTTTGCCCACGATTTGGGGTGTAAAGTCAATGAACACAATGTAGTGCAGGTCGATCTGCGCGGTCGAACAAGTGTCGAGGGTGTATATGCGGCAGGTGATCTATCGTCACCCATGCGCAGTGTTGCCATCGCAGTCGCACAGGGTGCAGCCGCAGCCTATGGGATCAACGCCGATCTAATCGAGCGGGATTTTCCTGAAGTAAATGAAGCTGACTCACATTGATAATTTGATGGAAACATATGATGGGGGCATGATTTATACAGCATGAAACCACGTTGGAGGGAGTGGGTGAAGTTGCGACGCAACTATAGGCAGTCTAGATCTAGCGAACATGTTTTTGCTCTGTAGTGCTCTCTGATAATCTGAGCCACCCGCGTCCGGGGGATTCTGAGCGCCATGCTGAATCTGGCAACTTCTTGCTCGCTGCGGTCTTCGCTTATGGATCGCTGCCGGGCATCCCGCTGCCCAATCCCCTGCTGCAAATACCGGACAAACACCGCGCGGCAAATCACTGTGAATTCCACTTCCTGCCAGCACCGTTCACGAAAATCACTCCCCGCGTGCCAATCCAGGGCCAATGCCGCCAACCCGTCCCCTGCCACCAACGCGCCAATCGGGATGATAAATGCGGCTAACAATGCCATCATGAGGGCTGCCTGGCTAGTTGCTGGCAGATTGCCAAAACCTTCGATAATGGCTGCGAACGACAGGTTCTCAAGCTGCACCGCTTCCACCGCCGATGTAAATGAGCCAACACCGTTAACCAGCATCGCCGTCAGGAACAGCAGGACTTCCAAGGCCCACAGCGTCCAGGGCAGGGCTTCATTCTCGGACTTGGCATGCCGCCGCCTAAATGCGGCATACAGCAGGCCGAACTCGACTCCAATCGGGGCGATAAATCCCCAGCCTGGTGTGAGCTTACCAAACACACCCCGATGATACGGCGCTGACAAGCCATACAGCACCAATGCAACCAGTACGATCCAATACGGCACGCTGCTCACGGAAAGAGCGGCGCGGCGCTTCCTCGCGCAGCCAGCGTTTCCGTTCCCGGCGATAAATCGTCTCCATATTGAGTATTTCATTCATCATCTTCTCCTCACCATCCTGGCAAACCTACAAATGAAAAATGCACATTGGCAGGCAATGAACGAAGATTCTGTGGCTTTAAGCTGTCAGGCGTTGGAGAAGTCTATAAATTGCTGGAGTATAGTTCGGACGAAAGAGCAAAATAGAGTATCCACCGAGAGAGCAAGTGCGGGTGCAGTGGCAGGTCGCACCCGCGATACTTTTTCCTCTAACTAAGTATTGTCAATTCAACTGCCAACAAAAAGCGGCACTTGGGTCAAACGGTCCTGTGCAGTGCTATCCCATCCCGGAAATGAAGTGCCGCTGCCTGGCCGTTTTCGACTGTGAAGGATATCAGGTCTTTATCGCTGATGCTGGGCGCAATCATGGTGAAAATGAATGTATCTTTTTCCCAGTGAGTCAGTGTGCCGGCAAAGCCCGGCCCGTAATAGAGGATTAGCTGATCATCCTGAACCCTGATGCTGATCTCGCCTAAAAGGTCACTGTGGTATGTCCCCCCGTAACCTGCCAGCGGCAGTGTCATCGGGGCATCCGCCTGACGGGCCTCAATGATTGGCTGCACCTGCGCAACGGTTTGTTTCCGGAACGCCCCCGCCAGCCCTAGCATCACCCCATTCCAATCCTGTTCCTGCACGCCCAACAAGTCATCCAGAATCATCATCAACAGCGCGAGATACCCGAGAGTGTGATAGGTGTTGACCATCACCGCAACACCTAGATTCAGCTCTGGCAGAGCGGCAAACGTGGCATTCATACCTTGAATCTGACCACCACCGAGCATCATCTTGTGCCCGCGATAATCCGACAAATAGAAGCCCAGACCATACGCATAAAAGTGAGTCGGCGCATTCACCAGGAAAAAGGGCGCAAATTCGGAGGCCGCATAATCGCGGGGGACAATCTGTGGATGTCGCAGCTCTTCGAACGTTTCCAGTTTAAGGATCGGCGCACCCCGATTGGTGAGCATCTTCAGCCAACCGGCCATATCATTGGCGGTCGTTATCACCGAACCCGCCGATTCATGACCGATATTCTGCCAGGGGACAACCGACTGCCGACCTGTCATCTGGCTGGACTGCGGAATCAGGCCATCTTCTAATACGGCATGAGGCTGGGTGAAGTTCTGAGTGGCTACCCGCATGTCATCGTAGCAGGTGTAAGACCCGGACATCCCTAGCGGCACAAAAATACGTTCCCGGACGAAACCTGCCCAGGGCTGCCCACTGATTACTTCAACGAGTTGCCCAGCCAGTGTGAAGTGACTGTTGCCATAGCGGAAATTACTGCGAAACGCATCCGTAGGCTGTAAATAGCGCATCCGGCGCACGATCTCCGGTTTGGGCATATCGCCCTTCAGATACAGGTAAAACGCCCGCTGGATACCGACGCGGTGCGAGAGCATATCGCGCACGGTGACATGCTGCGTGATCCAGTCATCATACAAGGCAAAATCCGGCAGATACTTCACTACCGGGTCATCCCAACTCAATTTGCCTTCATCCACCAAGATACCAAGCGCTGCTGCTGTGAACGACTTGGTGCACGATCCGATAGCGAAGGCTGTATCGGCGTCCACAACCTGGCCGATACCAACATCCTTAAGGCCGAAACCCCGTGCCATAACCGCCTGACCATTCTTGATGATGGTCACTGCTGTGCCAGGAATCGTCCAATCCTGGAGAGCGGCTTCGATACGCGCTACAAGATTATTGAAATTATCCATTTTCTCCCCTTTATTCCAGTTAACGCCAGATACCGGCTATCCGGTCATAACTATTTAGCCGCAAATCGGTTTGGCCGCGAATTAATTCATGCTTGGCGACCCGTTCAGATGGCGTGAGCGGGAATTGTTCGACATAAGCGACATAGCGCGGGAGCTTGAATGCGGCTAACTTTTTCGCGGCGAAGTCCACAATCATCTGTGGCGGCACGCTCTCCGGTGTTTCGCCTGACAGCAAGATGACATAGACTTTCACTTCTTCACCCCGTAGTTCATCCGGTACAGCCACTACAGCAGCGGATTTCACACCAGGGTGTTCGATAATTGCACCTTCCACTTCAGCGGCAGAGATGTTCTCCCCGCCCCGGCGCACCATATCTTTGATACGTCCGACCCAGTGAAAATAGCCGCGTTCATCCTTGAATACTAAGTCGCCAGTATGCAGCCAGCCGTCACGGATGACTTCGGCAGTTTTATCAGGCTTATTCCAATAACCGAGCATCATGGGCTCACCACGGACTACCAGTTCACCAATTTCGCCATCCGGCGCTTCTTGCTCAGCTGCGTTCACGACACGGGCGTGTTTCGTCAGTACAGGCAGCCCCATCGCCCCGCTACCGACACTCTGGCCGTCGTCCAGGGGCATGACGAGATCAACTCCGGTTTCTGTCATACCGAAGGCCTCGCGCCAAGGGACGTTGAAGCGTTCCTCAAAAGTCTGGTGGAAATGCGGCACAATACCAGAGCAGATGATGATTCGCAGCCGGTGATTCTTCTCCAGGTCGTCGGGTTCGCGCTTCATCAGAAAGAAGGGCATCGTTCCCAGTAGGTAGAGCAGCGTCACCTGGTTTTCGACCACCAACGGCCAGAAGCGGCTGATAGAAAACTTCTGCATGATGACCAGCGGGATACCGCTCATCATGCATGCCACTGTATTCCACTGGGGATCCATGTAATAGAAGGGTTGCGCTGTCAGATCAACGTCATCCTGGCGAAATTCGAGATATTGGTTGGTGATCTGCCCCATCAGCAGCCAGTAGCGGTGGGTGAGCATACAGCCTTTTGGAAAGCCGGTCGTGCCGGAAGTGTATTGAATATTGAGCAACTCTGCTTGGTCGACTCTGCCTATTGTGAATGATTCGCTGGCGGCGGCCATCCGCACATCCAGGTTGAATGTGCCTGCTGGCGCATCGCCAAGCACCAGGATGTGTTCCAGGTCGGGTAGCCGGCTGGTGACAACCTGCAAGCGCGGCAGGTACTCAGCATCCAATACAATTGCCTTCGCGCCCGAATCCGCCAGAATATAGTGTAGGTCTTTCTCAATATAGTTGATGTTGGTCGGCACCATCACGGCAGCCAGTTTCGCCAACGCGAACCAGACCATTGGGAACGCAAAGCCATTTGGCAGCATCACACTGACGCGATCCCCTTTGCCAACCCCCAACTCGTGCAGGGTATTTGCCAGGCGATTCACACGGCGGTTGAAGTCCGCGTACGAAAGATGCTGTCCTTCGTATATGAAGAGGGGTTTATCTCCATGCGCGGCGGTGGCGTCTTCCAGCAGATGTCCTAAAGACGGCCACTCAACAGAATGGGAATCGCCCATAGATTATCCTTTCCTCATGTCTGATTGCGCGTATAGACCTCAAAAATCCTGATGATTTCCGATTTGCATTCATCAAAATCCACGCTGTCCGGGTCGAACACCCATTGCAGCATAATGCCGTCTATCGCTGCCTGGACAATGGATGCCAATGTGCGGGCGGGGAAACTGCCAAATTCACCGGATGCCTGCCCTGGCTCCAGGATGCCGAGCAAGTGACGGCGGCACGGGTCATACGCGGCATGGTTATGTTCCTTCTTGCGATCAAAGGACGAAAAGCTGCCCCATAAATCTACCATTGCCACAAACTGCTCGCGGTTTTGTGCCATGTAGTCAAAGCTGGCGGCCACATACGCCCCTAGCCGGTCACGCATCGAGTCACCAGCCTCGTTGACGTGCTGCCGGATATAGCGATATGAGTCGGTCAGAATCGTGTAAATCGTTTCGTCAATCAGGTCATCCTTGTTATCGAAATGATAGGAGATCACCCCTTTGCTGATGTCGGCATGCTTGGCAATTTCGGCCAGCGATGCATTCAGATAACCTTCATTGGCGATGGTTTCGATAGCCGCTTCAACGATCTGTTTGCGGCGGGCTTCCTCGATAAAAGTCAGTTTGTCGCGGGTTTTGGGCATTGAATTATCCTACTCGTCTGTGTGTCATGATGCCCCTATGATACTTCAGACTCGCGCTATTACTGATTGGCAACATCCCATTGAACGCTTAATGCCGCAACGGAACGGAATTCATGCCCCTGCGGGAGCGTCGCAAACTCAGGATGCAACCGCAGATTTGGTAAACGTTTCAGCAGTATATGCAGCCCAATCTGTCCTTCCAGGCGAGCCAGCCCGGCTCCGATGCAGAAATGTTTGCCATGCCCAAAACCCAGATGATCGCCGGCATTCGGGCGGCATATGTCAAACCGCTCCGGTTCATCAAAATAGCGGGGGTCACGGTTGGCCGCGCCGAGCATACATTGTAGCGTTTCGCCCGCTTTGAGTCTGACCCCGGCGATGGCCGTGTCGCGGGTGATATGCCGGGTGGCCGTTTGCACCGGTGATTCCCAGCGCAGGGTTTCTTCAATCGCGCCAGGCAGCAGCAATGAGTCAGCCAGTACCGCCGCTATCTGTTGGGGATGCACCAGCAGCGCCCACAGCGTATTGGTGATGAGCGCCGTTGTCGTCTCCAATCCGCCGAAGGTCATCACCCGCGCTGAATCGATGATCTCCTGTGTGCTGAGGTCGGCTTCACGGGCAACCCGCATTAGTTCACTGTCGTCAGCCAGCGGTTTCTCGCCTGTAAGATACATCAGAATGTACTGCTGGAAGGCCTCTTTTGCCTGTTGAGCGCGTGCCATCACCGCCGTATCCCCTGTGAAATTGCCCAGCCCCAGTGCGAAATCGGCATACCACTGGCGGAACTGGTCAAAATCCTCGATGGGCAGGCCTAACGTATCGGCGACAGTCAGCAGTGCCAGTTTATCGGCAAAATCATGCTTGAGATCGGCAGTGCCTTGGGCGATGAAGGTATCCACCAGGCTGTTCGCCAGCCTTTCAATCACGTGCGAAGCCTGTTCCCGATTACGGCGTGGCGCGAATGTGGTGATAAACGGCCTCCGCAGGCGATACTGCTGCCCGCCATCGGTAGTCAGCATGTTCGTACCCAGCACACTTTCCAGCATGGAACCAGGGTGCTGCACAGTGAACGTCTCAGTATCTGCCAGTATCGCCAGCACATCCTCGCGGCGGGTAATGAACCACATCTGGATTTCTTCTATCCATGAAACTGGCTCATCCTCCTGCAGTCGACGGAAAGTGTCATAGGGATTGGCGCCCAGATCGGCCAGATGCACCGCCGCCCCCAGCGGAAACCCACCTCTAGGCATAGCTGTTCCCCCGGCGGCTCACTACGGGCAGGTCAATATACGACGACAGTACCTGGCTGCGGTGCAGGAGGATGGTTGGTGTGCCGAATTCCTGTATACGTGGGAACAGGTCTTTATCCGCCCCGGCGATGGCGACCCGGATACGGTGTCCTTTACGGATCAACACGGAAATGGGCAGCAGCCCGAAGGTGAGTTCGGCCACTTCGCCTGGCACGAGCGGCTGCATATCTTTACGCAAGTAGCTGTGATAGGGTACGGAGAGGACGTAGGGTGCGGAGTCACTCGACACTTTACGATGGAGCGCCCGCAGCAGGCCTTCCGTCAGATAGTGGACAGTCCCTTCTGGCGTGACATCTTCCAGGTAGATGAAAAACGCACCATCGTTGGCAGTCGAGGCGATCTGTAACGTGATAATCGGGTGTCCGGTGATCTCCATATCCGCCTCAAGTGGGGCGCTGGTATAGGTTAGCAGACGCTCGTCAGCCTCGGCGCGATCCGGGTAGATGACCGGCCCGCCACCCTGCTGCGTGTACCAGCGGTTGCTCTTGCCAGTAGTCGCCTCGAAATCTACGGTATATGTGTCCGTGGTATCTACCGTGTCCGGTGGAACTTCGGGCAGCAAGCTGTGATTTTCTCGCAGATACCAGCGTTTCGGCACGACGCCCTGAGGCGGCCAGGTTGAAGTCTGTTTCCACCGTTCTTCGCCCATTGTGAAGTAATACAGCATTCTGGCCTGCACATCGGCCTCAATGCCGGTGGGCTGTTCCTTGAGGTAGTGGTCAAAGAAGCGCAGCGACTCCTGCCAGTGTTCTGTTACATCCAGAGGACGCGGGCTATAGGGGCTGGCGTGCTGGTTTGCGCCATGATTCCAAGGGCCAACCACCGCCACCTGCGGGTTGCTGATCGTCAGGAAGCGGCGGATAACTCCATCGGCAGTATAGGCATCGAACCATCCGCCCCACCCATAAATGGTCGCACCGGAAGCCTCGATGCGATCTTGGTAGCAATGGACGCTGTAATCGTCAATCGTCATTCCATTAGCAGTCATCGTATCATCACGGCAGACGATTCCCTCCGAAAGTGTATCCGCCTGAATATTGGTGGCGTGTTGGCGAATCGCTTCTTTCAGCAGTTGGCGACCCCGGTCAGCATCTACCGGCTTGACGCCACGCACCCCCACAGTCATCACTAGGTGTTCCAGTCCAGAAAGGCGGTAGAGCGGAAGTCGCCCGGAGTCCAGTGCCGCGTTCGACCGTCCCCAGGATTCAACAAAGCCCCGCAGGTACAACCCACCCGGAAAACCGATATCCGTGTAGACGTCAAATTCGTTGAAACGCGGGACAACGGCTTTCACGGCGGGATGATTCGGCACAGTCAATAGTTCGGCGGTTGTGCCGGAATACGACGTACCATAGCCGCCGACACGCCCATTCGACCATGGCTGAGAGACAATCCACTCGACAATGTCATATCCATCCTGGACTTCTTCTGCATCCCATTCGTGGCGACGCGTGCCGAAAGACGCCCCTGTGCCACGCACATCTACATTCAGCAAAGCGTAACCATGGGTCACATAGAAGTGCATCGCCTTTTCAACCGCCGCGCCCAACCACTTGAATCCGGGGCGTAAATCCTGTTTACGCCAATACCGGGTGGCAACAACTATTGCTGGCAGCTTGTCCCCTGGGCGCAGGTCAACCGGTAGATGGACATCCACCGCTAGCCGCACCCCATCTCGCATTGTGAGGTAGCGTGCCTCGACAGACATCTTATGATAGGTCTCCGGGCTGTTGTAAGTACCGAATTGAGGCGTTGCCATAGCCTGCTCCTGAACTGACCACATGAACATTTATTGACCTGAATGGACTGTAATAAATCTATTTGACTAAATTTTTGACCAACTGGATAAATCATAATATACTTAGCCTAATCTGGCAACATACTCGTGCTGGGGAAATCCTGTTTTCACCCGATTGCCTATGTTGGAAGGAATGTTTTATGAAAAGAATCCGGTTTACAGCACTAACTCTTGTCATCCTTTTGCTGCTGACTGGGATCAGCAGTGCCCAGGATACTTGGGGAACTGTCGTGGTTGCCACCACGCTTGAACCCGACACGATGGATGCCCATCGCACATCCGGCGGCGGACTGTTGCGCTTCATCGGAGCAACTCTGATCGCCAAAGACCCGCAAACCAGCGCCTACGTCCCCTATTTAGCGGAGAGCTGGTCAACTTCCGAGGATGGCCTTACGTGGGAATTTAAACTGCGCCAGGGCGTCAAATTTCATGATGGGACGGATTTCACCGCACAGGACTACGTCTATACCTTCCAACGCTGGTTCGCGGAAGACACCGCCTCACCGAGCGCCGCGACCTACAGCCTGATAACCAGTACCGAAGCGGTAGATGACTATACCCTGCAGCTCAACCTGGCCGCACCTTTCTACCCACTGCTGGAACTGTTGACGCAGGGTTTTGCCCAGCCGCTTTCACAGGAAGCCGTAGAAACTGCTGGCGACACCTACGGGCAGCAACCGATCAGCGTGGGACCTTTCCGTTTTGTTGAGTGGGTGGTGGGTGACCGGATGGTGCTGGAACGCAACCCAGATTACACCTGGGCACCACCGTTCCTGCACGAAGGTGCGCCGTATATTGACCAGCTCGTACTCCGTTTTGTGCCGGACTACACCACCATCCTTGCGGGCATGGAGACAGGGGAGATTGATACTGTATTGGGCACCAATCTCAATGGGCGTGACGTGCCAACCGCCGAAGCAGCGGGATTCAATATATTTACCACCTATGGGCGGGGGATGGCTCCATATGTGTTGATGAATGTCAGCCAACCACCTTTTGACGACATCCTGGTGCGCCAGGCGTTTAACCTGGCCGTTGATAAAGAGGCGATTATCGGTTTTATGGGCGGCGGCGCTATTCCGCAGCACGGGCCAATCTCACTCAGTGTGGCTGGATACTGGCCGGGTGTGGAAGACATCGGGTATCACTATGACCTGGAACAGGCGCGCCAGCTCATGCAGGACGCCGGATACACTTATAACGATGCCGGGATGCTCGAAAAGAATGGTGAACCGCTGGCGATGAAGATGCTCATCATCCCGGACACCGCTCCCTTCGGTCAGATTCTCCAGGCGATGTATACAGAGTTGGGTGTCAGTTTGGAACTCGAACAGAGTGACCTGGGGGTATTGTTTGGTCGGGTCGTGACAGGAGATTACCAGATTGGCGTCGGATTCTATGACTTCCCCGAGGCCGATGTCATGTACACTTTTTACCATTCCAGTGGCATCGGTGGCTTTAACATCAGCCAGGTGAATGACCCCACATTGGATGCTATCCTGGACCGCACCCGCAACGAAATAGATGGAGACGCTCGCCAACAGGCGGTCAATGAGGCGCAGCAGTATATTGTGGAACAGGCTTTTGTCGTCCCGTTGATTACGCTGGAAGAATATCTGCCTGTCAGCAGCCGTGTGCAAGGTGCCGTCATCAGCCAGGACGCAACACTGTGGCTGAATGATGCGACTATCGTCGAAAACTAATACTATTTGCACCTGCTTGCAAGCCGGGGGTGGTGCCTCCGGCTTGCTACATGGAGACCGTTATGAACAACGCTGATTTGCTTTACGAACAGTCCGGGGCGATTGCTCGAGTCACGTTCCATCGCCCGGAAGTATTGAACGCCTTCAAATTCTCTATGTTTCGCGGTTTGTTGGAGATAATCGCTCATGTTCGGGATGATAACAGTGTGCGCGTGCTGCTGCTCACCGGGATGGGTAGCGCCTTCTCTTCTGGGATTGACCTGGAAGAACAGGCTTATCTTTTTGGCGATACGATCAGTTTAAAGACTGCGCACGAGAATCTTGCTCTGATGCAGGATGTCACCCGGCAGCTTCTTAGCTTGCCCAAGCCGGTGATTGCAGCAATAAATGGGGCGGCGGTTGGAGTGGGTGCGGAGCTTTCTATAGCCAGTGATGTCCGTATTGCGTCCGAGGCGGCCTATTTTATGTTTGCCGAGGTCAAGCGTGGGATTTTCGAGACAAACGGCGTGATGTATTTCCTGCCACGCCTAGTGGGGTACGGGCGGGCGGTCGAGTGGCTGCTTACCGGGGAGAGAATCAGCGCCCAAGATGCATTACACGCCGGGTTGGTGACGCATGTCCTGCCCCCCGGTAGCCTGTTGTCCTTTGCTGGTGAGATGGCCGAACACATGGCCGCGAACGCGCCGATTCCAATGCGCCTCGTGAAGCAGGTGACGCAGCGCAGTTATGACCTTGACCTGGAAGCTGTGATGCAACTTGAAACTGCCGGTGCGCTGGAGTGTGTCATTAGTGATGACTTCAAAGAAGGGGTTCGTGCTTTTATCGAAAAACGTCTGGCGCAGTACCGGGGGCGCTAAAAATCATGAAAATTGAGCGTATCATCCTGCGACAGGTCAACCTTCCCTATCGCCATCCGCTCCAGACCAGTCATTTTCGTATCGCTGCCAGCAGCGCCATTATTGTGCAGGTAGACGCGGAAGGTATCACCGGTTGGGGTGAAGCGCCACTTTTACAGGGCCCCTGGTATAACGAAGAGTCGGTGGATACCGGCTGGCTGCTGCTGGAAAAGTTTCTGATCCCCGCACTACTGTCAGCAGAAATTACACAGCCAGCGGACGTGAGCGAGCAGTTTGTCGGGCTAGTCGGCCACTTCGTCGCCAAAGCCGGGTTGGAATTTGCGGTTTGGGACTGGTTTGGGCGGGCAGGACAGGTCAGCCTCAAGACTCTGCTGGGTGGTACGCAGTCTTCGATTCCAGTGGGCATCAGCCTGGGTATTTACCCATCCCCGGAAATCCTGTTCGGACGCATTGAAGGCGCGCTAGAAGCTGGTTATCGTCGTATCAAGCTAAAGATCAAGCCGGGATGGGATATTGCGGTAGTGACGGCGGTACGTGAACGTTGGCCGGACATTCTGCTGCAAGTAGATGCCAATAATGTCTATACCCATGCTGATATTGACCATCTGCGCCAGTTGGATGTGTTGGACCTGCTGCTGATTGAACAACCTTTTGCTCAGGATGACATCATTGACCATGCCCGGCTGCAGGCCGTCATGCAAACATGCATTTGCCTGGATGAAAGTATTATCACTCTGGACAAAGCACGTAAGGCACTGGAAATTGACGCAGCACGTGCCATCAATATCAAACCGGCACGCGTCGGTGGGCTGCATGTTTCGCGACAGATTCACGACCTGGCGCAGGCACACAATGTACCTGTCTGGTGTGGTGGGATGATGGAAACCGGCATTGGAAGGGCAACCAATGTGGCTCTTGCCAGCCTGCCAAATTTTGTACTGCCAGGCGATGTGAGTGATAATGCGGACTATTTCGAGCGGGACATCGTGTCTAACCCCTTCCACCTCAACGCGGATAGCACACTGACGGTACCTGACCTGCCGGGCAACGGCGCGATGGTTGATCTGGACTATCTTCAGGCGGTCACGGTTCGCCAGGAAACCTACCAGTAAAGGGCAACCAATGGCATACGTGATTCGGCGGTTGTTAATGACCATCCCCGTTCTGCTTGGAGTGATATTCATTACCTTTGCGATTATCAAAGTCACGCCCGGTGACCCGGTGCAATTGATGTTGGGGCAGCGGGCAACCGCAGCACGGGTGGCGGAACTGCGGCTCCAGCTTGGCCTGGATGATCCGCTGCTGGTGCAGTATGGCCGCTATGTTCTTAATGCGGCCAGGGGCAACCTGGGCACGTCAATTCGCTCACAAACTCCGGTCTTGCAAGAGATCATGCTGCGGGTGCCTAGCACGCTGGAACTGACGACCGCCGCCTTGCTGCTGTCCGTCCTGGTAGGTATTCCCGCCGGGGTCATCGCCGCGACTCATGGCAGCCGCGTACTCAACCAGGTGATTAATGTCTTGGCCTTGATTGGCCTTTCAATACCGGGTTACTGGTTGGGAATCATCTCCTTGAGTTTCTTCGCGGTTGAACTCAACTGGGTCTCTGTGCTCGGTGGTGAAGGAATCAAAGACCTGATTCTACCAGCTATCGCACTAGGGTTACCGTCGGCGGCACTGTTTATGCGGTTGACACGGAATACCATGCTGGAAGCCCTGGGTTCGGACTATGTACGCACAGCACGCGCGAAGGGCTTGCCGGATTATCTCGTTGTGTGGAAGCATGTATTCCGCAACGCCATGATTCCTATTATCACCGCGCTAGGCTTACAAACCGGGGCGCTGCTGGGGGGTACTGTACTGATCGAATCGGTGTTCGCACGACCAGGACTGGGGCGCTATGCCGTGACGGCCATCCTCAACCGCGATTTCCCGCAAGTTCAAGGGATGATTCTTTTTTCGGCAGTGGTTTATGTGGTACTGAATCTAATCGTTGACCTGACTTATGTGGTGATTGACCCGCGTGTGCGGCGATCCTGAAACCTAAGGAAACACGATGCCTGACACCATCAATGAGATACATCCGAATAAGCCGACTCAAGTACCGCAACGCACCCGGATGCTGCGCCGCTTTGTGCGCCACCGGGGTGGCATGGTGGGGTTGCTGCTCTTTGGCGGTCTGCTGGTTATCGCCATCTTTGCCCAACAGATTGCGCCCTATGACCCGCTGGCGCTGGACTACCACTCTACATTACAGCCGCCTTCACCGGCACATTGGTTTGGCACCGATGATTTGGGGCGCGACATCCTCAGCCGGGCTATCTGGGGAGCACGGGAATCACTGCGGGTGGCGCTGCTCGCCAGTGCGATTGGTATCATTGGCGGGCTGGTTTTTGGCTTGATTTCCGGATATCTCGGCGGCTGGGCGGATGTGCTGATCCAGCGGATTGTCGAGATTATGCTGGCCTTCCCAACGATTCTGCTCGTTTTGAGTATTGTGGCGGCACTGGGGCCAAACCTCACGACGATTCTGATTGCGGCGGGTATCTCCACCATTCCGATTTATATCCGCATGATCCGGTCAACAGTACTGGTGGAACGTGAGAAAGAGTATATCCTGGCGAGTGTGGCGCTCGGTGCCGGTCAATTTGGGATTATGGCGCGGCATATCTTACCGAATGTCCTCTCTACAGCCATTATTTATACGACATTGGGGCTGGGCGGCATTATCCTGGCAACATCCGGGCTGAGCTACGTGGGGTTAGGGGCGCAGCCGCCGACGCCGGAATGGGGCGCGATGCTCACCGAAGGGCAGCGCCTTTTCCGTAATGCCTGGTGGCCGGCATTTTTCCCGGGTTTATTTATCTTTTTGGCGGTTGTAGGGGTCAACTTGCTGGGGGATGGTCTGCGCGACCTTTTTGACCCGAACATGAATGTTTAGCCGAACCAGAATACAAGGACTGTCATCATGAGCCAACCGGCACATCGCCAGACCTGGAATGGACTTGCTATTGAAGCGGCGGACGCACCTATCGGACTGCTTGGTATCCCTTTTGACAATACCGCCAGTTTCCGCAAAGGCGCAGCACTTGCCCCAGCCCGTATCCGCAGTATTACACCGCATATCGCCCCATTTACCGAGGAGGGTATGTCGTTGGCGGCCTGCATCCGGGATTACGGGGACGTAATATTTGACCTTGATTGGATCCGATATTTCGGTAGCGTCAGGCGCGTGGCCGGCGAAGTACTGAATCATCCCTTTGCGATTTTCCTCGGTGGCGATCATTCGGTGACCATCCCGCTCGCTGAGGCTTTCGATCAAGCCCATCCGACCGGTTTCGGCATCATTCATATTGACGCACATACCGACCTGATGGATATTTTTGAGGGGCATCAATGGTCGCACGCCTGCACTGCCCGGCGCTACCTCGAATCGAAACATCTTGAGTCGAAACATGTCACCTTCATTGGGATTCGCTCCTGGCTGCAAGAGGAAATTGACATTGTGCGTGATCGTGGGATTGCGGTACATACCGCCCGGCGTATCCATCAGCGTGGAATTGCGGCAACCACAGCTGATGTCATCCAGCAGCTTGCCGAAGTACCTGCGGTCTACCTGACTTTGGACATTGACTGTCTCGATCCGGCGTTCGCACCAGGGACAGGCACACCTGAAGCCGGTGGCCTATCCAGCCGGGAGCTTCTGGAACTGCTTCACGGTCTGTTTGCGGCGCTGCCAATCCACGCAATGGATGTAGTGGAGGTGTCTCCCCCGCTGGACACTGCAGACATCACCTCAATGGCGGCAATCAAGGTGCTTTATGAAGTGATTGGGATGGTTACTCAGCGCTGATATACCGATATACCACGTCTTTAGCCCGTCAGAGCGTGTTGTCACGTCCTGTTGGGGAGTGACACGGACTACCATTACCATGCCATGTCTTCAACCATAGCGTTTCTATCGTGAAGAAATCAAGTGCCAATAGCTTTTCCCTGTAGTGGGCCAGATGTTGCCAACTCGGTGATTTGGCCCGCTTTCGTGTCGGAGGTATACCATGCCGTCTCAGGATTTGTCTGATGGTCTCATCACTGATTTCATACTTCAGCTTCTACAGTTCTCCCCCGAGCTTGCCGTTCCCCCAGTCATACTCTCTTGCCATCCGTAGCACCAGGTGTTCAAGGGACTTGTCCATTGCTGGTCGTCCACCTCGTCTTTCCCGTTGATACGTCCATTTCTGCCTCACCGTCGCCCTGTGCCATTCGAATACGGCTTCCCGTTGGAAAAACCGGGGAACCCACTCAATTGCCCAGGTCTTGTTTTCGGTCTCGCTGCCAGCACAGCCAGGGTCAGCTTCTCGGCTCGTGATACCCACAATGATTGCGTCCCACCAAGGCCCGCTAGCGGCGCAAAAACAGGATTTCCAGATCCTTGTCTTGATCCATTTGACTGCTGAAAAGATTTAAGAAGGGATGAACCAGACCATACGCCACCGTTTCCCGCAGGTCGGAACTTGCCAATTTTACCAACAGACTCAGATATGATCTGGTTCAATTTGCGCTAGATGGAGTTTTTTTGGGGTACGGGAATTCTGGGGATTGAAAATGTTCTGAGCAACAATATAGTACAGATATGATTGAGCGACAGACCAGACATTAATTGTGTTGATGAGTGTCCCGGTAGTTCCGATCAATCCCTATGAATTAACCTGAATTACTGTAGGAAACCGCCGATAATGTTGTATAATACGCAACATAGTTGTCAATAGCGCACAGGAGATGTATATTGGCTATCATACAGTCATTAGCCAGAGGTCTGGAGATACTGGACCTGTTAGCGAATGCGGATAACGGCATGGGTATTACTGAATTTGCTCAGCATCTGGATATAGACAAGAGTAGTGCATCACGCTTGCTGCATACTCTGGCAAGTTACGGCTATACTGAGCAGGATGCAGATACCCGGCGCTACACGCTTGGGCCACGGATACTCACTCTCAGCAACAGTGTGTTGAACCGAATGCCCTTGCGCGACCACGCGCGTCCTGTGCTGGCGAAACTCACCCATGCAACGGGTGAATGTTCGCATATGGCTATCCTTTCCCATGGTAAAGCTTTATATATTGACCAGGTCGAGTCACCTTCTATTCTGCGGGTGGAGACAGAAATCGGAACCATGTCTCCTCTACATTGCACAGCGTTGGGAAAAATACTGCTGGCGTTCAACCGCTTACCAATCCCCCAAACGCTGAACAGTTATACACCGCGCACGATTACCAATCCTGCAGAACTGGAACTGCACATGGTTCAGGTGCGTAAGCAAGGATATGCTACGGATGATGAAGAACATGTACTAGGAGTGCGTTGCCTCGCCGCTCCGGTCTATGGCTTTCGGGGGCGTGTTCTGGGCGCGATTGGGATTTCCGGACCTTCCGGGCGCATGACGTATGAAAAACTTCCTGAACTGGCAGATTACATTATTGAATTAGTCACTGACCTTTCGCATCGCCTGGGGAGTATGCAGTAAGACGCCTACAGGCGAAACCAATGTTCTGTTCTTTTTACTTATGGTGTGCAACACAGTTGCATAATATGCAACAAGGATTCATTTATGGATAAGCTGCGGGTTGGTTTTATTGGCGCAGGGCGTATTTCTGATCTTCACGCTCTGGAATATCTGGAAAATCCCAGGTCTCAGATTGTCGCAGTGTGTGATAGCAACCTTCAAATTGCGCAAGAACGGGCGGCGCGCTGGGGAGTGCCGCAAGACCGGGTAGTCACAAATTATCATGATCTACTTGCGCTACCGGATGTTGACCTGGTTGACATCCTCCTTCCCCACCATCTTCACTATCAGGCTACACTGGATGCCGCCAGGGCCGGAAAACACATTTCGCTGCAAAAGCCCATGGCGCTGACCGTGCAACAGGCTGATGTGATGATTGCAGCAGCTAAATCCGCCGGCGTGATCTTCCGTGTATTTGAAAATTTCATCTTTTATCCACCAATTCAACAAGCCAAAGCACTGGTCGATGCGGGCGAAATCGGCGACTTATTAACGATTCGCATCAAGAGCAACTCGGGAATTAGCAAGACCGCCTGGGATGTTCCAGCCTTGGCGCAGGCCTGGCGTTTTGACTATGCCAAGAATGGCGGTGGCCCACTGGTTTTTGATGACGGCCACCACAAATTTGCGCTCGGTTGGCATTTCATGGGTATGGCAGAGGAGGTCCATGCCTGGATCAGTCAGACGGAAATCGCACCCGGCATGTTCCTTGACTCTCCGGCACTGGTATCCTGGAAATTCGCCAACAATCGTTACGGATCGTTGGAAGTGGTCAATTCACCGCAAATGGAGATCAATACGATCTATTATGCTCAGGATGACCGCGTGGAAATCACGGGCACAAAGGGCGTGATCTGGGTTACGCGCGGTCACGGCAATATGTTGGATACGCCCCCGGTGGCGCTCTACCGGGATAACCGGATGACAACTTTCACGAATATCCCATCCGATTGGAAATACAGTTTCATGAATGCGACCCATCAGCTGATTGACGCCTATTTCAAAGGCGAAACACCGCTTCTTACAGGGGAACAGGGACGGGAAATATTGCGCTTCACGCTGGCTGCCCAGGAATCCGCCCGAACCGGCCAGGCTGTCCGGCTTTCATGAAGGGAAGAATTTAATGCAAATCTCTGGCGCTCAACTCCTTGTCGATATGCTCATCAGCGAGGGAATGGAATACATCATTGGAATTCCTGGGCATGGCAACCTACCGCTGGTGGACGCGCTGCGCCATCACCGTGACACGATTAAAGTGATAATGCCGCGCCACGAACAGGCGGCGGTTCATATGGCAGACGGCTACTACCGCGCATCGGGAAAACCGCTGGCGGTTTACACGTCAATTGGCGCCGGCGCTTCGAACACTATCATCGGTCTGGCAACGGCCTATGTCGATTCAATTCCGCTTTTATTGTTGATTGGCGAGACGCATACCTATATGCGTGGCGTTGGTGTCTTACAGGAAGTTGAGCGCCAGCGATGGTCTGATCTCTACCGGACAATGGAGCCGGTGGTCAAACGCAGTTGGCATCTAGATCATGCCCGCCAGCTTCCACGTGCGGTATCTCAGGCTTTCAATGCCATGCATACTGGCCGACCAGGACCAACCATGATTACTCTGCCAATGGATATTCAAGCACAGACTGTTGATAAGAACCTGATCGTAAAGCCACAGGATTATCGCCCACAGCAGCGCCCTTCCGGTGATACGCGGGCGATCCAGCAAGCCGCGAAACTTCTGGTGGAGGCAGAACGCCCGGTCATCATTTGCGGTGGTGGAGTAACTCTCAGCCATGCCGAAGTTGAACTGCGCACATTAGCCGAGTATCTAGGCTGCGCGGTAGTCAGCACCATGCAGGGCAAAAGTGCCTTTCCCGAAGATCACCCACTCTATGGCTGGCACATGGGCGCGAATGCGACCACCTGTGGCAACTACATCACACGCAATGCCGATGTGCTGTTGGCGGTGGGTGTTCGCTTTGCCGACAAGGCGACGTGCTCCTATAAACCGGGCGAAGCCTTCAGTATCCCACCAAGTCGCTTAATTCACATTGACATTGATCCAGCGGAAATTGGTAAGAACTATCCGATTGAAGTTGGGATTGTGGCTGATGCAAAAGCAGCCTTGATCGCGCTGTCTGAAGCAGTGCAAACCCTAATCACGAGGCGTGACTGGCATGATGCTGCCTACACCCGGGAAATCTGCACGAAAGTTGAGGAATGGAAACAGAGTTTCAGCGACCACCCCATCTCGGATCAAAGCCTGCCAACGATGGGACAAGTCATTAAAGAAGTGCGAGCGCTGCTGCCAGAGGATGCGATTGTCCTGAGTTCATCTGGCAATGTTCAGGCGCAGGCCTTTCAAGAGATGGTATTTACGCGACCGCGCACATACCTATCTGCCGGGGGCTTTAGCACGATGGGCTGGTCATATCCGGCAGCGTTGGGGGCTAAGCTGGCTAAACCGGAGACCCCCGTTGTGGCACTGGTGGGTGATGGTGACTTCCTGATGACGATACAGGAACTGGCGACTGCTGTGCAGTACAACATCCCCGTAGTGGTGGTAGTTTTCAACAACCAGGGATGGCAGGCCATCCGCGACTTGCAGTGGATCGCCTTTGCTGATGACAGCGATTATGGAACGATGTTCGAGACAGATCGCAAACCCCTATCACCCAACATCGCCCAAATCGCCCAAGGGTTCGGCGCACATGGTGTGCGCGTAGAACACCTGGGGGATATTGCCCCGGCGCTGAACGATGCCCTGTCACTCGGACGCCCCGCAGTGGTTGAAGTGATGATCGACATGGCATTTGGAACATCCGGCGGGCAGGGTACAGGCTGGTGGGACGTCCCCGTACCGGAATATCTGAAAGATAAATATAGCGCGTACATTAAAGCGCTTTCGGAGGTGAAGTTGTAGTGAAATATCAGATGCTGATTAATGGTCATTGGGTAGACGCACGACAAGGCGGCACATGGGATGTCGTTAATCCCGCTACCGGGAACGTGATCGCTACTGTACCGTTTGGTGATGAGACCGACGCCGAAGCAGCCATTGACGCAGCGTCACAAGCTCAACCTGAATGGGCGGCGCTCACGACTTATGAGCGCTCTGTCGTCCTGCTGCGGGTTGCTAATCTGATCCGTGACAGGCTGGATCAGCTTGCACCGATTATGACCCGCGAATGTGGCAAACCTCTCGCCGAATCACGCGGCGAATGGGGTGCAGCTGCTGACCTTTTCGAATGGTTTGCGGAAGAAGGGAAACGTGCCTATGGTCGGACAATCCCGGCACGCAAAACCAATAAACGCCTGCTGGTTATTCATGATCCGGTTGGCGTGGTCGCCACCATCACAGCTTGGAACTTTCCTGCTTACCTGCCTGCGCGCAAATGGTCTGGCGCCTTGGCGGCGGGTTGTACCGTCGTAGGACGGCCCAGTGAACTCACCCCTATGAGTGCTATGGCACTGGTTAACATTATGGTCGAAGCTGGAATACCGCCAGGTGTCATCAACCTCGTGAACGGTAAGCCTGCTGAAATCGGACAGGCATTCCTGCAAAGCCCTCTGGTAAATAAGATCAGCTTTACCGGTTCGCAGCGTGTTGGGCAGATTCTCATGCGCGGGGCAGCAGACCGTATTAAGAAACTGTCCCTTGAGCTTGGCGGTAGCGCACCGGTATTGGTTTTTGACGATTTTGACGTGGAAAAAGCCGCGGAACAGGCAACAGCAGCCAAGTTCCGCAATGCCGGGCAGGTTTGCATTTCCCCAACACGATTCTATATCCAGCGTTCGATTTTCAACGATTTCATAGAGGCATCTCGCGAAAAAATTGGACAGTTAACCATCGGTAATGGTCTACAAGTAGGTATCACCACCGGACCGTTGGTTACCGCAGCAGGCCGCGAACGTGTTGAGAGCTTTGTGGGTGACGCTATCGCTAAAGGCGCAACCGCTGTGACCGGGGGGAGTCGTCCGACGAACCTACTTGATGGCTACTTCTACCAACCCACACTGCTGACTAATGTATCCCCATTAATGCGCATCAGTTGTGATGAAGTCTTCGGCCCGGTTATGGCTGTAAGCCCGTTTGACCGGTTGGAAGATGGATTGCGGATGGCAAATGACACACCTTTTGGGCTGGCGGGCTATGCCTTGACCAATGACTTTTCGCGGGCGGTACGTGTCTACGAAGGGCTGAAGTTTGGCATCGTCGGTGTCAACGACCTCGTCCCGGCAACAGCTGAAGCACCCTTTGGTGGCATCAAAGAAAGTGGTTTCGGCAGCGAAGGCTCGCAGGAAGGCCTGTACGAGTATATGGTGCCCAAGTTCGTTTCAATGGGGTTATAAAGCGCGATGCGCGATCACAAAGGTCTTGCCAACCGTTTGACACAATACAGTGATAGTGAGTTTTCACTGTATTTACGGCGCTCCTTCGCCCGTTCTATGGGGTTCAGTGATGAAGCGCTTGACAAGCCCATCGTTGGCATCATCAATACCTACAGCGAGTTGAACAACTGCCACCGGGGTTTCCGCGAGCTGGCCGAAGCGGTTAAACGCGGGGTCTGGCAGGAGGGCGGGCTGCCACTCGAATTCCCGACTATTTCGCTGGGGGAGGTCTTCCTCTCACCCACCAGCATGATGATGCGCAACCTCATGGCGATGGATGTTGAAGTCATGATCAAGGCGCAACCACTGGATGCAGTCGTGCTCATGGGCGGCTGCGACAAAACCCTTCCCGCCCTGCTGATGGGAGCGGCCAGCGCAGGTGTACCTGCGATCATTGTGGCCGCCGGGCCAATGCTGACCGGTTCCTTCAAGGGAGAACGACTGGGGGCCTGTACCGACTGCCGGCGCTTTTGGGGTGCATACCGGCGCGGCGAAATTGATGCCGATACCATCCATGAGGTTGAAAACAATCTGGCGGTAACAGCGGGCACATGCGCGGTGATGGGCACTGCCAGCACAATGGCCTGTCTAATCGAAACACTGGGCCTGATGCTGCCCGGCGGTGCGAGCATCCCCGCCGTTCATGCTGACCGTCTGCGCCACGCGGAGGAGAGCGGCAAACAGGCTGTTCATCTGGTCAGCAGTGGCCCGACCCCAGATCGTATCCTGACGCCAGCAGCATTTACAAACGCGCTGCGCGTATTACAGGCTCTAGGCGGCTCCACCAACGCCATTATCCATTTGACAGCAATTGCGGGTCGGCTTGGTATACGCCTTACGCTCTCCCAATTGGACGCGGTCAGCGAGGATACGCCGGTTCTTGTCAACCTGAAACCCTCTGGTAGCGCCTATATGGAAGATTTCCATCGCGCCGGAGGTATGCATATCGTATTACAGGAACTGAAATCCAGACTCGATCTCAACGCACTCACCATTTCTGGTCAGACACTGGGTGAAATCCTGGATGTGCCTTACAGTTTCCCGGAATGGCAGGATGTCATTCGCCCCTCAGATAACCCCTATCAACCACACGGCTCTCAGGTGGTCTTATACGGCAATCTCGCGCCGGATGGAGCACTCATTAAGCGCTCCGCAGCCAATCCTGACCTCCTGTGCAAAACAGGACGTGCGGTTGTGTTTAAATCTTTAGCTGATCTGAATGCACGCATTGACTCGCCTGACCTTGAGGTAACGCCAGATGACATTCTGGTATTGCAAAATGCCGGGCCGGTAGGCGGCCCAGGAATGCCAGAAGCGGGCAGCTTTCCAATACCTGCAAAGCTCAAAGATGTGAGAGACATGGTGCGCATTTCAGATGCCCGGATGAGTGGAACAGCATTTGGCACGATTGTCCTGCACATCTCCCCGGAAGCAGCGGTTGGTGGAACGCTCGGCCTTGTCCGTGATGGGGACATGATTGAGTTGGATGTGCAGGCGCGAAAGCTCAACCTGCTGGTTGCCGACACTGAATTACAGAATCGTCGGATGGAGGCTGTTCAAAAAACGTCCTCGACTTCACAAAGGGGTTACGAATGGCTATACCACAATCACATCCAACAGGCACACCTAGGCTGCGATTTCGACTTCCTCCAGCATGAGGACCTGCAATCTGACAGCCGAAAGGTAAATTTATGACGATACAACCGAGTTTCCTGCCTCTAGGATTCAATAAACAGCGATTAGTCACATTGATGCATGACCAGGGTATTGATGCCTTGTTGCTGACTTCACCAGAGCATGTCTTTTATACAACGGGCTTCCCGGGGCTATTCAGCAGTGGCAACCCGATTCTATATGGCCTGCGGAATGTACTCCCCTTCTTTGCTTTTATCACCCATACCGGCACAGTCACCCTCATGTGCTGGGGCGGCGCAGTAAGCGGAGTCAAATATGGTGCAGATGAAGTTTTAACGTATGCCGATATCAGCGGCGCACAATCAACCCTGAAACGCAGTGTTCAGACTTACTTACAGTCAGGAATGCGCCTCGGAATCGAATCCAGCACACCCTATGCTGTTCTCAGGTTGCTTGATGGCATCATCAGCCCAAAACAAATCACGCTGGCGGATGATCTGATGATGCAGCTACGGGCGATCAAATCCTCTGCGGAAGTCTCCCTGCTGGAAAAGAGTATCAATGTCGTTGAGCAAACCGTTTCAGAATTGATGGACACGGTACACCTTGGAATGCGGCGCCCGGCACTGATGCAGGCCGCAAGAACCGGGATGCTAAAGCACGGCGCATCGGGGATCAGTCATATCACCATTTCCTTCGGCGCATCCAACCCGGAAGTCGAAATTGATGAGGAATTACAGCGCGGCAAACTGGTCACGCTGGACCTGGGGGCAATTGTTGAAGGCTATTATTCCGATAACCGCCGCCTGATGTATACCAGTGAAGTTCCCGCCGGTATCACCGCGCTGCACGAAACCATGTGCGACATCCTCAACGAAACAGCATCATCGCTTATGCCGGGCGTGACCTTTGGTGCAGTTTACCAGAAGGCGATGCAATTCTATGACCGGCACAAGCTCAACCCCTTCATTCCCAATATCGGCCACACGATTGGGATGCAGGTTGAAGAGATGTGGATATATGAAAAGAACAGCGAAGTCATCTTTCAGCCGGGTATGGTACTCAACCTGGAGATGTACGCCCTACATGAAACTGGAGAACTGATCGGCGACGAAGAAACCTACACGATCACAGAAAACGGATACAGGCAGCTAACGCATCTTCCCACGACAATCCGTCGGATTACTCACTAGAAACAGGAGCAGAGCGTCAATGCAGCGAGAGAAGCTACAAATAGGCATCATCGGGCTGGGCATTATTTCAGATGGTCATCTTGAAGGTGCCGCAGCCATGCATCAGATTGCGGATGTGGCTGCCGTCTGTGATATTGATGAGGCCAAGGCGCGTAAGGTAGCTGAACGTTTTGGTGCGGCGGTTTATACCGATTATCAGCAACTCCTGGATGAAGCCGCTATTGATCTGGTTGACATCATTCTGCCTCACAACCTGCATTATTCTGTCGCGATGGCTGCCCTGCAAAAAGGCAAACATGTCTTTCTGGAAAAACCGCTGACAATTGATCCGGCACAAGGCTGGGAGCTGATCGAAAAAGCACGCGAAATGGGTGTGATATTTTCCGTCGCGGAAAATACGCGCTTTGTTACAGCTTATCTGGAAACCGAGAAACTGCTGCGGGAAGGCGCACTAGGTGACATTTACCACGTCAGGACACTGATTGCCGGGAGTGAAGTCGAACGTCTAAAAAATCCACATCCCTGGAAGGCCACAAAAACCGGTTCAGGCGGGGGGGTTCTAATCGACGCTGCGCCTCACACCTTTTATCTCCTGAAGTGGCTGTTCGGTGACGTCCTGTATTTGCAGGCTTTCCACTCACAAATGATTGATGCCAGCGAAGTTGAAGATAATGCTGTTGTACTGGGTAAGCTGGCTAATGGCGCAGAATTTCTTTCGCAATTCACGTTTACTGCTGAAAGCCCCTGGACAGAACGCCTGGAAATCTATGGCACGACAGGAGCAATCATCATTGACCATATCGCCAACCCTGTAGCAATACTCTTTCGCGGAACAAATGATTATGCTGGGACACCATTGCCAGTTCCGTATGATCCACAAGGATGGAAACTCAATTCTATTGTTGAAGAAACCAAGAGCTTCATCCAGGTAGTCTGGGATGGATCAATTCCGAAAGTAGACCCGGTAGATGCACACTATGCCTTGCTGGTTATTGAGAAAGCCTATGAATCCGCCCAAACCAACCAGCGGGTATCGTTGAAACCGTGAAACTGTACCGCTGGCAGTACCGTACCAACCCATTTTAGATCATATGAGGCAGGAACACTGATGGAACCCTTAATTATTACAGCAACTGCCAATATTTGCTGGTTGGCTCCCAATGAAGTGACCTATCCTAAGACACCAGAGGAAATAACCCTGGAATCGCTGCGCTGCATGGAAGCAGGAGCCACAATCATCCACACACATGCAGAAGGCAACTGGGTTGAAGTGATTAAACAGCACCGTGCCCAATGCAGTGATTTAATCTTGCAGTGCGGCATGTCCAGCCTTCCGATCCCAGAGCGCATGGTTGTCTTTGAAAACCGGGCGGACATGATGTCAATTATTATCAGCCATCATGATGAAGCTTTCACCGGGCTCGATGTACACAAACTGCACCCGCGCGAGGAACTGGCCGAGTATATGCGTCTTTGCAAACAATACGGCGTTAAGCCAGAGCTCGAAGTGTGGAATACCGGTTCAATCTGGAATATGAACTGGCTAATCCAGCAAGGGCTGCTCGAACCACCCTATTTCGCCACAACATTCTATGGATGGCCTGGGGGACAGTGGTCCCCCCCCACAGTCGAGGAATATCTGTATCGCCGCAAGTACATGCCCGCTAATACAGTGCTGAATGTCAGCATTATGGGAAAAGAACAGATGGAAATCGTCACCGCGGCAATTGCAATAGGCGACCATGTGCGTATCGGAACAGAAGACTATCCCTATGATCTCAGTGGCAAAGTTGCGGCCACTCATGAACTTGTCGCCGCTGCCGCCAACATCGCTCGCTCAATGGGTCGCCCGATAGCGACCAGCATGCAGGCACGCCAGATCATAGGTCTCACGGTTTAGTTTGGAGGGATATGCACATGAGCGAAACACAACGGGTCGTTCTGGTTACGGGGGCTGCCCGTGGTATCGGCGCGGCGACAGCGAAGCTGTTCCACAGCAAAGGGTATCGGGTCGCTCTGGTTGATGTCCTACCTGATGTCATCACACTGGCGGATGAACTCCAGGCGAGCGGCCCAGCCTGCATTGGCCTGGTCTGCGACGTGTCCGATGAAGCGGCTGTAAGGTCTACCGTTGCCGCGACTTTGAACGCCTTTGGTACCTGTGATGTGCTGGTCAACAACGCTGGCGTGGTGCTGGTGGCGGCAGTCGAGGACATTGACTATGGACGTTTCAAGCAGGTCTTCAATATCAATGTCGGCGGAACATTCTTGATGTGTAAATATATCCTGCCGGTGATGAAGGCCAAGCGCAGCGGGGCAATTGTAAACATGGCTTCTGTCTCCGCACATGTCGGGCAGATTGACCATTCCACTTATGGCGCTACTAAGGGCGCGATCCTCGCGTTTTCGCGCGCACTGGCATGGGAAGTAGCCGACTACAACGTTCGAGTGAACTCGATCAGCCCCGGCTCAGTGGATACGCCGATGCTGCGGGGTGATATCGAGATCGAGACCCGCAAGACCGGACGCCCGTTTGATGAACTCAAAAGAATACGAGAGGCTGAACAGGCGTTCAAGCGGTGGGCAGATCCTATGGAAATTGCTGAAGTGATCTATTTCCTGGCGAGCAATAAGGCCTCATTTATGACAGGCACGGATGTACTCGCCGATTGTGGTTGGGTTGCAAAATAAGGGATTGTATGACGACATCACAAAGGAGGTGGTGCGGATTCACAAAAACAGTCTCGTTAGAAATTATATGACAGATTCGCTAAGTAATGAAATACGAGAACTTTGAGGAGAAGAACCATGAATACCCGAAAGCTTTTGTTCGTTGTACCGTTTGCCCTCATTATACTGCTCCTTGGCAGCGCACTGGTCACCGCACAGCAGCAGGATATCAGTATCGTGCACTACTACAGCAGTGCACTGGGACAGGAGACAATGTCTGCCCTCTTCCAGTCGTTTGAAGCCGCAAATGGCGAATACAAGGTCGTTGATAACTCCGCCGGTCATGAGGATTTCAAAACGCAGATTCTCGTCACCATCGCCGGCAATAACCCGCCAGACCTTTTCTCGTATTGGGCCGGGGCGCGTACACAATTCGTGGTGGACGCTGACCGCTTGATGCCGCTGACCGACTTCTGGAATGAAAACAATCTGGACGACATCATTCCCGCTGGTGTGAAACCAGCAGCAGTCTATAATGGCGAAATCTATAACATCCCCATGAACGTGCATGTGGTGGGATTCTTCTATAATCCTAAGGTCATGGAAGCGGCAGGAATCACCGAAATGCCCGCAACCTGGGACGAATTCATCGCCATGTGCGACACTCTCAAAACAGCGGGCGTTGCGCCAATTGCGCTGGGTTCACTCAATCGCTGGCCGGCACAATTCTGGTTTGACTATATGGTTTCCTACACTGCTGGCGCCGACTATCGTCAGGCCCTGATGGCGGGCGAAGCGGCCTATAACGATCCCGAAGTCATGACCGCCATGGAAACATGGAAAGGCCTGGTTGATGCAGGCTATTTCGTACCCGACGCCAATGCCTATGACTGGACAGACGCAGCGGATCAGGTCGCCAATGGCGACGCAGCAATGACTTTGATGGGCACGTTTATCACGGGTTACTGGGATGGCAACGGCCTGGTACCGGGCGAAGATTATGACTTCTTCCCCTTCCCGGTCATTAATCCCGAGCTGCCTGTGGTGACTCATGGCACCGTTGATGGTTGGGCAGTACCGGCCTCAGCAGCCAATCCCGATGGCGCTAAGGCGCTGCTGCTGCACATGCTGACGCCGGAATCACAGGCGGCCTGGGCACTCGGACAGGGTGCACTGGCTGCGGTGAGCAATGTTGACACCAGCATCTACACCCCGGTCATGAAGAAGGCCAGTGACTACCTTGCTCAGGTACAATTCCTGAGCGGTTACGATCTATCAACCACCCCACCCATGGCTGAAGGTGGTCTGAATATGTTCGCCCAATTCATGAACGATCCTTCGGGCTACGCCACCTACCTGGATGAAACCGAAGCTGTAGCGGTTGATGTCTTTGGCAAGTAGGATGATATGAGAGCCAGCCCGCGCTCGGCAATTACGAGAATAAGCATCACCCTTGATTGACAAGCGCTGAAAGCAAGTCCCATTCTCTATGCGGGGATGCACGGAAAATGCATCCCCCATCGTTATTCAAACCATTTATAATCAAGAGTTACACAGTAAGGGAACTAATCATGCCTCTAAGAGAAAAAAGATCCGAACTGCGTAAAACCTAGTAATTTCTGTCCTTATACTATGTAGTTTTCTCAGGAGGTCGCCATGAATAAAACTCGGTACTGGTGGGCGACACTGTTTCTTATCCCCCCACTCTCCGTATATCTCGCTTTCGTGGTATTCCCGCTGCTGTCATCGTTCTATTACAGCCTTACGGATTGGAATGGCTTTGCAGTCGATTATAACTTTGTCGGGCTGAAGAACTTCGAGAAGTTGTTTCGCGACCCTTTGTTTAGCAATGCGGCGGGCAATACTATCATCTGGACAATTGCTGCTATCGTTATACCAACAGTAGCTGGCCTGACACTGGCGCTGGCGATGTATGAGCGTGGCGTCTTCGCAAACTTCTATAAGTCGCTTTTCTATTTGCCAATTTCACTGGCACTCGCAGTCATCGGCCAGATCTGGCTGTGGATCTACCAGCCCAATTGGGGACTCATCAATACGCTGCTGCGTGGTGTCGGCCTGGACGATTTGGCGCTGGCCTGGTTGGCAAAGCCCCAGTATGCGCTGATAGGGGTTATTATTGCATGGGCATGGCAGCAGACCGCGCTTTCTATGGTAATTTTTCTCGCAGGTCTGACCGCTATTCCGCAGGAACTGATCGAGGCCGCACACATAGATGGAGCAAACTATTCCCAGCGAGTACGGCGCGTAATTATCCCCCTGCTGGCTCCGGCAAGCGTTGTCGTAATCGCACTGGCGGTGATCAACTCGCTCAAGAGTTTCGACGTGCTCTATGTGATGACGCGTGGCGGGCCTTTCCATTCATCGGACAATCTGGCGATGTTCATGTATAACGAGTCGTTCCAGAAATACAATATGGGGTATGGGAGTGCGATTGCAGTGGTGCTGTTCCTAATCACACTGGCTGTAATCGCTGTCTATTTCCGTCAATCAGCAAATGTGGAGCGCCTTTATGACTAAATCGCTGATGGTCAAGTCTCGTGCCAGGTTGGGGAATACCTCTGGCGCGAACAGTGCCTCAGGTCGCCTGCCCATATTCATCTTCTATGGTTTGCTGACTATTATTGTCGTGTTGTACTCAGCACCCAGTATCGGTGTACTGCTCGCGTCATTCAAGTCCACTTCCGAAATATCTCAGGTTGGTGTCTGGACCATGCCGCGGGCGTTTGATCTGGCAAACTATATCGAAGCCTGGAACAGGGGCAATGCAGCCATTTACATTCGTAATTCATTCCTGGTTACGCTGCCGGCGACAGCCGTCTCTATCTCGCTTGGTGTTCTTGCCGGTTATACGCTGAGTAAGCTGACATTCAGGGGCAGCAATGCGCTGTTCATTTTTTTCGTAGCGGGTCTGTTTTTCCCCCCACAAATAGCGTTGATTCCGCTGTTTCGTATTTTTAACGACCTGGGACTATACGATACACTCTGGTCACTCATTATTATTCATGTGGCCTTCGGCATCCCGATCTGCACATTGATTCTGAAGAATTTCTTCGCCGCTGTGCCAACGGCGATCCGTGAAGCCGGGATTATCGACGGTGCGAATGAGTGGCAGATCCTCACCCGGCTCATGCTACCACTCAGTTTACCCGCGTTAGCAGTGTTGACGACACTGCAATTTACCTGGATATGGAATGATTTCCTGTGGCCGGTTATCCTTATTCGTTCTGATGAAATGCGAACCGTCATGGTCGGCCTGGCGTCATTAAAAGGTCAGTACAGTGTTGCTTATGGTGTGCAATCCGCCATGGCAGTGTATGCCAGCATCCCGACACTTCTTGTATTCGTTTTCTTCCAACGCTATTTCATACGAGGATTGACGTTTGGCTCTGTGAAAGGTTAAAGAATTCGCTAAACACATTGTGCTGTCGCATATAAAATAAGTGAGCGGTCATCACGAGGGGATTGTCATTATTCCCTTCACAAGGCGGGAATACGAGGCATTACTCGGTATGGAAGCGTAGCCAGTTAGGGTGCAATGCACGTCACTCCCGAAAAGACTATTGGATAAAGAGCTTCCAGGTTCTAGCCGAGAAGCTCTTTTCTTTTTGATCCCATAACATGCGGATTGCGGGAGCGGCTTTTGTGCCGTTTCGGTGGACACTTTGTTAGCAATGATTTCACACAACAATCTTGTTGGAATCTTCGCAATTCGGGTCATTTTCCAGGAGAGTCGAGAGACATCTCAATTATGCATCCTGACAACCATTCCTCCGTACCCGATAAGATTGAGTGATAGTTGCTCAAGGAGACTACACAATAGGTCAGACTCAGGAGGAGCAAATGGGACGCGAGACCAAATCAGCGAGAACTACAAGCGCGAGGCAGTGCGGCAGAAGCTGCGTAAACGGCTCGGCACCAGCACCAACAAAAACCTCATCAGCATGGCGGTCAGTGAGGGGTTTGCGTACAGTTATCGCTAATCCTGCTGAAATTTGAGCTGGCGGTACTGGCGCAATCGCGCTATCCTACCTTCATCCCCCAACGGTTAATTGCAGAAAAGTCACCTTAGCACGATTTACTTCGCCACCCTGTCACCCCGGCGCAACAGTAGAGCCATTCCCCCGACAATGAAAAACAACAGCCAGATGGTAGACCAGCCGATACCCGGCAGAAATTCAATCTGGATACTCAAAGGAATGACGAGGCCAAGCACTGTTAGAATCGCACCAACGGCTGCTCGTCCTATTTGCAGCGTGCCAGATTGGCTGCGCCGGGCAAAAGTGTCTTAGGTTACGGCTAAGCTAGGCAAAAGGATGAAGATTGCCCACCAGTTCCGATTATTTGGGATGGTGTTCTGCTGCTGTAAGAGGGAAAACACCCAGAATAATCAGTGGAATGGCACCACTGGTGCGTGATGAACGTTCAGAATGGCGCCTTGAATGCATGTATGACTCCCGGTTTTGCATGATTCTGCTCCGCTCATCTGCAGGTGTGGTTTGACTTCGGATAGGACATTTAGAGTGTAAACTGCCAACCTCAATCCTTTTTATTTGTCTTGAAGAATAGCAACCAGAAGCCAACCGCAACAATTGCCAGCGGCCAGACCACATTCCACGATATATTCAGAATGAACACTACTCCGACCAGGCAGATAATTCCGCCAACCAGGCCAACTGCAAAAGCACGCTGGCGAAAAGCCACAAATAGTGAGGCAACACCTAAGACGACAAGTAGCCAAGGCCAGTGGTTAAATAGATCGCGTAAAACGGGAGACTGGAGGTTCACATTCCACCCTCGGGTGAAACTCCAGGTTGGATCCCAGATAAGGATTGCCGAAAGCAGCAACAGTGCCAAGCCAAAGACTACTTGAATAATTACACCTGATTGCATGTGCCTGGCATTTCTGTAACTGACTAAGGCGCTTGCCAAAGCTACAAACCCCGGGATAGCGATGAAGATGACCCACCAGTTATCACCCAGGTCGAGGATACCCGCTTGGGCGAGAAGAAATACACCGCCCATAGCTATCAAAATCAGTGCCAGAAGAAACCGAAAACGGTTCACGATGAACCTGCCAGTGGCATTGTCCTGGTATGGCGTTGATTGCGTTTCATGTGTCTTTGTTGCCATGTAACTGTTCTCCCCAATGTCTCTTTTTCTTAATTACTCAATCAAGACTATTCAACAGAGCGGTTGATCAAGTTTGGAAATATCCAATCTCACGATATACGAAAAAACAGTGGCATGCCCCATGCAGCAGGCGAGGCTTTCATCAGAAAACTGGTGGAGGCTTTTCCTGGTCAGTTGACCAGGAAACATGATATTCGTCACTGATGACGGTTAATATAACGCGCTAAAATATTATCCGTAGAAAAGTGTCATACAGTATGCAATGATCAGAAAAGCGCAATCAGTATGCAAGCCACCGGTAGTTCATTCGAAATTGACCCTTATGCCCAGGATGTCCTGGAATTGCTTTTTGAACGGATGCCGATGGGGGTCATGTTTCTCAGCCCCAATTATCAGATTTTACGTTATAACGCTACCTGGGCCAGTTATTTCGAGCGATATAATCCTGCTGTCGTATCCATGCTGCAACCTGGCCTGAACTATTTTGATTTGCTGCCGGAGACCAGGGAAACTTTTGAGCCATTCTTTCAACACGCATTGAAGGGCGAAATCCCCCGCGAGCCAGCACTAGGGATCATAACCGGAGGACGCAGATCGTATTGGAATATCGTCGCTGCGCCCCTCACTGAAGAAGGTGAAGTAAAAGGCATCATGGTCGTCGGCACGGATGTGACGGAACAGATTGAGTCAAAACAAGCATTAAAGGATGCTTTGCATGAACTGCAGTTATCACATGCGGCGATTGAGCAGCGGATTGAAGAGCGCACGCGTGAGATGAAGACCCTGATTACGGTGCAGCAGGCATTCACCAGCAGCCTGAACCGGAACGAAGTATTGCAGATTATTGCACGAGAGGCGCGACGGCTAACCCATACGGACGTCGCGGCGGTTTTCCTGCCAGAGGACGATAAGCTCTTGTTGGCGGTGCTATCCAGTGATTATCCGTTGGATCTGGCACCGGGCTACCGTATTTCGGTGGAGGACTCGATTACCGGGGCGGCATTTCGTAGCGGCCAGACGCAGTTTGTGATGGATATTAGGCAACATCCATACGTGGACCCCAATGCCATCAACAGGGCAGCGTTGAAATCGTTACTTGCAATACCTCTCATTTCTGGGGATAGAGTAATAGGTGTCTTGTCAGTTGGGAACCAAACTGCCGGTGTTCTAGGGGCTGAACAAGAACGACTACTGTCCCTGATTACACCTTCCATCGTGATTGCGCTTGAGAATGTCCGTGTCTATGCTCAGGCTAGTGAAACGGCGGTGGCCGCAGAACGGGGGCGACTGGCACGTGACCTGCATGACGCGGTTACACAGACATTGTTTTCCGCCAGTCTGACAGCGGAAGTTTTGCCGCGAATCTGGGCACGTGACCCGCAAGAAGGGATGATTCGTCTGGGAAAATTGCGCGAACTGACTCGTGGCGCACTGGCGGAGATGCGCACTCTGCTGCTTGAGCTACGCCCCACCGCATTGGTGGAAACTCAATTGGGTGATTTGCTGCACCAGCTCGCAGAGGGTATCAGTGGGCGAATCCGTATTGAGATTAAGGTGATAGTTAATGGCGATGCTGACCCACCGCCAGAGGTCAAGGTCGCCCTCTATCGTATCGCACAGGAAGCCCTAAATAACGTCGCCAAGCACTCAATGGCACCAACCGCAACTGTCCGACTGAATCAGACGAAACAGACAATTGAGATGCTGATTGAAGACACAGGGATCGGCTTTGATCCGGTTGGCAATCGCGCCAATCATCTTGGATTACGTATTATGGTCGAGCGTGCCGATGCTATTCAGGCTGTACTAAGCATCAAAACAACCATTGAACAGGGCACTCAGATTCATGTGGTGTGGACTAAAGAGGGGATGCCAAATTGAGATGAATATGAAACCAATCCGAATTATAGTCGTTGACGACCACGCGGTGGTTCGCAGTGGGTTAAGTGATTTTCTAATGGTTTTTGAAGACTTTGAGCTGATAGGAGAAGCGCCTGGTGGCCGTCAAGCCGTTGAGCTATGTGCCATCCTGAAGCCTGATATTGTTTTAATGGATATGGTCATGCCCGATATGGACGGGGCTACTGCAACCCGATTAATCCGGGAGAGAAATCCGGATATTCAAATCATCGCACTAACCAGCTTTCGCGAAGAAGACATGGTGAATGCCGCACTCAAGGCAGGCGCGATTGGCTACCTATTGAAAAATATTACGGCGGATGACTTAGCACATGCGATTCGCAATGCTGTAAATGGACGACCCACACTGGCTCCAGAAGCTACACTGGCGCTGATACACGCAGCGACGACACCACCACCTCCGGGAGGAGACCTGACCGAGCGCGAACACGATGTCTTGACACTTATGGTTGAAGGGCTAAATAATCAGCAGATTGCTGTACATCTGAGTATTGGGCTTTCTACCGTCAAATATCATGTCAGCAACGTTATCGCCAAGTTAGGTGCGACGAACCGCACTGAGGCAGCAACCCTGGCTGTCCAGCACAGACTGGTCAACTGACCAGGAAAACACCCCATCTCACGGCTGGAAAAAGACTCCCCTACAGCAGGTCGCTGATGGGGGAGTTTTGGTTTTCAATGGAAAGCAGAAAGGAGGGTTCAATTATGGGCCAACCCAACACCTCCTTGCGAGTACTGATAGCGGATTATGAGCCTGAGGTTCGGCGAGCGCTGCAGCTAGTCTGTAAGGAGGGCCTGGGCCTAACCATTGTGGGCGAGGCTGCGGATAGTGCCCAACTCCTCAGCTCGATCAAGGTTGCTTCTCCAGATATTTTGCTTTTGGAGTGGGGCCTACCTGGAATGACGCCCAGTGAACTAATGGCTGCGCTCCAGACCGAAGAATCGCTGAATATCGTTGTTATCGGCGGGCGACCAGAGATCCGAGCAGAGGCGCTGCGAGCGGGAGCAAAAGGGTTTATCTATAAGGGTAATCCGCCGGATGAACTGCTCAATCTGTTACGAACATTCCTTGAAGTGTAATCGCTGTAGCTAAATATGGAGGAGCAATGACGAAACATAATCTTGTACTTTTTTCGGTTTTGTGTCTGACCGTGCTTTTAGCAGCTTGTGGCACAAACAACACGGTCAACATACAGACGATTGACGGGTCAGGAACAATTGTCACCGGAGAGCGTGACGTGAGCGGATTTTCGAGCATCCAAATTAATCTGGGCGCTGATCTCTCCCTGACTTCGAGCGATAGCGAAAGTCTTTCCATTGAAGCTGATGATAATCTGATGGATTACATTAAGGCGGAAGTTCGAAATGGTATGCTGGTCATCTCAACCCCTGACAACACCAGCCTGAAGCCCAGTCAACCGATTCAGTTACATGTCAGCTTCAAAGAGCTTACAACTATCGAAGTCAATGGCAGTAGCGCCATTACGGGAGATGACTTGAACCTCGATGTGCTGACAGTCTCCTTCTCTGGCTCAGGCTCCACCAGACTTGCCGGTACCGTGAATAATCAGACAATCACCATTCGTGGTCAGGCGACCATCAACAACTTCGATCTCAGCAGCCAGCACGTTACGATTGACATTAGCGGCAGTGGAATACTTGAAGTCAGTGCGGCAGACACTTTGAACGTAACTGTCGCGGGGATGGGCACAATTCGTTATAAAGGTGACCCAACCATTACACGGAACATCAGCGGCACAGCGACCATTTTACAGAGTCAGTAGAAGTCATCATCGCCCCTGGCAGGGGTGAACAGCTACCCCTAAGGAGAGAACTTCATGTTACGTACTGTACTGTTACTGGTTATCGGCGCACATGGTATTGGGCATATTCTGTTTCTGATGCCGCTGCTTGGCATCGTTGATTGGGGGCAAACGCCGCGGTCGTGGCTGATCACCGGTGAGGCGGCGGCGCGTATCATTGGTAGTCTGTTGTGGGTGGTGGTGATTCTTGGTTTTGTTGCGGCGGTTGCCGGATTATTAGGACAATATCCCTGGTGGCGTACCGCTGCAGTTGTTGCGGCAGCCATTTCTATCGTAGGACTAATCCTGTTCTGGGATAATCCAGTCACATCCCCGGTCGTAGCTGCATTGGTTTTTAACCTGCTGGTTATAGGTGCACTACTTATTGTCCACTGGCCGAGCATAGAAGCAGTTGGGGCATAAGCGATCCTTTCAATTGGTGAAGGGACAAAAATAAGCTTCTAGTGATTACGATCGTCGGCCCTCGCGTACATCGCCAGATTCTTCATCGTTATACCGGTTGGCTATGGCACTGCCGCAACAACCATACCCCGCCAACCGGTTGGCGCAGCTCCGGTAGGGTTTAAGAACATCTCACGAATTACGGCTCGCCTGGCTTAATGCCTATGCCAGAATCTCAGTCACGCTTATGCTGCGGGTTCAACAGATCATGCAGCCCGTCGCCGATGAGATTGAGGGCAAAGACCGCCAGGGCGATGGCCGCTCCCGGAAAGAACGTCAGCCATCCGGCAGATTGAAGATAGTCACGACCATCTGCCAGCAGTGTGCCCCACTCTGGCTCAGGTGGCTGCGCGCCCAGTCCAATGAAACTGAAAGCGCTGACTGCCAGCAGTATCCCGCCGGCACGCGCTGTAATCACGACAATCATCGTTGGCATTACATTCGGTAATACGTGACATATCAGCATGTGCAAACTGGTTGCGCCAAGTGACTCCGCTGCCTCGATAAAAAGTTCATGGTGTACACGTAATGTCTCTGTTCGTGCCTGGCGATAGTAAAGGGGTAACCCTGCTATGCCCAATGCAATCCCCAGGACTATGGTTGTGCGTCCGAAGGCGGCAGCCATTGCGATCACCAACAATAGCCCTGGTACCACAAGCCAGGCATCCATCAAGAATGACAGCCCATTGGAAAGGAAACCCGGATACAGCCCGGCTACCATCCCCAGCAGCATTCCTGGCAGCGCGGCGACGGTCACAGCTAACAAAGCTACAGCTAGACTTAACCGGCTACCGTACAATACCCGGCTCAAGAGGTCACGCCCAAACAAATCTGTGCCAAACGGGTGTGCGACAGATGGGGATTGTAAACTCTCAGCGGGATTCATTGCCGCCATGTCGTAAGGTGTAAGGTGATCAGCGAAAAGCGCCATGATGAGAAATATGAGTAGCAATCCCAACCCTAGCACGAAACGCAGTGGCAGCGAGACACGAGTATCACCGCGCTGCCTCAGAACAGAGGTTGCCACTCGCGCTGCCGCCCTAGTGGAGCGAACTGGAATGCGTTCAGCAGTGTGGGATGTATTCATGCGCTAGATCGCTTTCCGACTAATACGCGGGTCGAGGTAGAGCACGACCACATCCACCATAAACAGGATAGCAAAGGTCAGTGCTGCGATGACCAGCGTAGTCCCTAGGAGCAAGGTAGTATCCCTATCAAAAGCTGCTCGCACCGCTAGCCCACCCAGCCCCGGCCAGTTAAAGAGTATTTCCATTACCGCGACACTGCTAATCAGCCGGATGGATTGGAGTCCAATATACGTTACCACCGAAATGGCGGCCAGCGGGCTGACATGCCGCCAGATAACGCGCCGCTGGCGCAGTCCTTTGGCGCGGGCAAACAGGATGCAATCCGATTTTATCGTGTCCAACAGACTCGCGCGTGTCAGTCGGGCGATGCCGGGTACCAACGTTAGTGAGGTGCAGAATGCTGGTAAAACCAGATGCTGCCAGCTATCAGCACCGAAAACAGGCAGCAATCGCAGCCGCAAAGCAAAAAATTGTACAAACAACATGGCTAACCAGAATGTCGGCAGAGCGGTTGCAATGGAAACCAGTGCGGTCACCAACCAGTCAATCCTTTTGCCAACATGAAAGGCCGCTACTGCACCCAAAGTCACACCTATAATCGTCCCTAGTGCCATAGATGCACTTACCAGCAGCAGGGTATAAGGTAAACGGATGGCGATTTCATCCGCAACGGGTTGGCCGGATTTCGCTGAGATTCCCAGATCACCACGGAACAATCCGCCAATGTAGCCTGCGTAGCGCGCCAGCACAGACTGACCCAGACCAAGTTCATCACGCAAGTAGTCTGACTGCTCGGAAGAAGCGGTGATATCCAGAGTCGTAGTAGCGGCATCACCAGGCGCGAGTTCCAGGAGCAGGAATACGACAAGTGAGAGCAGCAGCAGAGTTGGGATTGCCATTAATACGTGGCGGAAGATGATTTGCATAATTCGATCTTGTTAATTGTGTGACCGTTGTTTCAGGTACCCTACAAGTGGCGTACTACAAAGGGCGGCTACCAGCACCGCCCTCCTCTGGAACATATCTGCCCTACTGTGCAACTGCGTCATCAAAGATAACGTGGCTGTTGATGACCTGGACATTTTGCAGCCGGTTGCTGATGACAACTTTGGTTATCGTCATATACAGCGGTACCCAGGGTACATCCTGCATCACAATGCGTTGCGCTTCAGTATAGATAGCCAGCCGTTCGGCCACATCTAAAGTGGCACGTCCCTGTGCAGTCAACGAATCCAACTCCGGGTTGCTATAGAAGTACCGATTTGCCCGCCCAATACTGTCGGTAGAAAGGTATATTCGCAGCAAGTCCGGATCATTCCAGTCATACCGGGTCAGTACGATGTCGTACTCACCTGCGTTGGCAGTAGTTGCAACTCCGGCAAAGTCGAGTACTTCAATGGTTGCATTCAGACCGATGGCTTGCAGTTGTGCCTGAACGATGGTCGCCATATTCTGGTAGGTCGGGAAATTGGAGGTCAGTATCTTGATTTCAGTGCCGGTGTATCCGGCTGCTTCTACCACCGCCTGTGCCGCTTCAAGGTCGTAAGACGGAGCTTCAGTTTCCAGTTCCGGTACATACCCGAAAATCGAGGGGGCGATGGGCTGGTTGACGACGATCCCCATGCCTGGTGCAGTGATATCCAGAATCAGTTGCTTATCAACTGCCTGAGCAACTGCCCGCCGCATCGTCACATCACTGAAAGGTTCACGTCCGGTGTTGAAGCCGAGAATTACCAGTCCTCTGGTCGGGCTATCAATCACGGTGAAGTCAGGGTTATTCTCAAATGTTTCCATCAGGGCGCCCGATGAAATGTAGGCGATGTCTACTTCCCCGGTCAGCAACGCGTTGACACGGGCTGACTCATTGCTCGAAAAGCGGAGGTTCATTTCGCTGATGTCAGATGCCGAGGCATCCTGGTCGGTGGGACGCTGGCCGTGATAGTTCGGGTTGGCGACCAGTGTCATGCTGTTTTCCGGAACCCAGTCCTTGACCATATAGGGGCCGCTGCCAACCGGATTCCGTCCATAAGCATCACCTGATACCGCAACCGCACCCGGCTCAAGAATACCAGCGTAGGCATAAGTTAGCGCACTTAACAGCGTGACCGAGGGCGCACGCAGGTGAAAACGCACAGTAAAATCATCCAGCTTCTCAAACTCGGAGACGTTCATGATTTCACTGTAGATAAATGAGCGCTGGCCGATCTCCTGCAAACGTTCAAACGTGAAGATCACAGAATCGGCATTAAGGGGCGCGCCGTTGCTGAATACGACATCATCGCGCAGGTGGAACGTTATCAGGCGTCCACCTTGTTCCACATCCCAGGTTGTAGCCAGGTACGGTTGGATCGTTCCGTCACTTTCTTGAAACAGCAAAGTGTCGTAAACGTAGGCCAGGATGACCGGCGCACTGGGATCAATTGGCCCCTGGGGATCCATCGAAATGGGGTCGCGTGACAGCACCATCGTTACCGATGCGCTGGCGACTGCGCTAGACAGGGTAAAGGTGAGCAAACTGCACAACGCAGCGAGAAGTAAAGCGATTTTACGCATGACTTGAATTATCCTTTCGAGGGTTGCTTTTGCAACCGTGATCGTTGATTAGTTTAAGACGACTTCGCGGGTTTCTGGCTGGTAGGCACAGAACGGCTCTTCAGCGAGATAGTTACCGGTGATGCCAAAGGCGCGGGCACGGCAGCCGCTGCATAATGATTTAAACTGGCAGATGCCACATTTCCCTTCCAGGAGTTCCGGGTCGCGCAGTTCAGCGAAGAATGGGCTATCCTGCCAGATACTGCCGAACTCCTGGGTGCGAATGTTGCCAGCTTCAACCGGCAAGTAACCACAGGGAAAGACTTCGCCCCGGTGCGAGACAAAACACACCCCAGTTCCAGCCAGGCATCCTTTAGTTGCCGCGTGCATCTGCCCATGTGGATGCCCGTGAATCTGGCGGTCATGGCTGGCAGGCAGTTCTTTCAGGATCCCTTTGCGCCGGTCTTCCGCTCGCCGGACGTGCATTACACGGAAGTAATGCGGGGCGCAGGTAGCTTTGAGTTGAAGCCCGGTTTCTGTTTGTTCGGTATCATATAACCAATTCAGGACTCGCTCGTATTCGTGGGCATTAATCATCTGTTCGTCGGTGATCTGTACCCCACAGCCTACCGGTACCAGCAGAAAGAGATGCAGCCCAACTGCGTCCAGGTCTTTCGCCATTTGCAGCATGGCTTCTAACTGGGTCTTGTTATGGTTGGCGACAGTGGTATTGATTTGAACCGGCAGTCCAACCCGTCGCAGCGCTCTGAAGCCGCGTATGGCTGCCTCAAATGATCCCGATAAACCCCGAAACATATCGTGGGTGGCAGCATCCACGCCGTCAAATGAAATGCTCACCCGTTGTACGCCGCTTGCTTTGATTTGGGCGGCTACGGTATCATCAATCAGCGTGCCATTGGTCGCCAGGGCAACTGGCAGCCCGACTGCGCTGGCGTAATGGGCAATATCGTAGATGTCGGGGCGAAAGAGCGGTTCCCCGCCAGACAGCACAAATACGGGACGTCCCGTCTTGCGAATCCCATCAATGAGGCGGTAGGATTCTTCTGTGCTTAAATCCTGGGGCGTCAGTTGGTCTGCCAGTGTGACCCGACGGCAATGAATACACCTGAGGTTGCAACCTGCGGTGGTTTCCCAGAATACCAGCCGGGGTGGGGGATAAGGCATGATTTTCCTCACTTAAATTCTACGTAAATCTCTAAAAGCTCTACAAATCTCAAAACGGTGCAATCGTAACGAATGACAATCACTAGTAACAGTGATGATTGTCATAGCATTGACGACATTTGTCATAATTGATTTTGAGGGATATTTCAGCCCTTCAGGCAGCAAGTGGCAGGGCAAACGTCATGACTAGGACCGTACGACCCCATGGCTCGGCGTTCGGGCTGGCTGGTCATGCGTTCAAGAATAAGCTCCAGGATCATGCTCACGAATCGGGGGTGTGTGCCGACCGTTCCGGCGCGAACCATCGTCAGGCCAATCTCACCGGCAACCTGCATTGCCTCGGTATCCAGATCAAAAATAACCTCCATGTGATCTGAAATGAAGCTAATGGGTATGACAACGACATCATTAGTGCCCGACGCCTTAATTTGCCGAAGATGGTCGCAGATATCCGGTTCCAGCCAGGGTATGTGCGGCGGGCCGCTGCGACTTTGGTAGACGAGACTGTAATCAGCAGAACCCACACCCGCTGCTACCAGGCGGCAGGCTTCGGCAAGCTGCGCTGCGTAGTCACTGGGCTGCGCCATCGTCAGCGGTATGCTGTGAGCAGTGAAGGCCAGATGCACATGCGCACGGTTTTCGGCGGGAAAGTTGTCCAGCGCCGCCTGGGTTCGTTCGATCATTGGCTCAATGAAACCGGGGTGATTATAAAATACGCGAATTTTATCGAATTCAGGTGCATTTTCAACCGCCTTAGCAGCGCGGATGATGTCCTCGCGGTACTGGCGGCAGCCTGAATACGAGCTGAATGCTGCCGTGAAGAAGGCCAAAGCCCGTTTTACACCATCATCGCGCATCTGGCGCAGCGTGTCCTCAATGAATGGGTGCCAGTTGCGGTTACCGAAGTAGATCGGCAAGTCAATCGCATGATTTTGGAGTTCTACCTCAAGCGCGGCAATGAGCGCCCGGTTTTGCGCATTGATTGGGCTGATACCGCCGAAATCGCGGTAATGTTCAGCGACTTCTTCCAGGCGCTGACGTGGGATATTACGCCCCCCAGCAACATTTTCGAGAAATGGAATCACATCTTCCATGCCCTCTGGGCCACCAAATGACGTCACCAACAATGCATCATACTGCCGCCCCTCTTCATCGAATTTAGGGATATCTTCTGTCCCCGCTCCATAGATACTCATGGATGTGTTTTCCCTTGTTCGTATGCGATTTTCGTACCTACATAGATTTTGTCATCGCGGATTTCGACCTGATAGGTATCCACTGGTTGGCGAACCAGGCCGTCTATCGCCTTACCGCTGGGCAAGTCGAACTTACCGTAGTGCCAGGGGCACACCACACTGCATTCATCTGGATCAATAAAGCCTTCACTGAGAGGACCGCGTGCATGGGTACAGCGGTTATTAATCGCAAACAGTTCGCCCTTGATGTTGAATAGTCCGACCATCTTGCCTTCCAGAAAAACGGTCTTTGTTTCACCGGGCGCTAAATCATTCAATGAGCAGACTTCAACCCAGACTTCGCGTACTTCACCAGGGCTGATTTCCCGTGCGATGGCTGGGCCCCCAAGTGCGTCTAGCGCCTCATCCAATCGCATATTGATACAGGTGAAGAGAGGTGTATCCTGCAAGGTATACAGACTGACGGATGATTCGCGTAACTCCTGCACCAGGTCCAGGAAATCCGAAGGTTCGTCGGTCTCGAAGGCTACAATAAACTCGTAGTCATCCAGGCCAAAACTGTAAGTGGTGTTCAAGCGCACTGATGGGTATTTGCGCCCGACTTCAATGTGTTCGTCCATCATGCCTTGCCGCGCAGGCTGTGAAAGCTGGTACCACGCACGGGTTTTGATAAATGGATAAACAAACAGGTATTTCACCTCTGACGGATCAATCACCAAACGCTCTTCTTCGCCATCACCATTCTGGGTGCTGTTCGGTGTGCGAATCTCATAGAGCGAGCGTTTCGTCTGTGAGAAGTAAGAGTACACCATGTAGAGGTATGCCCCCATACGTGTGCTGGCAATCGCGCTCGCCAGTTCACGGAACGGCAGCGGGCTTTCGGCAATCTGCCATAGGAGAAGCTCGGCATCGGCGCGTGTGCCGAGCAAGCTGTACGGACGTAGTAACATCCGGCGGTTGAACGACTGGATAACCTCAAGCAGTTCTCGTTTGTGCTCTGCCTGCTGCTGGTCGGGCAGCCGCCGCCACACAGGATCAATTTTATAGAATGCAAAGCGCACGTACTGTCGCTTTGTCAGGTGTTGGGCACGCTGGCGCATTTGTGAGTCGGGTACAGGCCGCGGCGCGCTGGTTGATGTTCGTGGTCGCATTATCTCTTCCAAATGAAAATATAGGTAAAACTCAGTAAATATATACTGATTGTTTTAATTTTTCAATATTTTCTATGTTTTGGAAGCATGTTGGCCGGCACCTTGAAAATAATTCAATCCAAAACGCGATTTATCCGTCGGCCCATAGTGTATAAGTACAAGGGGATATGACCGGCCCGAGAATATATCCGGCTGTTTGATGTATCTCGTGCCACGCAGTTTGCAGGCCGTGCATTTTATGGAGCACCGAGGGCTTGCCAGCGAATGTGTGATTAAAACCCGATCCGGCATCATGGACCAGACTGTTACGGCAATTAAACCCAAATTTCAGAAAATCCTTACGCTTTCTATGCAAGTATTTCATTCGTATCCATCGCTTGGTCGTATAATATGTTTAACGTCCGTCTGAAAAATACTAAATGCTCTTTCCACCAAATCTGTGTCATAATCCATATGATCTTGTTTTGGCCTTGGAAGGGTGCATACTCGCGCTGATGGCAATCAAAACCATTGGTACCCATAGGAACCTGTTTCTCCCCTCTCCCTGATGCGGACGATGGACAGCCGAGGGAAAGGGTAGACGAACCGATTTTACGGATAGCTGCTCAATACACATTGTCTGGATAACTTCATCATGGTTCAAAATCAGTTCGGGCGGTACCAGATCAAAGAAAAACTCGGCATGGGCGGGATGTCCGTTGTCTACCGCGCCCTGGATACCGAGTCCGATCGGGACGTTGCGCTTAAGATTCTGCATATTCATATGGCCGACGACGACAATCTGGTTCGGCGCTTCAGGCGCGAAGCGCAAATCGCCAAACACTTACAGCATCCCCATATCATCCGCATCTACGATTATGGTGAAGTCAAGCAGCGACCCTACATTACCATGCAGTTCATGACCGGCGGCAGTCTGGCCCAATTGTTCGCCCGGCCTGTAAAAATCAAACTGGATGGGGCGGTACAATTGTTGAAGATTATCGGCAGTGCCCTGGATTATGCACACCAGCAGGGAGTCGTCCACCGTGATCTGAAGCTGGAGAACATCCTGCTTGATGAACACTATCAACCAATACTCAGTGACTTTGGTATCGCTCACCTGAGTGAAGCCACTCGTCTGACATCCACCGGTCAGCGTTTTGGCACGCCGTTGTATATGTCACCGGAACAAGCGCGGGGCGTACGCGCACTCGATTATCGCTCAGACCTGTATTCGCTGGCGGTCATGACTTATCTGATGGCGACTGGCTATTTCCCTTTCAGTGGCGGCGACTCCCTGGTCATCTTAAACCAGCACCTGAACATGTACCCGCCGCTACCCACCCAGCTTAATCCCCAATTACCCCCGGAAGTAAACCGCGTGCTGCTCAGAGGGCTGGGAAAGAACCCGGAAGATCGCTACGAGTCGGCTACAGCCTTTGTTGATGCATTCGCGGAAGCAACCACAAATGCGGCCCTCACCAAAACGCTCATTTTGTCATCGCATCCCACCCCGTTTTTGCCTGAAGATGGCGCTACTCCTTATCTCAATATGAATATGCCGGAGGGGGCAAACACACTGACGGTCGGCACTTTTTCGGGTGCAAAAGAAACCGGAATTCCAGCAGAACAACCCTCGATACCAGAGAAACAGTCGCACCGCCGTCGTTTGCTAGTCATGCTGCTGCTGATCCTCGGCATAATCGGAATGGGAGCACTGGTCGCCAGCCAGGGAGCTGGGCCATCCGGAAACCTCCTCACGGAGACCCCTCCATCGCAAAATGCTTTGGCCGGTAATGACCAGACGATTACTGTGTCGGCCACCGCAAACCCGGGGCACCTACCCGTCGCCTCAACGATACCCGTCAGTCCTGTAGGGCCAGGCGTGGCATCCTCTGCTGCACCGGCAGTTTCCAATACACCAACCCACACACCCACCGTGATACGGACTCGTACCCCGAATCCAGCCACCACGACGCCCAGTCGGGTGCCGCCTACTTCGACCCGTGTCCCCGCGACCAATACACCACTACCGCCAACGGCGACCTATGTTCCCTCAACCAACACGCCAGTACCGCCAACGAGTGTGCCACCGACGAGTGTGCCACCGACTAGCGTGCCACCGACCAGCGCGCCACCAACCAATCCACCCCCGCCGGCACCGACGGATCCGCCGCCGCAGCCCACAAACCCGCCCTTGCTGCCGTTGCCAACCCTGCCCATCCCACTCCCAACGCTCCCGTTGGGGTTACCGGGATTGTAAAGGCTGGCAGACCAATAGCGTCTGGGAGATAACTATGTGCCGGGAGTAATTCTCCTTATGCTTAGATCAGTCAAATTCATCAGCGTGTGATTGTCTGCCTCTTTAACTGGAACACACTTGCAATAAATTCGCCTATCAAAACCCAACCTGAATCCTGAATATGGAAGTTCCGCGAGGCAGGATCGCAACAGCGTTTAGTCGTGTTCCATACTCCCGGCTTTTCTATTCAGACTTTTGGCGGAGGAACGCTCGCACACGTTCGGTCATGGTAAAAACAGTGTCAGGCAAATGCCCCATGAGAATAAAAAGATGTACACAATGACAATCCCATACATCATGTTCTAGGATGTACGCTACATTGTTTTTGCGATGAGTGCTAAAGCGACCTCCCTCTTGCTCAAATGCGCTCCGATGGTCACTAGTGGAGATGCAATTATCTGCCAAACACGTCTTCCACTTCTCGAATCTCTCAGATAATCGGTATCAACGATTTGGCACTGAAGACGTGGATTTACTACGGCACGTTGCTGGTAGACTTATATCAGTCCAAAGACACAACATAAACTTGCAGATTTTCAATTTCCAGACCATAATCTCTCTAAACTGCATTCTTTACTTTCTTCAGATATAGTCACTGCGTTTTAATATTGAATGATCTCTTGATGACCTGCTTACCAGATTCTTTAAATAATGTAGATAATCACAATCTTGTGCTTGACTTTAAGAGGTTCGCGAGATTTTGAAGGGTGGGCTTAGTCCGCTGACAGACAAAAGAATCTTCAAGAACCCTTGCGGTTGGTCATTGATTGCTTTATGCACTTAGGGGGATAGGTATGAATACACCACCTATTTATGGCGTCCGTGAACGGGACGAGCTTGAGCTTCAGATTCAGTCTTTGTTGGCATCATTGGGGGACGGGAGGGTCGATGGCGTTGCATATGACACAGCCTGGGCCGCGCGACTGGCTCTGCCTTACCCCGGCGACGGATTTGAAACAAGTATGGAGTGGCTGAGGCGTCATCAATATACCGATGGCACCTGGGGGGCACCGTTAGTCCATTATCATGATCGTTATATCTCAACTTTGGCGGCTATCGTAGCCCTGCAAGAAACGCTTAAAGAGGGTAGCGGACATCCTCGCGACGCTCGGCGAGTGAATCGGGGCGAAGACGCACTTTGGCGACTGGTTGGCAAACTTGGACGTGACGACTCTGACACAGTCGGATTTCCGATTTTATCTGCCATGCTGGCTGAAGAAGCAACTGAACTGGGGCTGGAAGTTCCACGTGCACCGATCCGATATGCTGATGGATTCCAAAAGAAGATTGAAGTGTTGCTTAATCAAACAGATCGAAATTGGCGCACAAGCACTTTAATCGTTTCACTAGAGGCCTTACGATCAAATCTGCTTCCTGATGATGATGTACTGTCCCCCAATGGCACTGTAGCCGCATCGCCATCCGCTACTGCCGGATACCTGTTACAGCACGACAATGAAACCAGCCTTAACTGCCTGACCCAAGCGGAAAAAAAGCCGGGATCAACGGGCATGCCTTCATTTGAGACCATTGACCTTTTTGAAATAATATGGTCACTTCATCGCCTTCGCATCAATGGTGCGATTGATTTGAAAGACCCGGTTGTGCACGCAAAACTAGCGTATCTGTGGGAAAACTGGTCACCAGAGCATGGAATTTCTCATTCTACTAGTTTTCCAATTTCTGATATTGACGATACTGCATTAGGTTTTGCTTTACTGCAGTGGGCAGGGTTTCCCGTTACTGAGTCGGTCTTCTCCCATTATGAAAGAGCTGAGCATTTTTGCTGCTTCCCTCATGAGACCAATCCTTCGCCGAGTGTTCATCTCAATTTACTGGCTGCTTTGAGGCTAAGCGGAGTCGATAAAGATAGACCCGACTGGATATCGAAAATCATTGCTACATTACGGCGGTTTGATGAAAATGGTTCTTATTGGTGGGATAAATGGCACACCTCGCCCTATTATGTCACGAATATCGCAATGTATTCATTACCAGGGTATGCTGATGACCTGGTGTATTCTCGCATAAGGTGGATCATCCGAACCCAGAACGATGATGGGGGATGGGGTTATCTGGATTCTTCGACAGCCGAAGAAACCGCATACTGCCTGGATTCGCTGCTTGTTTGGGAGGAACTCGGCGGAACTGTAGACAATTCGCGGTTGGATCGTGCTGCTCGATTGCTGCTCGACAACCTGAATTCTGACCAATATGATTCGCTATGGATACATAAAGGACTTTACTTGCCACGCACCATTGTGCGGGCAATGATTCTAGGCACATTCTACAAGTACATGAGACGGAATAAATGGAAAACAACAATTTCTTCTTTGGGATAGCCAGACACTTCGACAAATTGGACCGCATCTCAAAGTGGTGGTTCGAGCCACATGCCACATCACGTGACGTAGCCTTTCGCGAACGGGCTATTCGCAGCACTCTTCCTATTCTTCTTGGTTTCACGCTGCTCAGTTTTCTTGCGGGTTTCGTTGTTTTTGGGAACAACTGGAAACTACTCTCTTTTCCAACCCTGCATCTGATAATAATCGTTGGAATATTTGTTTCAGGTTATGCGGTTTTCTACGGTCGCGTAAATATTTCCGCTTTGATATTCGTCACTACGATTATCTTTGGCGCTTCTGGGATAGTCATTCTAAATAATTTAGATGGATCGTTGACAGGGCAAGTGGTGGGCATTCCAATATTCATGTTTGTACCCTTGGTTTCGACTCTGGTACTAAAGCGTAATCAGATTTTGCCCTCTAGCATAATCACAACGATAGTATTTGCTCTCTCGCACTATTCTGTCACAAACCCAAATCTAGAAATTGAAGGCTTTACTACCTCACAACAGGTAATTTCCGCAGCAATATTGTTGTTGGGATCTGCTATCATCTTGAGACACCTTCGTGTCGAATTTGATGCTCGATTTCAAGACATGCGATCGTCCATGGAACAAACTGAGCAGGCACGAGAAGAAGCTGAACTGGCAAAAAACCGTGCCATCGAAGCGGATAACGCTAAATCGCTGTTTCTGGCAAATATTAGCCACGAACTCCGCACACCTCTAAACGCGATTATCGGTTATTCCGAAGCCATGATTGGCGGTATGGCCGGAAAGTTCACTGAACAACAATCCACGCTTCTCGGTCACATTCGGCACAACGGACGCCGGCTACTAGATCTGATTAACGACATATTGGATCTTTCTAAGATAGAGTATGGATCCCTCGACTTATTCCTTGGCCCCGTGGTAATCAGGCCAACCATGCGTCAGACAGTTGAAAGCCTACGCAGTCTGGCAGATGACAAGAACATCGATTTAAGTATTGAATTTGATGATTCAGTTCCTGAAACAGTATTGAGCGACTCAAAGAAACTGGAGCAGATTCTCGTCAATCTGCTAAGTAATGCCATCAAATTTACTTCCCAGGGTGGGGTTAACGTTAAGGTAAATACTGTAGATTTGAAAAACTGGTGTATTAAAGTTAGAGATTCGGGTATAGGGATGCCGGCAAATGCAGGCGACTATATTTTTGAGCCGTTTCGACAGGTTGATAGCTCGACCACACGTCAGCATAAAGGCACTGGTCTGGGATTAGCAATTACAAAGCGGTTGGTAGATCACATGGGTGGCAAGATTGACGTGGAATCGGAACTCAATAAGGGAACAATCTTTTCCGTGACCCTTCCGATTGCTCCGATTCTTCAACCGACCGCAGACCCAGAGAAGCGTGTAGAAAAGTTGCAGTGATTATCTCATTGTTGTAACCCATACCATGACGGCAAAGACCTCTTGTCTTTCTGCCAGAGCAGAGATAACACGTCAGTTATAGCGCCCTGTTGAGATACTAATCATCTCAGAGGGGATAGAAGGAAATCGTTCGCCACTATTCTTGAACAGAAAACCAGGACAACTACACATGGATGACAAAACCTTCGCCAAAAGGATACACGAGCGTTTTCCTGAAGGACTCACCGGCTTGTTTGCGATTGGCGGCACGCGCACATCCTATATCCTCGAGAACAATCGGTATAATGACGAACCCGGAAAAATCACCGATTTCTCTCATTATAGTCAATTTAGTCTTAAGCAGTATATGGATATTATTGAAGCATTTGTCACACTGGGCGGCCAAAATATGGTCATTTCAGCTCTCTCATTCCGCAGCTTTTTTGAACGCGGCCCCGAATATGCTGATCTGGTCACGCCAGAACTGGGCCAACTCATTGGTGAAGAACTTGTCTCTTTCTATCGTAGCAATCACATTGATCCCTACTTTGTGGGTTTAGATACCCTGCTCAGGTTCTCGCCGATGACCGCCACTCACCAAATGGCAAAACAGCTCATTGAATTTCAGAATCATTGGATCTATCAAGACCAAAACCTCAAACTCGTGTGGGAAATTGCCTCGATTCCACTTTATACCTTTTGGCGATTCTTTGAGGAATCAAGTGAGGCCGAGCGTGCTGAACTACGGGGTGAAATTGAATCCTCAGACGGTCTTGAACAGCTCCAATCCAGGCTCTATCATCACTTCTGTAAACATGCGCTAGGCTTCAGCCTCCCCCTTCCCCATTTCTACGTAGGAACCTGTAAAAGTGGCGATCTCAAGATACGTTCACCACTGATGATTAGCCTCACCGCCGGTGAATACTTACGCATGTACTATACGCCCTACCCTTCACTCTTCATGAAAAAAGACACGCTTAAGTCAATAATTGAAGATCTTGCTCTTAACGAACGTTTTCACTCGACCAACACGGATTACAAAGGCCAGTACACGCCGAAACTCGCCCAAAAAGAATATGAACGCATTCTAACGCTAAGTGCAAACCCCCATTCGGTTCTGGGCTTCACACGTCGTGTATCCGAGTAGTCTGTATTGATTTCAGATACAGTTGCTAACGGTTAGGGAATAAAGATAGGTACTGATGGAAACACGCATCTGGCTGATTGACTTTAGCGATACGCTTGTCACCGGGTCTAAGACCTGGGCGTTTGAATACGTATTTCCTCAGCTTATTCGTGAGAATAATCTTCCTTTTGACGAACAGTCATTCAAGAAGATCACACTTGCAGCACAGCAGAAAGCAAATGAAACCCAAAATGACGCAGCGGTGCTGAACGAGATGTTCACGCGCTTAAGCTGGCCCGATTACTTAAAGGCCGAACTCACCAGGCGGGTTTTTGATCTCTATGAGCCGCAGCTCTTTGACGATACTATTCCGTTTCTGGAGAGACTTAAACAGGCAGACCAGAGACTAATCATTGTGTCAAACACGCGCAACGCACCGGAAATGGCGCAGCGCCTGGGAATCGACAAGTATTTTGACCATATTTTAACGTCAGCAATGTGCGATAATGCCGCGCCTAAGCCGGACATTGCACTCTGGACCTGCCTGAAACATCGTTTGAGCTTGCCCGACAGGTCTTTGCTCGAATCCGCCATTGTGATTGGCGACGACCCCTGGTCAGATGGCACATTTGCGACCCGCTGCGGTCTTTTATGTTGGATCGTTGATCGAAATGAGCGTATGGTTTCACTAAGACAACAGATCTCAGTGAAGTGGGCACATTCATTGCTAGAAATTCGTGTCTAACAGGATATGGGAGAAGACGGGTCTCTCAGGAACTAAGTTCTTCTCTCTCTTTGGCATAGGGGATTAGGATGAGGGTCTATAGGTCGCCATTTTTGACGTTCCCAGACACCCTCAGTTGGAGGTCGGATGCTGAAGTCAATTTGCGTTTTTGGTGGGTCAAGTGATAACGTTGCAGCATATTACTTGGAGACATCGGTTGAGCTTGGCCGCCTGATTGCGTTGCACAACTGGACACTCGTCTGTGGCGGCACCAACTCTGGGTCAATCAAAAAGCTCGCTCACAGTGTTCAACAAGGAGGAGGAACCGTAATCGCAATAATCCCTAGAATAATGTCCGGCACTCCGTATGTCTATGAGGATGCAGACGAGATCGTCATTACCGAGGATTTATTAAATCGAAAAGCCGCAATGGTATCAGCGTCCGAAGCATTTATTATTCTTCCTGGAGGACTTGGAACACTGGATGAAGCAATCAATGTGGTGACGATGAAATATCTTAGAATGCATCATAAGCCTATTGTGTTTATGAACATAAACGGCTTTTTCAATACGTATTTCGCGTTAATGGCCGCTCTTCTAACCGAGTCATTCATCAGCCCAGAGGACTTCAAAAACCTTTATCTTATCGAACCAACCCCAGAAAAGGTCATTGATAAGCTAAAGCAGTTAATTCCACAATGAGTTGTCTAAGTTACGGAAAGTAACCTGTTTTCACTTTAGCCGGCATATAATATGTCAGCACTTGATGCGATTGATCGTTTCGAGAATCTTCTAAAGGAGGTATTGATTTGATGAACAGGCCGGATATATCAGTGCTGCTTGTCGATAATGATCCTCATACATGCGGCATTTTCCAAATGGTGATGGATCATCACAAGCTGCCTCTTACGACTTTTGAAAATGCGGAGGAAGCAATCACACATCTCGAAAATCATGTGCCCAATATCGCCGTATTTGATTTGTTTTTGCCGGGTATGGACGGTTATCAGGCTCTGGCTCACATCCGTAAAACTGGTCTCGCCCCAGGCTGTAGATTTGTGGCTACAACTGCTTATTACACTGATCACACAGAAAGAGAAGTCCTGAGTCATGGATTTGACGGATATATTGCCAAACCCTTTAGTGTGGAAAACCTGGTCGCGTATCTGGCGAAAATCATGGACAATCCGGGTTTGTAATAAATCTTAACACTCTCATACGCTGACATCTCCTATAATTAGAACATCTATGAATCCTGTCAGGAAAGATATCAGCCGATGCACGATTTATCCAACTGGAGAGTCATAATTGTTGATGACGAATCAGACAACATTGGGGTGGTCAAATTAGTGCTAGAATTCCACAATGCCCAAGTTTTCACGGCTGAATCGGGATATCAGTGCATTGAGTTACTTGAGGATGTTTCTCCATCATTATTTTTGATTGATATTCAGATGCCTGGGATGTCAGGGTTTGAGCTTCTTGACAATATTCGTAAGAACTCAGCCAAACCGCATGTACCAATGATCGCGGTTACTGCTTACTCAATGGACGGGGATATAGAGCGTATTCTTAAAGCAGGCTTTGATGGTTATCTCGCCAAACCGATCAACGCAATGACACTCGTTGAAGATGTTCAGCAAATAATCGCCGATACACTTAAAAAAAGGTCAGGTAATCATTATAGTTAATGAATCGCAATTAAGCCGATCTAACCTGTGGCTCGAATAGGGTTACTTATAAGGAGTATTCTTTTTGAGCAATTTCCAGATAATAAAGCTATTGTTGAGTTTGGGTAATACCCGTCAGCTCTCAGCCATGATTAATCGCTGAGAAAATCTGGAAAAAGCTTCAATATCAATTGGTTTATGCATTATGAAGTCGGCTCCCACATCAATGAGATTGTAACTCATGTGTGCGTGGGCCGTAACCACAAGTATCTGCATCTTTTTGTGCTCAGCTTTGTCGCAGATTTCTCGAATCACACTCACGCCATCAACTTCTGGCATTGCTAAATCCAACACGAGCAAGTCGAACGAACGGTTTGCCAGAGTCGCCAGGGCTTCTCGTCCATTTTCTGCCTCAACCACGGTATACCCTACATGTTCTAATGCCATTCGGCAAAGATCGCGGTTATAGAAATTGTCGTCAACAACGAGTGCCACAGGTACGTTTAGATTGCTCATTTGACGTTCGCCTATCTTGATGTCGTATAAGGATGTTAAGCAAGCATCTGCAACGCCATATGTGCCTTTGAACGCACATGATGATTTTCGTCATTGGCGAATCTCTGGATAACGCTGATCGCACGTTTATCGCCGATTCTTGCCAATGCTTCAATCGCAGTATACCGGTCTACCGATGAAGATGTTGTTTCGACCAATCTGATAAGCGTCGGCGCTATTCGAGGATCATTTAAGCTGCTTAGCGCCTGAATAATCCACATCATCGATACCGATCTGGGATAATTCTCTACCAAAGTTAACAGTGCCTCCACAGCCTCGTCCCCGCCGATTTCTGCCAGACACTGTGCAGATGCAGCCAGGACGGCAGCGCTATTCGAATGCATGCACTGTATTGCACCAGAGATAGCTCGACTATCGCCTATGCTCGTCAGAGTTTTCAATATTCGCCAGCAATCTCGATCCGAGGCCCCAAAAAGAGAAGCCAGAAGAGGCTCAACGGATTGGGCGCCTAACCTTACAAGCTCTGTATGAGCCTCATATGATTGGTCGGGATCTTCTTCAATCAACACGCGAATTAGCTCTTCCATGAGACTACCTCATATCTCTACCTTCTAGATCAGGAGAAAATGTAAACCGCACCGATCTGCCACCCGCAAGCTTCGGAGGTTCTAAAACTGGAGATACAATCGTTATCCCCTCTGTTCGCAGCAGTATTTCAACATCCATCATTGGGACAGGGCTCCACCATTGGGCTTCAAAGACGTCTTGATCTATTACAGCAATGTGATCTGGCGATGCCGGCGCAATTCTGTTCCACACATCATCAAATGGTAGTTGGTGCCTCTTTGATACTTTATTCAACCATTGTTTGGCTCGTTTAATGAATTTCCCTAATTCTGTCTCTTCAAAGCCAGGATCAGTATCCTGTTTAAAAACCATTAGAAAATCGCTGATTTCATTAAGATACCGACGCGCATCGTGGTAATTCTCAAAAGAGGCTACTTCTGGTGAAGAATTGCATAGCGCCGATAATTGATTTAACCAACGAGATATTGTGTCAGGAGTTTGGATATCTCGAGTAAGCGTACACCCTAGATAGCTTTCCAATTCTTTAATGTGAGCATGTATGAATTCCTTGACCTGGAAGTCGATGGCCTGCGTTTGTGAAGTATCCATAACTCATCCATTCAAGCTAAATCAAAAGACCTTTCTAAATATTAGAATAAAGCAAAAACCCCTAACCAGACGAAATTTTTTCCGAATAATTTGTGAAGTCTTTCTTCACATAGTGGAGATCATCGCATTGCAACAGGCTATCGCCCCCCTTCTTCCTTTACCCTTTTAAGTGAAGTAGGTGTGCTAATATTCATAGCATCTTAGGGCGATTGTGATTGACGGTTTGATGGCTGGTTCGGTAAAAGGCTAAGTCAGGCTATTTCTTGAAAGACATTCTGCCAATGCATCCTATTTTACGATTTTCCACCATACTGCTTTTCATGACTATCGTTGGCGGGCGCGCTGTGGCAGCAGAAGATAACCCGGCATTTTTCTTTGGCGTTGATCTTTCATATGTCAATGAGATGGACGACTGCGGCGCCGTTTACCGCGTTCACGGCGAGGTGCGCGATGCATTCGAGATATTTGCCGAATACGGGGCTAGCCTTGTCCGTGCGCGTCTGTGGCATAACCCTGATTGGACGGACTACAGTACTCTGGCAGATGTCAAACGTACCTTTCAGCGGGCAGTCAATGCGGGTATGGCGACGTTGCTCGACTTTCATTACTCTGATAACTGGGCTGATCCGAGGCGGCAGGAAATCCCGGCGGCATGGGAGCAGATCAAAGATGCCGGCCAGCTGGCTGAAGCAGTTTACCAGTACACCTACAATGCGCTCTTTGATCTTTATCACGACGATTTGACGCCTTCCTTTGTCCAGATTGGCAACGAAACTAATTCAGGACTACTCAAGCACGAAGGGGAGGACCTGGATTGGGGTTACGCTGAACCCCTGTTCAATGCCGGGATTCGTGCGGTGCGTGATTTCGCACGAGAAACAAGCACCAACCCACAGGTTATTCTGCATATTGCCCAGCCCGAAAATGCTGGATGGTGGTTTACCGAAGCGGAAACTGTTGGTCTCACTGATTTTGATGTCATTGGCATTTCCTATTATCCGCAGTGGAGTACTTTCTCAATAGCGGATATGGGGGCGCAAGTAAGCTACCTGCGCCAGCGCTTCGGGAAAAATGTGATGGTCGTTGAAACAGCTTACGCCTGGACTCGTGACTCTGTAAACGAGACAGCAGACAATATTCTCAATCAGGGTATTCGAGGTTATGGATTTACACCGGAGGGACAACGCCGATTCATGATAGACTTAACTCAGAGTCTCATCAGCAATGGCGCATCAGGTGTCGTCTACTGGGAGCCAGGCTGGGTATCTACCCAATGCTCCACCCGTTGGGGGCAAGGGTCACACTGGGAAAATGCGACCCTTTTCGATTTCCACAACGGCAATGAAGTGCTTGAAGGTATTGACTTCCTCAATCATGATTATTGGTATCCCGAATTTGTGCCAGATGGCGTGATAGATAGCAGCTTTGGGGAGCCACTCATTGAAGATAGCCTCGGGGATGTGCTGGATGGTATCCCGGCGTTCGATTTGAGTCAGTTGTACGTTATTGCGGATCAATACAGTCTTAGTATGGCACTCACCCTGGCCGGTGATGTCTATTCGGAACGCGGGAACTATCTCATCTATCTCGACACCACACATGACATCCTGGGAGCAGACGGTGACCCTGCCCGGCGACCGATCACTGCTGCTGATCCTTATCATCCTGAATTTCGCCTGGATGTAACCATTCAAGAAGAACGCGGTACAGTGAGCGGCAGTTATGTTTTAAACGCTTGGATTGACAATCAATGGGAAACGATCACATTTACGGGTGGCGCGGCTATCACAACCGGGAAAAGATCAGTGATTGAGCTGCAAATTCCACGCATTCTGTTAAGGAATCCGGAAGAACTCAATATCGCCGTCATCAGCAGCAATCGCGGACAAGCCAGCACTGCGGGTGATATTCTCGGCACTGACGATAGACCGGCGGACTGGTCAGATCCGCTCGTGCTGGATGTGTTTCATCCCTATCGACTGCCCGATTAATTCATGTTTAGGTTAAGTCGTTTGATGGAGGATTCCAAGTAAGAATATGAAGTTGACGAATTGCGTCAACCATGGACAACCCCTTGGGGCGAAGACCACGATCTGATAGAAGGGCGGCTTTTCCCAATGGGCGGGCGTGTTCTAGCACAAGAAGACGATGAACACCACTGAGAGAATGGACTCGGCAAACAGGTCGCTGCTGCTATTGTTTGAGACTGTCGGTATCCTGTACACTGTACTCAACCGGTATACGACGCACAAAACACACCCAATTATTCTCACGCCTCTGAATGCGGGGGCCTTCATTGACCTGGACATGCGCCGGTTATCGTAAATAGCCAATTGATGGGGATACGCAATGCCTTATGATGTGATTGTCAGCGGTCACCTGTGCGCTGACCTCATACCCGAAATGCCCGGAACGTCACTCAGCGCGTTAGCAGCGCCGGGTAAACTATTCGAGGTTGGGCCACTAACCATCGCTACTGGTGGCGTGGTTTCTAATACCGGATCGGCACTGCACCGCCTGGGGATCGAAGTCGGCATGATGACAATCATTGGCGACGATCTACTGGGAAACGTTATTCTAGCCGGGTTGAAAGAGCGTGACTCGCGCTTTGGCAATCTCATCAAAGTGTGCAAAAATCAATCAAGCTCGTATTCCATCATCTTCTCCCCAGAGGATGCTGACCGCGTCATCTTCCACTATCCAGGGAATAATGCGCTGTTTGACATCACGGACATTAATTTTGAAGTGATCCGTGACACCAAAATCTTTCATTTTGGTTATCCACCTGTCCTACCGCGCCTGTATGCCAGTGAAGGCGAATCCTTGCTGGCGGTTTACCGGCGTATCCACGAGATGGGTGTGCTTACATCACTGGATATGTGCCACCCTGACGCTGGTGGCCCCAGCGGGCAGGTGAATTGGCGACGTATCCTGCAACGTGTACTTCCGTATGTGGATATCTTCCTGCCAAGCATAGAGGAAATTGTATTTATGATGCGGCGGGCCGACTATGACCGCTGGCAAGGTGATGTGCTGCGCCACCTCACCCACGCCTATGTGCGCGACCTGGCCGGGGAACTCCTGTCGATGGGGGTCACGATGACCGGGTTTAAGCTAGGGGAATATGGATTCTATATCAGAACCGCTGGTGAGAGCGCTGCTTTCACTCGTTTCGCGGTACTCCCCTTCCAGACTGCCGAATGGCAAAATCTCGATCTGTGGCATCCCGCTTTTGTGGTAAAAGTCGTGGGCACCATCGGGGCGGGGGATTGTGCCTATGGTGGCTTTCTGGCGGCGCTGTTAAGGGGTCTCAAACCCCAGGCGACATTGCGTTTTGCCTGTGCGGTGGGCGCTTCAAATGTGGAAGCCGCAGACGCGACCAGCAGTGTCCGGTCATGGGACGACACGCTCGCCCGTATTGAGCAGGGGTGGGCGGTATCAACTGACCAGCTACCCGATTAGTTCACGATTCACACATCGTCCAGACTAACATAGCTACTGGCGTGGCAGAACGACCGTAACAACGGTACCTACACCCTCTTGGCTCTCAACGGTAACCGTACCGCCATGCTGGTCAACCGATTCCTTGACAATTGCCAGCCCCAACCCGGTACCGGGTATCTGCTGGGCATTACTGGCACGGTAGAAAGTCTCGAAAAGCCGCTCCTGATCAGCGGCAGGGATGCCAATACCATGATCCTGGACAATGAAGATAATCTGGTCCGGTTCGGTGCGTACCGTAAGTGTTACCGGACTGTCATCAGGCGAATATTTCAGCGCGTTTGAAAGCAAATTATTCACAATCTGCCGCAGCAGGCTGGAATCCATCGCGGAGATACCGGCCTCCCCGTCAGTAAGCAGGACAATGCGCCGGGCAGTATCGCTCCCCTGTTTCATCTCCGCAACCAGGTTTTTGCACAAGTCCGTCGCATTCACCGGTGCCGGCGTAAAGCGGAGTTTGCCTGATTCGACTTTGCCGAGCGTAAGAATGTCGTCCAGCATATTTACCATCACATTGATGCTGTTTTGGATATGCTGGAACTTCTCCTCTCGCTTTGCTTCGGTCAGTCGGTCACTGTACTTGTGAACCAGGCCAATTGAAGTCTGGATAACAGCCAGTGGGTTGCGCAAATCATGCGCCGCCATCGAGACATAACGTGACTTCAGTTCATTGAGTTCCATTTCACGCGTGAGCATCTGGCGCAGTTGGGATTCGATGCGTTTGATCTCAGTGATGTCGCGCAGACTGCATACCACGCCGTGCAGTGTCTGATCGCGCCCAACAATCGGCGAAAACACAATGTCCGCAGCGAAAGCGGGCTGTGCTGCGGGCTTCGCCATGACCTCCAACCGCCTAGACTGGTGAGCTTGCACGGAAGCCCGGAATAGATCTTCCAGCAAAGCCATGTGTTCGGGAATAACCAGGTTTGCCAGCGGTTTGTTAAAGACTTCTTCGTTCACATACCCGAATATTTCATTGAAGGCTGGGTTTACCTGGTCAATCGTACCGTCCTCATGTACCAGAATCACCACGTCGTTACTGCTGTTGAGGATGGCCTCAATCCGTTCCTTCACATGGTTAAGCTGTGCCGTCCGCTCTTCAACCCGTCGCTCGAGTTCGGCAGCGTGGCGGCTGATCTCCTCGTAGAGTTGGGCACGCTCGATAGCAAGCGAGGCCTGATCGGCGAAGGACTGCAAGTGTCGCGTATGGCTTTCAGTGTAGAAACCGGGGGTAGCGCTGTCGACATTCAGAAAGCCGATCACGTTACCATGCGACAGGACAGGAACGGCGACATAGGATTTCACCCATTTCGTGTGTTCCTGCTGAATCCAGCCCGGCGACTCATCGGTATACGAAATCAGATAGGACAATCGGGTATCCAGCATGTGCCGCAAATGAGGCGCCTGGCTAAGTGGCAACTGGAAGCCCGGGAGAAATGACGATATATCGGGGGGGTATCCTTCCCAGGCAACCACGCGGGCATTTTCACCTTCAACCAACATGATATTGGCGGCATCGTTCTCCATGACGCGGGCAACGTTCTTCAAAAGGATATGCAGGACCGCATCGAAATCTACCGCGCTGATTAAGGCGGCGGCGGTATCCCGCAGCGCCTCGGCGAGAGTACGTTGTTTCCGTTCAGCCTCCTCCAGTCGCCTGCGGTCAGTAATATCGGTCGTGACGATGACTGCGTTCCAGTCCTCGAGCGGACAGGCAACCGCGCTCACACTCGTCCACGTCAAAGAGCCATCTTCCTTCTCCACACCCGTTATGACATCGTGCACCGCCGCTTCACCATTAAGCACCCGTGTGCTGGCGAATTCTCTAACGGGCATGGGGGTGCCGTCCGCCCGGAGAAAGGTGCGCTGCTTGTGGACGCCCCGTGCCAGACTTTCAGGCGCTAAATCGAAAATCCTCCCCAGCGCCGGATTCTGCAAAATGATGTTGCGATTCTGATCAACCGCCGACACGCCAACCGGCAGTATTTCGAAAAGTATCTCGAGCTTTTTGTAGGTTTCGACCAGTGCCTGCTCAATCCGCCTGCGTTCGGTGATGTCACGAATGTTGCATTGGATCACTTTCTCACCGTTCACCAGGTAAACATTGCTGACAAACTCGACCTCAATACGCCGCCCGTCATGGGTTTCCAGCGGCAGGTTCTCGTACCGAATGTACTCTTTTTGCTGTAATTCTTGAAACGCTGTCTGGGATGCAGCAATATCGTGGAACACACCAATCTCCCACAAACTCTTCCCCAGAAGCTCTTCCAGCGAGTACCCCAGCAGCTTGAGCAGGAAGGGGTTGGCATCTTCCACCTCTCCGGTATCAGCGTTCAGAATCAGGATTCCGTCTTTTGCGGCTTCAAAAAGCCGGCGGTAGCGGGCCTCAGAGGCTCGCACCGCACTTTCGGCAAGTTTGCGCTCCGTGACATCGTTGGAAACGATCTGGATTCCGATCACCTGACCGCTGGCATCGATGATTCTGGAATAAGTCGAGCGAAACCACAGGTTTCCAGTCGGCAATTGGACGAGATCTTCGTACTCTTCGTTATCAGGTCTTTCAGCCGCCCGCTTAATACGTTCCAGATATACCGCCCCTGCCGCTTCTCCGTAGAGCTCACTCAGCGTGCTTCCAGCATAATCTTCCGGTTCTCCGCCCATATAGGCCGCCGCCGTCCGGTTAAAGGCAATGACGTGTCCCTGTAGGGTGTAATATCCGATACCCAGGCTGGAATGATTAAACAATGAGCGGTACCGTTCCTCGCTTTCCACCAGCGCGATCTCTGCCTGACGTTTTTCGGCACGAAACCGCCGATCTTCCAATGCTCGGATAACCGCTGATCCCAGGCGGGCCATACGGTCCTTAAGAAGGTAGTCATCAGCCCCCTGCTTGATACAGTGTATGGCTGTTTCTTCACCTACGGTGCCGCTGAGAACGATCGTGGGGATATCCAGACCGAGTTCTTTCAGAGTAAGCAGAGCACGCGGTGCATCCCACTGCGGCAAGGAATAGTCCGATAGAATCACATCCGGGGGCGGATCCAGGGCGGCCAGGAAGTCCTCCCGGTTATCCACACACTGCCACTCCGGGTCAATGCCGCCACGGCGCAGTTCATGCACCATCAACTCTGCATCGGCAGGACGGTCTTCCAGGATCAGCACACGCAGCGGTGTAACCATGATGCCTTCTCTCGAATTTGTATTCCTATGTGACCGGAGGTTGGTTGAGCAGCAGCCAATAAAACCCCATTGCTCGCACCGCCTCAGTGAACTGGTCAAAATCTACCGGCTTGGTGATATAACTGTTGACACCCAGTTCATAACTTTCCACAATGTCCCGTTCTTCGCGAGACGACGTAAGAACGACGACAGGGATTTTCTTGGTGCGCGGATCGGCCTTCACCCGCCGCAGTACTTCCAGCCCATCCACCTTGGGCAGCTTGAGGTCCAATAGGATGACCCTGGGACCATTCTCTACGTCACGGTGCGAGAAAGCCCCGGTCGCAAAGATAAAGTCCAGCGCCTCCGCACCATCGCGTGCAATCTCGATATGGTTCGCCAGGTTATTCCGCCTGAGGGCATGGAGCGCCAGTTCCAAATCACTTGGGTTATCCTCTACCAATAGAATTTCGACAATATCTTCGGTCATTGGAACCTCTTTTCCTAAAGTGTGAAATAGAACACTGCGCCCTTATCCACTGCGCTTTCGGCCCAGATTCGCCCGCCATGCCGGTGGATAATCCGCTGCACGGTTGCCAACCCCACGCCGTTACCTTCATACTCCTCGGCGCGGTGCAGCCGCTGGAACACACCAAACAACTTATTGGCGTACTGCATGTCGAATCCAACACCATTGTCTTTCACGAAAAACACGGTGTCCCCATCCTGATTACTGTATCCAATGTCTATTATCGCATGATTACGCGTCTTTGTATACTTAAGAGCATTGTCGAGTAAATTCGCAAACACCTGGCGCAGCAGAGCCGGGTCTGCCTGGCATAACGGGAGATCGCCAATTGTCACCTCTATATCCCGCTCCGGTTGGGCAGCAGTCAGTTCATCCAGGACCTCCTGTACCAGTTGCGCTGGATTGACCCATTCTTTCTGAATCTCCCGGCGACCCAGGCGCGAGAAAGCCAGCAGGTGATCTATAAGGTTGCCCATTTGCTGGGCATTGTCGCGCACTAATTTGAGATACCGTTGGGCTTCATCCGGCAGGTCGGGCGCATACTCATCCTGTAGAATCCGTGAAAAGCCGTCCATCGCCCGCAGCGGCGCCCGCAGGTCGTGCGATACCGAGTATGAGAATGCTTCTAGTTCCTTATTGGAAACCTCCAATTGCGCGGTACGTTCCGCAACTCGCGCTTCGAGTTCGGCGGCGTGTCTTTTCACCTCAGCATATAAACGCGAGTTTTCGATGGCGATGGCAAGTTGGTCGGCAATGGCAACCAGCGTACTCTGATCTTCCTCAGAGAGAGCATCCGGTTGGCTGCTGGCAAATGTCAATAGGCCGATGACACGCCCCTGAATAATCATGGGCAAGAGCAGCCGGGAATGGATACCCTCGCGCCGCAGTATCTCTGTTTCCGGCCAGTCACCTTTTTCGCCAATTTCGCTTTCGAAAAACGGCTGGCGGTTGGTCATCATCCATTCAATGATCGACCCTGCTACAGGCCGCCAGATATCGGGCTCGACGGCTGGCTCATGACGAGTCCACTGCCGGGAGACCTGCCACTGATCACCGGCTTCGTTCAGCAGGACAATCGCGGTGCGGTCAAGCAGTATCAGGGCCTGCAGTTCTTGGACGAAGGAATCGTAAATCGTGGTGATCTCCAGGCCAGACGAAATGATGCGATCCAGCCGATTGATCGCCGCCAGACGCCCGGCATAACGGCGTGCCCTCTCCTCAGCTTGTTTGCGTTCGACCACTTCCTGCGCCAGGGCATCGCGAGACACGGTGGTAGACTTCAGTTCCCCGCTCATCTGGTCAAATGCCCGCGAAAGCTGGCCGATCTCATCCTTTGCCGGGGTGCCAACCCAATAATCCAGGTTGCCCCTGGCAATCTGTTCCGTACCATGCACCAGATGGCTGATTGGCGTGGTGATCGTTTTGGCGAAACTGAAACCGGTGAGCGCGGCGCCCAGGCCAATGACCACACCGACAAGCAGGATCGATTCGCCCAGCTGAACAATAGGAACCAGGACTTCACGCTGGTCTATCTCAGTCACGATGCACAGGCTGCGATCCGCCATCCACTGGTAAGCCCCAAGAACCGGCACATCCCGGTAATCATTGTAGAAGCCCGTCCCGTTATGCTGTAATAAACAGTCCGCCACGCCCTGGGTATTCACAACCTGGTTCAGGACGGAATCCGGATTGAACAGGCTCCCCGTAATCATTCGATTGGACGCATTGACCATATACGTCTCTTCACTTGCACGCAAACCGCTGCGCCGAGTCATGATGTCAGAGATACGAGCCAAGTCCAGATGTCCAGTCAGAACGGCCACGACCAACCCATTCACATCCGTCACCGGTGTGCTGATGTGCATCACCAGTTCGGCCTCCTCGTCCAAATATCTGATATCATCTACAAAAATATCTTTCTGCCCTTCAATGAAAAAAGACTCTCCGCTATAATATTTGCCCTCTAATCCCGCCTGGGTCGAGACCATGATCAAGCCATCGCTGGCACGAATGAGCGAAAAATCCAGAAAGTTGTCTTGCGGTTCCAGTCTAGGCAAAAAGTGATCCTGGTAAATACGGTTGTAGGCCGCCTGGTATTCCGGGGCTGTGGGGCTGTGCGAGACCAATGTGGCCGCATACTCTCGGACCAGGGGGCGCTGCGCCAGTGTCTCAATGTCTTCTATGCTGTAATTCACCCACTGCTCGAATTCGGCCTCTTTGAGCAGCGTGGTGGTCATCAGCCGATCGAGCATGTCCTGTTCGATGGCCTGACGACCACTCACATAGGCTAGAAACCCCACAGTGGAAAGGGGGACAATGGATAGCAGCAAAAAAATCACGATTAGTTTAACGGACAGGCTCATAGTATTGCTCCGTAGATGAGATGCCCGCCAGGGAATCCTGGGGGTGAACTACTGAGATCAGAATACATGCGTTCGGTTTTCTACGTGGGTTGGGATGGAGAAATTATTAGCAATATGATATACTAAACCACTTAGAGGGGAACGATATAACTCGCAGTGCTCTGCTTCCGGGGTCATCAGGGATGTCCTGCACATAGTGCAAAACCATTTGGTTAAAGTCCATTATAACCTATTCACATGTAACAAACGTAAATTCCGGGAACATACTGGTCCGCATTACGTGTCAAATGTCACCACTTTTCCGCTTGAGACATTTCTTAATTCTGTGATGAATGACACTATTGTATAATTTGCGTTTGAAGAATGGGTAAATTCGGTTGCTAAAATCAAAAACTCAGAGTAGAATAATTTACTAAGTTATTACAACATTTCACAGAAGATAAATTAATTAATAGCCAGGTAACGAAAATGAATCGTCCGCAGCAAATTCACACTGCTAAGATAGCCAAAGAGCGTTTGCAGCAAAGCAAGCATGTTCCAGAAAGTAACGCCCTGGAATCGATTAAGGCCTGGCTTCCAGATGCTGATGTTGACACCCGCTTAAAAATCGTGCAGGCGCTGGATAAACTTGGTACGGACGACGCCCTGGACACACTGGTCACACTGCTGGCGGACGAAGACCCGGATGTTCAGCGCGAAATTCGTGTGATATTCTTGCGGCGGTATCCTCGTTACACAAAGAAACTCCATCAAGCAGCCCTCAAAGGCGACTTGGTTCAGCGCCTCGCTGCACTCCAGATTATCGCTGAAGACCTCGGCCCACATCATGTACCCATCCTGGGGCTATGCCTCCGCGCAAAGCAACCATCTGTTATTCAGGAAATCGCCGCACAAATTCTCCGGGCTATCCAGACGCCTGCAGCACAAGAAAAACTTGCCAGTTGGGAACAGCAGCAGCATGGCCGCAATGGCCGGCCTGAAACATTTCCTCCCCCATCTACCCGGCGCACTCCTTTAAGCGAGACTGAATTACCATTCACGTTTAACAGCGAAACCCACGTTGTCAACCATCGTCACTCCTTCGCGAGTCTGTTGAATCATATCCGCGATGGAAATTGGAGTGATCAGCACAAAGCAGCCAAAGCTATCCACCGCCTGGTACGGTGTATTCGCCATATTCCCCGTGAAGATTACCGCTTGATTCGTCAGGACTTTATTGATGCACTTGGCGATCGCGAACAAATGGTGCGGTGGGTAATTATTGAAGCACTAGCCCGCCTGGGAGACCCGGAAACCGTGCCGGCTTTACTGATCTGTCTGCAAGACAGCTCGTGGACAGTGCGCGTGGCGACGATCCGCGCCTTGATCGAAATACAGGATGTGGCCGTTGTATCGCAGCTTACGCGGATGATCGGTGACCACAATGCCAATGTGCAGGAAGCCGCCGTTGAGGCGATTGGCCTCCTGGGTACAATTCATGATGTGCCGCTACTGGTTTCGATGGTGGATAGCAACCTCGAAGACACGGTGCGGTTGGCCGCGATTGAGGCGATCCGGCGGTTGCGTGGGAAGTCCGGCGTGACAGTTCTACTCAAAGCACTGGATGATCCCAACTCACTTATTCGATGGCACTCTGCTATGGTCTTGAGTGAACTGGCGGATGAAAGCTGTCTGCACGTGTTGATTGACCACCTGGTTGATGATACGCGACCAAAATGGGAAGATAAGCGCGTATGTGACTGGTTGATTGATGCGCTGCGACACATGGATGATCCTGCAGCCCGTACCGCCGTCAAACGTTGGCAGCACACATCGGTCTGAGAAGCCATTTGAAAAGTAGCGGCAGCTAGAATAAACTGAGGGAATGGACAGAAA
>CALJKV010000084.1 GCA_937974245.1 uncultured Chloroflexota bacterium | reverse complement strand
TGGGAACGATGTGGCCGATAGCTGGGTGGCGACGATGTCCCCGATAAATACAAATTCAGTTGCAGGAAGACCGGAGATGTGATACAGTTTGAGTGTCCAATTCAAATAGTATCACTTCCGCCAGCCCACCTGTGTTCATCAAGTGGGTTTTTTCTTTTTATGGTGGGGAACGGCTTCGGTCAATCATGGCATTATCTCCAAAAGGTAAACCCGGGTTTACCTTTTCTATTCCACCAATAATCTTTCAGCCTCATTGAGTAGCCTTTGCATTGCTTGCAAGCGGGCACGCGCCAGGTTGACGTCTCCTTCCTGTTGAAGAAGTGCTCGCGCAATGTCCTGTGGTGAGGTTGAATTCGCAGATTGGGCTGCTTTTGCTAATTTCAAGGCCACTGCTGGTATTTTATTGTGTAGCTCATCTTCACTATCTGTTGTAATCCCATCACCCTCGCAAAGCTCTTTAACCTGTTTGCTCGTCAGGTTGAAGTCAATAATCTGCCGTACGATTTCTGCATGATATTCCTGGGGTAGGAGAAGAACATAGCGAAGTTTCTTCTCATCCAGATTGTGACGATCCGCAAGCTCTATTGCTTCATCAGATAGCTTCAGCAGTGCTTTATGATGGCTGAAGTGCATTTTACCCATACCGCCCATCGCGCTGAGTACAGCCTCGGTGTACTCCCGCTTTCCACGCAGGTCGAGGTTCAGCGCCTGCCGGTAGAAGTCATTCGAAACGGCGGCATCCGGGATCTCATAGCCATGCACCGTCAGCAGCAGCAGTGCCGCCTGCCGCGCCATCGCAATCGCCGATAGTCCCGACCGGGCGGTATTCTCCTTCGCCTGCCGGAACACTGACGACCGTTCCGACAGGATGATGATACACGGGATCATCCCGTCCCCGGTGTACCCCGGCACGAAATCCCGCAGCAGCCACGTCGCCCAGTAGCGCCGCTCGCCCGTCTCGATGCGGAACTGCTGCGTCACGCCCCGCGAGACATCCACCACCGTCAGCGGATTCACCTGCCCATCATCCCGGATCGTGATGGCGAGGTTCACCAGGTCATGCAAAAGCTGCTCCTCCGGTGACAGGTGAACTGCCTGTTCCTCATCACTCTCATCTTCCGGGTTCGGCAGCAGTTCCAGCACATTGTTGAACGGGCGACCCCGCTGACGGGCAGCCACCTGCACCAGCTGCACCAGTTCCTTCAGCGCCTGGGTTGGCGTGAGGCGATTTCCGTGAAACGCGAAGTGGAGCTGCTCCGGCAGTACGCGGCGCGGTTGCACCGGGTCAGGCCGCACCATCTCCAGCAGCAGTCTCTCGACGCGCAGGGTGTGATCCTCGAACTGCTGGGGATTGCCCAGCAGCAGTTCCTCGGTCACGCTGCCCAGCAGTTCGTCAATCCGGTGGGTCTGGTTCCTGGGTGGCATTACACACCTCCCTGCGCGATGCGCTGCACCAGTTTGCCGACGAACTGGGCATAGGCTTTGCTCGCCGGTGCTTTCGGGTCGTAGCTGAAAATGCTCAGGTGATTCTGGTGGGCATACGAGACGGCCTCATTCGAAGGAATGACACCGACCAGTAGCTTGCCCAGGACGGTATGCCCTTTGAGTTCGTTGAGCAGGTGGTTGTGGCCTCGGATGCGGCTGTTCATCTTGGTGACCAGAATCCCGCTCACGCGCAGGTTCTGGATGCGCCAGCCTTCGCGGATATCGTTGATCTTCCCGATCACGCTCATCAGACCGACTGTTTCCAGGTAGCGCGGCTCGACCGGAACAATGGCGTCGGTCGCGGCGATCAGTCCCATCTCGGTCATCAGCGAGAACGAGGGACGGGTGTCAATCACGATAGCCGCATACCGGTTAGCGATACGGCTCAGGGGATCAGCGAGACGGTAGGGCGCTCCCGCGATGCCCATCAGCTCTCGTTCTGCGCCTTCCAGCATGGGGGATGCGGGGAGAACGTGCAGGTCAGGGTCCCAGGCGGACTGGACGATACAGTTGAGCAGGGTCTGTGCGGCGTTCTGGCGATCTGCCATGAGTACAGTGTACAGGCTGTCATCGGCGCCGAAGTCCTTTGTGCCTGTCGTGACAAGCGTGGCGTGGGACTGGCTGTCAGTGTCGATCAGCAGGACGCGGGCGTTGGGTGCACCGGCGCGACGCAGCATGGAGGCGATACCGAAAGCGGTATTGGTGGCGGATGTCGACTTGCCGACACCCCCTTTGTGGTTGGTGAATACGAAGATGCGAGTCATGATGGGGAAATCCTCCGCAAACTGAAAACGTTGAACGAAACCGCCCTGAAACCAATGAACTGCAAACCCGTGTTATGCTGTGAGACGGGAGTGCCGTTAGCCTCCGCGACGGTGCTTCAAGGTGGGTCGAGGGAGCAACTCCTCTCTCGGCTCACCGAAAAAGCCAATTCATGATGCGGTTGAGAAACGCACTGCTTCAGCGCGGTGAGGATAAGCGATAGATTGGAGAAACTGCGAATTGGGGGAAAGGGGAGGTTCGGTTAAGTTCCTGTCCTCCCCGCTAAGAAAGACCGACAGCGCTGTCGGTCTTTTTGCTTTTTGGGATATACCGCAGATAATCGTGTGGACGTGCCGCCCCTGCGCATCTACTGGGTGCGGCAGAAGCTGCGCAAGCGCTTCGGTGCCAACACCAACGAACACCTCATCAGCATGGCGGTCAGTGAGGGGTTCGCGTATGGCGAGCGGTGATATACCAGAAATATCACAACAATACAATATGCCACCGGGTATAGGGGGACGTGATTAGATGTTTAACCTGGCAACTATTGTAAAACAGTTTCGTAAAGGCATAAGGTGGTGCGTCTTTATAATTGTGCTGTCTCTCTCCTTTACACCGACCTCGGCACAAACCGAGGTGATAGTTCAGCAACCCGTACAGGGTTTGTTCGTGCGCAATAGAGACATTGGACAACCCGCCACCCAATTAGGTATCGTCAATATGGTCGATGCCACCTGGACGCCCCTTCCGGTGCCATACAGTAGGCGTGCACGCCCCTTGTGGTCACCCGATGGAGAGTCTATTGCCTACAGCATGATTGGTGCGCACTCCGCCGTGCTTGAGGCTAACTCAGGTACAAATACGTTTACAACTGAAGCGATTATAGGCGCATTGACTCCATTTGATCTCAATTATGTGAGAGGATGGGCGAACGACTCTGAGTCATTGATAATTACGTATGGGCAAGTAATGAGCGCTTTCGCATCCAATATTGTGCTATATGATGTAAATCTAACAAATACCATTGCCACAGAAATACGCCGTTGGCAAACGGATGAGATGGTGACGGATATGCCATTACCGCTGGATGCCACTTCGGTTCAATTGAACGGAGGGTATCGCATTGAGCGTAACTCTGTATTTGACGATTGGCTGGTGATGCAGTTTGATAGCAAGGGTTACTATTCCACTTTTGACATTGGTGAGCCAGTCAACGCGCCAATCAACGTCCTGTGGAACTTCCGTACCAACGAGTATATCTCGCTTGATGCCTTAGTACCAGACTTATGGATCTCATATTCTCTGGGCGATTGGAGCCACGATGGGACACGCTTGCTTCTACAGGCGCGTAGCAAGGATTTGCGGGAGCCATATATTCTGACATTTCACTTTACTCCCGATCAGGGGGTTACCTTGGTAGAACGGGCGGTGGTGGATAATCGCACTGTACAGCACTGGTTGGATGCGGGCGACCTCTTCTTCTCACTTGTTCAAGGCTATCAGGATGGCGCTGCCTACGTCCTCGGTGAAGTCGTCAATGGAGAGTATCGCGAAACACCATTTTTTACGTTGAATGGTGACCAGTTCATGTTCGAGAGTTCAGGCGACTGGTTCATGGCTGCGGATGAAGCAGAACGTCACCGTTTATCCTGTCTGTTCGAGTGGTCGCTGCCAACACGCCTGAATATTGGCGATAGCGTGCGGGTGATTGCCGATGACGGCGTTGGGTTGAGTTTGCATGCCACCCCAGATGTGTTTTCAGAACAGATTGGTTTGTTGGAAGAAAGCAACGTTCTCAGAGTGGTGGGTGGGACTGCGTGTTCGGGTGGTTATCGTTGGTGGCAAGTGCAGTTGGCTGACAACACCGCTGGCTGGGCCGCCGAAGCCGATACAACCCAGTATTTCCTTGAGCCGGTCACGACATCTCAGCCGATCAGTCTCACCATCACCGTACCCCCTACCGATGGAACAACCCTCACCACGCCAACGGTAGGGGCAGGCAGCAGCGGTCACTGAAAAATCGCGCATCACGCTGTCAGAACTGCTAACCCAAAACTGTAATTCTGCACAGGTTCGCCACGCCGGATTTGATACGCTGGAATGCAGATGAAGAAGTCGATCTGCGGAGGCGTTCATGCGGCGTGTATTGGTATTCCTGGCTGTGCTGTGCCTGGTGACGTGGGGCACGGCGGCTTTCCTGTTGTTCCGGCAGTCCCAGGCAGATAACGCCCCGCTGCCGACGCTGATGGTGCTGCCTTCGGTCACGCCGTCCGTTACCGCGACGCATACATCCACCGCGACAGTCACTCCGACGGCGACGGCCACTTTCACCCCAACGGCCACCGCTACTGCTACTGCGACCTTTACACCCACCGCGACGCCGACCCTCGCCACGCGCGTGCTGGACATCCAGGCGGTCATGCCGGGGGTGTATGTCCCGCCGACCCTGACGCCCTTCCCGCCGGGGACGATTCTGCTGCCCGCGCCGCCCAACCCGGTTGAGCCGCTGCCCGACGCGACCGACGAACCGCCACCCTACACCGGCTGGTATAGCTTCGAGTCGGATAACCCGGCGGTGCAGTACAGCACACCCTGGGAACGGCGGCTCAACGCCGACGCCAGCCGCGGCCAGTATCACCGCAGCGAGAACCCCCGCAGCTACGCCATCTTCCGCTTCGAGGGCGAAGGGCTGCGGATTCGCTATGTGGCGGCGCGCAACATGGGCCGGTTCCAGGTGGTCGTAGACGGGGTCGTGATCGACACGGTGGACGCTTATGCGCCGGAGTTGTATTTCCCCGGCACGCGAGTGTACTTCGTCGGGGGCGGCACGCACACGCTCGAACTGCGCGGCGGCGGACGCAATCCCCTAAGCGAAGGCGACACATTGGCGCTCGACGCGGTGCAGGTCTTCCGCGGGACGGCCAACACCCTCATCATCCCGCCGCCGATTTACACCGACACCCCCACACCCCAACCGCAGCCTGCCGCCGGGGTCGAAGTCGTCGCCGCGCCGCCGACGCCCCGCCCGACGATGACACCCGCCCCGCCGAGTGTCATCACGGTGGCAGTGGTGATCGCTTATGACGAGAACGGCAACAAGGCCGTCGATCCGGCGGAAGGGGTGGCCGGGATTTCGGTGCGGATCGTCGAGGCCGCGACGAACCGGGCCATCGCCCAGGGGTTCACCGATGCGAGCGGCTTCGCTCAACTGCAAGTCGTGACTTCCGCCCAGGCGCGGGTCGTTGTGCCGTATTTCGGCAAGGTGTGGGCAATCCCGGCTAGCCGGGAAGCCAGCGGACTGGGACTGATGCAGACCATAATCCGCTCGCCTGCCGGCCAGATTTGTTCGACGGCCTTATCCTGCCGGTAGACCCGCATCTGCTCGTCTACCCGTTCCGCAGTGCGGCGCAGCGCCAGTTCCCGCAGTGCCATCAGATTGCCTTTGCGGAAGAAATTCCTGATGGCCTGTTCGGCCTGCTGCGGCAGATAGACCTTGCCTTCCCGCAGCCGGATGAGCAGTTCGTCCGGTGACACATCGACCAATTCCACGTCGTCGGCGGCTTCCAGAATGGCATCGGGAAACGTTTCGCGGACAACTGTCCCGGTGATCTGCGCGACCACATCATTCAGGCTTTCCAGATGCTGGACGTTAACGGTCGTATAGACGCTGATTCCGGCGTCGAGCAGTTCTTCGACATCCTGCCAGCGTTTGGCGTGGCGCGAATCGGGCGCGTTGGTGTGCGCCAGTTCATCCACCAGGATTAGCCCCGGTTTGCGGGCGAGGGCGGCATCCAGGTCGAACTCGCGTAGATGTGTGCCGCGATATTCCACCGACCGAGGCGGCAGCGCCTCCAACCCTTTCAGTAAGGCCTCGGTTTCCGGGCGGTTGTGCGGCTCCACATAGCCGACGACGACATCCATCCCTTCGGCCTGGCGGGTTTGCGCCGCTTCTAACATGGCGTAGGTTTTGCCGACTCCCGCCGCCGCGCCAAAGAAGATTTTCAGCCGTCCACGCCGACTGCGAACTTCCTGCTGCTGCACACGCGCCAGGAGTTCATCGGGATCGGGGCGTTTATAGTCCATCTAAAGACCTCTGGTCGACTTGAGACGTTATCTCTATTATCAGACCGAATCAGGAAAGCCGTTAGGGCAATCCTGATCCGCCCCGTCTACGGCTTCGGGCTGGAAGGGCGCGGGAACTGCTCATCCAGCGCCCGGTTCAGCCCGAGTACATTGACACGCGGTTCGCCCAGGACGCCCAATGTGCGCCCTTCGGTATACTGGTCAATCAGCTTTTGCAGTGTGACCGTATCCACATCACGCAGTACCGCGATCCGCGCGACCTGATACTGTGCCGCAGCCGGGCTGATGTGCGGGTCAAGTCCACTGGCAGAAGCCGTCACCAGATCAACCGGGATGGGCTGTGTCGTGTCTACTCCGGCGGCAGCATCGGCAGCGTGCAGCGCCGTGATTCGCCCCTGAATGATGCCCTCCGGCCCGATCAGTACCGGATTCAGTGGGCCATAGTTCGAGCCGGAGGACGCCGCTGCGTTATAGGGCGTGGGACTGGTGGCCGATAGCCGCCCCCAGAAATATGCCGGGTCGCTAAACTGCTGACCGATCAGGTCTGAGCCGACCACTGTGCCCTGTTCACCTATCAGCAGACTGCCGTTGGCCTGGTGCGGGAAAACCATCTGGGCAATCCCGGTGATGAGCGCCGGATACAGCAAGCCAGTAATCACCGTGAAGAAAATCAGCGAGACGGCGGAAGGCACAAGCACCTGCCGCCACTCAATGCGGGATGGTGTCGTCATACGTGTTCCTTTCTTATCTGAATCGGTGATTAGGTCAGGCCCAACGCGACCAGGATCAGGTCAATCAGCTTGATGCCGATGAACGGCGCGATTAGCCCGCCCAGGCCATAGACCAACAGGTTATTCCGCAGCAGCGCCGGCGCGCCAATCGGGCGGTAGCGCACGCCGCGCAGCGCCAGTGGAATGAGAAAAATGATGATCAGCGCATTGAAGATGACGGCTGAAGCAATCGCGCTGTTGGGCGTCGCCAGCCCCATGATATTCAGCGCTCCTAATTGAGGATACGTCGAAGCGAAGGCCGCCGGGATAATAGCGAAATACTTCGAGACATCGTTGGCAATGCTGAAGGTCGTCAGCGCGCCGCGCGTCATCAGGAGCTGCTTGCCGATCTCCACCACCTCGATCAGCTTGGTCGGATTCGAGTCCAGATCAACCATATTCCCCGCTTCTTTGGCGGCCTGTGTGCCGGTATTCATTGCCACCGCGACATCCGCCTGCGCCAGCGCGGGCGCATCGTTTGTGCCATCGCCGGTCATCGCCACCAGTCGCCCCCCTTCCTGATGTTCGCGGATCAGTTTGAGTTTGGCTTCCGGCGTGGCCTGCGCAAGTAAGTCATCGACCCCGGCTTCAGCCGCAATCGCCGCCGCCGTCAGCGGGTTGTCGCCGGTAATCATAATCGTTCGGATGCCCATCCTGCGGAGTTCACCAAAGCGTTCCCGGATACCGCCTTTCACGATGTCCTTCAATTGAATGACACCCAGGACATTCCTGTTTTCGGCTACGACCAGGGGAGTCCCGCCCAGCCGTGCAATATTCTCCACAGTTGCCTGCACCGCCTGCGGGAAGTAACCTCCCTGCTCTTCGATATAGGTTTTGACGGCATCTGCCGCGCCTTTCCGAATCTGGCGGCTATCCAGATTCACGCCGCTCATGCGCGTCTGGGCAGTAAAGGGGATGAAAGTCGCGCCAAGCTCCTGAATCCGCCGCTCCCGCAGTTGGAAATTTTCTTTCGCCAGGACAACGATGCTACGGCCTTCCGGCGTTTCATCGGCCAGCGACGCAATCTGTGCGGCATCGGCCAACTGCTCGACGGCCACGCCCTGTGCCGGGATAAAATCCGTCGCCTGCCGGTTGCCCAGCGTGATAGTGCCGGTCTTATCTAGCAGCAGCACATCTACGTCACCCGCCGCTTCTACCGCCCGCCCGGACATGGCGATCACATTGGCCTGGATCATGCGATCCATACCGGCAATGCCGATGGCCGAAAGCAGCCCGCCAATGGTGGTTGGAATCAGGCAGACGAGCAGCGCTACCAGTACCGTCACGGTAATCGGCGTGCCCTGGCCTGTGCCGTTGACAGCATAGATCGAGAATGGCAGCAGGGTTGCCGTCACCAGCAGGAAGATGATGGTGAACACCGACAGCAGGATGCTGAGGGCTATCTCATTGGGTGTTTTCTGACGTTTTGCGCCTTCAACCATCAAAATCATGCGATCCAGAAAGGCTTCACCAGGGTTAGCCGTGATGCGAACCACAAGCCAGTCTGAGAGAACACGTGTGCCGCCGGTCACGGCGCTGCGGTCGCCGCCGCTCTCGCGGATGACCGGGGCGCTTTCCCCGGTGATGGCACTCTCATCCACCGACGCGACGCCGTCAATCGCTTCGCCGTCGCCAGGGATGATGTCATTCGGTTCGACCAGCACCATGTCGGCCTTGCGGAGAGATGAGGCCGATACCAGCGTATATTTGGCATCGCGTTTTGGACTGCTGAGTTTCTTCGCCATGACATCCCGGCTCGCTTTCCGCAGTGAGTCGGCCTGTGCCTTTCCACGTCCTTCCGCCATTGCTTCAGCGAAGTTGGCGAAGAGAACAGTAAACCACAGCCACACAGAGATAGCGAAGATAAAACCAGCCGACTGGCGCGACAAGTCCGCCGCACGTTCTGCTGTTTCACCAGCATTGAGCGCGGCTTGCGCGGCTTCTCCCTGGCCGAGCAGGGCTGAAATAAACAGCACGGTGGTCAGCGCCGCCCCAATCTCGACGATAAACATAACAGGATTGCGCACCTGTACACGCGGATTCAGCTTGATAACGGCATCCACTACTGCCCGCTGCACAATGGACTGGTCGAACAGTGGGCGCGCTTTTGCTCGGGTTTCGAGAGTCATGTTTTTATCCATTCTTTACGGCAGCATTAGCCGCCGATTGTGGCGAAATGTTCGACAATCGGCCCCAGCGCCAACGCCGGGAAGAAGGCCAGCGCGCCGATAATGATGACCACGCCGATCAGCATGGCGATGAACAGGGTTGTGTGGGTCGGCAGCGTACCTTCGCTCGTCGGTACGATCTTCTTGCCCACCAACGAACCGGCGATTGCCAGTGTCGGGATCGCTAACCAGTAGCGGGCGAAGAACATCGCAAAGCCAAGCGCCGTGTTATAAAACGGCGTATTCGCGCCCAGACCAGCGAAGGCGCTCCCGTTATTATTGCCCGCCGACGAGAAGGCATATAGCACTTCGCTAAAGCCATGCGCAGCCGGGGTGGTGTTCCAGATCGTTGCCAGGCCACCCGCGCTCACGATGGCGGCTGCCGTTCCGACTAGCACCACCACCGGGGGAATCAGGATGACCAGCGAAGCCATCTTCATCTCGTAGGCTTCAATCTTCTTGCCCAGGTATTCCGGCGTGCGTCCGACCATCAACCCGGCAATAAACACCGCGATGATGGCGAAAATCAGCATGCCGTACAGGCCGGATCCGACCCCGCCGTAGATGACCTCGCCAAACTGCATCAGCAGCATCGGCACAAGGCCGCCCAGCGGCGTATATGAGTCATGCATCGAATTGACCGAACCGTTAGAGGCCGCCGTCGTCGCCGCTGCCCACAGCGCAGAATACACTATCCCGTTGCGGACTTCCTTGCCTTCCATGTTCCCGCCAGATTGCAGGGCGCTGGCCGTCTGGTCGATTCCCAGGCGCTCGATTGCCGGATTACCGGCCTGTTCCGCCAGACAGACACCCGCCAGCAGCGCCACGAAAATCACCGTCATCGCGGCCAGCACCGCCCAGCCCTGGCGCGTATCCCCGACCATCTTCCCGAAGGTGTAGCACAGCGCCGCCGGTATCAACAGGATGGACAGACTCTGCACGAAATTCGTGAGCGGCGTCGGGTTCTCGAACGGGTGCGCCGAATTGGCGTTGAAGAAGCCGCCGCCGTTCGTGCCGAGCTGCTTGATGGCGATCTGCGACGCCGCCGGGCCGACCGCGATTGTCTGTTCCGTGACGATCCCAGTCGGGTCGACGATCTGAGCCGTCGTGTAGGTGTTGAAAGTCTGCACGACGCCCTGCGACACGAGAATCAGCGCGAGTAGGATTGACAACGGCAGCAGGATATACAGCGTCGAACGGGTTATATCCACCCAGAAGTTCCCGATAGTTTGCGCTGTCCGGCGTGCCAGGCTGCGTATCAGTGCGACCAGTACCGCCATGCCGCAAGCCGCTGACACAAAATTCTGGACCGTCAGGCCCAGCATCTGCGTCAAATAGGTCATGGTCATTTCGCCGCCGTAACCCTGCCAGTTGGTATTGGTGGCGAAGCTGGTCGCCGTATTGAACGCGGAATCAGGCGTCATGGTCGTGGTTAAGAATTGAATGCCCTGATTCAGCGGCAGCGATGTTTGCGCACGCTGGAGGGCGAACACGACCAGTAGCCCCAGCACGTTAAAAACCATGAAGGCCAGCGCATAGGTCTTCCAGTTCATCTCGATGTCTTCACGAGTCCCGAAGACGCGGTAAATCATACGCTCCATGGGTCCGAAGAAGCGGTTGACGGCAGATTTGCCTTCGTAGACATTTGCTATGTATGTGCCAAGTGGTCTTGCCAGTAGGATCAAGACCGCCATGTAGATGACGAGTTGTAGAATCCCTATCCCAGTCATGAGAAGAGCTCCGGTTTCAGCAAGGCGACTACCAGATAGATCAGCAGTGCCAGTGCGACAATCCCTACAACAACATAAAACGCGGTCATATTGCCTCCCTAGATGCGATCACACAGCTCAATGAAGCCCCAGGAAAGAGCCAGGAGCACGATGATCAGACCGACGTATACGATGTCCATACAGAAACCTCCTCACTTAAGAACAAGGCAGTTTTACCAGACATCCCAGTCAAAAGTGCGCAAGTATGCCCGGTAAAACGGTCAAAAATCTGTAAAAATGAGCATGAATCAGCGGATGTGGTGCGTGGCGAGACCGTTGATCTCCAAGGCAGTTTCGATGACAACTGCTGAAGCCGCAGGGTCATAGGCTGGATACTGAATCCACTGCCGATTTTGAGAGATAAAGCGTCGATTCAGTGACCATCGTTGGAATGCGGTCAGCAAAGGGATAACGCTTTTCGGTATCTTCGCAAAGACAGCATTGGCATTCACATGCTCCGTAGCCTGAGCAATGGCTTCGGTAGGTGTGACATATTGAAACACCAGCGAAGTAAACTCCACGCCATAGTCTTCAAGCATTGCCTTGCAATCGGCGAAATCTGCCTGATCCTGATCCGTTAAATTCAGATAACCCCATCCGGTTCCAAGCCAACTCGCGTGCTGAACAGGAATCATCTGGACCAGCACGATCCTCGCCGAGGTGTTGCGTGCCAGCAGGCAAGCGCAGTGGAGCGCTTCCCGTGTCCATTCATGATTCGAAATTTGAACCATAATCGTCAGTTTTGTAGTCATATTGCCCTTCCAGTAACCTTGCCGATGTCACATCAGCAAGCTCTAAAGATCAGTGAAACGATATCCAACACCAGGCTCGTTGAAGATGAAGCGAGGCCTGATGGTAGTAGCAGGATCATCTTTGAGCTTCTTGCGGAGCGTGTTGATATTGACTCGCACGTTATGTTCGGGCTTGGCGCTGCCAGATGGACCCCACACCGCTTCCAGCAGGGCGCGAAACGTCAGGACTTTTCCAGGATTCGCGGCGAGCACCCGGAGCAGATCGTATTCCTTCGGCGTCAGATGAACCTCATCCCCCTCCAACCTTACCCGCCGGTTCACGAGGTCAATCGTCAGGTTATGGATATGGATTTCGCTGGATGGCGCATGGGAATCCTCATAGGCGCTGCGCCGCAGCACGGCGCGAATACGGGCTTCTAACTCCTCCATATCGAACGGCTTAGTCAGATAGTCATCGGCACCCGCATCCAGAGCGGCCAACTTGGTGCGTTTTTCATCGCGCACGCTGAGCATGATGATCGGGGTTTTGCTCCATTCCCGGAGTTGGCGACAGACTTCCAGGCCGTCAGGGTCCGATTCCAGGTTGACATCCAGAAGAATCAGTTGCGGTAACTGTTGCGCCGCCATGTTCAGGGCTTCCCGACCGCTGCCGGCGGTGATCACGCGATACCCGTAACCCGCTAAACCACGTTCCAGTAGTTTGCGGATGGCGGCTTCATCATCCAGGGCAAGAATCTTTAATCCGGTCATCAGTCGCTATTCGTTCGTGCACCAAGACGAGACGCTATGTCTCGCTACATTAGCATTCAGACCAAGTATAGAAGGGACAATGGTCAAAATGGGGTCAGTATTACAGATGGAGCCGTCAAAAAAAGGTCAAGAGCAATAGCACGATTTTCCCGCACCGAATCGTAATTCTTAGCTTGCGGATTTCTGCTCCTGGATAACAGCGACTCGCGGCACATCTATCATAGAAACATCCCCCTCACCGTCCCGTGTTCCGCCATCACGTGCAAAGGCAGCGAAGCTGTTGTGAAGTGCAGCTTCTTGAAGAGAACGTTGCCGCGCCGGAATTGGCAACGGTTCAACAAATAGTGAGTTGTCATTAGGGGGTTGGAGGTCTACGATTTCGCGATGGATACACGGGCAACTGGGGCTGGCAAACGCGCCATTTTACCCCCGAAATCACCGGATTTAATCCCCCCAATCCCTGGGGAATGTGGACCAGCTACACCACTTCTTGCTAAGCTGTCACTGAGTGTATGTGGCTCAAGGTTTACTTCGCGGAGTTGCACTTCTCCGCTCTTTCTCTATCTTCGCGCTCTCAACCTTGTTCTGATTTCAATTGCCATCCCACCAAAACAATACGCGACTCTGTTGAGGTAAACTGCGCACTTTCTGCCGCCAGAAGATTGACTCAACGCACGTAGTGGTTTATACTATGTATAGTAGTTATTTTACGAACTACTATTGAGAAAAAGGGGAGTATAGTGGATCTTCTGGCTGATTTAACCCGGATTGGTTTTACCGAGTACGAGGCGAAAGTCTACCTGGCGCTACTGAGTGACAGCCCAGCAACCGGCTACCAGTTGAGCAAGACTTCCGGCGTGCCACGCTCAATGGTCTATGATGCGTTGAGTCGGCTGCACACCCGGGGCGCAGTCCTCGAAAGTCTTGAAGATCGCTCGGCGGTCTACCGCCCCCTGCCGCCGGAACTGCTGCTCGAACGCCACCATGAAGATCATTTGCAGTTGATGGACAGCCTGCGAACCGGGCTGGTCAAACTCTATGATGCGCCCACCGAAGATCGGGTGTGGTCGCTGAGTGGCCGCCGTTCGATTGAAACCTACGCGGCGCAGATCATCGGACAGGCGGAAAAAGAGATTTTCCTGGTGCTGGCCGACGATGATCTGGATGCCCTGGAAGCGGGAATCAGCGCCGCCTGTGGTCGTGGCGTCCTCGTCCATACCCTGCTGACCGGTGAACGCACCCTGGCATGTGGTGAAGTCGCCCATCATCCCCCGCTTGAAAGTGAACTTCACGGCCTGACCGGGATGCTCCTGGTAGTAGCGGATGGGGTGGAAAGCCTGATCGCCGGTCAGGATCACGAACTCGCCACGATTACACGTAACGCCCACCTGGTGGGGATTAGCCGCCAGTTTGTCTGGATGGAGTTCTTCACCCAGCGCATCTATGCCCAGCTGGGCGCGGATATGCTGGAGAGGCTCGACCCACAGGATCGCCAAATCTTTGAAAGCCTCAATGCCTTGAAGGAAACACGTCATGGGAAACGACAAATGGATCACCAGCATCATTGAGTTAGAGCAGATTTCCAAAAAGTATCAGATGGGCGAGGTGTGCGTCGCTGCCCTGGACAGCATCTCGCTCCATGTGACCCCCGGTGAATTTCTGGTTGTACTTGGCCCCTCTGGCAGCGGCAAAACCACACTCTTGAACCTGATCGGTGCGCTCGATACCGCCACTTCCGGCTATATCTGCATTGGCGGGCAGCGCATCACACAGATGACCCGCCCGGAACGTTTTCGCTATCGGCGTGAAATGGTCAGTTTCATTTTCCAGTCGTTCAATCTGTTCCCCGGCCTCACCGCGATGGAAAACGTGCAGTTCGGGATGGAATCGGCGGAACGTAAGGCCAACGGCGCGACTGCGCAGGGCGTGCTGCGCCAGGTCGGGCTGGAAAGCCGCCTGCATCACTTCCCGCACCAGCTTTCCGGCGGCGAACAGCAGCGCGTCGCCATCGCCCGCGCCCTGGCAACCGGCAATCCCATCCTCCTGGCGGATGAGCCAACCGGCGAACTCGACTTCAAGACCGGGATTCAGATTCTCGAACTCCTGCATGAACAGTCTCACAACGGGAAAACCGTCCTCATCGTGACGCACAACCGGGAGATTGCCCGCGTCGCTGACCGGGTGATCGAACTCAGCAGTGGGCATATCGTCAGCGATGGCGTACCGGAAAATCACCACGCTACGATTGCCGACCTGAGCTGGTAGGGGGTGCGCGATGAAGACTTCACTATTATGGCTGCGCTGGTCATGGCGTGATCTTCGGCTGCGCTGGCTGCAAGTGCTGGCGATTGCCCTGATTATCGCACTGGGCACTGGCGTCTACAGTGGACTCATCAGCACCTCGCCCTGGCGGGAACAGTCCAACGATGCCAGCTATGACCTGCTGAATATGTATGACCTGCATCTTTCGCTGACGCCCGGCAGTTACCTGGATTGGGCAACGTTGACGAGCGCCCTGGACTCGATGGAACATGCCGATTGGGTGACAGCGGTTGAGCCGCGCCTCATCCAACCGGCGCTGGTGGATGCTTCAACGGATACGCAAACCATCATCATTCCGGGGCGGGTGATCGGGGCGGAACTTGGCGAGGCAGCCCCGCATATCAATGACCTCTATGCCACCGCCGGGCGCGGCCTTGAATCCGGCGATTCCGGCCAGATGATCGCAGTGCTGGAACACAAATTCGCAGCCTATTACGGGCTGCCGGCGCAGGGCGAAATCCGCCTGAGCGGGGATACCACGCTGCAATATGTCGGTACGGGACTATCGCCGGAATATTTTGTCGTCTTTACCGAAGAAGGCGGGATGATGGCCGAAGCGAACTTCGCCGTAGTGTTTGTGTCGCTGGAAACCGCGCAGACGCTGGCTGACCGCTCCGGCATGGTCAATGATGTGCTGTTCACACTGACTGCCGATTCGGACCCGGCTATTGTGCAATCCGAGGTCGAAACGGCCATACACGGATTCGCCAATGTTGGCCTGTCGTTCTCGCAACCGCAGGACGATGAAGCCTACCGCATGTTATATGAGGATATTTCCCAGGATGAAGCCTTCTGGCGCTGGATGGCATATCTATTCCTGGCGGGCGCGGTGTTCGGCGCGTTCAACCTGGCGACACGACTGGTCGAATCGCAGCGTCGTGAAATCGGGATTCAGATGGCATTGGGTGTGCCGCCGCGCCGGATTGCCATCCGTCCGCTGCTGGTCGCCGCCCAGATCGCCGTGCTAGGGGTGGTGTTCGGCCTGGTGGTCGGCGTCGTGATCGGGAATGCTTTTGGCGACGTATTGCAGGACATGATGCCGCTACCCGTGTTCCTGGCGCCCTTCCAGACCCGCATCTTTTTGGAGGCGGCGGCGCTCGGCATCCTGCTGCCGCTGGCGGCGACGCTGATTCCGGTCATTCGTGCTCTGCGCGTCGAGCCGGTGGACGCGATTAAAACCGGGCATCTGGTTGCCAAAGGTGGCGGACTTGCGCCGGCGCTGGCTCGCCAGTCCGTTTCTGGCCGCGTGCTACCCCGGATGCCGCTGCGAAACTTACTGCGTGCGCCGCGCCGCACCCTGCTCACGCTGCTGGGCGTCGCCGCCGCGATCACGCTGCTGGTGCTGATTACCGGCGTGCTGGATTCCTTCAATATGACGCTCGACCAGGCGCGGATGGAAATATTGCGGGGCAATCCTGACCGGATAACCGTCCAACTCAATTTCTTCTACCCGGCAGATTCGACGGTGGTTGCCAATATTCAGCTGTCGCCGGTTATCGCCGCGTCAGACACCTTGCTGCAACTGGGTGGTTACCTGATTCATGATGGGGTTACGATTGAAACCCTGCTCGACATGATGGATATGACCAGCGAGATATGGAAACCATCGCTTGCCAGTGGGGCGTATCCGGGCGAACGTCCGGGCGTCGTCATCGCGGCCAATGCCGCCCGTGACCTGGGCGTACAGCCTGGCGATACCATCACGCTGCGTCACCCGCAGCGTACCGGTTTGTTCTCCTATGACTGGGTGGAAACCGAAGTTGAAGTGAGTGGAATCCACCCGCTGCCGCTGCGCTTTGCAACCTACATGGACATCCAACAGGCGGACGTGATGGGGATGGGCGGAGTCGTCAATACGTTGCAGGTGATACCCGCTTCTGGTGTAACCCAGGATGAGGTCAAGCGGACTCTGTTTGACCAGGCGGGCGTCGCCTCGGCGCAGCCGGTTTCGGGGGTGATCCGCGTGTTTGAAGATTTGATTGGGGAATTTGCCTCGATGTTCGTGGTCATGCAGGGCGCGGCGGTGGCGCTGGCGGTGCTCATCGCCTACAACTCGACCAGCATCAACCTGGATGAACGTTCCCGTGAGATTGCGACCATGTTCGCCTTCGGAATGCGGATTCGGACGGCGCTTCGGGTGCCGGTCGTCGAAAACCTCATCGTGAGTGTGATCGGCACAGCCGTCGGTAGCGTATTGGGCTTCATCTTCCTGGTGCTCATGCTGTCAGACGTGACTTCAATACTGCCGGATGTTGATATGTCCGTTGTGCTGCACCCATTGACTCTAGTGCTGGCGCTGGTGATTGCCGTGCTGGTCGCTGCGCTGACTCCGATTCTGAGCGTCCGCAAGTTGGCGCGGATGGATATTCCGTCCACCCTGCGCGTGATGGAATAACCAGTCACGAGGAGAGAATCGTGTGACTCCCGAAGCACCGTTCCGTATGTTGTTCTGGGTGTTATTCGGGGGCGTGCTTGCGGCGGTTGTCATTATCGGTCCGGTGCTGCGCATCCCCAAAGTAGAACAGATGCTGCTGGAAGAATTCAGCGCGGATTACCGGGCGTGTGTGCAGCGCACAGGCAGGTTGTTTTCAAAATAACCGAGGGATTCCCTAGGGTGAAAACCCGGTAAAGGACAGAATCATGAATACCTACTCATCCGAGAATCACACACCAACGCAAGCTGACTTTACAGTTACACGGCGGCTCGCCGTCGGTTTCGTCGTTGTCGTCATGCTCATGGGCTTAGCGCCGTTTGCTGCTGCCGGACGTTTCGACTGGTGGCAAGGTTGGGTCTACAGTCTCATCCTGATTGGCATGAACCTTATCAGCCGTTACCTGCTTTTCCGCAGGAATCCTCAGTTGGTTGGTGAACGTTTTCGTTTCGGCACCACAAAAGGGGCTGAAGGCTGGGATCGGTTGCTTGCCCCGATAGTGGGTATCGTCGGGCCGCTGCTGGTACTGATTGTCGCCGGGTTGGACAAGCGGTATGGTTGGTCGCCCGATGTTTCCTTCGCCTTGCAGATGGTTTCAATCGTCATCCTCCTGTTGTGCGGAGCATTCGGCGCCTGGGCCATGCTGGAAAACCCATTTTTCACCTCAGTCGTGCGTATTCAGAAAGATCGCAACCAGACAGCCGTAACCACCGGGCCTTACCGGTTTATGCGGCATCCCGCCTATGGTGAAGCCACCATTTGGTGGTTGGTCACTCCCGTAATACTTGGCTCACTATGGGCATTCATCCCTGCCGCTGTACAAATCGCCTGCTTCATTGTGCGCACGATATTGGAAGACCGTACGCTGCAAGCCGAACTGCCGGGCTATGCCGATTACGCGCAGCGGGTGCGTTACCGGTTGATCCCAGGTATATGGTAGGTGTCTGGCTGCTGGTGTGACCGGCATCTCGAAAGGATTGAAATATGAGTACAACATTCTCCAGGCCGCAAACCGAACAAAAAACCGGACTGGATAAACGGCGACTCTTCCTCATTACCGTAATCTATATCCTGGCGCTGGCGCTCATGCTGGTTGCGGCGTCGGGGCGGTGGGATTGGGTGATGGCCTGGGCGCTGGCCGTTGTTATGGGCGTCACCGGAGCGCTGACGGCACTGATGGCGCGTGCCGACCAGGCCTTCATTGAAGAACGCACGCGTATGAAGGCGGATGTCAAAAGCTGGGATAAACCATTGGGGCTGATTCTCAGCACCGCTCCCCTGGCCGTGATGATCGTGGCCGGGCTGGATATGCGCTATAGCTGGTCGTCTCCGGTTGCTCCTGGCGTCCAGATTGGCGCTCTGGTGGTTGTAATCGTCGCTCAACTGGCGTATGCCTGGGCGATTGCGTCGAATAAGTTCTTTGGCCGTTTCGTCCGCATTCAGAAAGATCGCGGCCACACCGTCGCTACCGGCGGCCCGTACCAGTATGTGCGCCATCCGGGCTATGCCACCGGCCTGCTGACGATTCTGGCCTCCGCGCCCGCCCTCGGTTCGCTGTGGGCGCTCGTCCCTGCAGGAGTGATCGCTCTGCTGGGCATCCTGCGGACCGTTCTTGAGGATAAAACGCTGCAAAATGAGCTTCCTGGCTACAAAGAATATGCCGAACGTGTGCGCTATCGCCTGATACCCGGCATATGGTAGATGACGGCTATCAGCATAAGCTGATACCTTGGAGAAAGACCTGATGACTATATACACGCAATCTCGACCCGATTCCTCGACGACACGAAAAGTTACCCGATGGATTATTCGGGAAATTATGGGAACGATCATGATGGGGGTGATTCTGATGCTTGCGGCAGGTCGCATTGATTGGATTGCGGGGTGGGCACTGATTATCCTGACGGCCCTCTGGGTGGTTGCCACGGCTCTCGTGGTGATTCCGCGCCACCCCGATTTACTCGCTGAACGTGTCGGCCCGACGAAAGGCACGAAATCCTGGGACACCGCTATTCTGGGCATCTACGGGCTGTTGACGATGGTGCGTTATATCGTGGCCGGGCTGGATGTCCGCAACCAGTGGTCAACCGGCTTTGGAGTTTCTGCGCAGGTTGCCGGTCTGATCGTTGCTGCGGTGGGTTACGGATTGGTCGTCTGGGCGATGGGTGCGAACGCCTATTTTTCGCAGACCGTCCGCATTCAGACCGAGCGCGGCCACACGGTTGCCACCGGCGGCCCGTATCACTTTGTACGCCACCCGTCCTATGTCGGCATGATTCTGTTTGAGCTTGCGTCAGCGGTGATGCTCGCCTCATGGTGGGCGCTTCTGCTCAGCGGGTTGTCGAGCGTCCTGTTTGTCGTGCGGACGGCACTCGAAGACCACACCTTGCAGGCCGAACTTCCGGGCTATGTAGCGTATACCCAGAAGACACGTTACCGACTGATCCCCGGTATATGGTAGGGCGTTGAGGACAGCCCCTTTTCGTATCGCCAATAACTCAGGAGGTCAAAAATGTCTCAGAGTATCTCACGTCCCACCGCCGCCCGCCCCCGGTTGACGGCTGCTGGCTACAACTGCATCGGCAAACATTTTGGCATGGCATTTTCCCTGGGCTTCCCGCTCTTTCTCGGCGCGGGGACTCTGAATTGGGATTGGGCCTGGGTCATCACACTCCTTACGCTGGTTGGCTGGACGGTTTTGAGCATCGTCCTGGTGATTACCAATCCTGAATTGCTGAATGAGCGTGGCAGACGGGCGAAAGCACTGGTCGGCACAAAGCGTTGGGACTGGGCCATCATGGGGATATATTCCGTGCTGCTGTTGGCTACGCCACTGGTTGCGGGATTGGATTATCGCTATGCCTGGAGCTCACCCTCAGCAGACAGCATAAAAGTTGCTGGAATCACCGTGCTGATCGTGAGCTTCATCCCGCTCACCTGGTCAATGGCGGTCAACCGCTATTTTGAGCCGACGGTGCGTATCCAGGATAACCGGGAGCACCGGGTGATTACCTCTGGGCCGTACCGCTATGTCCGGCATCCGGGCTATGTGGCCGTGGTTTTGCAATTCGTCGCTATCCCATTGAGTCTGGGGACGTTCACCGCCTGGATTCCGGCGCTGCTGGGGATTGCGCTCTTCATTTTGCGGACGGCGCTGGAAGACCGGACACTGATCGCAGAACTGCCGGGTTATGCGGATTACGCGCAGCGGACGCGCTATCGTTTGCTGCCTGGTGTGTGGTAGCTCATGGCATCGCATAGGGTAGCGGAGGGCGTGCGAACGGAAGGAGCATGAGATGGATCATCCGCGTTTTGTTGCTGCTGCTATATGGGAGAAACTGGGCATAACCGAGCACCTCGGCGGTATTGATGCCACCCGACATCTGCTTGACCTCTGCGGGGTGAAACCCGGTCAGTCTGTGCTGGATATTGGGTGTGGTACTGGTTATACCGCCTGCCTGTTAGCTCAAGAGTACGGTGTACGTGTGGTTGCGCTGGACATCAGTGACCGCGTTCTGGAGTGTGCCAGAGAACGTATTCAGGAGCGAAATCTCAGCAAATGGGTGACTACAGTCAAGGGCGATATTCATGATCTGGTTTTCCCTGATGAGGCATTTGATTTGGTTATCGCCGAATCGGTGCTGCTCTTTTGTGATAAGGCGCGGACCGCTGCCGAGGTTTATCGTGTTCTGAAACACGGTGGCATCTTTGGGAACAATGAATTTGCCTACCGGAAGCTACCACCATCTGAATGGGGAGCGATGTTGTCAGCAGCTTACTTTGGTCTTTCTTTTCAGCCGCTGCTCAGAGAAGAGTGGTTGGAAGTTTTTGAAGAAGTGGGATTTGTGAGCCTCTCTGCCACAATCTCCCCTCTAAACTTAAGAAAACAGTTTGTGAGCCATATCCGCGTGGATGGCTGGCACAAATACATCTCGGCACTGTTTCAAGGTATGGCTATGCCCGGTGTGCGGGCGACATTCTTTAACCGGAATATGCTCCGGGCATGGCGTGAATACCCAATCTATGTGGGATATGGCTTGTTTGTGAGCCAGAAGCCATGAATAGGGATTCTGCAACATATCCCTGAATCAGCGACGATAAAACCATTATCCGAACAAATAATCACTATCAATGAGGCAACTTTTCATGACCGTACTCCAGCAAGCCAATGAAATTGTACAGGACCCGCCATCTGAGGAGCAAAAATGGTTATCACGAGCATGGTTGGAACCGCGTTTTGTGGTACTCACAATTCTGGCGATTGTTCTCGGCATCATCAGTGAGCGTTTGGAAGCTCCTGAATGGCTGATTACAGTCTTCAACGTGAGTTCCTATATTACCGGTGGCGTATTCGGTGTTACTGCCAGCCTGGAAGCCCTCCGCGACCGCAAAATCAACGTGGATTTGTTGATGGTACTAGCCGCAGTGGGTGCGGCCATTGTGAACCAATGGCGTGAAGGCGCAATCCTGCTGTTCCTGTTTTCGTTGAGCAATGTGCTCCAGGAATATGCTATTGGTCGCAGTCGTCAGGCAATTCGCGGTCTGCTTAAGTTGTATCCATCCGAAGCCAAAGTGCGGCGCGAAGGCCAGGTTGAGGTGATGAAGATTGACCAAATTCGGGTGGGGGATGTTGTGCTGATCGAACCTGGTGAGCGTATCCCGGTGGATGGTCTGATCATCAACGGTCGGTCGGCGGTAGATCAAGCGCCGATTACCGGGGAGTCTATGCCGGTCGAAAAAGGCGTGGGTGATAAAGTGTTCGCCGGTACACTCAACCAGCAAGGGTTATTGGATGTAGAAGCAACCCAGGCTGCACACGATACTACGCTGGCGCGGATTATCAAGCTGGTGGAAGAAGCGCAGGATACCAAAGCCCCGACCGAGCGTTTTCTCGATACCTTCGAGCAGATTTACGCAATGTTCATTATCGGTGCGGTGATCCTGGTGATTGTCGTGCCTCCTGCGTTAGGGCTGGTGGATTTTCACAGCAATTTTTATCGGGCGATGGTGTTGATGACTGTTGCTTCGCCCTGCGCCCTGGTAATCAGTACGCCTGCTTCGTTTATTTCGGCCATCGCTGCGGCTGCGCGAAACGGTGTGCTATTCAAAGGTGGGGCATACCTGGAAGCGATGGCAGCGGTGAAAGCTATCGCATTTGATAAAACTGGTACACTGACCGTAGGCAAGCCGACTGTTACCGATATGGTTTCCTGCTGTGAACTATGCGAAGAAGAACTGCTGCGGGTAGCCGCCTCGGTCGAGGCGCGTTCCGAGCACCCGCTGGCAAAAGCAATTGTGGATGCCGCCAGCGCGCGCAATTTGACCCTCACGGAGGTCGATGATTTCCAGGCTATGACCGGGCAGGGGATTGTGGCCCGGTTCAATACACACACCGTGCGTGTCGGGAGTGTGCGATATTTGGAACAGGTTAACCGGATGCCGCCTGCGCTGGCCGGGCAGTACGAAGAGCTTGAACTGGCGGGCAAAACCGTGATTGGTGTAGTGCGTGAGGGTGGGTGCAGTGTCTGTGAAAATTGCGAATATCCCGAAAACAACCGGGATTGGCTGGGGCTAGTGGCGATGGCCGACCAGCTTCGACCAGAGGCTGCCGGGATTATCCGCCTGCTGCACGAACAGGGCATCGAACGGGTTGCGATGCTCACCGGGGATAACCTGCGCGTTGCCCAGACGATCGCACACCAATTAGGCATTGACGCCGTGTACGCCGGATTGATGCCAGAAGACAAAGTGCGTATCGTAAAGGACATCGAAACGGAAGTCGGACCCACAGCGATGATCGGGGATGGGGTGAACGATGCCCCGGCTCTGGCGACTGCCAGCGTTGGCATTGCGATGGGTGCTGCAGGTACAGATGTGGCACTGGAAACCGCAGACCTGGTGCTGATGGGTGATAGGCTCGAACTCATACCCTATACACTCCACCTGAGCAAGCGGGCGCGCCGCGTAGTGTGGCAGAACATCGGCTTTTCGCTTCTGGTGATTGCTTTGCTGATTACGGGCGCGTTTGTGGTCAATCTGCCGCTACCGCTGGGCGTATTGGGTCATGAAGGCAGCACTGTCATCGTCGTCTTGAACGGCCTAATCTCACTGTTGCTATGGCCGGAATTCCAGCGCCGTCGGCGGTTGCGAAATGCGTAGATAGGGGGCAAATGTAGCGAATCTGCGGTAGCACACACCTAAGCCTGGTTTCATGTTGGTGCTGTGTATATGAAGATGATAGCGTGTTCACGGGACGGACGTATCCACGGTTGAGCGCACGCTGATCGTGACGGTTGTCCTCGTAATTGTGCTGCTTCTGTTGATCTACCGTTCACCCATCAGCCCCATTATTCCCCTGACGGCGGTCACACTGTCTTATATGATCACACGCGGGATCATGGCGATTCTGGCCGCCAACGTGATGACGGTGTCATCCTATGCCGATATTTTACTGGTGGTGATTATCTACGGCGCGGGCACGGACTACTGCCTGTTCCTGATTAACCGCTTCCGCGAGGAGATGGCCGATCATAAAGGTGTGCAGCACGCCACCTTAACCACCGTCGAAAAAGTCGGTGAAACCATCACCAGCAGCGCCGGTACGATCTTTGTGGGCTTCATGGCGATGATTTTTGCCGAGTTTGGCGTATTCAATACGTCCGGGCCGGGGCTGGCGCTGGGTATTGTCGTGTCCCTGGTGGCGGGATTAACCTTCGTCCCGGCGATGCTGTCTATCCTGGGGGATCGGGCGTTCTGGCCGGGTATAGCCATACACCGTTCAGCGAACAGGTTTTATGTCCAAACGTCCAACCTGGTGGCTCGGCACGCGCTGCTGGTGGCAATCGTGATCGTGTCGGTGATGGTTCCGGTGGGGATTTATGGCCTTAACGTGCCGCTGAACTACAACCCGCTCTCCGACCTGCCGGACGATGTCGAGGCGAAAGAGGGCTTCGGAGTCCTGAAAGAGACGCTGGGGCCAGGCAACCTGTCCCCGCTGACGGTAGTTCTAACGGATCGTGATCCGGTCACGATGAGCGCCGAGACGGCGGCACTCAAAGCGGATCTGCTGGCTTTGGCTGGCGTGGCGGATGTCAGGAGTCTGAACAATCCGCTGGGGCAGCGTGGCGAAATGACGCAAATCCTGCGAGCTGATACGCAATTACGGTTGATTGAGCAGATGCTGAGTCCACAGAACATGAGTGCCCAGTCGCTCGATATGCAAAGCGCCGCCGCCGCGTTCAATGGGATGAAGGCGTATCTTGACAATCTGGTGCTGCAGTTCCCCGTTATTGCCGATGACCCCAACTTGGCAACGCTGCAAGAACTGTTTGCCAGCATGTTTACCTTTGCCCAGCGGCAAAGCGAAGCGGCTCCCGCATTTGAAGGTCTGGCGGCGCGGTTTGAGACTATCGAGAATCCGTACGTCAGCCTCAATGAATTGGTAGCTTTGATGCCGTCGGATTCGAGCGATTCCCAGGGGGCTCTGCTCACCCAACTGCTCGGCCAATACGTTTCTGCTGACGGAACAGACTACCGGATGACCGTTATCCTGGCCGAGGACCCCAACAGTACCGCCGCCTTGAACACCGTGCTGGATATGCGGTCGCTGCTGGAACAGTACAAGAATGGGGGCGAAGCCGTTATTGATGGACAGCCCGCGATGATGACCGATCTTCGGGAGACGCTCGACTCCGATTTGGTGCTGACCACCGGTATTGTCAGCCTGGGAATTTTCATCGTGCTGCTGCTGATGCTCCGCAGTGTGATCGCGCCGCTATATCTGATCGCCACGGTGGGCCTGAGCTATGCTTTCACCCTTGGTATCACAGACCTGGTCTTTCGCACTGTTTTCGGCGTAACCGAGGGACTGACGTTTGTCATCCCGGTTTTCTCCTTCGTGTTCCCGGTCGCGCTGGGAGTGGACTACAGTATTTTCCTGATTGGTCGCGTGAAGGAAGAGGTGGGTTATCGGGGTATCCGTGATGGAATCCATGAGGCGGTTGTGGCAACCGGGCCAATCATTACCTCGGCTGGTATCATCCTGGCAGGAACATTTGCAGCCATGATGCTTGGGGAAATCACGACCTTGGCACAGCTCGGTTTCTCCGTAGCGGTCGGTGTTTTGATTGACACCCTTGTTGTGCGTACCATGCTCGTTCCCGCTCTGACACTGCTGCTGGGTAAATGGGCCTGGTGGCCGAGCGGTGTTCCTCAGATGAACGATGTCGAGGCCACCAAGTCTCCTGGCATGGTTCCTATTCCAGACACAGGCGACTAGATCAGATTATAAACTCCGGGGACGAAAAACCTCTGAAAGCGATGCGCCAGTGGCATGATAGAATCAGAAAATGCAGCGATATGAGACCAATCGCCACTGGCGCATGACCGGGTGTCTGAGCGCTTTCTTTCCAAAGAATTGCGGCTGTTCCTGACATTGATATGGATTAAGACTCTCCATCAAACTGAGGCAAGACCAGATTCCACGTCTGGTCATCAAGTAGAAACTTCCTGCGGATAAGGTTATCTGGTATTGATCCCCAGGAAAATCATGCAGCCCCCCCCAGATGTATTGATGACAAACAACACTACGGCCAGTCACAAAAAATGGATACAGTGTATTCAGGCTGTAATATGGCCTGACTGTTGATGTGTTGAGATTATCTGGCCCCTAACCGAAAATGGCTTTGATGAAACTACAGGTTTGCATTCAAGTGAGGGATAAGCGAAGGAAAAGCAATAATAGAGGGGTGCGAATACGTAATTCTCTAGTTCTCCTGGTTGCGCTGATTATCACAGGATGTGTATCGCATGTGCCCGCTGCTGAGGGTCAGGTGATTAATCTGTCTGCCCTGAAACCCCTGGCTGTACGCAATTCTGAAGGCGTGGTTCCCCTGCGAGTTTCGGTTGCTGCTGTCATTTCTCCTCGCGGCACAGCGGAAAGTTACCAACCCCTTCTTGATTTTCTCAGCGAATCGCTGGGTCGCCCGGTTGAACTGGTGCAGCGCCGGACATACCAGGAAACGAATGATCTGATTGAAAGCGGGGAAGTGGATATCGCCTTTGTCTGCACAAGCGCGTATATCACCGGGCATGATGAATTCGGCATGCTGCTGCTGGCTGCCCCGGAAGTTAATGGTGCGGCGACCTATCATTCCTTGTTAATAGTCCCGGTGGATAGCCCGGCGGAAACCATGGCCGATTTACAGGGCAAGGTGTTTGCCTTTACCGACCCCATCTCGAATACCGGTCGCGTATATCCGACGTATCTAGTTCATCAGCTTGGATTTACGCCAGAGACGTTTTTTGCCCGAACCTTCTTTACCTATAACCACGATGACGCTATTCGCGCCGTTGCCGATCGTCTGGCTGATAGCGCAGCAGTAGACAGTCTCGTCTATGACTACGCGGTAGAGCGTGACCCGACGCTGCTGGAAAAGGTGCGCGTCATCCACCGATCACCTGCTTTTGGCATTCCGCCGGTCGTTGTCAGCCCGAATATCCGCCCACAGCTCAGGGTGCTGCTGGAAGAGGTGCTGCTCAACATGAATGCCTATCCCCAGGGACAAATCGCGCTGGATAACCTGGGAATTGATGCTTTCGTCCCGATTGACGACAGCGCCTATGACTCGGCGCGTGATTTGCTTCGTGAGGTAGGAGTACCATCACAATGAACGGCACACGGTTTGAAAGATGGATTTATCGTTTCTGGATGGTGGCCGGGGCGGTCAATATACGTGTCAAAATCCTGGGCATTGTCCTGGCATTGGTGCTGCTGCTGGGGTTTACAGTCACGTTACAGGTGCGCGCCCTGCTCGCACGCAGTATGTATATCCAACTGGAAGAGCAGGCCATTTCCATTACGCGCGATCTGGCGGCGCGTGCCGTTGATCCCATCCTCATCAATAACCTCTATGCACTACAACAGTTGATGATCGGGACACAAACAACGTATCCGACGGTGCGTTATGTATTTATCGTGGATACGCATGGTTACATTCTCGCCCATACTTTTCAGGGAGGTTTTCCTCAAGGTCTGATCGAAGCCAATACCGTATCTGCGGACGCGTACCAGCATACGAGCGTGCTTCAGACCGACGAGGGGCAGATTTGGGATACAGCCGTACCCATTTTTGATGGTCGCGTCGGTACTGCCCGCGTTGGTCTTTCTGATGCGAATGTGATTCAAACACTCAATGTGATTACCGGACAGCTTCTCCTGACCACCATACTGGTTTCTACGGTCGGTGTTACGGCGGCGGTATTGCTGACGTGGGTACTGACACGCCCAATTCTAGCGCTGGTGCAGGCAACAAAGGCGGTTGAGAAAGGCGATTTCTTCCAGCATGTCCCGCAGTGGGCGGATGATGAAATCGGGGAACTGGCGCGCGCGTTTAATGCAATGACGGATGCGCTGGCAAAAAGCAACGCCGAGCGTATCGAGCGCGAACAACTGCGTGCCCAGTATGTCAGCGGCGTGATTATGGCTCAGGAAGATGAGCGCAAACGGATTGCGCGGGAACTGCACGATAGTACCGGCCAAAGCCTCTCCTCGATGATGCTGGGGCTGAAGGCCTTAGCTGATGCCTGCCATGTTCCCGAACTCCAAAGGAGGGCTGAAGAACTGCGAAGCGTTGCTGGTCAAACACTGGATGATGTGCATTCTCTGTCACTTCAACTACGTCCGAGTGTGCTGGATGATCTGGGTCTACCGGAGGCAATCCGACGCCATGTGGCGGACTTTCGCAAGCGTCATTCCCTGACTATTGATTTGGCCATCCAGGGGATGGATGAGGGGCGGCTGCCGACAGCAGTCGAAACCGCACTTTATCGCATCATACAGGAAGCACTGACTAATGTTGTCCGCCACTCAAACGCCCAAACCGCGAGTATCTTTATCGAGCGCACCCCGGCGAAAGTTCTGGCAATCATTGAGGACGATGGCAAGGGATTCAACCAATCGGAGATAGATTGGTTGGATGGGCATCTCGGATTATATGGCATTCGCGAACGTACTGAACTCCTTTCCGGCCAATTGACGCTCGAAACAGCGGTCAATCAAGGAACCAGTCTGTTTGTTGAAATTCCACTGGTCAATGAGAAGGTACTTGAATAGAAAGAGTTGCAGGGAAGATCATGAATACAATCCGCATGTTGATCGCCGATGACCATATTGTGCTGCGTTCAGGCCTCCGGTTGGTGATTGAGGCGCAACCGGATATGGATGTGGTTGGTGAAGCCGATAATGGCGGTCAGGTGCTTGCCCTGGCTGAGACACTCCACCCTGATCTGATATTGCTTGATCTTTCAATGCCCGGACTCGGTGGTCTTGAGACGCTTCCCCTATTGAGAAAGATCGTCCCGGAATCCCGCATCCTGATATTGACTATGTATGATGATGAGGCCTATTTGCGCCAAGCGCTGCGCGACGGTGCCTTCGGTTATGTGCTTAAAAAAGCGGCAGACAGCGAATTAATTGCCGCCATCCATGCCGTTATGCGCGGTGAAGTGTATGTTCACCCTTCAATGACGCAAAGCCTGCTTCAGGACTTTCTCCCTGAAAAGCCGACCGTTTCCGTTAATCCCTGGGATACGCTGAGTGATCGGGAACGCGAAGTCTTACTGCTGGTCGCACGTGGGTACACCTCAGCCAAGATCGCTGAAAACCTCAACCTCAGTTCCAAAACCGTCGAAACATATCGCGCTCGTGGCATGGAGAAGTTGAATCTGCGCTCGCGGGCCGCTCTGGTTCAGTTCGCCCTGTCTCACGATCTCCTCTCATAGCACTTTACTCCGCCAGCTTCTCTGTCAGGAAATCCCCGACAATTCCCGACAATCTTAGGGATTTTTCCTGATACCCGCACTTCTCCCGCCGAATTATATTCATGGTACTGATCCTGTTTGTAGCAATACAGGTATGGGCTACTAAAGGAGAATAGATACTATGAGTGATGCAAACATAAAACAGGAGTCGGATTTAACCCGACGCAATTTTTTGAGAGGGTTGATGGGTGCGGCAGGAGCGGCAACAGCAATCGCCACCTATGAAACATTCGTCAACGATCCACAACTGGTACTGGCTCAGGACGGCACTCCGGCAGCAGATGTTCCCGCCATGATTGCGAGTGCCGATGGCGATCATTTTGATAACGTGGAACGGATGCGTACGGAATTAGTACGCGCACTCCAGAAACCGGCAGCAGAACGGCGCTGGGTTATGGTCATTGACCTGCGCAAGTGTGTCGGTTGCCACGCCTGCACAATTAGCTGCGTGGCTGAAAATAAGCTGCCACCTGGGGTTGTCTATCGTCCGGTACTCGATGAAGAGTGGGGTACTTATCCCAATGTCGGACGCCGGTTTATCCCGCGCCCCTGTATGCAATGCGATAACCCACCTTGCACGCCCGTTTGCCCGGTTAACGCCACTTTTAAGAATGGGGAAGGCATCGTTGAGGTGGATTACGACCAGTGCATTGGCTGTCGTGCCTGCCTGGCGGCGTGTCCTTATGGGGCGCGTACCGCTGACTTTGGTCTGACCTATACCGGGACAACCCCCATCGCTGCGGGGTTGCTGGTCGGGCAGGATAAGGCCGAAAGTTATGAGCGGGTCGCCAATTATGAATACGGTGAAGCCCGCCCGCGTGAAGGGCATGAATCACCGATCGGGAACGCCCGCAAGTGCCATTTCTGCCTGCATCGCGTCCATGTAGGTGAACTACCGGCCTGTGTAACCACCTGTATTGGTCGCGCAACCCTGTATGGTGATGCCAACGACGCAGACAGTCTGGTGGCCGAGATGATTGCCAGCCCCAACGTGATCCGGCTTAAAGAAGAACTCGGCACTGAGCCGCGTGTCTATTATCTGGCGTAAGAGAGGAACAGGATCATGTTTACACAGAAAAACATTAAACGGCTGCTTTACATTCTGGGCATCATCGCTGTGGTATTAGGAATTTTCGGTTTCTATAACCGATTGTTCTTCGGGGAACGCGACGTGAACTATGGTTCTTACGTGACGTGGGGGCTGTGGGTCGCGATGTACCTGTTTTTTGCCGGGGTTGCCTCCGGTTGCTACATGGTAGCGACACTCGACTACCTGTTTGATGTGCCGCTCTTCAAAGGGACGGGCAAACTCGCGTTATGGGCTGCCCTGGTCACGCTTCCGGCAGCGTTAATTTCAATTGGCATGGATCTCGGCCACATGGAACGCATCTGGAAAGTGTACCTCCAGCCCAATTTCAACTCCCTGCTCGCGCAGATGGTATGGGGCTACACCATCTTTGGTGTTGTGATTCTGGTGTCTCTGTGGGTCGCGGTTCGTGCTAAAGATAACCGCCCGCTGGGGCTGAAGGTGTTTGTCGGCGTTGGTTTTGTCCTCTCAATTTTTATCAGTGGTGGTGTTGGGGCGCTGCTCGGCGTGAACGCCAGCCGCGCGGTCTGGCATGTGGGTCTGCTGCCCGCCCAGTTCCCGATCTTCTCGCTGGCAAGCGGTGTGGCACTGGTGCTTGCCATTGTCTCGTTCTTTACCAATAGCGCCAATCGTGCTCGGCAGCAGCGTGTACTCGGTATTGCGCTGGTTATCCTGCTCCTGATTAAAACCTATATTCTGTGGTCGGATTTCTCCATGTCGCTCTACAGCGGCGTCCCCCAGAATGTGGATGCGATCACGCAGGTGCTCTACGGTGAATACTGGTGGGCGTTCTGGCTCGTCCAGATTCTCTTAGGCACAATCATCCCGATCGTCGTTCTGGTGATCCCCCGTTGGGCGCAAAATCGTTATCTGGCCGGGGTAATGGGCATCCTGATCCTGGTCGGTTTTGCCTCCGCGCGGGCGAACATCGTATTCCCGGCGCTCACTGTACCCGAACTCGGCGGCATGGCCGAAGCGTTCTCTGGCCCGCATCTTGGTTTCGAGTATTTTCCCAGTTTAATGGAATGGTCGGTCACAATGGGCATTGTCGGTTTGGCGACATTGGCATTTTTGCTTGGGATTGACCGGTTGCCGTTTTTCAAAGATTCAGCGGAGGTGGCACGATGACCAATAACAAACAACCCGAACAATGTAGCCTGTCACGGCGCGAGTTCGTGAAAATCAGTGCCGTTGCTGGCAGCGCGGCGGCATTTTTGGGCGGGCTGCCGGGTTTCAGCCGGATTGCCAGCGCCCGCGCGGCGGGTGCTGAGGGAGAGTTCAGTTACCCCCTGGCAGACCCGGCGAATCAGCTGCACACGGTTTGCCTGCAATGCAATACCGGCTGTGCGATCAAAGTGAAGCTGCTGGATGGGATTGCGGCCAAAATTGATGGCAATCCTTATAGCCCCTGGACACTTCACCCTCATATTGCTTACGACACACCAATTCTTGAGACAGGTACGGTAGAAGGCCCGATCTGTCCGAAAGGCCAGGCAAGTATTCAGACAGCTTACGATCCCTACCGGATTGTCAGTGTGCTCAAGCGCAAACCCGGCAGCAAACGCGGTGAAAATCAGTGGGAAACCATCGCGTTCACCCAGGCGATTGATGAGATCATCAACGGCGGCGATCTGTTTGGGGAAGGCAATGTCGAAGGCTTCAAGGATGTTTATGCCCTGCGCGAGAGCCATATCTTTGAGGAGATGGGCGCAGCGGTAAAAGCTATCTGGGGTGCTAAAACGGCGGAAGACCGCGCTCACCTGGTCGAATCCTTCAAAGAAGAATTCGCCGACCATCTGGAGGCGATGATTGACCCCGATCACCCTGATTTCGGCCCCAAGAACAATCAGTTTGCCTTTGTCTGGGGGCGTATGAAGGGTGGACGCGAGGACTTCATCCATCGTTTCATGCGGGAATCCTTTGGCTCCATCAACTCCAACGGACACACAACCGTCTGCCAGGGGTCACTATACTTCACCGGTAAAGCGATGAGCTCTAAATGGAATGCGACGACCGGCGGGTTCGATGGTGGTGACAAGTTCTACTGGCAGGGAGACATCGCTAACAGTGAATTTGTGATTTTTGTCGGCACAAACCTATTTGAAGCGAATTACGGCCCGCCACTGCGAGTTCCAGCAGTTACGAATGGCGTTGTGGATAAGGGGATGCGTTACGCCGTCATTGACCCGCGCTTCTCGAAAGTTGCTTCCAAGGCCTGGAAATGGATACCCATCATGCCCGGCCAGGATACAGCCTTTGCGCTGGCTATGATCCGCTGGATGCTGGATAACGAACGTTATAACGCCGGTTATCTGGCAATCGCAAATCAGGCGGCGGCAGCGGCAGCCGGTGAACCGAACTACACCAACACCGCCTGGCTAGTAAAAATCAAGAGTGACGGCCAGCCCGGAAAATTTGTGCGTGCCAGTGAACTAGGGTTAGTCACGGCCACGGCGGAAACGAACGCCGAGGGCAAAGAGGTTACAGTCTACGTTACCGAAGATGGCGTCAGGTTTACGTCGGATGTGCCGGTGGTGCTGGTAAATGGTGAACCCACCCCCTTTGATCCGGTGAGCACCGATGCTGCCCCGATGGTGGGTGATCTGCTGGTTGATACCACCATCGGCGATATTCGCGTGAAAAGCAGCCTCCAAGTGCTGTATGAATCGGCTTCTGAAAACAGTATCGAAGACTGGGCCGCGCTGGCTGGTGTGGATGCAGCGGACATTACGAAGTTGGCCGAGGAATTTACTGCGCATGGACGCCGTGCCTGTGCGGACATACATCGTGGCCCATCACAGCATACCAACGGTTTTTACAACAACAACGCCTGGTACGTAGTGAATCTGCTCATTGGTAATTTTGACTACGCGGGTGGCATGATTAAGGCCAGCACCTATGACCGTAAAGGCGCTAAACCCGGTCAACCGTTCAAGATTGAATCCATGATCGAAAATGAAAACACGGCATTCGGCCTGGATATGCTGCGCACAAATGTCGCTTACGAGAAAACGACCATCTTTGAAGGGTATCCGGCTCGGCGTCCCTGGTTCACGCTGGCAACCGATGTTTATCAGGAAGATGTCCCGTCAATGGGTGATGCCTATCCGTACCCGATCAAGATTGCCATGTTCTACATGAGCGCCATCAATTTCGCGCTGCCTGCCGCGCAGACGGTGATTGATATTCTGGCGGATACAAGCAAAATTCCGCTCATCATCACGTCGGACATCATGGTCGGCGAGACCTCGACTTTTGCCGATTACATCTTTCCTGATCTTTCATTCCTGGAACGTTGGGAGTTTCAAGGATCGCATCCATCAGTAACATTCAAGGTTGAAAATGTCCGTAATCCAGCTATAGCAATCCCCGACTGGCCTTCTGCGACTGTCTTTGGTGAGGAGATCCCAATAAGCTGGGAAGCCCTGCTCCTGGCAATTGCTGAAAGACTGGATCTGCCTGGTTTTGGGCCGGATGGTTTTGGGGAAGGAATGCCGCTGACACGCCCTGAAGATATGTATCTGAAACAAGTGGCTAACATCGCGCGGGGTGAAAAAGAAGATGGTTCCGATGCTGTGCCAGAAGCGAGCGATGAGGAGGTTGAGCATTTCCTGAATGTGCGCCGGCATCTCCCGGCTACTGTCTTTGACCCTGCCCGCTGGCAAGTGTCGCTGGGCAACGACGAGAGCCTGTGGAAGCGAGTGGCCTATGTGCTGAATCGCGGTGGCCGTTACGAGCCGTTCAGCAAGGCCTATAAAGGCGTGAAAGTCGGCCATCCCTATGGGCGTCTGATCAATCTCTACCAGGAAAAGACCGCCACAACCATCAACTCCATGACGGGCAATCCATTTGCCGGATACACGGTCTACATTCCGCCGGGACTGGATGCGCTTGGAAATCCGATCAATGACGAGGACGCGGGCTATGACTTACGCCTGATTACCTATAAAGAGATCATGATGGCGAAGTCACGCGGTATTGCCGACTACTGGTTGCTAGCGCTGATGCCCGAGAATCACCTGCTGATGAATCGTGTTGATGCAGCGCGTCTCGGTATTCAGGATGGCGACGAGGTTCACGTCTCGTCTGCCAGTAACCCGGATGGCGTCTGGGACTTAAAGGACGGCACACCGCGTCCGTTAACCGGCAAAGCCAAAGTAATCGAGGGTATTCGCCCTGGCGTGGTGGCTTTCCCGTTGGGCTGGGGTCACTGGGCCAGCGGTGCACGCGACATCACGATTGATGGACAGGTTGTTGCTGGTGACCCCCGGCGTGGGAAAGGAATACACGCCAATGTTGCCATGCGTGCTGATCCGGTTCTGGGAAATGTGACGCTGTCTGACCTGGCCGGTGGCAGCGCCGTATTCTACGACACGTTTGTTAAAGTTGAGAAAGCCTAAGGCTGTATCGGGGGAGGCATCATCAGGTTGATGTCTCCCCCCATGAATCGGGAGGATTATCCCATGTCACTAGGGCCAACGGAATTGATTATCGTGCTGGTGATTGTCCTGCTGCTGTTTGGGGTGGGACGTATCAGCCGGATTGGATACGAACTGGGTGATAGCATTCGGAGTTTTCGTAAGGGGCTGAAAGATGTTAACGACGATAACACCACTGCCTGACCTGCTTGAGAAATCCTCAAGTCTGCATAAGCATCTGTGTCCCCGGCAGGTACTTGGTGTCCGAATCGGGATGCAGATTGCGGTTTTGTTCGGGCTTGATCTGCCGCAGCTCGATAAGCGTTTATTTGCTTTTGTTGAAACCGATGGATGCTTCGCCGACGGTGTTTCTGTAGCGACCGGGTGCTGGCTTGGCAGGCGCACGATGCGCTTAATGGATTATGGAAAAACAGCGGCGACCTTTGTGGATACCAGGACAAATGCGGTGATCCGTGTCTGGCCGCACCCTGAATCCCGAAATAAGGCCGAACACTATGCCCCCGGTCAGCAAAGCCGGTGGCATACGATGCTGGTCGCGTACCAGGTCATGCCGGCTGAAGACTTGTTATGCTGGCGGCCTATTGAGCTAAATATATCCATGAAAGAAATCATCAGCCGACCCGGGGTTCGCAACAACTGTGAAGTATGCGGGGAAGAGATCATGAATGAACGCGAGGTCATCCGGCAGGGATTGACATTGTGCCGTTCATGTGCCGGGGATAGTTACTATCATGTCGCGGATCAGGACGTGATGGCTGTGGTCAAGGGCGGTTGTTGTTAGCCGCCGGTTGTGCTGTATGAATGGGGTCTTCATTACACTGCCTGCCTCAAGTCTGGAGAATATGCCCGCATGATACCCATTATGGATCAACAACAGCGTTCATTGGAGTATTTGCGAATTTCGGTGACGGATCGCTGCAATTTTCGCTGCTCATACTGTATGCCAGCACACATCTTTGGGCAGAATTATCCCTTCATCCCTCCCGATGAACTCCTGAGTTTTGATGAAATCACGCGCGTGGCAAAGGTTTTAATCCAGCTAGGTGTGAGGAAGATACGTTTGACAGGCGGTGAACCTCTGGTTCGTAAGAATATCGAGCATCTCATAACCCGGCTGGTTGCCATTGATGGGATTGATGAGGTCACGATGACCACCAACGGATTGCTGCTAGCAAAGAGGGCCTATGACCTCAAACAAGCTGGCCTGAGTCGGCTGAACGTGAGCCTGGATAGTCTTGATCCAGACGTGTTCCGTCGGATGAGTGGCAACCGGGCAGAGGTAGAGGCGGTTTTAGAAGGTATTCAGGTTGCTGAATCTGCCGGATTTCACCCCATCAAAATCAATTCAGTTGTTCAGCGGGGCATTAACGATCACACCCTGGTTGACGTCGCGCTTTATTTCCGTGAACGCGGCCATATTGTGCGGTTTATCGAATTCATGGACGCAGGGACAGCTAATGGCTGGCATAAAGACCATGTTATAACTGCAGATGAAATGATCACGTTGCTGAACCGGTATGTCCCCCTTGAACCACTCGCCCCCAACTCCGCAGGTGAGGTGGTTCGCCGCTATCGTTACGCGGATGGGCTGGGGGAGGTCGGATTCATCACGTCCGTTTCACAGCCCTTCTGTGGCAGCTGCAATCGCTTACGACTGGCGGCGGATGGGAAATTATACACCTGTCTTTTTACGTCACGCGGTCACGACCTGCGTGCTTTACTTCGCACTTCGGCTTCCAATGAAGCTATAGAGGAAACCATCGCGGATATCTGGCGGCGGCGCACTGATCGTTACTCGGAGGAGCGTGCTGCGGGTGTTGTCGCAGAAGCCGACAGAGTCGAGATGTTTCACATCGGTGGCTGATAACGACCATGCGCTGGCTTTGCCTTTTACTTGTCCTCCTGGTTGCATGTACCCCATCTGTGGATGACGGGAATACGCCTTCGGCACTGACTGTCTCCGCCGCATCCGATTTAATCCCCGCTTTTGAGAGGATTGGCGCGCTGTTTTCCAGCGAAACCGGCATTGCCGTGACCTTTAATTTCGGCTCATCCGGCCAACTGGCGCAACAGATTGAACAGGGCGCACCGGTTGATGTTTTCGCCTCCGCCAGCCGGGATTATATTGATGAATTAACCCGGTCTGACCTGATTATTCTCGATACCGTAACTGCTTACGCTTTGGGGAGAATCACAATCTGGACACGATCGGACAGTTTACTTCAACTCACTGGCCTGAATGATCTGGTAAATCCTGCCGTGAAAAGAATAGCTATCGCAAACCCGGCTCATGCTCCCTATGGCGCTGCCGCCTGCGAGGCGCTGGAAAACGCCGGTATATGGGATCGGGTTCAGGACAAACTGGTGTTCGGGAACAGCGTCAGCCAAACGTTGCAGATGGTGGAGACCAACGGTGTGGATGTCGCGATAGTTGCGTTATCGCTCAGTATCGGCACCGATGGGGCCTGGGTACTGATCCCGGATACAGCTCATAACCCCATAGAGCAGGTGATCGGGGTGGTGCGCATGACAAAGAATGAGCCTGCAGCGCGGCAGTTTATTGCATTCGTGAAGGGCGAATCCGGCACTGCCATATTGAAGGACTTTGGATTTGTTATCCCGGAGGCCGATTCATGAATTGGCATCCCCTCGCGTTATCTCTCCAGGTGACGGCGGTCGCAACGCTCGGGATCGTCGTTGTTGGGCTGCTGATTGGCTGGATACTGGCGCGAGTGCGGTTTCCCGGAAAACTGTTTCTGGAAACACTGATTCTGCTGCCGCTGGTGATGCCGCCAAGTGTGCTGGGGTATTATCTGCTTCTGCTTTTAGGGCGAGACAGTTTCGTACAAACCGTTTTAGGCATTGATATTCTTTTTACGTGGCAGGCCGCGGCGATTGCTTCAATGATGGTAGGTGTCCCGCTGATGGTACAGTCGGCGCGAGCAGGCCTGGAAGAAGTAGACCCCGAAATTGAGGATGCGGCACGGGTTGATGGTGCCAGTGGATTGCAGATTATACAATTCATCACTCTGCCGGTGGCGAGACGCAGCATTCTGGCCGGATTGGTGCTTGGTTCTGCTCGTGCGATGGGGGAATTTGGCGCCACGTTGTTGATCGCAGGCAATATCCCTGGACGTACCCAAACACTCCCCCTGGCAATTTATGAAGCAGTGCAGACGCGCAAGTATGATGATGCCAATATGATGGTGTTTATTTTGACGCTGGTCGCTTTCGTTTACCTCTTGGGAATATACCATCTTCGGGTGCCGCAGAAGATTCGCCACAATGTGCCATTTTATCGAACCAAGCACCTCCCTACGGGGCCTCTAATTAAAATCGCAGATACTGCGTTTGTATCCCGGAAACTCCCTCCACCCACTCCCTTACCGCCTCATGCCCCGCCGTCACATAAAACTCATTGACATCCTTGCCCTGCGGCACCTGGATACAGCGGGCTGCCCGCGAGAGTCTAGCAATTTGTGCCGATGCACCCTGCCCGGCCTGATCGGCATCCATGCGGATCAGGATACTCGGCGCGGTCAGGAACTTCGGATACCAGCGCGGGTGGATACGCCGGTTGGCGGCACTCCCAATCGCTGCCGCAGAGATCAGCCCCTCGCCCACTTGCCGGGCGATCAAGGCGTCGAACTCGCCCTCGGTGAGCAGGATCGGCAAGCCAGGTTGGATATCGTCGCCCAGGTACAGTCCCCGGCTGATACATCCACCGCGCACCTGTTGGTAACGCGGCTCGCCAGCGGCGCGGCGCACCTTGATGCCCCAGATCACACCCTCGCCAAACCAGGGGATAACGATGCCACAGGGCACGTTCAGCCCGGCAATAGTCTTCCACTCGCGGTGACTGCCAGGGATGTAGCCCAATCCGGCATCCACGATGGTTTTCTCCGTCAAGCCGCGCTCAGTTGCGAGGTAGTCCCAGGCGCGTTTGCCTTCTTTGCCCCACAGAGTGTCCATTGCGATACGCGCCACCTCACGCGCCGCGTGCTGCCAGTCATCATCCGGCGGTTCGGAGTCCGGCGCTGATTCGGGTTGCTGACGCTGTGGCTGTTTCACTTGAGGTAGATCGCCCACTGTGAGCCGCTCGCAGGCCTCATGAAACGCGAGGTGATGATATTCCTGCATCCAGGTGATGGCATCGCCACCGCGCTGGCACTTCCCGAAGCAGCGCCAGTGATCGGCATACACCACCAGCGAGTAGCCTTTCGTCTCATGATGTAGTGGACATTTATACGTGCTGTAGCTGCTGCCGCGTGATTTCGGTTTCCCCAGGTCATGCTCGACCAGGTCGCGGCAGTCAATCTGCGCTTTGAGTTCGTGTGTATCCAGCATAATAATTCCCTTCCTTCGAAAACTTTCGGCAGTGGAAATGCCACATGTCAAAAGTCAGAAGTTCCGACTTATGGCAAAACCACTGCCATAAGTTGCATTCAATCCTGCACCAGACGATAGACATGGGCGGAGCGTCCACCGGTCTTGCGTTCCAACGATTCGATGACACCCGATTCGAGCAGGGCATCCACAGCGGCATAGGCTTCTTTGCGGTTCCTGATCCCCGTTCCCCGGTGAATCTCGCGTTTCGTCGGCGGATTAT
>CALJKV010000083.1 GCA_937974245.1 uncultured Chloroflexota bacterium | reverse complement strand
TGCGCCGTTTAGTACGACTTCAGGCAGCAAATTGACTTTTCAAATGGCTTCTCAACACAACTCCCAAATCATTTTTCACCTAATGCGATCGATCTGCAGGGAACAAGAGTTGGCTCAATCCTTGCATTTTACGAAGCGGGGCACGCATTCGGTATTAGGTATCACCGTGACAGTCTTCCCAGTACAGAAGAGCTTTTGACCGACCTACGTACTATGCTAAGGTTATACAGAACAGTCAGTGCACAAGGCGGAGTCACTGAATTTGATATTGACCAACCTATTGCCGACTCACCAAATCCAGCAATGTTATTACCTGAGAAACGTCGTTTGCGTCAACATTATAGTGCAGAGCGTAACCCGGAACTCGCCAAAAAGGCAAAGGAGGTTCATGGATACAAATGCGAAGTTTGTGGCTTCGACTTTGCAGAAAAGTATGGAGAACTTGGTCACCATTTCATCGAAGCTCATCACATAATACCGTTATCATCTTTACCCTTGAATCAACCAACCCCTTTGTCACCTGACTCAGATTTTGCAGTTGTCTGTTCAAATTGTCACAGTATGATTCACCGTAGTGGTGCTCCCGAATCATTTGAAGATTTTGTAAGACTATATCGCAGAATTAACAATAGCTAACGGATTATCAGAAATTCAGGGATTACGCAGCAGGAAGACACGAAAATTCCCAACCAACTGCCTGCCGGTTCGGGTCCTGCCACACCGCTGACCCCATAACGCTTTACGGAAACGCCCCAGGCTGGAAGCCGGTTTCAACCGGCTGGTGGTCAATTCAAACCGCGAACAGCCCCTTTTGAAGGGGCTTGCCCACAACGCTTAGCCGGAGGATTTCATCCTCTGGCGGCGATACGATTTCTTTCCCCTACACTCTCACAATTTTTACGGTTTACGGGAAGTGGTGTAGACTGGTAGGACGTGTGCAAAACGAAACGATAAACCGCCGCCATGACGAAACCAGCCTTCATCCATGTCATCCGTGTCTGCTCCCTGTGCATCACTGCCTTGCTCCTCGCCGCCTGCTCGTTGAGCGCCGCGCCGGTGGTCACGCCCTCGCCGGTGCCGCCCGCTGCTGCGGAAACGCTGGTCGTCGCCTGGGTTGAAAACGGCAACCTCGTCATCTGGCGGCAGGGGGAGAGCCTGCCGCGCCGGGTTGCCAGCGGCGGGGTGATCCGCCCGGTGATCGCCCCCGATGGGGAGCATATCGCCTTCACCCGCGGGTCGGGCGGAGAGCCGGAGTCGCTGTGGGTGGTGGATAGCGCCGGGCAGGCCGAACAGGAACTCGTCCCCAATGACCGGCTGCGGCCCTTCCAGGGCGGGCGTCCCGTCATCGGTGAGATCGCCTGGCTGGATAGCGACGTGCTGTACTTCAATACCGGGCAGATTTACGCTACCGGGCAGGAGCGCCAGGACGACCTGTGGCGTGCCAACCAGCGCACCCGCGAAGTCGTGCTGATTCTGCCGCGCACCGACGGCGGCCACTTCGCCATCAGCCCGGATCGCCAGCGCATCGCCCTCGCCTACCCCGGCACTTACGGACGGCAGGACGGGCGTATCCGTGTAGTTGACCCGCTGGGGCAGCGGGACGCCCGCGATCTACTGTATTTCTTCGGGGTGAGCACCGGTGCGGAGTACAAGTTTTACCCTGACCTCTTCTGGGAAGCCGATAGCAGCGCCCTGCGCGTCGCCCTCCCCGACTCCGACCTGGTATATGATGATGTGAACAGCCCGCCGGTTGACCTGTGGCGGCTGGGCGTGGATGGTTCGCGGGAGCGAGTCGGAGACGCGACGGCTAGCTTCTTTGGCCTGCCGCTGTGGACGGATAACGCCTTCGGGCTGGTCTACCTGCGCCGCATGGAGACGGCGACCAGCAACCGTTTTGAACTCGTCGTGGCGAATGGCGACGGGGGCGACCCCATTGGCTACATTACCGGGGAAGCTGGCACACTCCAACCCCCGCGCTGGCTGCCGGGCAGCAGTCAGTTTGTGTATGTGCAGGGCGAACCGGGGACATACTGGCTGGGACGGCAGGGAATCCCGCCGCGCCGCCTGCCCGATGACCGGAGCGTGATGTTCAGCCCGGTTTTCGTGGGGGGCGATGTGTACGTCTATGCCACCGCGCAGACCGCCCCGTTTGAAGTGCGTTATGCCCGCCTGGACTCCGCCAGCGTGACGATTGCCACCGTCACCACCCCCGTGCCGGTGCTGGATGCCGTGCTGGTTTCCTCATAGAAACGAAACCCATACAAATTTCCCGGCTGATATTTCATTTTTCAAACCTTGTGTAAATTTACGCGAGTGTCAAGTTACATTTTTCAAACAGTTCATAACAATGAATATCCTCAATTATTCAGCAATAATTTAAACCCTAGACTGGTTACATAGAAATAACAAATCAGTCAAGGAGATTTGTAGGGATGCGCAAAGTCATATCAATCATCATGATTACCCTGTTCGTCATTGGTTTATCGGTTACGGTCTTTGCTCAGGATGGCGCTTCGGACTACTGCACCACCGACCCCGATGATGGGAGTGGGCTGGCCGAATGCGGTTCTCCCACCGACAATGAGTGTTATGCCGGGGGCGTGCTGGAAGGCAAATGCGACAGCCCGTGGCTGTGGAATGCCGGATGGTATCTCGCCCGCTTCAACCAGGGTCTTATCAGCCGGGAAGACTTCCCCGATTTCTACGGGGGCGTACTGCCGCCGGTGGTGGAAGTGGTTGAAGAAGTCGTCAGCAGTAGTCTGTTGAGAGTATGCAAGACAGGTTTTGGGGCTGAATTCTGCGCCTTTTCAAACAAAACAGGCACCCGTGATGCCGGCGCTGATGGGTCGGTTGAGGAAGTCCAGCTCTTCCTGCCCGCTGGAACAGGCACCTGCCCGGTTGGCTATACAGAAGCAACTACCCGTCCGATCACGAACTGGCACGGTGGCTTATTTGCAGATGCTGACCTGGCCCCTCTGGGTATGGATAACACCTGGGAGTTCTGCTACAAGCCAGCAGTATAATCCTCCTGATTGACAACGCTATTCAGGGGCGTGGCATCGGCTGCGCCCCTTTTGATTCCTGCGGGCAAGCTGAAAAGAACTTACCGTATCCGGCAGCGGGATTCAATTAGAACCTATCCGTAAATTCGTCACACCAACCTCCCCCCTACTCGCTGCGCTCATTTTCCCCTCTCCGTTGACGGAGCTGAGGGGGCGACACCAGAAAGCAGGGCCAAAGGACAAGCGCGGATGATTATGCGGCTGCTGAAGCAGGTGAAAGCAGGCGTGCCGAGGGGAACGAAAGTCCGCGTGCTGGCGGGGGAGATTTAGAGGGGGTGAAAAGGCCAAAAGCATATCCCCCAAATAGGTAGTTATGCCTTAACTTGGTACACATGAGACGATTTCTACGCGGCCTGTATCCCCTATTTGGAAAATCACCGGAATTACTGATCAAAGATTCGAGCATTTGTCCACCCATTTTAGAATAAATGTTCTATAATAGAAGCATATCGGGTAAACACCGCGCAGCACGGACGGCAGCCACCGCGCTTTCAGCCGTTATCCGTCACCAGCCGGATGGCAAGCCTGCCGGTGTTCCCCGATCCTTGTTGGTGACCCCACACGCCTTATCCGCGTTTTCTCCGTTCGTGGAGGAAGTCCGGAAAGTTTTCCGGGATAGGCATTAAGCCGATACCATCGGAATAGGCCATTTGCCGGCCATTAATGCAGGTTAAGGATTTAATCAGGTAACGAGCGAAACGCTACGGGTAGGATTTTAGCGGACAGGGCTTGCCCTGTCCCCTACAGAACCCGATGGTAGGGACGCCCTTCTGGGCGTCCGCCAGAATCGAACAGTTTCCCGATTATTTTCTTAATGACCATAAATACCCGGCAAGGTGTTCCAAGCCTGCTCAAGAGGTTCGAAATACAGGGTCAAAGAGTCCCTTTAGTGGACTTGGCCTTGCCTTAGCCGGGGGATTTATCCCCTGGCGTGTCTTACCCCTGAGAAGGTCGGGTGCGGGTCAACATCCCCCCTACAGGCGCAGTCCGCGCAGAGAGGCACATCCCCATGCTCAACTGGCTCACCCAACGTTTCATCCCCCGGCGGGCACGCGGGCTGCGACCTGCTCCCCATCTGGAAGCCGTCGCCCGCCACAATGCCTTTATCTGGCCTAACCTGGCCGAAACCGGGGCGCAGGCGGGCGTCTACAGCCAGTCCCCCTGGGTGTATATCGCCATCAACCGCATCGCTGAAGCCGCCGCCCTCGTACCGCTGCGTGTGCTGCGCCTCGAGGGCGAGCGCCGCCTTGAAGTGCAGAATCACCCCCTGGAAACCCTGCTCGACGCACCCAACCCGTTTCTCAGCCGCTTCGAGTTGATCGAACAGACCATCGGCATGTTGGAACTCACCGGGGACGCCTACTGGTTCCTGGCCGGGGATTCCGCTGGCGTCCCGATGCAGATCTGGCCGCTGCGTCCTGACCGCGTGAGCATCGTCCCCGACGCGCTGGAGGCTGTGAAAGGCTACCTTTACGAGATTGACGGCCAGCGCATCCCCCTCGACCCAGTGGAAGTCGTCCACTTCAAACGCTGGCATCCCGCCAACGACTATTACGGCCTCTCCGCGCTGGAGGCCGCCCGCCTCGCCGTCCACAGTGACCGGGCGATGGCGCAGTGGAATCACAACACCTTCGGGCAGGATAACGGCGTCCCGGCGGGGATTGTCAGCCTGCAAGGGGCAGTCTCCGACTCCGACTACGAACGCATCAAGCGCGAATGGCGTGCCAGCTTTGGCGGCGGCCAGCGGCGTACTGCCGTCCTGCGCGGCGACGCCATCCAGTGGCAGAACATCGGCCTCAACCACAACGAACTCGACTTCCTCAAAGGCCGCGAAGCCCACCGCGACGAAATCCTCAATATCTTCGGGATTCCCGTAGGACTCGTCAGCGACAACGCCACCGAAGCCAATGCCAAAGTCGCCGAACGCCAGTTCATTGAGCGCACCCTATGGCCCAAACTCGTCCGCCTTTCGCAGAAAATCACCCAGGAGCTTCTCCCGTTCTGGCCGGGGACGCACCAGATCGTTTTCGAGGACATCCGCCCCACCGACGCCCAGGCCCGTCTGGACGAAATCCGTACCGCCTACCCGGTGCTGACCGTCAATGAAATCCGCCAGCGTTACTTCCAGCTTCCCGCCGTCACCTGGGGCGAATCCGCCGTCTCATCCCCCGCCGCACCTGTAGGGACGAGGCTTGCCTCGTCCGCCGAGCCTGCACAGTCCACGCCCCCCCAGGACTCGGCACTTTCAACTCGGCACTTTTCACGCTCTCCTCAAGACTCAGCACTCACACCTCAGGACTCCCTGGCCGAACTCGCCCGCTGGGAACGCTTCACCCTCAAACGCTGGGGGCAGGCCAACCCGCGCCCCTTCGCGGTACGCGCCCTGCCGGACGACCTCGCCTTCGAGGTCACGGCGGAACTGCTGGCCGCCGATACGCCCGACGCCGCCCGCGCCGCCTTCCAGGCCGCCCGCGAGCGGCTGGCCGGAGCCGGATAACGGTTGGCTTGACCCATGCGACGCTTCGATTCGCGGGCGCAATAACCCTCCCCGCAAGCCCTTTACTGCACGACACTTTTCCCTGTTACTCCCTCAAATCAGTGGGTGGTAGGGAGTGAGCCGATTCTCCAATACCTGTTCCGCCCCCGCTGGCGGCGTCCGGAGGAAGGGTTAGGAGGGGGTTAAGCGCCCCCGCTGGCGGCGTCTGTGATGGCAGCCGGGGACAAATTGTGCTATCCTCTCCTCACTCCTGCCTGATCCGCTCCAGAAAAACCGCCATAGGTCAATTTCACACATCGAATATATGGGTTGCCAACCGGATCTGAGTGGAGTGAAACAGACTTACTCGTAGAAACACGGTGTATACGTTGAAACAACGAAAGGATCACACTGATGAATGAAAGTGGTAAGTGCCCGGTAGCACATGGTGGCACATCGAACCGGGACTGGTGGCCGAACCAGTTGAATCTGAATATTCTTCGCCAGCACGCTCACATAAGCAATCCGATGGGTGAGGATTTCAACTACGCCGAGGAATTCAGGAAACTTGACCTGTCAGCCGTGAAGAAAGACCTCTATGCGCTGATGACCGACTCGCAGCCGTGGTGGCCGGCGGATTACGGACACTACGGGCCGCTTTTTATCCGCATGGCCTGGCACAGCGCCGGAACCTACCGCATCAGCGACGGTCGGGGCGGGGCGGGTTCCGGCAACCAGCGCTTTGCTCCCCTCAACAGCTGGCCGGATAACGTGAACCTCGATAAGGCCCGCCGTCTGTTGTGGCCCATCAAGCAGAAATACGGCAGGAAAATCTCCTGGGCTGACCTCATGATTCTCGCGGGTAACTGCGCCCTGGAGTCGATGGGATTCAAGACCTTCGGTTTCGCCGGTGGGCGCGTGGACATCTGGCAGCCGGAAGAGGATATTTATTGGGGTTCTGAGGCCGAGTGGCTGGGCGACAAACGTTATTCCGGCGACCGGAACCTCGAAAATCCCCTGGCTGCGGTGCAGATGGGGTTGATCTATGTCAACCCGGAAGGCCCAAATGGTAACCCTGACCCGGTTGCCTCCGGTCGTGATGTCCGTGAGACGTTCGCACGGATGGCGATGAATGACGCCGAAACCGTCGCGCTCGTCGCCGGTGGACACACCTTCGGCAAATCGCATGGCGCGGGCGATGTGACGCTCGTCGGCCCGGAACCTGAAGCGGCTGGCATTGCCGAGCAGGGTCTTGGCTGGCACAGCCGCTACGGCAGCGGCATGGGCGGCGATACCATCGGCAGCGGCATTGAGGGCGCCTGGAAGCCCAACCCGACCACCTGGGATATGGGCTATCTGAACATCCTGTTCAAATACGAGTGGGAGCTGGTGAAAAGCCCGGCAGGCGCGAATCAGTGGCTGGCGAAGGACGTTGCCGAAGAGGACATGGTCGTTGACGCCCATGATCCCGCCAGGAAGCATCGCCCCATGATGACCACAGCCGATCTTTCGCTGCGCTACGACCCCATCTACGAACCGATTGCCCGCCACTATCAGCAGCATCCTGAGGAATTCGCCGACGCCTTCGCCCGTGCCTGGTTCAAGCTGACGCACCGCGATATGGGCCCCCGTTCGCGTTACCTCGGCCCGGAAGTCCCGGCGGAGGAATTGATCTGGCAGGACCCGCTGCCCGCAGTGGATCATACGCTCATCGGCGCTCAGGACATCGCGGCGCTCAAGGCGAAGATTCTCGCTTCGGGACTCTCGGTTTCCCAACTGGTTACGACGGCCTGGGCGTCAGCATCCACCTTCCGCGGCTCCGATAAGCGCGGTGGCGCGAACGGGGCACGCATTCGCCTGTCGCCCCAAAAGGATTGGGCAGTCAACCAACCGGCTCAATTGCAGACTGTGCTGAAGACCCTTGAGAAAATCCAGGCCGCATTCAACAGCGCCCAATCCAGCGGGAAGCAAGTCTCTCTCGCTGATCTGATCGTTCTGGGTGGATGTGCCGCTGTCGAACAGGCGGCGAAAAACGCCGGTTACACGGTGGCTGTTCCCTTCACGCCAGGCCGGGCGGATGCGTCGCAGGAGCAAACCGACGTGGAGTCATTCGCGGTACTCGAACCGGTTGGGGATGGATTCCGCAACTACCTCAAAGCCAGGTATACCGTCTCCGCAGAGGAACTGCTGGTGGATCGGGCGCAGCTGCTCACGCTGACTGCCCCTGAGATGACGGTTCTTATGGGCGGGCTGCGCGTCCTGGGTGCCAACTTCGGGGGGGCACAGCATGGTGTCTTCACTAAACGCCCAGGGGCGCTCACCAATGACTTCTTCGTGAATCTGCTGGACACGAAAACCGCCTGGAAAGCCACTTCGGAAGATGAAGACGTGTTCGAAGGCCATGATTACGCAACGGGCGAACGCAAGTGGACGGGCACCCGTGTTGACCTCATCTTCGGTTCAAACTCCGAGCTGCGTGCCCTGGCGGAGGTCTATGGATGTGCGGACTCCCAGGGCAAGTTCGTACACGATTTCGTCGCGGCCTGGGACAAGGTCATGAACCTGGATCGCTTCGATCTCGCCTGATCGTTCTTGGAAATACCGGGCGTCCTGGCGTGGTCATACACGTCAACTTAAGGATCACTGATCAGGTTTCGCATAGCATACGGTTTGTTGTAGGGGCATGAACGATCATGCCCCATACGCCTCTCTTCCCTTGAGGGGACATGTGTCGCAGTGCCATAAACGGGGCGGGAGTCGGTCTAACCAGGACCAATAAGTCTCCCCTGCTGGCGGGGGAGATTTAGAGGGGGTCAAAAGGCCAAAAACCTATCCTGAAAATAGGCAGGCTATCCCTCCCCAATTCGCGCAATAACTTTTTACACGTCCGCAACATCCCGGTAACACCTTTCGGGCTATAATCGAAGTATTGTCCACGAGCGGAGAATCAACCCATGCTGCAACGTGTAATCCCATTCCTGCTGGCCGCCATCAGCCTCGCCGCCTGTAATTTTGGGGGCGTCAGTGTCGAGCGCAACAGTGATGGCACAACGGATGTGATCGTCAGCCTCACCGAGTCCGAAGTCAACACCCTTATCCAGGCTGCCCTGGAGCAAAGCGCCGACCCGCTCCTGCGCAATCCCAGCGTAGACCTTCAGCCCGGCCAGATCGTCATCTCCGGCGAACATGACCGGCGCGACGGCGGGGGACGCATTTCCGGCACGGTTACGATGTCAATTTCGGTGGTCAACGGGGACGTTCAGGCGCAAATCACGGCTGTCAACATTGAAGGCTGGGACGCCTCCGATGCCCGCATCCAGGAATTCAACCGGCAGCTTGCCCAACTCCTCGGTGGCCGCGCCCGCCAGGATAACGCCCGTGCCACCCTGAGCGCTATCACCATCACCAACGACGCCCTGCAAATCCGCATCACCGTGCAAACGCAGGGGTAATAATCATCTTCGGGGAACTGTAGGGGCGTGGCACTGCCGCGCCCGCATAAAACCATTCGAGGGTATAGGGTTGGTCGCAGGTAGGGGCGCACCGCCGTGATCGCCCAGGGGCGTTAATCATCTTCGGGGAACTGTAGGGGCGTGGCACTGCCGCGCCCGCCAGGATAACGCCCGTGCCACCTTGAGCGGCATCACCATCACCAACGACGCCCTGCAAATCCGCATCACCGTGCAAACGCAGGGGTAATAATCATCTTCGGGGAACTGTAGGGGCGTGGCACTGCCGCGCCCGCATAAAACCATTCGAGGGTATAGGGTTGGTCGCAGGTAGGGGCGCACCGCCGTGATCGCCCAGGGGCGTTAATCATCTTCGGGGAACTGTAGGGGCGTGGCACTGCCGCGCCCGCCAGGATAACGCCCGTGCCACCTTGAGCGGCATCACCATCACCAACGACGCCCTGCAAATCCGCATCACCGTGCAAACGCAGGGGTAATAATCATCTTCGGGGAACTGTAGGGGCGTGGCACTGCCGCGCCCGCCAGGATAACGCCCGTGCCACCTTGAGCGCTATCACCATCACCAACGACGCCCTGCAAATCCGCATCACCGTGCAACCCAGAGGCATTAACCATCTTCGGGGAACTGTAGGGGCGTGGCACTGCCGCGCCCGCATAAAATTCACCCCGCCGGGTCAGCCCAGCGCAGCCGCAGCGGCATCAGCGTCCCCACATCCCCCGCCACCAGCCGCAGGCCGCCCCCATCCGGGCGGATCACGTACACGTCCATATCCCCTTCGCCGTGCGAGGAAACAAACGCAATCCACGCCCCATCCGGTGACCATACCGGCACGGCGTTATACCGTTGTTCGGGACGCTCTGAGTCGAATAATTCCGGGGAAGTCAACTGCTGCTGGCGGCCATCCGGCCACACCACAAACAACTCCACGCTGCCCTTCACCGGGAACGCCCTGGCGCTCACCTGTTCCGGCGTGGCAGCCGGCGTGATGGGGTCAACCGTCATCACGCCCTTATACAGCGCCCGTCCCAGCCCATAGGCCGGGTCCACATAATGCACCATGCGCCCCACGCCCGGCACAAACTGGTCAAACACCACCGCATAGCGCGTCGGCGCGAAAACCCGCCCCGCCCCCAGCGCCAGCAGCACCGCGCCCAGCAGCGCCACCACGCCAATGCCCGTCAACCGCCCGATAATCCGAAACATCATTTCCTTTTTTCGCAGGGACAGGGCCTGCCCTGTCCCCCGAAAGGGTCTCTGGCAGCCCTTCACCATGAACCTCTGTAGGGGCGTGGTATACCGCGCCCGTTTAGAACACCTTGCCGGGTATTTCAATGCCCGGCAGACGGCCTGCCCTGTCCGGCGCAATATGCTGTGCCGCTTCCCCATTTTTGCGCATGATGGTGCAGTTTAACAGTTGAATGCAGGTTTCCGGCAGAGACAGGCTTCTGTCTAACTGGCTAAAGTGCTAACCAGCTATCAGGCTATGTTTCTCACAACTCGCTGCAATCCCACATGAACCCGCAGGCCGGACACAGCACCTTGCACGCCCGCCGTGTCATGCCCGCCCCGCAGCGCGGACACACATCCGACAACGTATAGTTCGGCAGCGGCAGTAAAGGCGGCAGTCTCCCCGGCTCGCTTTCCGGCGCATCCCGTCCCGGTACCGGCTCATCCATCGGCGTCATCGGTTCACCATCCAGCTACACCAACACCGCCTTCATTGTACCGCGTTTAGCGTTTTAGCAGCGTCTCTTGTTAGGATAACGCGCTGCCAGCCTCGTCTGACAATGAAGGGAACTCAGGGGATTTTGCCTGATTTCTTTGCCGGATGCGGCACTTGAACAGCCAACCCGCCAACCCGCTAACCCGCCAACCCGCTAACCCGCTAACCCGCTATCAGGCTAACCTGCTTTTCCCTCTCAGCCCCCCAGGACGAAGGACTCCCCACCATGCCCGATTGCACCGCCAGACTCCCCCAACCTCACCCCAACCAGCAGCGCGTCCTCGCCGATCGCCGCCGTTTTCGCATCGTCGCCTGCGGGCGGCGCTTCGGCAAAACCGAAGTCGGCAAACGGGAAATCCTCGAAAAAGGGAGCGCCGGCAAACAGTGCTGGTGGGTATCCCCTACCTACCTCATGGCCGACCAGGTGTGGCGCGATCTCGTCGCCGCCGTCGAGGGTATCGCGGGCGTCGTCATCACCAGGAAAACGCGCCGGATTGACTTCGCGGAGGGCGGCATGATCGCGGTTCGCAGCGCCCACAGCCCGGATCATCTGCGCGGCGCCGGGCTGGACTTCGTCGTACTCGATGAGGCTGCCTACATGCTCGCCAATGTGTGGTCGGAAGTCATCCGTCCCATGCTGGTGGAACGGCGCGGCGGGGCGCTTTTCCTCTCCACGCCTAACGGCCATAACTGGTTTTATGACCTCTTCCGGCTGGGAATGGACGACGAGGAAAGTGAATGGGGAGCATTCCGCTTCACCTCCGCCGATAACCCCCTGATTGCAGCGGCTGAACTCGAGTCGATCCGCCGCACCACCGCCGAGCGCGTCTGGAATCAGGAGTACCTGGCGCAGTTCACCGCCGACGCCGGGCAGGTCTTCCGCGATGTCGAAACCGCCGCCACCGTCCCGCCGGATACCGTGCCACAGCCCGGCAAACGCTATGTCGCCGGGGTGGATTGGGGGCGAGAAGGGGACTACACCGTGATCGCTATCATGGAGACCGATACCGGGCGGCTGGTGGCGCTGGATCGCTTCAATCAGGTCGGTTGGGCCTTGCAGCGCGGGCGGCTGGCGGAAGTCCACGCCCGCTGGAAACCGGATGCCATCTACGCCGAAGCCAACAGCATCGGCTCGCCCAACATTGAAGCCCTGCAAGCCGAGGGACTCCCCGTGAAGCCCTTCACCACCACCGCCACCAGTAAACCTCCCCTGATCGAATCGCTGGCGCTGGCGATTGAACGCCACGAAATCGCGCTGCTGCCCGACGAAACCCTGTTAGGGGAGCTTGCCGCCTACCGTGCCGAACGCCTGCCCGGTGGCAGTTTCCGGTACAGCGCGCCCTCCGGCGGCCACGACGATACCGTTATCGCCCTGGCGCTGGCCTACCACGCCGCCCGCCAGCCGCGTGTCTCCCTCGATTTCTGGTAAACAGCGGGGTGCACGGCGTGCGCCCACCCCCAATATAATTTGCTTCAGCAGGATTCCCAAACACGTGCAGCCCCACGGCTTCCAGCCTGGGGCATCTCTACCCAGCGCATCATCTCGCATGATTCGTGAACAAATGTTTGAACAAAGATTCACCATCCGCCGTCGTTCTTGTGGTATGGTGATGGTGTTCTGGGTTTACCCATCATTATGAGGTGCACCATGTATCCTGGCACGCATACTACAGACAAATTCCCTGCGAATCAGGCCACTTTGCCGCAAAATCGGGCGCTTTGCCGCAAAATTCAGCAGCGATCATCAACCCTTCACGGGAGGATTGCGGCAATCGTGGCAATTGCGGCAGACTCGGAAAATTGCTGAAAAACCGCCTTTTCCAACGCATACAGCCCCCGGGAATGTTGCCTGGGGCGTTTTGATGTCACACTACGGAAATCCGGCCAGCGCGGTTAGAATGGGGGCGCAACCCATCCCAATGCACTGAGAACTGCCGATGATCCGTGTCCTGATGCTGTCGAAAGCCTGCGTGGTGGGCATCTACCAGCGCAAACTTGAAGAAATCGCCCACCTGGGTATCGAACTCCTGGCGCTCGTACCCCCCTCCTGGAAAGACGAGCGCGGTGAAACCCCACTGGAACGGGTCTACACCGAAGGCTACCGGCTGGAAACCCTGCCCATCCGCCTCAACGGGAACTTCCATCTGCACCATTACCCCGGTCTGGGGGCGCGTTTGCGTGCATTTCAGCCGCACATCGTCCATATTGACGAAGAACCGTATAACCTCGCCGCGTGGCAGGCCTTCTACCATGCCCGCCGCGCCGGGGCGAAAACTCTGTTCTTTAGCTGGCAGAACATCGCCCGCCGCTACCCGCCGCCCTTCTCATGGGGGGAATCCTGGCTGCTTCGGAACGTGGACTATGCCCTGATGGGTACGGAGATCGCCGCCGACATCTGGCGCGAGAAAGGTTACACTGGCCCGCTCCAGGTTGTCCCCCAGTTTGGCACCGACCCGGCACTGTTCAGGCCGCCGCCCGAATCCGTGACAGAACGCCCGTTCACGATTGGCTATCTGGGCCGGTTGGTGGAAGAAAAAGGCGTGGCGCTGCTGCTGGAGGCCGTCGCCCAGTTAGCCGGGGATTGGCGGCTACGCTTGATCGGTAGCGGGCCACAGAAAGCCGCCCTGCTCGAACAGGCGGAACGACTCAGTATCGCCGAGCGGGTAGAAATCATCGAATGGATGCCCTCCACCGAAATACCGAAGGAGTACGCCCGGCTGGACGTGCTGGTACTGCCCTCACTGACGCGCCCCAACTGGAAAGAGCAGTTCGGGCGGGTGCTGGTGGAGGCGATGGCGAGCGGTATCCCGGTGATCGGGTCATCCAGCGGGGCGATCCCCGGTGTGATCGGTGACGCCGGGCTGGTCGTCCCGGAAGGCGACAGAGCGGCATTGGCGGAGGCGCTGCGCCGTCTGCAAACCGACTCCGCCCTGCGCCAGGACCTGGCGGAAAAAGGCCGCGCCCGTGTGCTGGCGCACTTCACCCACCAGCAGGTGGCCGCCACGACCGTGGCTGTCTACCGCCAACTCATGGGCGAGTGAGCGGACGCAACGCCCTCCGATTACCGGATTGTCCCGGCAAAGTCAGGACATTCGCACCTTCTGCAACTGTTCCCAGTGGTCTAAATTGAAATAAGAATAGGTACAGATTGAATTTGATGTGTCTTTTCAACTGTACCTGCATTTTTATGTTTCGACCATCATGTTATGGGGAAGGTATTCCATGAAAATCATGAAACTCAGTATCCTTTTTATCGCAGCACTGCTGGTGCTGTCAGTTGCTGGCTGGTTCCCGAATTTTGAACCGGCTACCGTAGCCTATGCCCAGGACGATAACCTGGTGTCCGTGCCAGTTACTGAAGCGCCGACGCTCGATGGAGTGGTGGATGAAGCGGTGTGGGCAGAAGCCCCGGTGCTGGAAGTCTCCACGCGGCGTGGCGCAAATGACGGCGACACCACCCTTATGCTTCAATCCGTCTATACCGAAGATACGGTCTATTTCCTGGTTCGTTGGGCAGACCCGACCCACAGCTACCTGCGTTCCCCCTGGGAAATGCAGGCAGATGGGACATGGATTCAGCTTAGTGATCCCGAAGATCGTGGCGGGGACAACAATGTATGGTATGAAGATAAACTGTCTTTCATCTGGCCGATCAACAACAGTATTACTGATTTTGAATATGATGGCTGCTTTGTGGCCTGCCACCGGTCGAGCGATGGCGACCCCAAGCCCTATGGCAACAAATTCACCGAAAACGAAGGTGAACTGGGCGATATCTGGCACTGGAAATCCGTCCGCAATCTGAACCAACTGGATGACCAGTATCTGGACAGTATAACTTATTCCGCCGAGACGCCAGAAGCCGGGCGTCACAGCGACCCCAAGGACTCAGGCGGCTATACGAATAACGTCAACGAAGACAAGACAGGCCCGGCATTCATGCTCCCTGGCGATGATTTCCCCCGAGATGGTGCCCCTGGCTTCATCCTCGAAAGCGAAGCGGTGCCGTTTGACGCCTCGCTGTTCCAGCCTGGGGATCGTGTCCCCGGGATCGTCATCAGCGAAATCACTGGGGATCGTGGTGACCTCTCAGCCGGATGGCAGTGGGAAGATGGCGTATGGACACTCGAATTTAGCCGCGCCCTCGTGACCGGATCGGAATTTGATGTGCAGTTTGACGACCTCACGGCCATGTACTACTTCGGCATCGCCAACTTCGACAATGCCCAGGTACGTCACGCTTTCGCCGGTGACCCGATTGCCTTCACCTTCCAGCAGTAAGATGACAGCGATTCTATAACGATTTGCATCAATACGGGGACTGCCAGCGCAGTCTCCGTTTGCATTTGTCGAGGCGTATACAGTGGTAGAATGAATCATACTGACTGATTGTGGTGTATCTGGCATGGAAGCGATACGCGAATTCTTCATCATTAATCGCACCATTGTGCTCTTCATCTACGGCCTGACCTTTTTTGTAATGGGACTCGCCGTTTTTTTACAATCCCGGCGGCACAGCCGATTGCGTTTAGCACGTGATCTGTATTGGTTAGCGGCGTTTGGCCTGTTACACGGCATTCACGAGTGGGGGGAGATGTTCATCCCCATCCAGACTTCGTATATGTCGAAGACTGTAATTGACCTGCTCCATACGGTGCAGATTGTTCTATTGGCAGCCTCATTTGTCTGTCTGCTGATGTTTGGCGCGGTTACGCTGGAACGAGTATATCCCTGGTTAAAGACTGTCGTGATTGTCATCAGCGTCATCTGGGGAATCAGTTTTGGGCTGGTGTTTTATATAATGCCAACGGTTGGAAGCTGGCACTCATTATCCAATGTCTGGGCACGGTATCTGCTGGCGCTGCCGGGCAGCTTGCTCGCCGCCTGGGGATTATGGTATCAAGCTCAGACCTGCATATTGCCGTTGAATAATACTGAACACATCTATAGGACTTTGCGCATCACAGGGGGCGCGTTGGTTTTTTATGCCATTTTTGCTGGACTCATCGTCCCGCCTGCGCAGTTTTTCCCCGCCAATACGCTGAATTATGCTCTCCTGGAGAATACGGTAGGCGTTCCTGTTCAGGTCTTCCGAACGCTGCTTGGGCTTATCCTGGCAATTACGATAATACGCGCACTGGAAATCTTTGAAATCGAGGTTGATCGCCTGATCGAACAGATGGAGATTGAGCATATCCAGGCCGCGGAACGTGAGCATATTGGGCAGGAAATCCACGATGGCGCTATTCAGGGTGTATACTCAGCCAGCCTCATTCTGGAGTCTATGGAATCGTTTGTAGAAGCGGAATCGGAATTAGCGAAACGTCTCCATCAGGCGAAAAGCGTCTTGAATGCAGTTAATATGGATTTGAGGAGTTACATGGTTTCGCTGCGGACTGAGTCGCCATCTGATCCCTTGATTCCGGTTTTGCAGAATTTAATCACCAATCCCCGTTTTCTGGGGTTATTAAGTATTGACCTGGAATACGATTTTGAACCAACTTTGAAACCCATGCAGGTCCATCATGTCCTGGCAATTGTGCAGGAAAGTCTCTCTAATACCCTGCGTCATGCTCGTGCTCACAGGGCGACCATCGCCATCAAACGGGCTGAAAGCTCAACTTGTCTGTGTATCGAAGATGATGGTCGAGGGTTCACATCGCAGACCGCTCAGATTGGTTATGGGCTGCGTTCCATGCGTGATCGAGCGCGTTTGCTTGGCGGCAACCTGAATATTGACAGTACCCCCGGCAAGGGCACAAAAGTTATCCTGATGTTGCCAGAAGAGAAACCATGATGATCAATACCCTAACGATTATGCTGGTTGATGATCATGAAGTCGTCAGGATGGGTCTGCGCATGGTACTCGAGCAGGTGCCGGACGTGAAAATTGTGGCAGAAGCCGGATCATCCGAAGAAGCCATCCGCCTGTGTGACCTTTACGAGCCGGATGTGGTGATTATGGATATTCGGATGTCGCCAGGGAGCAGTGGGATTGACGCCTGCCGGAGAATAGTAGCCCGTTGGCCGCAAATTCATGTCATCATGCTAACCTCTTTTGCCGACGACCAGTTAATTGCGGATGCGATCAAGGCCGGGGCTGTTGGCTACGTCCTCAAGCAGGCCGGGACAGGCGAACTACTCCGCGCCCTGGATGCCGTTCGTCAGGGTGAAGCGCTGCTTGATCCTTCGGTCACGCGGCGTGTTCTGGCGATGATGCGCTATCAAGGTGAACATAAGCCCAATCCGTTCAAGGAACTAACCGAACGCGAAGTAGATGTCTTGCGTCTTCTGGCTGAAGGTAGAAGCAATGCTGAAATCGCCGAGGCCCTGGTATTGAGTGATAAGACTGTACGGAATCACATCAGTGTAATCCTCAGCAAGCTGCAAGTGAGCAATCGCGTTGAGGCTGCGACGTATGCGGTTCAGCATGATATTCAGAACTACCGCAATCGGTAATCTGGGTGATCAAGGAAAATATACAATGTCCTCAAGTCGGAGAAATGAGAAACGGACGGCGGGGTTCCTGCAAAAGGATACCAATGGGGCATATCACTTTGTTGACGATGAGCAGGTTATTGAGCAGATTGTCTCTTACTATTTTCCCTACGACGATTGCCCGGACTGCAACCAGTCCATGGAAATACTGGGTACTTTAGATGAGTATGGGGAACCCGAAGCGGCGTATCACTTTTGTTGGGACTGCGGAAAAGCAAATGTGCTGTGGTGATTTGCCTTGATATGAGATAACTGCCTCAAATTCCCGGATGGTGTGACCGGCAAACTGGTTATCACACTGAACGGGCTATGAATCCTCTTGACTCTCAAGTAGCTTGAGGTGGTTCAATAAGTGTAACTGCTATTGACCGCAAGGAGGTAAACCACATGGCGAAATTTGATGCCAAGAAAGACCTGAAACACCTGTACGCACCGTCCGCCAAAGCGGTATCGGTGGTCACCGTGCCGCCCATGTGCTTCCTGATGATTGATGGCGAAGGCGACCCGAACACCGCCCCGGCCTATGTCCAGGCACTTGAGGCACTCTACCCGCTGGCCTATACCCTGAAATTCATGGTCAAAAAGCAGTCACCCGACCAGGATTACAGCGTGCCACCGCTGGAAGGGCTGTGGTGGGTGCCGGATATGCGCAAGTTCAGTATGGAGGACAAGGATAGCTGGCTGTGGACGATGATGATGATGCAACCTGACCCGGTGACAGCCGACATGGTGGCGGAGGCGGTTGAGGATGTCCGGCGCAAGAAGAATCCCCCGGCGTTAGCGAAAGTCCGTTTTGAGGTCTATGACGAGGGGCTGGCAGCGCACATTCTGTACATCGGGCCGTATGCCGCCGAAGCGCCCACCATCGCCCGCCTGCACGCCCACATTGAGGCGGGCGGCCACACTCTGCACGGCAAGCATCACGAAATCTACCTGAGTGACCCGAACCGCACCGCGCCGGAAAAACTCAGGACGATCATCCGTCAGCCGATGCGCTAGAACCAGATAATCTCCAGGACGCAAAAACCCGCGCCCATTTACCGGATACCCCGCTGGGCGCGGGCTGTTTTGTCGCCTGAATGAGAAGTTACGCAGTTGAGAGAGAAATTCTGTTTGAGCAAGGGGCTTAAGCCCCTTGTCCTTCCAGGCAACTGCGTAAGTCCTACTGAATGTGAAACGATGTTAAAAGAACAGCTTCGCAACCCCCAGGATGCCCTGCTTCCAGGGGACACGGTGCGATACGCCCGACTGCCCCTCGAACTTCGACAGGTTATCCATGTACCACTGGTAGTTGCGGATCAGCGCGTCCTTGTTGGAATACTTCGGCGCATAGCCCAACACTTTTTCCGCCTTCTCAATCGAAACGAATGAGTCCTTGCTGGCCGTCTCGTATACCCACTTATAGAGCGGGGACATCTTAAGCGCCTCCAGCACCCGCAGTGTCATAATCGCCGGGCCAGCAGGCAGAGGGACGATCTTCCTGCCAAATCCGGCGTAGTCCAGCACGGCCTGGTAATCTTCCTTCATCGTCGTGAATTCCTTCGCGCCGATATTGAAGGTATCATTCGCCACGTCCTTATCGAGGGTGGCCGTCAGGTAAATCGCATCGCACAGGTCTTCCACGTCGAGCAGCTGGTAGCGGTTGTTCCCACTGCCCAGCATTGGGAAACCATGACCGTCCTTCGCCCAATCGTAGAACAGCGCGAACACGCCCAACCGCTCCGGGCCGATGAACGACTTGGGGCGGATGACCGGCACGCACATGCCCTTATCACGGTAGGCGAAGCACTCTTCTTCCGCCTGAATTTTCGATTTGCCATACGGCCCGACACCATCCAGCTTGTCGTCTTCGCGCAGCGGATGATGGTCGGGGATGCCGTAGACCGCCGTTGAGGAAATCTGGATGAAGCGTTCGACGCCATGCTGGTGCGCCGATTCCAACACGGTGCGCGTGCCGTCAATATCGGTGGAGAAGATATCTTCCGGTTTGTAGAGAGGCAGCGCGGCGGCGGTATGGATGACGATGTCCACGCCCTGCATCGCCTTGTCAACCGTCGCCCGATCCCGGATGTCCCCCTTGATTTCGGTGATCTGGCCGCGTTCCGGGTAGTCGAAGTCGGCAATATCCAGCGAAACGACCTTATGGCCGCGTGCCAACAGGTGACGCGCCATGTTGATGCCCAGGAAGCCCGCCCCGCCGGTAATGAGATACGTTTTAGATTGGTCGGTCATGCATGTAACTCCATCGGTGATGTGGATAGTTTTCAATCACCACTGTAATGAGCAAAACTTTCACAAGCCCAACGATATACCTTAAAAGGGATGTTGTGAATAGTGAAGGCGTCCGGCGGGAATAACAGTTACGCTCTTGATGGCGGAATTCGACTGCTCAATCACCGGGTTCGAGACTCATTTTCTACAAAAACAACATTTGTTACGGTCTGCATAGTGGTATATACTCATAAAATTGGAGTTGCGGGTATTTCACAAGTACAAGGGATGCTCATATGGTGTGTGACGAGTGTGGCTCAGATGGTCTGGTTCAGTCATATACTTTCCAGTATGGCAACAAAGCAGGCTCAAAACAGGAAGGCGCATATAAAAGAGTATCCGTTCGTGTCGGCGGGCAGAAGACCGTCAATATATGTTCCAAGTGCCTTGGAAAGTACCGCAGGAATCAAAGTTTCAAAGGGCTGATTCTGGTGGGGATAGCCGTGGCACTGATTATAGCTTCACAGCAATTCAACACGACCGCCAGTAACGAACTTGGAGATTTCATGGGCATTGCAGGACTGCTTGGCGGCCTGTGGGCGGGATCCAATTACTGGTCAGCTTTCACCGGCAATACCTATGACCTGGGCATCAGCCTTGCTATTGCCAAACACAAGCCCGATTTAATGAAGCAAGGGTATGATTATTTCGTCTGGGACAAGAAGAAATAACCTGAATCGGCCTGAACTCAGCGCCGATCCTGTCATATTCATCAGGGAAGCCTTGAAAGAGAAATCCCATTTGAACAGGGTTTAACTCTTGTTTTGCCAGCTATTTGTGTCCCTAAAGCCGTCTTACCGCCGTCGCTCCCCTCGTTCCTCAAAAGCCACCAGCGACTCGGCCAGGCGACGTAAGCGGTTATCTACGGCGGTGTGGACGTCGTCGGCGTTCTTGCCGGTCAGCAGCGCGATTCCTTCGTCCACTGTGTCCACCGCGTAGACACGGAACTGACCGTCCTGCACCGCTTGAATCACATCCCGGTTGAGCATCAGGTGGTGGACGTTACTGCGCGGGATGATGACACCCTGTGTCCCGGTGAGGCCGCGTTCCCGGCATACCTGGAAGAAGCCCTCGACTTTCTGTGTCACGCCGCCGATGGGCTGAATCTGCCCGCGCTGGTTGATGCTGCCGGTTACGGCCAGGTCTTGCCGGATGGCGAACCCGGACAGCGCCGAAAGCAGCGCGTAGAGTTCGGTGCTGGAGGCCGAGTCCCCTTCCACCCCGCCGTAGTTCTGCTCAAACGTCAGGCTGGCCGTGAGCGACAGCGGGTAATCCTGAGCGTAGCGCCCGCCCAGATAGCCTTGCAGAATCAGCACGCCCTTGTCGTGAATCGGGCCGGTCATCCTGCTCTCGCGGTCAATCTGCACCACGTCCTTGCGCCCCATAAAGACGCGGGCGGTCAGGCGGCTGGGCAGGCCATAGGTGTAATCCCCCAGGTTGATGACCACCAGCCCGTTCACCTGCCCGACGACCTCCCCGGCGGTATCAATGTAGACCGTCCCCCGTGTGATGCGCTCCTGGCCGAGTTCTTCCGGCTCATTGTGGCGGTAAATATGGGCGGCGATGGCGTCTTCAACGGCGGCGGCAGTGACGATGTCCTCGCCCCGCTGCCGGGCGAAAAACACACTTTCATAGATGAGCGGCGCGATCTGCCCGAACTGTGCCGAGAGTTTCTCCTGGTCGGAAGCCAGCCAACTGCCATAGTCAACCATGCGTCCCACTGCCTCGACGGAGAAGTGTGGCAGGCCTTCTTCGTGGCAGCGGGTGGCGATAAAGTCGGCGTAATGCTGTTCACTTTCCAGCGTGCGGGGCATGATGTCCACAAAATCGGCCTTGACGCGGAAGAGGTCGGGGAAACTTTCTTCCATGTTGTACAGGGCATAGTACAGGTCGGGGCTGCCCACCAGGACGACTTTCAGCCTGATCGGAATCGGCTCCGGCTCAAGCTGCTGTAAGGCCGTGACACTCGCCCCGCGTGTATCCGGGTCTTCGATAACGGCCTGACCGCTGTTCAAGGCGCGTTTGAGGGCTTCCCAGGCGAAGGGCTGGCGCAGGATATCCAGCGCCCGGATGATGAGGAAACCGCCGTTGGCACGGTGGAGTGCCCCGCTCTTGATCTGCGAGAAATCGGTGGAGAGCATCCCGTAACGGACTTCATACTCCACGCGCCCGATCAGGTTCTGGTAGGTGGGCAGTTCGAGCATGATGACGGGCGCGCCGGAACCGGGCTTGTTTTCCACCAGCAGGTTGACCTGGTAACGGCGGTCAACCGATTCCGGCGAGACACCATCGCGCGATTTATCATCCGGCGCGGGCTGTTCCTCGTCGCCATCCTGCTGGAAGGCATCGAGCGAGTCGAGGATGTCATCACGCACGGCCTTGAGGTAGTTCAGCACCGTCTGGCTGGTACGGTACTTGTCTTTCATCTCCAGCAGGTGCAGGTCAATCACCTGCCCGGCCATATTACGGCGCAGGTCGTTGAGGGCGGTCTGCGCTTCGTTGTGCAGATTACGGGTATCGCGGAAGGCCTCTTCTATGGCCGCCTCGAGTTCACGGCGGTTGGCATTGATGGCTGTGATCTGGTCTTCCGGCAGCGTCTCGAAGGCTTTGGGGTCAATCGGTTTGCCATCAATGACGGGCGTCATCATGACCATACCCTGCTGGGTGGTCTGGATAAGGAAGGATTTTTCAGCGGCGACCTGGCGCACCCGATCCATGATGGCCTGGCTTTTATCCTGGAACTGCTCTTTGATTTCGCCCCGTGCCTTGATATAGGCTTCGCCTTCAAACAGCCGGGTGAGTTCGCCACGCAGGGTGTTAATCAGGGAGTCGGTGTCGGCCTGGAACTGACGGCCTTTGCCGGGGGGCAGGCGCAGGGCAATCGGGCGGTGTCCCTGCTGGAAGTTATGGACATAGCACCAGTCATCGGGGGTGGGTTCGCCGGCGGCACGTTCGTTGATGAAGTGCTCGACGGCGGTCAGGCGGCCTGACCCGGCAGGGCCGAGGACGTAGAGGTTATAGCCGGGCGCTTGAATATCAATGCCAAATTCGATAGCCTCAACGCCCCGCGACTGGCCGAAGATGGTTTGCTGGCGGGCGAGTTCGGCGGTGGACTGGAAGGTGAACCGGGAGAAATCGCAGACACGGCGCATCTGATCCGGGGTGAGGACAAGCGACGGTTGGTCAACCATGAGGGACTCCTTGCACGCTGGCACAACGATGTCTTACCCCTTATTATACGGGCAAATTCGTGGGCGGTGCTTACCCCCACCCGGCCTCCTTCGAGGGGACGTGTGTCTCCCGTCTCAGTCGCCCGCCAGCAAGGGATTGAACGCGAAATGCCCCAACCGGGATGGTATGGGGCACTTTTATTGCCGC
>CALJKV010000082.1 GCA_937974245.1 uncultured Chloroflexota bacterium | reverse complement strand
CTTATACCACTCACCAGTAACAAATACCTATTTCACCATCGGGCACAAACGGCTAAAATAAATTGTTAGGGAATTGTAATGACAATTTAATGGTAGCGAGATTCCCTCTCGTTGAGATAGATAGCTTGGGGAAGCGGAGAAATGGGGGAACGGCGGTTTCTTACACCTATTCAGTCAGGTCGTTTCCGCCTCGATTTTCTGATGATTATGAATCAGCGATTCACTGGGTCGACACTACGGTTACGCATATTCCTGTTAGCGGGGATAGGGTTGCTATTGTCTGTTTTTGCGCTGGCACTTAACCAGCAGGCAACAGGCAATGGTGGAGGATTCTTTTTGATTGGCGCGGTGAGCAGTTCACTACTGCTGCTGGGATTTCTGGGACTCCTGGGGCGCGTCCATAAATCGGAGTCGCTCCCGGCAGCACCCAGTTTCGATGTTGCTGCCTTACTGCCTATGCTGGAGGCACTCCCAGAAGGGGCCATATACAGTGTTGATGGGGTGATTCAATATGCGAATCCAGCCTTGTACCAGCTGTTTGAACTCTCCGACAGCAAAAAAAGCAATCTCAACACGGCGCAGCGGCTGTTGGGGGGGATACTGGCTCAGCGCGGCGCAACCCAGGGCGAGTACCGGTTACAGCGGTTGGATGGCACCGAGTTTGACGCCAGTGTGACAACGGCCAGGGTGTCACGGGAAAGCAGTGGCACCGCGATGGTTATCGTCATCCGGGATATTACCCCCGAAAAAGACATGCTGACACAACGCGCCCGCATGATGTCGAATGCCGCCCATGAGCTGCGGACACCGATTGCCAATTTTAAGACCCGCCTGTATCTGATTCGCCGCCAACCGGAAAAGCTGGAAGAACACCTGGATGTGCTGGAAGAAAGTGCCGAACACATGCAGCACATGATCGAAGATATGCTGGATGTCGCGCGTTTTGAGCGCGGTGTTGTCCAGCTTGCCCGGCGCAATACTGTGCTGCAATCCATTGTGCGGGAAGTTATCGAAAAAGCACAGGGTAAGGCGGAGCGCCATTCAGTCCACCTCACTACACAGATGCCGGATGCCCCGTTGTTTGTGTTCGTGGATGCTCGCCGCATCAAGCAGTTGATCAACAACCTGGTTGCTAACGCGATGAACCACACCCCGGAGGGTGGCAAGATAGAAATTGAAGTGCTGCGGAGACGATCAGAAAACCCCGATTACCCCAGCTATGCTGTCATTCATGTGCGCGATAACGGCGTCGGTGTAACTTCTGACCTGCTGGAACAGGTATTCCAGCCCTTCGAGGCGGCGGCACACGGCAGCACCATAGTTACCGGCACGGCGCTGGGGTTAAGCCTCGCCAAAGAAATTGCCGAACTGCACGGCGGCGAAATCACTGTGAACAGTGAACAGGGCAAGGGCAGCACATTCAGCGTAAAGCTATTGTTGGTGGATGAATGATCAACTGCGCGGAATCAACCTCATCGGGCTTTGGTTTTCCGGGTGCAGTCCCTTCGCGTCCGCGTAATACTCGCGCATCCGGGCGACATCGGCTTCAATGTCACCGGAAGGGTGCAGTACCTGATGGATATGTACCCGCTTAGTGCCATAGTCCATCATAGCCAGGGCTAACGGTACGCCTGCCCCCATCGCAATATGATAAAATCCGGTTTTCCAGCCTTCCACCTTTTTGCGGGTAGATTCTGGTGCGACAACCAGCAGCATGTGATCTTGCCGGTTAAACGCCTGTATCGCCTGCTCAACAACATTATGTTTGCTGCGACGGTCTATCGGCACGCCCCCCAACTGACGGATAAACCAGCCAAAGGGTGGCTTGAACAGCGTGTGCTTCCCCATCCATTGCAAACGCATCTGGGCATTCCATGCTGTCAGAACCATGTAGAACCCATCCCAGTTCGAGGTATGCGGGTAGGCAACAATCACCAGCTTGGGATAAGGCGGAAGCGGCCCCACGACTTTCCACCCTAATAACCGCATGACCAGCCGTGCCAGCCAGGATAGTAGGATATTGACCTCGGGAGGATGGGAATAGGATTCGTTCATAGTTTTCCTGTCTTTAGCTACACGGGTGCGTGCACTATGATTGATTTTAGCGATCCAGCGCCCGGATGACCTGTGCCGGGTTGCCAGCGGCGATGACTCCCGCCGGAATGTCATGCGTCACCACACTGCCCGCGCCGATGATACTGCCTGCACCGATGGTGACTCCCTTAAGGATGAGCGACTGCATCCCGATAAACACATCATCCGCTATGGTGATCGGGGCGGTTGCGCCATCCAGCGGGATACTTTGCCGTGCCAGCGCGCCCAGTGGGTGAAAATCTGTATCCGCGATGATCGTATTTGCGCCCACCGTGACCCGATTCCCGATGGTAATCCGTTCTTCCGCTACAATGCTCCCTCCGGTCATACCGAAGTCATCGCCGATGACCAGTGCCGCCCCAGGACGGCGGGTGCTGAGAATCACCGGGCGGTTGGGGCCAAGCGGGTTGCTGCGCCAGGTTGAGCGCAGTTCCAGTCGCGCGCCGATCGCCAGTGTACTGCGGCGGTGCTTCTGGATAATCGGCAGGCCGTAGAGTTTCCACCCTGGTCCCCACGCTACACCGACCAGCGCACACTGAAGACGTGCTATAGGTAGAAACAACAGTCGTTCGATCTCGTTACGGGCTTTCCAGGGTGTCTCAAGCGCCTGTCGCAGCGCACCAGGGGATAGGAGCGAAGCGGGCGGCCTGGTTTCGTGCTGAATTGGAGAAGGCATCGCAAAGACTCACTCTTCATCAAAATAGCTGCGCATCATCATTTCGAAGGTTATCAGCGGTGCGATTTTGCCAATTGTCCATTCTTCGTTACCGCTCATGTGCCGGGCGAAAAGTGAGCGGACAGCCGTCATATCCCACAGCCCCCGTGCTTCGGTGCGGGCATCAAACAGGATGTCTTCTGCCCACTGCCGCAAATCCTGTCGCAAGTAATTTTCATAATCCGCATACAGCGTCAACCGCTCAGGGAATATCTTCAGCCGCCGCATGGCCTGCACTGAGAGCGCATGTGCCCTGTGCAACCAGCGATTCGCGTTAGGCAGGTATTCCTGCCTATCGAAGGGGATGAGTGACAACTGGGGAATCTCCCGCGTGATGACGTGCCGGTATAATCGGTTATTATAACGGAATTCAGGCGGCAGGGAGTAAATATGGTCAATCAGCCCGTAACTAAAGAACGGGAATCGCGCCTCAATATGGGAGCGGGCTGTCGTCACCATCGGGAATGTCAGGCGCAAACCGTGATTATTGTGGAAGAAGTATTCGGCCCGGCGATTGGCCGGATACTTTTCGTAGGGCCTGAATTCATCTTCCAGCGAATCAAAAGCCAGGTCAACATATTGAGGCCTTATGGCTGGAGGATGCAGCACTCGTCCTTCCGCCTCTGTCATTCCCGGCCAGGTATACACACCGGTTAGTCGCTGGTATAGTTCAACGAACTGTGCCATGTAGTCAACCGGCTGGCGCAGCAGGGGAGTGTTGCCCGCGTCGTGACACATGATCGTGTCACCGTTCCAGCCGGAGAGATTGTAGTCAATCATCCCCCGCAGATCGGGCAGCATCGAAATCCCGTGCATATGAATCCAGCTAAGCCACTAGCCGGAATTTATCCAACAGACGAAGGCGGTTGGGATGGCCCAGG
>CALJKV010000081.1 GCA_937974245.1 uncultured Chloroflexota bacterium | reverse complement strand
GAGATGTTCCGCAAATCCGTGCGGAATTTCGTGGAGAAGGAACTCAACCCGCACTGTGACGCCTGGGAAGAAGCCGGTATCTGGCCGGCGCACGATGTCCTCAAGAAAATGGGCGACCTGGGCTTCCTGGGGCTGAACTACGACGAGGCTTACGGCGGCGCGAATGCCGACATCTGGTTCACCGTCGTTCTTGCGGAAGAACTGGGGCGTTGTAAGTGTGCCGGTGTGCCGATGGGCATCATGGTGCATACCGATATGTGTACCCCGGCGCTGGCGAAGTATGGCAGTGATGACCTCAAAGAGCAGTTTCTTGCCCCCGCTATCCGGGGCGACATGGTGGGCTGTATCGCCGTCACCGAACCGGGGGCGGGCAGCGATGTGGCCGGAATCATCACCCGCGCCGAGAAGGATGGCGACGACTACGTGATTAACGGTGCCAAGATGTACATCACCAATGGCGCTCAGGCCGATTGGGTCTGCCTGTTGGCACGCACCGAGCCGGGCAAGAGCTACCGGGGGATGTCACTCATCATGGTGCCGACCACGACGCCCGGCTTCAGCGTCAGCCGCAAACTGGAAAAACTCGGCAACCGGTCTAGCGACACCGCCGTTCTTTCCTTTGAAAATGCCCGTGTGCCGCAGTCTAATCTCATTGGCGCGGAGGGGATGGGCTTCTACCTGCAAATGGAGCAGTTCCAGATGGAGCGTCTCGTTGGGTCGCTCTCCGCGACGGGCGGCATGGAGATGGCCGTGCGCGAGACGATGCGCTACTGTACCGAGCGCCAGACCTTCGGCCAGCCCCTTATCCATAACCAGTGGATTCAGTTTAAGCTGGTCGAACTGCTGACAGAAATCGAGGCGCTGCGTCAGCTCTGTTACTACTGTGCCGCCTTGACGGAGTCCGAGGCCGCGCCGGAGGAAGTGACGCGCATTGCCTCCATGTGCAAGCTCAAAGCCGGGAGGCTGGCGCGTGAGGTGGGGGATACCTGCCTGCAATTCTACGGCGGCATGGGCTACATGGAAGAAACCTGGATTTCGCGCTATTTCCGCGATGCCCGACTGCTCTCGATTGGCGGCGGCGCGGACGAGGTGATGATGGGGATCATCGCCAAGCTGGAAGGCATGATGCCCTCACGCGGCAAACGGGAGGGCTAGAGCGACAGTTGCCAGTTCATGGCGACTCCTTTGCCCTACGATTGCTCCAACTCATCCATCTCGAAGATAATCTTGACGCCCTTAATTTTGATGCGCTGCTGATTGACATATAACCGTGCTAATCGTCGTGCAGGCGGTTTGAGGCCGATGTCCAGCACGCTTTCGTTGACATACTTCTGGATTTCCTTCGTATTCTCATGCAGCGTGATATGGTATCCGGGGTCCCGCCGATTTTCGCGCCAGAAGACCACAATGCGAGCTTCCATAATCTTCGCCAGTGATGGCCTGCCTGAATACGACTGCGTACCCCAGGCGCGTTCATGCATTTCCACTTCCGCCATGAATGACCGGCTCATTGAGTGCCATCCTTCCGTCACCGCTTGACACGGCGAAATCGCCCGTTATGTTTCGTAATAATATTTCGATTTTGCATCCATAATCATCTTTAAGTGTAGATCAGATTACTCGAAGAACCAACGGAAGATTCCATGAATTCTAAGAATAAAACAGGATAACGCGCACAAAAATGCCCCTCAAAATGAGGAGCATCTTCGCATCTTTTACGGTAACAGTCGAACCCGTGATACCTGCTTGCGGGCAGATGGGTTACGGCCCCGCTGGAATCAGTGTTTGCACATCGTCCGCCGCTTCGATGGTCCAGCCTTCCGTGCCATCTTCTGTGCGGATTTGCCACCAGCGATAGCCGTCGGCTTCCTGAGGGCCGTCTATCAGCGTCACCGGCGTATCATTCGCCAGTTTCGTCACAATATCGAAGCTGCGACCTGGACCACTGCGCACATTCAGCGTATCGCCGCCGGTGGTCTGCACCCGTGCGCTCCCGCCAATTCCCAGGACAGGTTCGGGCGTGGCAGTGGGGGTGGGTTGGGGGGTGGGGGTAGGCGGCAGCAGAAGCTGAATAGCTTCGCCAATTCCCCAGAAGCGCACCCCGTCAGTCGTGCCCATGGTTGCCAGCAGAGTGCCATCGGGGCTGAAAGCCACATCGCTCACAATATCGGTATGGGCTGTCTGGAACAGAGGTTGGTCAATGTTCCCCAGATCATGGATGTCATACACCCGCACCGTGCCATCGTTCGATACGGTAGTCAGCAGGTTTCCTGCCGGATTGAAGGCCACACCGTTGACCGGGGAGTCCGGGTTGGTCGTGAAACCCGCTAACAGTGTGCCATCCAGTCCCCACAGAATCACCTCACCCTGCCATGTGCTGGACGCGATCATCTGTCTCTCGGCGTTCACTGCCAGCCCTGTCCACAGGTCGGGATACGCAAAGACGAGTTCTTCTTCACCGGTAGTCGCGTTCCAAAGCAGCACTTGATTGTCCCCTGCAACGCCGGCAGCGACATAAAAATGATTGGTGTCCAAGGCAGGGACGACGGCCAGCGGATACAGTCCCTCTCCGAAGCGATATTCACGCTGGACACGGTACGCATTGGCTGGCGTAAACGGAACTTTTCGCCCGGCGCTGTTTCGTACTGCCCACAGGCTGAAGTTGTTTGTGAAATCATCGGTCACCAGCCACAGGCCATCCGGGGCGAACGTCAGTGTTTCCGAGAAATCGTCACCGGTGCTGATAATGGCGGAACGTTCTCCCGTCCGGGTATCCCACAGCCAAACGGCCGCGGTTGCGCCATCGGAGGCCGCCACCAGTGAGCCATCCTGGTTGAATGCGATGGCGCGTTTGGATTCATTGGCCCCGAGTTGGAACAATAGTTGGAAGTCATCGCCGACACGGTAGAGGCGCAGACCGCCACCGCCCGCGAGGCCGAACAGGGTGCCATCCTGCGACCAGGCGATATCCATATTGATAATCCTGTCACGGTGGGGCAGGGTAAACAATTCCTCCAGATCAGCGGCATTGTCTGGCGTGATAACTTCGCGGTTCGATTGGCCGAGGATGGGTAAGGCTGCCGGGAACAGGAGCAGCAGGCAGATCAGCGTAATGCGGAAAAGCGGTTTCACAGAAGTGATCCTTTTTGTGCGCTATGCTTTTTTCAGGATAGTTGGGGAACTTGACCTACAAATCGAATTATATCATCAGTGCCTGGAATGGCAATTTCGATTAGATGGCGTTTGATGCTTTCGTAACCAGGCCAGCCAACCGGGGTGAGGCAGCAAAGAACGCCCCTTCCATATGAGGGGCGTTTTCACATACAGAGCAATCTAAGTTGCGGTCTTCAGGTGTGATTGAAGGAACTGCGCGATGTCATCCAGCGATTGAACAGCCTGTGGCAGTGTCAGATAAAGCTGCCACACATGCCACATGCGCGGATAAATCTCCAACCGCACCCCAACCCCCGCCGCTCGTGCCCGTTCTTCGATACGAATTGCATCGTCGCGCAGTATCTCGTCTTCTCCGGCGTGAACCAGTAACGGCGGCAGGCCGTGCCAATCGCCAAATGCCGGTGAAATCATGGGGTCCTTGGCGTCGCTATCCGCCACATAGGATTCTATGTAGATTCGGGTTGCTTTAGGATGCAGCAGCGGATCATCGAACTTCTTTGAACGATCATCCGTGATGGTCAGGTCTGCCACCGGTGAAAGACACGCCGCAGCAGCGGGCAGCGGGTCGCCACTGTCGCGCAGCTTCATCACTGTTGTGATCGTCAGATTACCGCCCGCCGAATCGCCCGCCACCACAATATGCTGCGCGGAAAATCCCTGTTTCAGCAGCCAGCGATAAGCGGTTACACTGTCGTCCAGAGCTGCGGGAAAAGGGTGTTCAGGCGCGAGACGATAATCCACCATCAGGGCGCGGGTACGCATCTTTTGCGCCAGCGCGATGACCATCTGACGGTGCAGCGATGTCAATCCATAGATGAAGCCGCCGCCGTGCAGGTAGAGCAGCACGTGATCGTGTGGGCTGTCTTGGGGGATGAACCATTCGCACCGTACACCGTCGGCAGACACAACTTCCCGCGTGATACCGGCGGGCAGAGGCACGCGCTGTGCGGATCGTCTCTCTGACCAGCGGGCCACTGAGAGCGGCAGGTACGCTTGTAGCAGGCGTATGATAGGCAGCATCCTGCGCACATTACGTTCAGTAGAGGATGGTGTCATGGGCGAGCCTATTCGCTATAAGCACGGAGACCGGCTTCAATGATATCCCAGAACTTCGCCACGTTGATGTCGATGGCGACAAAACTGTTGGGCTTCTTTCCGGAATTGTGAAAGAAGTCGCAGTTGGTCCTGCCATAGCTCTGTTCGCCGCGTATATCAATCTGGGTGAACATCTCCTTGACCGTAAGTACGGTAGGATCAATCAAAAACGCAATCGTTATGGGGTCATGCAGTGGCCCGCCGTCCCAGCCAAAGACCTGCTTTTGCGTCTTGTTGAAGTAGGTCATGATATCAATAAACAGCTGGCTCGCGCTCGTCCCGATCTTACTCATACGCTCCATGACGGATGGCAGGCACAGTGCTTTACGGGACACGTCCAGGCCGACCATGGTGATCTTCCGCCCGCAGGTGAAGGCGACATGCGCCGCGTCAGCGTCCGCGAAGATGTTGAATTCGGCGGCAGGAGTCATATTGCCCAACTGGTACGTGCCGCCCATCAGGACGATTTCCTTGATCTTGGGCAGGATTTCCGGGTAGAGCCGGATTGCCATCGCGAGGTTGGTCATCGGCCCGGTGGTGACCACCGTGATATCGCCGTCGGATTGGAGCAGCGTCTCCGCAAGATAGAGGACGGCGTGTTTGGGCTCAACCCGTCTGGTAAGCGGGGCAAAGATTGGGCCATCCAGGCCGGATTCGCCGTGAATCTCCGGCGCGATGATCTGTTTATCGCGGATCATAGGTTGTCCGCAGCCCTTATAGATCGGGACATCAATCGCCAGGTGTTGGCAGACGTTCAGGGTATTCACGACAGTCTTATCGAGTGTCTGATTCCCTGCGACGACAGTGACGCCCAGCAGATCGATCAGCGGGCTTTTTGCCGCCAGCATGATGGCGATGGCATCATCGTGCCCCGGATCGCAGTCCAAAATGATCTTGCGCTTTTCCATATCGCTTTTCCTTAAAAAGAAGAATAAATTCACTCAGTCGCGCCAGAACTCCAGACGCTGCCGGTGATACGGAGACTCATCGTGCTATTGGGCGTTCGCGCCCGTTGGCGCTGTACCCTTATTGAGGTCATGAGTATACCAGTTTTTCGGAATGGCGCTTAATACCTTTTGTGGCCCGGCTTACCGGGCATATATCGCATCCAGCCCGAAGCAGGCTAGAATCTGCTCCGTACGATTTCAAGCATCTGCCGGATAGCAGCGGCAACCACGCCCGGCTGCTCGCGCTGGATGAAATGCCCGCTCGTTGCCACTCGAATCTGTGCGGCTTGTGACGACTGTTGCATCAATTCACGGTGCATCGCTTGCCAGAGCGTCTGTAACTGCGCAGCAATCGGCTGTGCGTCAGGTACTGGGGGCACTTCATGGGTATAAGCGTCTGCCGTGAGGACAAGCATCGGCATGTCGCCCAGCGAGTCAATGGCTCGAGCCTGGGCCTGACTCGCCGGAAAATCAATGCCCTCCGCATTTTTGGCGGGATTGCGCCAATGAGTCGTCCAGAAGCTGCGGAACTGCGTTACGGCTTCCGGCTCGCCCGCAGATGGCGGAAAATAGCGCGGCCCGATCCGCTCGAATTGATCTTCGTGCATCGGGTCAACCAGCACCAGACCAGCGACATCCTCAGGATACCGGTGCGCGTACAGGCGTGCGATCAGGCCGCCGAGCGAATGACCGGCCAGCACCACAGGCCGCGGAATAGCCGCCGCAGCCAGCAGCGCGTGCAGGTCAGCCGCGCAGTCCAGCGCTGAACGCGGCTTGGGGGCGGGGTCACTGCGCCCACGATTGGCGCGGTCATAACGGCAAACGGTGGTCACCTGCCTGACTTCCTGGAACACCGCTTCCCACTCCTCGGCCTCGGCCCCTAGCCCGGTTTCAAGGATAACCGCCGGCGTGCCGCTCCCCGCTTGTGTCAGGAAGAGGCGGCGTCCGCTGGCATCAATCTGAATCAACTCCGCAATATCAGGCATACAGACCTCCTTACAGCAGCCTGGGCTTAATAGTTATAATCCAGAAACCCCCTCAGAATAAGGGCTATTTCGCGTTCTGAGCGGATAACGAGACTCGAACCCGTGATATTTGACCTGAGAGTGTTCGTGTCACTCGCTTTCCTATGGTATATGTTCTCAAAAAGGAGTCATCCATGACAAATACTGACGATCTAGCAGGATGGGAACGTACAAAGGCGGTTCATAAAGCATATCCCACTTTTTATCCGGTCTTCACCGCGCTTCTTCTGATAGGAATCGGTGTCGGGATTGGTTATATGTGGTTTGCTCATGATGGTGACACTGGATATATTCAGAACATATATACAGACATTTTGAGTATTTTTGTAACGGTATTCGTGATTGAGCAATTGAACCGGCGGCGCGATGACATTAATCGAGAGAGAGACTTGAAAGACCAGCTAATACGTGATGCGAGTAGCATAATCAACGATGTTGCTTTGAATGCTGTTCATCAGATTCGCAAGCGGGGATGGCTGGAAGGAGATAATGGGATACTGAAGGGTACAGATCTGAGTAGGGCAAACCTGCAAGACGTGATATTGAGTCTAATCAACTTGCAGGGCGTGAACTTCTACTCCGCTAATTTGCAGAACGCCAACTTGATGGGAGTCAATCTTATGAGTGGGAACCTGTCGGAGGCCAATCTAAAGGGTGCGAATTTGTGGCGGGCCAATCTGCAGGATACCAATTTGACAGGAGCCACTCTGGAGGGGGCGAACTTGTCAGGTGTCGATTTGCAGGGGCGTTTCTTGCATGGTATCTATCTAAAAGGTGCAAATTTGGAGCGTGCTAAAGTGCAGGGTGCAATCTTAGAGCGGGCCAATCTGGAAGGTGCAAAACTGTGGAGCGCCAATTTAGAGAGCGCGACGTTAAGAGGGGCCAATTTACAGCAGGCAAGTTTACATCGGGCGAATCTGAGGCATGTGTATTTTATGGATGCCAACTTGAAAGAAGCGAACCTAGAGTATGCCGATCTGGAGGGAGCAGCCTTGCTGCCTACCTCGCTGGAGGCAGCGAATTTGTCTGATGCTAATCTGAAAGAGGCGGTGTTATGGGATACGCTTCCTGAAGGCGCAAATATGCCAGGACTTGCATTTTATGAAAGCACCATTCTCCCCGACGGCACAAAGTGGAAACCTGGTACTGATATGACACGCTTTACTGATCCTTATCATCGGAAATTCTGGCGCTCAGATAATAAAAACAGTCCAGCATATAAAGATACCGACGAAAATAATCAGCCTCACCCGCTTGGTGAGTGATTATATCAGTGCTGAAGATAAGTTATAATTCCCCCGTAACAAAAATGCCCCTCGAAATAAGGGGCAATTTTACATAATTAAGCGGGTAACGGGACTCGAACCCGTGACATTTTGCTTGGGAAGCAAACGCTCTACCAACTGAGCTACACCCGCGCACACCCTCATTATAGCAGGGCGCGGGAACGTGTCAAGAGACCCGCTTGACGCTGGGCAGGGCGATTGCATCAAAATGGGAATTTCAATTTGTATACACTTCTGGCTTATTTACCCCCTCTCAATCTCCCCCGCCAGCGGGTGCGACTTGTTGGTTCTGTTTGACCAGCCCCCGCCCCGTTTGCGGGGAGGGTTGGGGAGGGGTCAGAAAAGGCTATTTTGTATAGCGTGAATTTGATGCGTTAGCCCTGTGGCGCTGGGTGCATTTCAGATTTGTGGGTTTTAGCCACCAGGGGATGAAATCCCCGGCTAAGATGGATGGTACTCAGACACCAGACAGCCCCATGATGCCGTTTGACAAGGAAACACGGAGATAAACCCGGCGTTCATGTGCCTATAGAATCGCCCTGAAATGAGAGGCGCGTAGGGGCACGATACATCGTGCCCGCCCCCAGACCACAACGCCGCGCCAATTTCTTAAGATGCATAAATACCCGGCAAGGTGTTTCAAACCTGCTAAAGAGGTTCAAAAATAGCCCCTTCAGCGGGCTTGGCTTTGCCTTAGCCGGGGGATTCATCCCTCGGCGTGAATCTCGTCGGAAACACTGACCAAATGTTCTAACAAATGTTCACCATTCGTAACTCGTTTTATGCTATGCTCGTGCTATGATGATTACGACGAACACACCCCCACCAACCCCTGCCAGGAATGGACATCAATCCGATTCTTGCTGCAAAACCGCGCACTTTGCAGCACGGCAGAACCACCAATTACGGGAAGGTTGCTGCAATCGCTGCAATTGCAGCACAAATCCGTTTTGTTGCAAAAACACCCCGTTTTCTTCCCGTGTTGGCACGACCTGAACCGCATTTCAGTGCGATAGTTGCGGCAGATTCACCTTGCCAGGCGGCAAAGACGCCGCCCCAACGCACCGCATTTCTTGCCCGTTGCCAGGCCATCCCGCGAGCTTCACCGCCGTACCCGCCGTAGCAGTAGACGCGGCACTGTCCGCGCTTCATTCACCCCCAGTAGCAGGCTCAGCCCGAAAAAGACCGTCGCGCCAATCGCGCCGCCGCCGGCCAGCATCACCAGTCCGCCGCCATCATCCAACACACTCAGCATCACCCACAGCGCCACGCCCATCCCCAGCGCCGCCAGCGCCGCCCGTCCCGCGCCATCCAGGATGTAAGCGTCCTTCATGTCCCCGATGCGTCGTCGCAGCAGCCACCACAACGCCAGCGCCTCGAAAATCGTCGTGACCGCGTTTGCCAGCGCCAGCCCCGCGAACGGCCCTCGCGCCAGGTTGCCCGGCTCGCCAATCACCTGAATCAGGAGCACGCTCAACACAATGTTCGATACCATCGCCGCGATACCGACTTTTACCGGAGTCCAGGTATCCGCCAGCGCGTAGAACGCCCGCGACAGCACTTCCAGCAGGCTGAACCCCGCGATGCCTATCGCGTAGAATGCCAGCGCCCAGGCTGCCCCAGCGGTGTTCTCCGCTGTCCACTCACCGCGCTCAAACATCACCCGTACCAGCGGTTCACCCAGGAAAACCAGCGCCACCGTCGCCGGGAACGACAGGAACAGCACACTGCGGACTGCCGCCGCCAGCCGCCCCTTGAACCCCTCCATATCGCCTTCCGCCGCCAGCGCCGATAGGGTAGGGAACACTGCCTGCCCGACGCTCTGCGCGATGATTCCCAGCGCGAAGAACATCAGCGTAAAGGCATTGGTCAGCACCGTCGCGCTGCCGAAAACCATCACCGACGTAAAGGCCGCATTCACGATGAAATTCACCCGCACAATCGCCAGCCCTAACACCCGCGGCCCCATCAGCCTCAGCACTTCCATCACGCCGGGCGCACGCCAGTCAAACAGTGGGCGCATCCGGGCATGGACGCGCCGCAAGCCAGGAATCTGCACCGCCAGATGCAGGAGGGCGCTCAGAATAGCGCCATACGCCAGCCCGTAAATATTCGCGTCGCCCACCTGTCCCACACCGGGGTCGGGCGTCAGCATCCGGGCGAACAGCAGCGCCCCGACCATCAGGCCGATGTTGTTCATGCTGATGGCAATAGATGGTAGCAGAAACTGCTGGTGCGTATGCAGGATGCCCATAATCAGGCCGCTGATACTGAAAATCACCGGCGTCACCATCATCAGCCGCGTCAGGTTCACCGTGAGCGCCTGGTATTCCAGCGGCACGCCCGGCGCGAGAATGTTCGCCACCACCCACGGCGCGAACAGGATAATCACCAGGCTCAGCGCCGCCGCCGCCAGCGCCGAGAGCGTCATCACCGCGCTGGCGAGCCGCCATGCCTGGGCATCATCGCTCTCGCGGATACGGGCGAATACCGGGATAAACGACGACCCCAGCGCCCCCCCCGCCACCAGCACAAACACCAGTTCCGGGATTTGCTGGGCGCGGGAGAAGGCATCCGGCGCAGCCCCCGCCCCAAAGATACCGGCGATAATCGCCGAACGGATCACCCCCAGTACGCCGCTGGCGAGGAATCCCAGCAAAACCACCAGAGCGGCGCGGGCAATCTGCCGGTTCGATAATGCTTTTGATGTGGTCAATGACCCTCCCTGAAGCCCAGCCATGAGAGTGCTTCCTGGGCGATGTTGGTGTATATCCTTTTGATTTCAGTCTCCATGCCGCCGGGCGGAGTCCCCAACATCCGCAGTGCCATCGGCTCATCGCCTCGTTCCGGTAATTGGCGCACGATGTTAGCCGCCGTCCCTGTCCAGAATGTCTCCAGATCAGCGTCCAGCGGCGGAACATCCGGTAGTGTTTCCGCTTCGGGCATATCCCCCGGAGCATCCGCTTCACCGCGCAGGGTTCGCAGTGCCGCTAACACCTGTTCCCGGCTGCGTCCCCGCAGGTGAAACAGCGTGAACGGATCCGCGTCAAGCTGTTCGGCGAGCAGGTAGTACACCGCTGCTGTGTGCTTGCACGGGTCGCCCCAGTCCGGGCAGGAACACTCAAACGCCAGGTCTTTTCTTTTCTGAGGGAACAGTGAAAGGCCGATCTGTTGGAACACCGCCTCAATATCGCCGGGCATTTCCCCAGCTAACAGCTTGGCCGCGTAAACCGCCTGCTCCGAGAGGGCGTGCAGTGCCTGCTCCCACTGGGCATCGTCCAGGATACGCACTAGCACACTACTATGATAAGAACGGCCATGTGACCCTTTCACCAGGGCATAGGCTTCACCATGCCCGATCTCCAGCCGCAGCACCGAGCCGGTGCGGGCATACGTTTTCCCGCGTCCCATGCGCCCATCCAGCCCCAGCCGCTCCATCGCCTTGATCCACTGTTTGCCCCACCACTCAACCCCAATATCGCCGCGCTTATTGACTGCCCGCACCGGCCCTTCAATCACAATCGCGTTTGGCGGCGGGTCATGTTTCTCGTTAATCGCGTCATGATACCCATCATCATCATAATCATCGTAATACCAGCTCATCCGAATGCCTCCACCGCATCCCGGCGCAGTTCCACCAGCTCGTGTAATGCGTTGTTGTCGAGTTCTGTCAACCAGTTTTCGCCTGCACCAATAATCGTGTCGGCCAGAGCCTGTTTCTTTTCGATCAACGTGTCAATCCGTTCTTCCAGCGTCCCCAGGCAGATAAACTTATGCACCTGCACATTCTTCGTCTGGCCGATGCGGAAGGCGCGATCTGTCGCCTGATTTTCCACCGCCGGGTTATACCAGCGGTCAAAGTGAAACACATGATTTGCGTTCGTCAGCGTCAGTCCGGTGCCGCCCGCCTTGAGCGACAGCACGAATACCTGTGGCCCCTGCGGTGACTGGAACATGCGCACCATCTCATCACGCTTCTTCGCTGGCACGCCACCATGAAGGAACAACACCTCGTCCTGAAGATAGTCGCGCAGGTAGCTTTGCAGGAGTTCACCCATTTCTGCATATTGACTGAAAATCAGCGCCCGTTCGCCCATCTCCTGGATTTCCGCCAGCATCTCGACTAGGCGCTCTAACTTTCCACTGCGACTCGCCATCGGTGTGTCCGCACCTTCTTTCAGGAAGTGCGCCGGGTGGTTGCAAATCTGCTTGAGGCGCGTGAGCATCCGCAGTACCCCGCCGCGCCGTGCCATATCGTTTCCTGCGTTTTCGATCGACTCCATCTCCTCGCGTACAACCGCTTCATACAGCGTCGCCTGTTCCGGTGTCAGCCCGCAGTACGCCTTGTTCTCGAATTTGTCGGGCAGGTCGGCAATAACGGTCGGGTCAGTTTTCACGCGCCGCAGGATGAACGGTGCGGTTAGTTTTTTGAGCGCCGCCGCCGCTTCCTGGTCACGGTAGCGCTCAATCGGTGTGGAGAAGGTTGCTTTGAAGCCCTGCTGCGACCCCAGATAGCCGGGATTCAGGAAATTAAAAATTGACCAGAGTTCCGTCAGACGGTTTTCTACTGGCGTCCCGGTTAGTGCCAGCCGGTACTGTGCCTCCAGACTGCGGGCGGCTTGTGCCTGTTTTGTGGCGGGGTTCTTGATGTTCTGCGCTTCGTCCAGCGCCACCGATGACCACTTCACTTTCTTGAGTGTATCCAGATCACGGTGGAGCAGGGCATAACTGGTCAGCACCACATCAACCCCTTGCGTCTCTTTGATGAATCCCTTGCCGCGCAGCCGCTCCGCCCCCTGGTGCTTGTATACCTTGAGTGAAGGTGCGAATCGGGCAACCTCATGCCCCCAGTTGCCGACTACCGAAGTCGGACAGACCAGTAACGCCGGGTTAACCGGCTCCGCACCATTTTCTCGGCGCTCGTGCAGCCATAATGTTATCGTCTGTAGCGTCTTGCCCAGCCCCATGTCGTCGGCCAGGCACGCCCCTAATCCCATCTGTGCCATCTGCGCCAGCCAGCCAAAACCACGCTCCTGGTAGGGGCGCAGCCGCGCCTGTAGATTGATGGGAATTGCCGGGCTGGCGCTGCTTTCCGGGCTGCGTAACTGTTCGATGACGCTGTTCAGCCAACCGCTGATTTCGGTCTCCTCAATCTCGATTCCCGGCATGTCGGGAGTGGTGTTTGAGGCAGTCATCTTGAGCGCTTCAAGCAGGCTGACTTCACCGTTTGCTTTTTCCGTCTGCTGGAAGAATTTGAGCGCCGACGCCATCTGGTCAGAATCCAGCGCGACCCATTCCCCTCGGTACTCAACCAATGGCTGCTTGAGCGCGACCAGGGCCTCAAACTCTTCCCGGCTGATGCGTTGTCCGCCTAACGACATTTCCCACTGGTACGCCACCAGTGTATCCCTCGTCAGGATTCCGGTAGGCTCGTTGCCCTGTCCCTTGACTCTGGCTCGCGCTTTCAGACGGGCGCGGCGTCCCCACCAGTTGGGCACCAGCACACTGAAACCGCTGGCCTCGAGCAAAGGCAGAGCCTCGGTTAAGAAGTGAAACGCTTCTTCCCGGCTCAATGCCACACCCAGCGGCCGAGCTTCACGCAGACTGCGTTCAATCGGCGGGAAAACCCGTGACGCCAGCCCTAATGCCCTGAGTAATTTCTCCTGTGGATGATCAAAATGCCGTTCCAGCACTTCCAGCCTATTTGCCCGTGCCGACCATACTGTTCCCGCCGTCACCAGTAAACTGGGGTCGTCCGTCGCTTGGAGCATATATTCCAGCGGCCATTCGTCGTTGCCAACTTCTGGCTCATCCAGCCGGAAACAAACCCGGAATGCGCCGCCGGTACTGCCGGTTTCCTGCCAGCTTTGCCATGCTTCGTAGAGCTGGCGGTTTTCGGATCTGCTGCCCTTCAAGGTCGTATCCGCGCCGGTCAAAGCCTGTAGCCAGTAGTGAACCGGGCGCCTGTTGCGTGCATAGTATTCACGCACAAAACCGTCTACCGCTATCGAGAGGAAATCTTCAAGCAGGGTATAAGGATGTTCAGCGGCTTCCAGCTTATCCGTGATCGCCCGACACAAAGGTGGCATATTAGCGGCCATCTGCGCCAGCATATCCGGGTCGGGCCGCGCCTGCCAGTAAGCGCGATACTGGCTGAAATTCTGCTCAAGCGCCGGGATATAACGGCCTTCTACCAGGCAGGTCATCGCCAACAGTGTCGCACCCTGCCAATAGGCTAAATCGTGCCCAACCACATGACTGCGCATCTTTTCCGGTAATTGGAGTGCGAAATCCAGAAAATCCGTTGGTTTGAGCAGGACAACCGGCACGCTCCAAGCCAGCAGAGCCATGCCATTTGCCGAGTCAAGCGGGGAGGTCCCGATTTGCCGGGCTTCTACCGACGGCTGGACATGCTTGTTTCTCCCCGGCAGCCAGATAACACGCTCGTCACCGCTCGGTTCGGCATCCGTAGAGTACGCCAGCAGCAGATTAAGGAGACTATCCCACGAAAGTGCGAAGGGATGGGATGCAACAGGGCCGCGTTTGCCCTTGCGGTATTGTGGCGTGGCGCTTGCATCTTCCCCCCAGAGCATAAAACATTTATTGAGGGGGTCCCATGTGCCATGTAGAATATGCATCGTCTTAACCATTTTACACTTCTATCAGGAATGACACGCGCAATTATAACAAAGATGCATTACCCGACCAGGCGGCACATCGTGTATCAATACAACCCGCGTTGATGTGGACACACAATCGTTTGCCGTGTATCAGCGCCACGGAGGGTCTAGCCGTGAATAGGGGAAAACACTGGATTTTGCGTCGCGTGAATACGCCGAATGATGCCAGGTCAGGATAACTTGAGGACGCGCAAACCAAACTGGTCAATCACTAAACGCGGCGCATCCGGGGTGACTTGAATCTCGCCTCGCACCAACCGTTGAAAGAGTTCCATGAATCCGTGTGGTTTGACCAGAAAGATATTACAGCCGTTTGCGAAGGCCTCTTCCATCGTGGCGCGATCATCATACATGGTCGCTATCACAATATAGCAGGCGGGGAAACGCCGTCGCAGTTCCGCCGCCAGTTGAACGCCGCGCATATCCGGCAGTTTCATATCTACCAGCGCCAACGCCAGATAATCCAGGTCTGTAACAGCCTCTAGTGCTTCTTTTCCGCTGGATGCACTCCGAATGATAAACTTGGCTTGTGCCAGGAGTCGTTCTAAGAATTCACGATTGGCTGGGGCATCATCTACCACCAGTGCGACATGCTGTTGTGCCATAAAGCCTCAATAAATTATTCTATATAACTCCGGCTGTAGGCATGTTCTAATTCGAACTTATGCAGTTGCCTAGCGGATCAAGGAGATTAAGCCCCTGGCGCTCAAACAGAATTTTTCTCAACTGTGCAACTTTTACAAAATTATATTTACAGCCAAAGATTCCTTTATTCTGACTCTACCCACAGTGTACCATAACGTTGGGTTGAATCTAACGCTCGTGGAATAGTAAAAGTCACGTTTTCGACGTGTCAATGTCACCTCTCTCCATGAAATTTGCGTTTTATAGACTATTTCTGCGCTGTTTTGTGGGCATTACCCAGACTTAGCATTGACGGAATCCGGCCATCTCGCTAGAATGCAGGGTATTCTGAATACGACACATCCCACCGGCGACAGGCCGGTTTCTGTGTGAAGGAGATTTCTTGTGGCTGAAAATTTAATCCTGGAAGCAGAGCCGCGTAATATCATCGGCAAAAAAGTCGGCCAACTTCGGCGGCAAGGGCTGGTCCCTGTCGCGCTGTATGGCCCGGGTGTAGAGCCAATCAGTGCTCAGATTCCCTACCGCCCGCTGGAATTGGCGCTGTTGAATGCTGGTGGTACGCATCTGATTGACCTTAAAATGGCGGGAGCTACTCACATCGTCCTGGCGCGTGCCGTGCAGCGCGATGTGATTCGGGGCGATATTCTGCATGTGGATTTCTTTGTGGTGGATGAAACCCAGGTTATCAGCACCGATGTTCCGATCCATTTCGTGAACGAAAGCCCGGCAGTAGCGGCCAAGAAGGGCATTCTCCTGGCTGGCCCGTCCATGCTGTCCATTGAAACACTGCCAAGCAAACTCCTCAGTGTCATCCAGGTTGACCTTTCGAACCTGAATGAAGTCGGGGATTCAATTTATGTCTACAACCTTGACCTGGGCGAAGGTATTAAGATCCTCAATGATCCTGATGAAATGATCTGCCGTATCACCCAGACTTCCGCCGCCCGTGCTGAAGAGGAACTGGAAGCTGCCGAGTTGGAAGGCGGTAGCGCTGAACCGGAAATCATTCACAAGGGCAAGGAAGACGACGAAGACTTCTAGGCCAATCACGAACAACGATAAACCAGAGCAGGGTGTGGGTTTGCTTACCGCACCCTGTTTTGTTGTTCAATACAAAGAGGGCCGTGAAGCCCTCTTCTAGCACTGTTGGTGGGTCACCCTGCTGTGCTATTCCACGTCAACTTCCTCAATGTTATTCTCTTCAAAGGCTTCCATGAGCGTCATACTCACCACTTCATCGTCATCGGCAACATTCATGAGCGTGACCCCCTGAGTCGAACGCCCGGTTTCCCGGATTTCGTCCAGATTGGTACGTAGTACGACCCCATTAAGGGTAATCAGCATGATGTCATCGTTACCGGTGGCGCAGCGCATGGCGACAATTGGTCCGGTTTTTTCGTTACGTGCCAGGGTGCGGATGCCAATTCCGTAACGCCCCTGGGTCTTGTATTCCTCAACCGGCGTTTTCTTGCCAAATCCGTTGAGGGTGACGACCAGTACGTGGGTGTGGTCATAATTCACCACATCCATCCCGGCCACCAGGTCCTGATATTCCAGTTTCTCCAGGCGTATTGCGTTCACACCGGCTGCCGGGCGTCCCATTACCCGCACCTCGGATTCGTGGAAGCGGATGCTCTGCCCTTGTTGAGTCACAATAATAATGTCCTGGTCGCCGTCGCTGTACTTCACCCAGCCGAGGTAATCGTCCGGGTCAAGTGACATGGCAATCAACCCACTGGGGCGTACTGCCGCGAATTCCTCTAATGCCACCCGCTTAATGCGCCCCTGTTGAGTGAGCATCACGAAATAGCCTGGTTGGTCTTCGAATGACGCGACTGGCAGAATAGCCGTGATCTGTTCATCCACTTCCAAAGGCAGAATGGTCTGGATCAGTGTGCCCCGGTTGGCACGCCCGGTTTCCGGCACATGAAAGGCCTTCTGGCAATACACTTTGCCTTTGTTGCTAAAGAACAGCACGTTATCCAGGCTACTGGCCGTGAAGATTTCCAGCAGCACATCTTCTTCTTTGGTTTGCATTCCCATCACACCTTTGCCGCCCCGCCGTTGGGCGCGGTAGGCGCTGGATGGTACGCGCTTGATGTAGCCCCGACTCGTGAGCGAGATGACAACCTCTTCTTCGCGCACCAGGTCGGATTCGTCGAACTCGGTGGAGACCCCGTATAAAATGTCGGTCTTGCGATTATCCCCGTATTCTTCCGCCATCTGGTTAATGTCAGCCCGAATCACATCCAGGATTTTCTGCGGGGAAGCCAGCAGGTCTTCCAGGTAAGCGATACGCGCCATAATTTCCTCAAATTCTTCCTGGATTTTTTGCTGTTCCAGGGCGGCCAGGCGGCGAAGCTGCATTTCAAGAATCGCGTTTGCCTGGGCTTCGCTCAGATCGAAGCGGGTTATCAGGTTCTCGCGGGCGACGTCTACTGTCTCAGCAGAGCGAATCGTCTGGATAATCGCATCCAGGCTGGAAAGCGCCTTGAGCAAGCCTTCCAGGATGTGCGCCCGCGCCCGCAATTTTTCCAGCTCAAACTCAGAACGGCGGACGATGACCTCGTAGCGATGGTCAATATAGATTTGCAGGGCCCGGCTCAGGCTCAGCGTTCTCGGCTCACCATGCACCAGCGCCAACATTTGAATGCTGAAGGTGCTTTGCAGTTGCGTGTACTTGTACAACCGGTTGAGGACCGTCATCGGCTGTGCGCCGTACTTGAGTTCCACCACCAACCGCATCCCATTGCGGTCAGATTCATCACGCAAGTCGCTGATCTGCTCCAGACGTCCACTGCGTACCAGTTCAACAATCCGTTCGATCAAGCCGGCTTTGCTCACCTGATAGGGAATGGCGGTGAATACCAGGCGGAAACGTCCGCCCTTCATTTCCTCGGTTTCCGATTTCGCCCGCATCACCACTCGGCCTTTGCCGGTGGCATAGGCCTCTTTAAGTTCGTCGGTGATGACGACCTGCGCCCCAGTGGGGAAGTCCGGCCCATGAACGAATTCCATCAATTCATCTACAGTGATCTCAGCAGCACGGTCATAATTGTCAATGACATACGTTATCGCTTGTGCCAGTTCGCGCAGGTTGTGCGGCGGGATGTTCGTCGCCATACCTACCGCGATACCGCTCGCCCCATTCAACAGCAGGTTTGGCAGCCGGGCTGGTAGCACCAGCGGTTCCTGGGTGCTGCCATCGTAGTTGTCGGTGAAGTCCACCGTGTTCATATTGAGGTCGGCCAGCAGTTCTTCCGCCAGTTTCGCCAATCGCGCCTCGGTGTACCGCATCGCCGCCGGGCTGTCCCCATCCACGCTGCCAAAGTTACCCTGCCCATCCACGAGGGGATATCGTAGCGAAAAGTCCTGCGCCATACGCGCCATCGCGTCATATACGGCGCTGTCGCCATGTGGGTGATACTTACCCAGCACGTCACCGACAATGCGGGCGCTTTTCTTGTAGGCGGTGTTGGAGCGCATCCCCATGTCATACATGGCATACAGGATACGCCGGTGGACAGGCTTCAAGCCGTCCCGCGCATCAGGCAGCGCCCGCGCCACGATCACGCTCATGGCGTAATCCAGGTAGCTGCCGCGCATTTCTTCGTTGATATTTACCGAGCGTACCGTACCGATGTCCATCACCATATCCTCGCGCTAAAAGCCGCCCGTTTGCATCCCCGTGCCGGACAGGGAACAGGCAGCCAGAAACACGCTTATCCTTTCGTTTCTTTACAGGCCACAGGAATCATCCAGGGTGCGAAAATTTCCCTCATATCGACATTTTTCAACACCCCTCAGGGGTTGGATTGTTGGTAGAAAACCGATACTGACCAACTCTTTTATTATACACGAAAACCCCTTCAAACGCGAGTTCAGATATGTCTGTATCCCAAATGCTAACAAACTTATCCCAAACCATTTGGGATAAATGCAGTCTGCCTGATGAGGATATAATATGCGCTATGTGAAAGCAGGACACGATACTTTTCTGGACGCTGGATGCTGGCCGCTAGATTTCTAGCACTTTAGCTTGTTAGCGTTTTAGGTTTTTGGGCTAACGAGCGAACCCGTATCACATGAAGCGTATAATAGAGGCGTGATGGGTTGGTACAGGAGTGACGCCGGATGCGAAAGTGGATACTGCTGATAGGGTTGGTGGTTGTTGGTATGGTATCGGGTGTGCAAGCCCAGGATAGGTCTGACACGCCTATTTACCTTGTTTCCTCTCAAAATTGCGAACTGTACTGGCCCAACGTGGTAGAACAGGCACAGATAAACATCGCTCCATACGGGTATCGTTTTATTTCCATCACTTGGGAATATGGCGATAATTTTGAGCCTGATAGTATCTATCTCTGGTTTGACGAGTGCCTGAGAAGCGATACGGTAGTTCTTTTTCTCCATCTCTATGATGGCGTTACTCCCCTGGAAAGCTTATCACCGGCTCTGATCTCCTATCCAATTTTGGGTACTAACTTAGCAGATGCTAGTTTTCCGCCAGATAGCCTGGACGGTGTGGAGTTCTCGGTAAATTACCTGACGGCCTTGAGCCTATATGCTGTGAATCAGTGTGATGAAGCTTTGCCTTATTTTGAGCAAGTACAGCAAGGTATTGTTACGCTCAATTTAGCTCCTGAAGATGTTCACGCTCCCCTTTTTACTCCGTTTTATCGTGCAAACTGTGCTCTTCGGAAGGGAGATTATCAACAGGCTATTGCACTTTATGAGAGCGTGCTAATAGTATTTCCTCAACCGTTCTTTTATGCCCCTACACTGTCTACTGCGATTAACCTCGCCTGGGCCTATCTGCAAATTGGCGAAGAAGACAAGGCTATTGCGCTAATAGATAAGGCAGTCTCTTCATATCGGTATTGGCTTGCAAAGGCCGATTCTTCTGGAAATGCTTTTCCCGTTATTATTCGCCGTGCCCAACTCTACGCCCTCGCCTCACGTTACGATGATGCCGTTGCTGACCTGACCACCGCGATTGAGATCGAGCCGGAAAATCCCGAACTCTACACCCTGCGCGGGCAGATGTACCTTTACCTCTATGAGTGGGATAGTGTCCTGAACGACTATAATACCGCAATCGAACTTGACCCGGCATATCCCGACGCCTATTTTTATCGCGGCATTCTGTACTATTCCATCCTCCAGACCGGGCAGGAACTCCGCCCGGAAGCCCTGGCCGACTTCCAGTATTATCTCGAACTTGCTCCCGAAGGCACACATGCCGCCGAAGCCTTCCGCTATGCCGCCACGATTCAGGCTGAATTGGACGCGCTCGACGGTGAGTGATGGACATAACAATCTTGACTTTCCTCTTGGCGGCATTCTGCAAATACGGTACAACAGAGGCGGGAGTCAATTCCTGATTCACATTCTTTTATTGAGGAGCATTTGAATGAAAATACTACGCATTATTTTGTTAGTCCTGCTCGTTGTGGTGGTCGTCGCTGTACTGGGTGGCCTCTACATCTTCAACGACTGGACACGCGGTCCACTGCCGCAGCAGAGCGGCGAAATCACCATCACCGCTGCCAGCGCCCAGGCTGCCGGGGGCGACAATCTTATCGAGTCGGTAGAAATTATCCGGGACAATCTGGGAATCGCCCATATTTATGCCAATAACGTCCACGATCTGTTCTGGGCGCAGGGATACACCCATGCCCAGGATCGCTGGTGGCAAATGGAGTTTTCCCGTCACATCGGAAACGGCACGATTCAGGAACTCACCGGTCAGCAGGACAGTCTGATGGGTACTGATGTGTTCATTCGTAAAGCCGGTTGGCGGCGGACTGCTGAGCGTGACCTGGCGAGCTACACACCGGAAGAAGTCGCCATCCTCCAGGCGTTTGCTGACGGCGTCAATGCCTATATTCTCAACCGCGACAAAGGCGACCTCGCGCTGGAATACACGCTCCTGGGCGTGACCGGTGTAACGATTGAGATTGAACCCTGGACTCCGGTGGATACCCTCGTGTGGACGAAGGTCATGGCTGACAACCTCAGTGGCAACTGGGACACGGAACTCACCCGTTCCGACCTCTATGATAACCTCGGTCAGGAAATGACAGATGAGTATGTCCGCCCCTGGCCGTTTGGCAGCAAGCCCACCATTCTCCAGGCCGAAGACCTGCCCATTGGCGACGATTCCCTTGGGACTGCCCAGGCGGCGAACATTACCGGGATTGTCGGGGTAGATGCCGCCTTCGCACAGGACTACCTGACGACAATGGCTGCCTGGTTTGGTGAAGGCGCCGGTATTGGCAGTAACAACTGGGTCATCAGCGGTGACCTCACTGCCAGCGGCAAACCACTCCTGGCGAACGACCCGCACCTGGGCATCCAGATGCCGTCCATCTGGTACGAAATCGGCTTACACTGTCAGGTCGTGGATGATGCCTGCCCTTACGATGTCGTGGGCTTCACATTCCCTGCTGCGCCGGGCGTCGTTATCGGCCACAACGCGAATATCGCCTGGGGCGTAACCAACGTCGGGCCGGATACGCAAGACCTCTACATGCTCAAGATCAATCCTGACAACGAACTCCAATATGAATGGAATGGCGAATGGCGGGATATGACCGTGTACGATGAAACCATCAACTTCGGTGATGGTGAACCCCCGGTCACAATCCAGGTGCGCGAAACACATCTTGGGCCGATCATTAACGATAACAGCATTGACCCTGATACCGGCTTGCCAACAGGTTTCAACAATGATGACCCGATGGCACTACGCTGGACAGCCTATGAGTCCGGCATGATCTTCCGGGCGCTCATCATGCTTGACCGCGCCAGCAATTGGGAGGAGTTCCGCGAAGCCGCCAGTTGGTGGGATAGCCCGGCACAGAATATGATCTATGCTGACATTGAGGGCAATATCGGTTATCAGACGCCGGGGCGTATCCCCATTCGCGCCGCCGGACACTCCGGCCTGCTGCCTGTCCCCGGTTGGACCGATGAATACGACTGGCTGGGTTATATCCCGTTTGATGACCTACCGCGTATCTTCAACCCGGAACGCGGGTATATCGAAACTGCGAACCAGGCCGTTGTCCCACTGGAATACTACGACCAACTGCGGGCAAAACTGGCCGATCAGTTTGGGGAAAATGCAAATTACTTTATCGGTCAGGAATGGGCCTATGGCTATCGTGGGCAGCGGATTGTCGAGATGCTGGAAGCTACTGACCAGCATACCGCCGCAACCATCCAGGCAATTCAGGGCGATAACAAGATGATTAGCGCCGAAGAACTCATGCCCTACCTGGAAGCCCTGACGTTTGAAGATGACAACCTGACCAGCGCCCGTGATTGGCTGCTGGAATGGGATTATCAGATGCACATGGACAGCCCACAGGCGGCGTTATATGCCAATTTCTGGGCGCGTTTGCTGGACAACCTGTATAACGACCAGTTGGGCGATGTGATGACGGCCTCCTCACGGGATATGAGCATGTGGGCGACCTATGAACTGGCGCAAGACCCGGAAAATGCCTGGTGGGATGATACCGGCACAACCGATGTGACTGAAACCCGCGATGACATCCTGCTGCGCTCTTTTGCCGAAGGCTATCAGGTTACCGTGGATACGCTCGGTACGGAGCAGGCGAATTGGCGTTGGGGTGATTTGCACCAGGCTACATTTGTCAGCAATCCGCTCGGCCTGAGTGGTATTGACCTCATCGAAAATATCGTCAACCGGGGGCCAGTCGCCACTAGCGGCGGTTCTGATATGGTCAACGCAACCGGGTTCAGCGGTATAGATGGTGATTTCAGCGTACGGGCGCTGCCATCCCTGCGGATGATCGTTGATCTGAGTGACTTTACTAAGAGCCTGGGTATCCACACCACCGGGCAGAGCGGTCACCCCTACAGCGAACACTATGGCGACATGGTGGATATGTGGCGCAACATCCAGTATCACCCGCTCATGTGGTCACGTGAGCAGGTGGAAGCCGCCGCGGTGAACACACTCGTGCTGAAGCCGAGTAATTAAAGCAACTGCATAGCAACAGCAAGGGGCGAATCACCGATTCGCCCCGTTTGTTGCATACGTTCGCCTTCAACCTCAAAACACGACGCGCCCGGTTGCTAGCAGCAGCGCCAGCCCAATAATCGCAACGTTCATAAACAGGAAAATTGAGAGGAACATACGTTCAACGGCGGTCATCCCCAGGAAAAGCTTGGTAACTCTCGCCTCCTGATCTTCCTCAAGAACGATTTCATTATCCTGTTCAAAATCAAAATCGAGTTCACCCGCGCTGTCGCGCAGAACACTTAGATCGTCTCTGTCCTTAGCCATCTGGCAATTGTCTCCTGACACCCCGTGAGTTTATCTGTAGCATAGATCAGAAGCGGAATCGTGTCAATTCGCCCGCAGCCACACGTTCCCAACCAACCGGAACAGGACTTCAGCCTGGATCGCCCCCGCACCGCTGCCCACTTGCATCACTGTCCGTAACTGCGGTGAACCATCCGCCGCGATTTCCTGCACTGCCAAGACTACCACCTTATTCTCTTCCCCTGGCAGGCTGTCGAACCGGGTACTCATCAGGCTGAGGACTTGCTCATCGCGGGTATCATACAGCCGCCAGAAATTGTCCTGGTCCCGCTGGCGGATAAGCTGGTCTTCCAGCACCACGCGCCATGTCAGGTAGTCGCGCCAATCCAGGTTGAGCTGGTCGAGTGTTCCGCCACCTGTGACCTCGCTTAGAATATGAACATCCGAGCCGGGCTGCATGATGCGCACCAATTGACCTACCGCCGCTTGCCCGAAATGCTGTGCCAGGCTGTCTACGATAAACGCATTGGTATTGTGCTGTATAAACTGTCCAACCAACCAGGACAGCACTGCTTGGCGTAGGTAGTATGCATCTGCCGGGTAAGTAGGCTGCATGTTGTTCGATGCTTCGGCAATCAGTCGTTCCGCCAGCAAATTCGCTGTCTCCAATTGCAACCCCAGGTCAAAGGGCATGTCACTCCGTGCCCGCGTGACATATGGCGAAGGGAATTGTAACAGCCAGGGTGCGCTCACCGACCACGATACTTTTAGCCCTTCGTCTGGCAGGATGTCTACCGTCAGTTCCGGCAGTGAGACGCAGGCAAACACCGCGCACCCGGTTTCCAGCCATTGGTCTAGCTGGCTGCTTAAAGCAGCTGCCAGCGTGCTGTCTACTGCTCGGTAACGTACTGTAACATGCACGCCTTTGCGGGTTGCGATGTCGCCCCAGAAGGTGTAATCCGGTGGTACATGTCGCCAGCCATCATCATAGCGCCAGTAGAACCAGATGCGGACATACGGTATCCCTTCAATAATTTCCTCAACGGCCACCCGCGCCCGTGTTTTATCAATTGTGATGTCGCGGATAGTCCCGGTGAGCTGTACCCGGTCCTGGAGTTTGAGGTCTTGATAAGCGTTGAAAACCTGTTCCTGTCGCGCCAGCCAATCGCTGGATGCACTGCGTTGCGATTCGGCAAATGCCTGCCAGTCCCCCAACCGCAGCGCCGTAACTTCGGTCTCAACGGTATTCCGCAGTGCCCGCTCAATTTCACCATCAATCATGTCCAACCGCAGTCGGATTCCGCCCACAACTGCCCCGATTACAACCAGTACCAATACAATAAATATCACCAGGCGGATGCGTGCTAACCGTCGCCTGCGGGCGGCTGCCGGGTCCTCCCCGGCGTTACGTACCTGTGCCTGCTCCGCCTCAATCTCCCAATCCAACCGGATTCCCATGCTTAACTCCCATCCTCTACGACCACATCCCCCGCAATAACCCGGTGCAGTTGGCCGTCCCCGGTGCGAATGCTCAATGCGCCGTCCGGGGTGACAAGCTCTGCTGTGCCGGTCAGTCCGCCATAAGTTACCGTCTGCCCTAACGTAACTAAACGGCTTTGCCACGCTGTAAATAGCGTTTTCGTCCCTAACTGTCCTGCCCAGACATCTGCCCGCGCTAGCAAATCAACCAGTAAATCCACCCGGTCAACGGCCCGTCCTAACGCTGGTTCAATGCTGATCGCCTGTTGCGCCAGGTCGCTCCCGCTGAAATCGGCACGCACATTGATTCCCATGCCCAGAACAACCCCGGCCAGTTTGTCACCTGTCCAGGCGGCTTCGGCCAGTACCCCGGAGACTTTGCGCCGGTTGATGTGTACGTCATTCGGCCATTTAATGCCGGTAGTCGCCAGTCCCAATCCTACCAGCAAATCATGAATCGCCAGTGCGCCGAGCATCGTGATCTGGGGCAGATGTTCGGGCCTGGGGCGCAGAATCATCGAAACTGCTAGCGAGACACCCGGCGGAGTGTGCCACGTCCGCCCCAGCCGTCCACGCCCTTTGCGTTGCTCATCGGCCACCACCACCGCGCCCGATACAGCACCCTGGTGCAGCCACTCCATTGCCAGGTCGTTAGTGCTTTCTACCTGGGGATAGAACTGTACAGCACGCGGTGTTAGTCGTTCCTGTAGCCGGTCTTCGCTCAGAGTCATCGCTGTTTCCTATTACGGAGTATAACCAGTCCCTGCGCCTCAGCACACAAGACTCAATGCTCTTGTACATAGTGTCCGATTTTAGCATGCCATTTTCCATCCACATAGCTTGTAACCGTGATGACCCCCTCGTATACTTAAATGAGAACGTTCATGCGCTGTCCATATGCTATGGTCAGCGGCTATATCGAGTGCATTATGGATCGTCTCTGGACGCCCTGGCGTATGGCTTACATTCGCAGTGAGAAAAAACCTCTAGATGGCTGTGTATTCTGTATTAAGGCACAGTCAGAAGATGCTGCCGAACTGGTGGTCGCTCGGTCACAGTATGTTTATGCGGTACTCAACCTGTATCCATACAATAACGGACACATGATGGTCGTTCCGTATGAGCATGTGGATACCCAGGAATCCCTGCCGGTTGATGCGCTGACTGATCTGATGGTGACGGTCAACCGGGCGCTGGCCGTCTTACGCAAGGCCTATAATCCGTCTGCATTTAATCTCGGCGTCAATCTGGGTGTAGCTGCGGGGGCGGGTATCGCGGAACACTACCACTTTCACATTGTCCCGCGCTGGCCGGGTGATGCCAGTTTTATGAGCGTCGTCGGGAATACACGGGTGATTCCCGATACACTCGAGAATACTTATACCGAACTGAAAGCCATCTGGCACGATTTATACGAGGAAAAAGGTCATGGCAAATAATGGTAAGGGCAAACGTGAAGCGGTAATTCTGGGCAGCGCCCGGACGCCTCAGGGTAAATTCCTGGGGGCGCTGGCATCCCTCACAGCGGCTGAGTTGGGGCAGATTGCCTTCCGTACTGCTGTCGAGCGCAGTGGCATCAACAGCGCCGATATTGACGAGGTGATTCTGGGCAACGTGGTCAGTGCTGGAGTAGGGCAGGCCTTACCCCGCCAGGTCAGCCTGGGCGCGGGAGTGCCGGCGCATGTGGGCGGCATGGTCGTCAACAAGGTGTGTGGCAGCGGGCTGAAAAGCGCGATGCTGGCCGCCAACGCCATTAAAGCTGAAGACGGTGACCTCTACTTGGTGGGGGGCACGGAGAGCATGAGTAAAGCGCCCTATCTGAGCTACGACATGCGCCAGGGCAACAAATACGGCGAAGTCAAGCTGGTGGATGCCCTCCAGTTTGATGGCCTGTGGTGTTCGCTCTGCAACTGGAGCATGGGGAGCGCCGCCGAGTTCATCGCGCGTGAAGTCGGTGTGGGCCGCCAGGAAATGGATGAGTTCGCCTTTCGCAGCCACCAGCTTGCCGCTCAGGCTACCGACTCCGGCAAATTCGCGGCGGAAATTGTCCCAGTGACGATCAAAGGCCGCAAGGGGGATACCGTTATAGATCGTGACGAAGGCATCCGCCCCGACACGACCATAGAAGCCCTGGCAAAGCTGCGTCCAGCCTTCGAGGAAGGCGGTAGTGTCACCGCTGGGAACGCCCCCGGCATGAATGATGGGTCTTCGGCGCTGGTCATCAGCAGTCGCGAGTACGCCGAAAAAGGTGGTCATCAGCCCGTCGCGCGGATCGTCGGTTACGGGCAGGCGGCGGTAGAACCGGCCTGGCTGTTTTATGCGCCGGTCAAGGCCATCCCCATCGCTTTACAACGTGCCGGATGGACGATGGACGATGTAGACCTCTTCGAGATTAACGAGGCCTTCGCATCCCAGGTTCTGGCGGATATCAAAGGGCTGGCGAAAGACGGCTATATGCTGCCAGTGGAGAAACTGAACGTGCATGGCGGCGCGATTGCCCTCGGCCACCCGGTGGGTGCCAGTGGAGCGCGGGTACTGATTACGCTCATCCACGCCCTGCAAGACCGGGGACTCAAACGCGGCCTCGCCTCCTTGTGTCTGGGTGGTGCTGAAGCCGTCGCCCTGGCCGTCGAGATAGAGTAACGCCGTTTCAAACAAAAACCCCCTCAGCCATCGCAATGGAGAGGGGGTTTGGGGTGTGTATGGAAAAGGGTGGCGCTCGTTTACTTCCGCTCCGCCAGCGCCTCGGCCATCAGGTCGCCCAGTTCTGTCGGGTTGTTGGCGACCCGTGCCCCGGCTTTCCGCAGGGCATCCATCTTCGCCCCCGCCGTTCCCTTCGAGCCGGAGATAATCGCGCCCGCGTGGCCCATCTTCTTACCAGCTGGGGCAGTCACCCCGGCCACATAAGCTACCACCGGCTTATTCATTTTTGCCTTGATATAGGCCGCCGCTTCTTCTTCCGCCGAGCCGCCGATTTCCCCGATCAACACCACGCCGTGTGTTTCCGGGTCGGCCTGGAACGCTTCCAGGCAGTCAATGAAGCTCGTACCCGGCACCGGGTCGCCCCCGATGCCGACAGCGGTACTCTGCCCGATGCCCTTGAGCGTCATCTCATAGATTGACTGGTACGCCAGCGTCCCGGAACGGCTGACAATGCCTACATGGCCCTGCATCGCCACCTCGCCCGGCGTAAACCCGATATTACACTTCCCTGGACTGATAATCCCGGAACAGTTCGGGCCAATCAGCCGCGTATTCGGAAAATTCCGCTTGAGGTCGTTATACATCCGCGCCTCATCGTGCATCGGGATATGCTCGGTCACGCACACAATCAGCTCAATCCCGGCTTCAGCAGCCTCCATGATGGCGGCGGTAGCGAACGGCGCTGGCACAATTACAAATGAGGCATTCGCGCCGGTTTCCCGCACCGCATCTTTTACACTCGCCAGCACCGGAATACCTTCAACGTCTGTCCCAGCCTTCTTCGGGTTTGTCCCGGCCACCACCTGCGTGCCATAATCACGATTGCGCAGGCCGTAATACCGTCCCTGTGACCCGGTCAGCCCCTGCACTACTACTCTGGTGTTTTCGTCAACAAAAATCGCCATGTTCCTAGCCTCCCACCAGCGCAACGGCCTTCCGCGCCGCCTCAATCATCGTCGTGGCAATCTTCATGGAATCCGAGGCGTGGGCCTCCAGAATCTCATGACCCTCTTTGGTATTCGTGCCATCCAAACGGATCACCAGCGGAGAGTGAATCTCAACCCGGCTCATCGCTTCGACAATTCCGTTCGCCACTTCATCACAGCGTGTCACACCGCCGAAGATATTGATAAAAATCACCTTCACTTTGGGGTCCGTATTGATGACTTCCAGTGCCCCGGCCACGACATCGGCATCCGCACCACCACCGATATCCAGGAAATTAGCCGGGCTGCCGCCCACCTGGTTAATCGTGTCGCAGGTGCTCATCGCCAGACCCGCGCCGTTGGCAATCACGCCAACCGAACCATCCAGTCCGACATATTGCAGACCCTTATCCTTCGCCATCTTCTCGCGGGCTTCTAGCTGGGCTAACCCCCGGAAGGCGTCCCATTCGGGATGGCGTCCGGAGGAGCTATCGTCGAGTGTGACTTTGGCATCCAGCGCATGAACGCGGCCATCGGGTGTCAGAATTAGCGGGTTAATTTCCACCAGGTCGGCGTCGCCTTCGGTGAAGCAGCGGTACAGTTTCATCAATATATCCACTGCGCCATCGGTAGCGGCGTCATCCAGTTTGGCTGCCATCACCCATTCCCGGCAGGCCGCTTCGCTTAAACCATCCACCGGGTTGACACGAATCCGGGCGATAGCATTGGGGTCTTCCTGAGCGACTTGCTCAATATCCACGCCACCTTTGGCCGAAAGCATCCCCATAAACTGCTTGGCGCTGCGGTCCAGGGTGAACGAAGCGTAATACTCTTTTGCAATGTCGGACGCCTTCTCAATCCAGAGACGGCGAACTACATGCCCTTTAATATCCATGCCCAGAATATTGCCGGCATGTGTTTCGACTTCGGCCTTTGAGTTCGCCAGCTTAATACCACCGGCTTTACCCCGGCCACCGACCTGCACCTGAGCCTTCACTACAACCGGATAACCAACGGTCTCCGCCTGAGCGACGGCTTCTTCGACAGTATTCGCCACGCCGCCGGGCGATACGGGGATGTCGTAGCGGGCAAAATACTGCTTGCCCTGATACTCAAACAAATCCAATGCCAATTCTCCTTAATCAAGTTTAGATGTGTGCTGATGATGCCATTCCCACGAGGCACTGGGGGATGTGGGAATCGCCAATAACTGACTCTTGATATTCATTATGCCATATCGCATGGCGGTTCACAAAAAGATTGGTTCGGTACAGGCACTTTCGTGAGGAGATACTGTAATCATCCATACTCTTATACTGTTTTCCCCGAAAATTGTGCTATGCTCGTCTTAAATGATTGGAGGGTGGACAGTTGACCGGATGTAGGAAAAATGCCCTGCACATAACACCGCCAATGATTTTTCGAGAACTATTGAGGCAGCCATGTATCACCGCGATCTGTTATATGCCATTCTGCTGTTGATCTCTGCCCTGGCGTCCGTTATCACCATGACCTTCATCTGGGGGCGGCGTTCTACGCCTGGCGCCCGCCCGCTCTTGATGCTTATGCTCGGTACTGCGGAATGGTCACTAACCTATGCTGTTCATTGGTTGGTTTCCGATCTATCGTCCAAGGTATTCTGGTTGGATGCGACATATATTGGTGCGGCAAGTGTACCGACTAGCTTCCTCGTTTTTACCCTGGTCTATACGCACCGCGAAAACTGGATCCGCTGGCAGAGCCTCGTGCTTCTGTCGGTTATGCCGGTGCTGACCGTGCTCATTTTATGGACCGATCAGTATCATGGCCTGTTTTTTGCCGGTAAGCGCCAACTGGCTGATACGTTCTTTCATGATGGCGGCCCCTGGTTCTGGATATATGTCATCTATGCCTACCTCTTTATCTTTATCGGACTGCTGTGGTTAGTTCAGCGATTTTTTGGCACGAGGCGTTTATACCGTAATCAGGTTGGGATGGTTATTCTGGCGGCTTCGCTCCCCTGGGCAGCGAGTATCCTCAGTCTGACAAACCTTAATCCTTTCCCCGGTCTGGATTTGCCACCCTTGGCCTTTGCGCTCACAGGTATTCTCCTCACCGTCAATCTGCTCCAGGCACGCTTATTGGATATTGTGCCCGTCGCCCGGAACATCCTGGTTGAGAACATGAGCGATAGTGTTTTGGTGTTGGATACGCAAAACCGGATTGTGGACATCAACCCGGCGGCGCAGACGCTCTTGGAAGGCGCACACCGCCAGGCTGTATTGGGGAAACAATTTAACAGCGTATTTGCAAAATGGATTGATGTGATTGCCCAATTCCAGGGCGCGGTCGAGAAACGTGCCGAGGTCATGCTTGAAGAAAACCCGCCGCGTTACTTTGATGTACAAATCAATCCGTTATATGATCGTCAAGGCCGTTTTTCTGGTCGGTTAATCACTTGGCGCGATATTTCGGAACGAAAGTGTGTCGAAATGGAACGTGAACAGCTTATTGCTGATCTGGATGCGTATGCTCACACGGTTGCCCATGATCTCAAAGTACCGATCACTGCTGTAATTGGCTTTGCCGAACTATTGCTGGAAAGTGAAAAACCAGCCGAAGATAACGATCTAAAAGAGATACTCACTCGTATTCATCAGTCCAGCTATAAAATCCATACCATTATCAATGAACTCCTGCTCCTGGCGAGTATTCGGGATGTTGCGTCTATTTCGCTCCATACCCTCAATATGCAGGAGATTGTCCAGGAATCGATAGCGCGGCTGGATAATGTTATTAAGGGTCAACAAGCTCTCGTCATCTACGGTGAGTCCTGGCCTGCTGCTCTCGGTTATGCCCCCTGGATTGAAGAAATCTGGGTGAATTACATCAGTAATGCGATCAAATATGGTGGCACACCACCTGTCATCCACCTGGATGCGCAGCTCGTACCGGGCAATATGGTGCGTTTTGGGGTCAAAGATAACGGGCTAGGAATTACTCAGCAGGACCAGGCAAAATTGTTCAGCCAGTTTGAACGGTTGGATAATGTTCGGGTTGAAGGACATGGGCTGGGACTCTCAATTGTCCGCCGTATTGCCGAAAAACTCGGTGGGGAGGTCGGTGTTGAAAGTCAGATTGGGCAGGGAAGTATGTTCTACTTCACCCTGCCCGGTAAGCCAACTGCCTCGTTATAATAGGAGTGGTTGCTTGCAGAACTGCTCGCTACTTATTGCCGGTCCTGCCATTCCTGAATGGTCTGCTGCATGAAAGCACGCACAGTATCATCCCTAATGTCGCCTACCCCATCATAATATTGCCCATCCACCTCAATTCGCACACCCCCATCTGATGAAGGGTACACATGGATACTGCGCCCGGTATAATCTGTCGTGTGTTTCAACTTGTGTTGGAGATATGCCTCAATTGCCCCCGCAATGTCCAGTTCCGGGGCTGGCTGAATATCCAGTTTCTGCCCGCGCTTTCGGGGTTGGATTGGCTGCTGATCTTCAATTTTGAAGCTCGGCAAATCGCCGGGCATCGTGCCGTCTGGCGCAATTGGCGGTGGTGGTAGGCTCTCGACTTTACGAGCAGGCGGCTCAGGCGGCGTGTCTTCCATCAACATAGGTGGGGTAGGGCTAGGCGTGGGTGCCGGGGCCGGCTCTGCTGACGGTGCAACGGGCTTCGCCTGCGCGGTCTGTGCCAGTTCACGCATCAGTTTCGTGAATTTCTCTTTGAAGTCGGCATCCGTATAGATATTCTTGTAGAGTTTGTCCCCCATCTGGACGATCAATTTCCCGTCCACGATATCCCGCATAATTGCCATGACCTCGACCGCTTCCGCTTCGCCGCTGTCATCCGTGTGAATAGTATGCGTGCCTTTGCGTGTCGGGCGCGGTGGGGTGGTAGCCTCTGGGGGAGGGGGAAACGCTGCTATCGAAGACATATCCATCAGCATATCCAGGTCGGGTAAGTCACCGGTTTGTGGTAAATTCGCCCGTGACGGCGCCCCTACATAGGCGGGAGTCTGCGGCACCCGTGCTTTAGCCCGGCGGGCGCGTGCTGAGACAATATAAGTCATGACGATCACGAGCAAAATTGCTGAACCACAGACGGTTAAAATCAGGCCAAACGGCAGTTGTGCCAGGAAATCCGAAAAATCACTACCCATAACCATTACCCTTTGACTGACATTGGGGGCAAAAATGTGTGCCGCGCTGGGCAACACGGATTTTTTCAATCGGGTGACCACAGGTCAGGCAGGGCTGCCCCTCACGGTCATACACGTAAAAATGCTCGTGAGCTTCGCCAGTGGTGCCATCCGGTTTACGATACCAGTTTATACTGGCACCTTCATAATCAATACCTTCACGCAATACAATACGCACCATATCGTATAACCGAACAATTTCAGCTTTGCTCAGGCCATCCGCTGTCCGCAGTGGGTGAATCCCGGCGCGGTGCAGAGCTTCATCGGCGTAAATATTGCCGACTCCGGCGAGAAACGATTGGTCAAGCAGCAGTGCCTTGATGATTCGGGTACGCCCACTTAAGCGTTCTCGGAATAACTCGCTTGTGAAATCATCTTCCAACGGTTCCGGGCCGAGGTCCGGAGCAATGTCCATCATATCTCCTGCCAGGTAAACTCGCCCAAACCGCCGCGAATCGGAAAACCGGAGCTGCTGCCCATTATCAAGCTGTGCCTGAAACCGCAACCAGCGATCGGCCTCATTTGCGTCACCATTCGCAACCACATACAGTCGTCCGGTCATTTTCAGGTGAACGACCAAGAGATCATGATCAAGCTGGCACACGATATACTTGGCGCGGCGGGTAATTCTTCGGACTGTCTGCCCTTGAATACGGGCGGCAAATTCATCCGGCGAAGGCAGGTGAATCACCTTAGCCCGGTCATACCAGATACTCTGAATGGTACGCCCAACCAGTGGTTCACGCAGGCCGCGCACAACAGTTTCAACTTCTGGTAGTTCCGGCATAGTTTTAGTGTACTCCGAATCTGAGTTTTGTGGGAGACAGCCTGGTAGGAAAATGGTAATCAAGATATGGAAAACACATGTTGTTAGGATTCTCGAAACGGCCATTTGTTCTGATTTTTGCACAACGTATCAAGCAGAAATGGTATAATGAAACCAACCCGGCGGCAAGCCAGTTTCGGTCAATACCTATTGCGAGGCGACGACCTATGGCATCCACAACTCCGCAATCAACATCGCGTTTCCTCTCGCCCCTCAAATTGATTTGGCGGCTTATTACCCTGATTCTGGGAACAGGCGGACGGCTGTTAGTGATTATATTGGGCCTGGTGTTGGTGCTTCTGGGTGGGCTGCTGGCCTCCACCGGCCTGTTGGCTGTTTGCGGCCTTCCGTTGGTTATCTTCGGGTTTCTGCTGCTGGTACGGGGCCTGTTTTAGCTGGTACAATCAGAGTCACATCAATTCAACACATTTCTTTCAACCCGGCACGTTTACGCATCTTCCAAGATTCAACCCTATGACTGACAAATCCTTTGTACATCTTCACGTTCACACCGAATATTCGCTGCTGGACGGGTTAAGCAAAATCAAGAAACTGGTTGCACGGGCTAAGGAACTCAACATGCCCGCGCTGGCAATTACGGATCACGGCACGATGTTCGGAGTGATTGACTTTTACCGTGCCTGCAAAGAGGCTGAAATTAAGCCGATTATCGGAGTGGAAGCCTATCTCGCGCCGCGCTCCATGCAAGATCGCGACCCCAAGCTCGACAAACGGCCATACCACATGCTGCTGCTGGCGCAGAATGAAACCGGCTACCGTAACTTGTTGAAAATCGCCAGTGCCGGACAACTTGATGGCTATTACTACCGTCCGCGCGTAGACCGGGAGTTCCTGGCCGCACATGCTGCGGGACTTGTGGCGACCAGCGGTTGCCTGGCTGCGCAAATCCCATCCATGATTATTAATGGACATGACGACGAAGCTCGGGAGCTTATCGGCTGGTACCAGGATGTATTCGGCAAAGATAACTTCTACCTGGAACTCCAACAGCATGATATCCCGGAGTTAGAGATACTCAACAAATGGTTGGTGGAGTACACCCGCACCCATCATACAACGGTGCCGTTAGTCGCGACCAATGATGTGCATTATGTTCAGGCATCCGACTATGACCCGCATGATACCTTGCTGTGCATCCAGACCAGTGCCCTGAAAAGCGACAGTGACCGCTTGAAAATGTCCGACCCCAGCTACCACCTGACGAGCCAGAATGAAATGTGGGGGTACTTCGCCAAAGAAGCACCGGAAGCGCTGCATAATACCCTCAAAATTGCGGAAATGTGCGACGTAAACCTGGATTTCCAGGGCTATCATCTGCCGGTATTCCCTGTGCCGGAAGGGTATGATGCCGGTAGTTACCTGCGTTACCTGTGTAATAAGGGACTGCGCTGGCGTTACGGGAATCGGGCTGAGCAACCGGCGATTCAGCAGCGCCTTGAGCGTGAACTGGGTATCATCCATGACATGGGATTTGACACATATTTCCTGATTGTATGGGATTTGTGCGAGTTCGCCCGCCATGCCGACATCTGGTGGAATGTGCGCGGGTCGGGTGCGGGCAGTGTGGCTGCGTATTCGCTAGGTATCACCAACATTGACCCGATGCTGAATAACCTGCTATTCGAACGCTTCCTGAATCCGGGGCGTGTCAGTATGCCGGATATTGACCTTGATTACCCGGATGACCGCCGTGAGGAGATGATCGCTTATACTGCACGCAAGTACGGCGAAGATAAAGTCGCTTCGATTATTACTTTTGGGACGATGGGGGCGAAAGCTGCGGTACGCGATGTGGGGCGAGCTTTGAATGTGCCGCTGGAACTGGTCAACCAAGCAGCACGACTGATTCCTACCGAGCCAAAGCCCAAGCCGATTATCCAGTATGTCGAAGATAACCCTGAACTCAACGATCTGTATAACAGCAATGCCGAGATCCGCCGGGTGATTGATACCGCCAAAGAACTGCAAGGTGTCAGTCGCCACGCTTCGACCCACGCGGCGGGTGTAATTGTGGCCGATAAACCGCTGGTGGACTATATCCCGCTGCATCGTCCTACGAAGGGTGATGCCGACGAGAGTAACCCGCTGAAGGCCGTGACACAGTTCCCGATGGAAACCTGCGAGTCACTCGGCCTGCTCAAAGTGGACTTTCTGGGGCTTTCAACCCTCACGATTATGCGCCGTGCCTGCGATCTCATTGAGCGTTATCACGACATCAAATATACGATGGGCAATATCCCATACCGGCCATCGGGCGATGCAACACAAGACCGGATGCTCAAAGAGACGTTCCAGATGCTTGGACGAGGTGAAACCATCGGCGTATTCCAGGTTGAAAGTTCAGGGATGCGCCAGATGCTCCGTGATATGCGCCCCAACCGCTTTGAGCATATTATTGCCGGCGTATCGCTCTACCGTCCCGGCCCGATGGAATTTATCCCGGCTTATAACCGCCGACTGCACGGGGAGGAAGAGACAGAATACCGCCACCCACTGCTCAAAAGTATCCTGGAAGAAACTTATGGAATCATGGTCTACCAGGAACAGATCATGCAGGTCGCCCAGCAGTTATTTGGTTATGAACTGGGTGAAGCCGACTTGATGCGCCGGGCGGTCTCTAAGAAAAAAGAAAAAGACCTCAAAAAACACCGTGACATCTTCCTCGAACGCGGCCCGGAACATGGTGTAGATACCATCGCTGCCGAGAAGATCTTCGATGATATTGAATTCTTCGCCAACTATGGTTTTAACAAAAGCCACGCCGCTGACTATGCGGTGATTACCTGTCAGACTGCTTATCTCAAGTGTCATTACCCCGCTGAGTACATGACAGCGCTGCTCTCTGTACACCGCGATGATACGACCAAAATCACGACCTTCCTAGGTGAATGCCGTCGCCTGGGTATCCCGGTGCTGCCGCCGGATGTCAACCACAGCCAGCTTGATTTTGACATCCAGACCCAGCCTGATGGCAAACGAGGTGTACGTTTTGGATTAGCCGCGATTAAGAATGCTGGCGCTGCTGCTCTGCAGCCGATCATTGATGCCCGTGATGAAGGTGGCCCATTCCGGGATTTAGAGGACTTATGCCGCCGGGTAGACCTGCGTGCAGTGCAAAAACGCACATTGGAAAGTCTGGTGAAAGTCGGCGCGCTGCGGGCTTTCGGCAAACGTACAGTATTAATCGCCGCACTCGACCGCCTGTTGAGCTTTAGCGCCGACCATCATAAAGCCAAGGAAGTCGGTCAGATGAATATGTTTGGGGAATCATCCGGCTTTTCTGATGAACTGCTCCAGAACCTTCCGACTATGGAAGAAGCAAGTGATCGTGACATGCTCGGCTGGGAAAAGGAACTGCTCGGCTTTTATGTCACCGGGCGGCCTGCCGATAAGTACCAGGATATACTCGAACATGCCCGCACGGCTGAAGTCTATGAACTGCTGGAGGCGGAAGGCAGTATGAACGGAAGGCAGGTCAAAATAGCTGGTGAGGTGGTCACGCTGCGAAAAATCGTCACACGCAATAACGAGATTATGGGAGTGGCGACGATGGAAGACTGGCACCCCAGCGCCGGTTCGATTGACGTGGTGCTGTTCCCCCGCACCTGGGCAAAATTTCAGGATTTGGTGATTGAGGGCCAGGTGATTATTGCCAGCGGGAAAGTGGATACCGGGCGTGGTGATTTGCAGATTATCTGCGACTCGGTGACGAACAACGCCAGTTCCCAGGTGCCGGATGAAGCCCCGCTGCCTTACACGGATGCGGACATTCCTCCCTGGTTAGTGGACGAAAACTTCTATGATGAGGAGACCGGTGAAGTCGCGCATCAGGAAGCCCCACCTCCACCCCCGCCGTTGGTGGATGAAGTTGCCCCGGCGACTCTAGGCGCGGCGGCTGTGCCGATCCCCGCTACCGAGCCCCAGCTCGCGCCAGCTGCAAAACCGTCCCGCGTAGATGATGAACCCGACTGGATCAATGGTGACAGGGAGACGATCACCGAGCCTTCACCCTTCGAGCAGGATACCGTACAGGAGGAGCGCTGGCTAATGATTTATTTCCAGCGGTCAGAAGATCCCGAAAAAGACCGGCGGCGGTTGCGGCGGTTGCATGGTATTCTCACCAAATATCCGGGACATGATCGCTTCACTATTGTTATCGAAGGAGCAAATCAGGCTTTTCATATGGAATTTCCGAACCATACCACGGCTTATTGTGAAAGTTTGGTCAACGACCTGTTAAGTGTTGTCGGCGAGACCAATATTCAGGTATTTGATCGTCCTCAATAGCACATTTTCTGATACAATATCGCTCGGATTGACCACACGCATTGTGTGGTCGTATTATGTATCTTTGTCTGCCAATCTTGTAAGTAACAGGACACAAATTCGATGAAAACAATCGCAGTCATGACAAGCGGCGGCGATTCACCTGGGATGAACGCAGCAATCCGGGCGGTAGTCCGAACCGGACTGGAATATGGCCTGGAAGTTTATGGTATCCGACAGGGCTACACCGGGATGTTAGGCGGAGATTTCATACTCTTAGGTAGTCGGGAAGTCAGTGGCATTTTGCAGCGGGGCGGCACGATTTTGCAGACAGCCCGCAATCTGGAATTCAAGACACCCCAAGGGCAGAAAAAAGGGCTGCGCCGCTTAAATGAACGCGGCATTGAAGGGTTAGTCGTCATCGGTGGCGATGGCAGCCTGCACGGAGCGCTGGCTCTGCACAAACTTGGCTTCCCTGTGGTCGGTATCCCTGCAAGTATTGATAACGATATTGCGGGAACATCCATGAGCATCGGCGTAGATACGGCGCTGAATACCATAATTGAAGCCTTAGACCGTATTCGTGATACCGCCTCCTCACACACCCGCGCTTTTATCATTGAAGTAATGGGACGTAGTTGCGGCTATCTTGCGCTGATCTCCAGTATTCTCGGTGGTGCGGAAGTCGTTTCTACACCCGAGCACGAAGTCTCGATTGAGAATATTGAAGCCGCGCTGGAAGCCGCCTATGTGCGCGGGAAATCACACGCCATAGCCATTATTGCGGAGGGTGTTTCCTACGAGACGACTGACCTGGTGACAGCACTGCGAAACAACCCGGAAGTGGGTTTTGATGTGCGCTTGTCCATTCTAGGCCACATCCAGCGCGGCGGTAATCCGAGCGCTTTTGACCGCCTGCTGGCCTCGCGCATGGGGGTTCATGCCGTAGAGGTTCTGCGTGAAGGGCAGTCTGGCGTGATGGTTGGCCTCGGCAATCAGGATTTAACGACACAGTCTATTGAGGAAGTCCTGATACAGCCCCGCCCAATCAGTGAAACCTACTACAATCTGGCTCGCATACTGTCCCGATAGCAAGACCGGCTGTTCACCGTGGAAAGGGGAGCGCCAACCTGATATTACAATTCAGGTTTTGGCGCACCCCTATATTCGGCTATAATGGCAAAGAATAATCCTGATATCTATCTGAAAAAAGTGCGAACAGCCTATGTCCGAGACGATATTGTTTTATAACCCGGTTTCTACATCGCCACACAAGCAGCGCCTTCCCCTTTCGCTCCTTTCGGTTGCCACTGTGGTCGCGCAGGATTATGACATTGAATTCATAGATGGTAACCTCATCCGGCCTGACCCCAGCGACATGATTATTGAACGCGCACGGGCAACCGGGGCGAAACTCCTGGCCGTAACCGTTATGCCCGGCCCGCAGCTTCGCCAGGCTGTGCCGGTGTGCAAAAAGGTCAAAGCAGCACTCCCTGACCTGCATATCCTGTGGGGCGGCTACTTTCCCACACAGCACGCTGAAGTTATTCTCCGCAGTGGGTTTGTGGACACAGTCATTCAAGGGCAGGGGGAAGCGCCGTTCCGCAAGCTGGTGGATACGCTGTACAGGGGCGGTGCGCTGGCGGATGTGCCGTCTCTGGGTTATAAGGAAAATGGTGGTATCAATATCACGTCCCGTGCCCCGAACGTGCCAATGGATAACTTGCCCTGGTTGCCTTATGATAAGATTGATGTGTCGCAGTATGTGGGGAACAGCTACCTGGGGACGCGCGTACTCAACCATAATACCAGTTTTGGTTGTCCCTTTGCCTGTAATTTCTGCGCGGTTGTCGCCCTCAGCAATCGTCGCTGGCTGCCGGAAAGTGCCGAAAGGGTGGCGAATGTCATCACCTATTTGCAGGATAACTGGCATATCAATGGCCTGGAATTCCACGACATGGATTTCTTCGTGCGCGAGGAACGTGCCGCTGAGTTTGCCGAGCGTATCACTGGCAAGGGCATTCGCTGGTGGGGGTTGGGCCGGGTGGATACGCTCATGAGCTATCATAATGACACCTGGGGTAAATTACAGCGCAGCGGCCTGAAAATGGCGTTCATGGGAGCGGAAAGTGGCGACGACGAAACACTTAAACGTATGAACAAAGGTGGTAAATCCAGCACAGAGATGACGCTGGCACTGGTCGAACGTATGAAACATTACGGGATTGTGCCGGAACTGTCGTTTGTGCTGGGTAACCCACCCGATCCCGCTGCTGATATTGAAGCGACGATTACGTTCATCCGTAAACTCAAAAAGGTGAACCCGGCTATTGAACTGGTGCTGTACATCTATACGCCTGTTCCCCAGGAGGGCAGCATATTATTAGACGAAGCCACCCGGCTTGGCTTCCGATTCCCGGAAACGCTGGAACAATGGGCCAGCCCGGAATGGGCGAAATTCTCCATGCGCCGCGATCCCAGCACACCCTGGTTCCGCGATACCACGCGCCGCCGAGTCCGCAATTTTGAGTCGGTCATCAATGCTTATTATCCAACCGTGACCGATATGCGGTTGCAAGGACAGTGGCGGAGTCTGCTGCGGGCACTCAGTGGTTGGCGTTATCGTTTCGAGATGTACAACTGGCCGTATGAATTGAAGGCACTCCAGCGGTTCATTCATTACCGCCGACCAGAAACTACCGGGTTCTAGGTCGGTACGGAGTGAAAACCCACAAAACAGAGAGAAAAACCTTGCAGCCACGTTGGACTGCCCCCTACTCTTTTGGTTCTTTTCATCAGAAAGAGAGATTTATGTCTGACTCGAATCCGTTTCAACCCACACCGTATATGAAATTACAGCACCCGGAATGGAGCAAAAACGCCGTTATCTACCAGATTAACACCCGACAGTTTACCAATTAAGGCACGTTCCGGGCGGCGGAAGCCCACCTGCCTCGACTAAAGGAACTGGGCGTGGATATTCTGTGGCTGATGCCGATTCACGAAATCGGAGTGCAAAATCGCAAAGGCACGCTTGGCAGCCCGTATGCGGTGAAAGATTATTACAGCGTAAATCATGAGTTCGGCACACTGAATGACCTCAAGCATTTTGTGAACACCGCGCACGACCTGGAGCTGTATGTCATCATTGATTGGGTAGCAAACCACACTGCTTGGGATAACATCCTGGTTGACGAGCATCCTGAGTGGTACTCTCGTGACTGGAAAGGTGATTTTCGCCCGACTCCCTGGCGAACCTGGACAGACGTGATTGATCTCGACTATGAACAGGAGGGACTGCGCCGGTATATGACGGACGCCCTGAAATACTGGGTGAGAGAATCCGATATTGACGGCTATCGCTGCGACGTGGCCGGTTTTGTCCCCACTGATTTCTGGAACAATGCCCGCAGAGAGCTGGATGCGATCAAGCCGGTTTTCATGTTGGCGGAATGGGAATCGCGAGACCTGCACGCAGAGGCATTCGATATGACTTACGCCTGGACATGGAATGTCGTCCTCCATGCGATTGCAACTGGGCAGGCGGACGTAAGCGGGCTGTACGGCTATTATTCCTGGAATGAAAGCGCCTACCCGCGTGACGCCTACCGCATGATGTTTGTGAGCAACCACGATAAAAATGCTTGGGAAGGCACCGAGTTTGAACAGTTTAGGGACGGGCTGAACGCGGCAATTGTGCTTTCGGTGGTGGGCGAAGGGATGCCGCTCATCTATAACGGGCAGGAAGCAGGGAACGAGAAGCGACTCCCGTTCTTTGAGAAAGACTCGATTGAATGGAGAGAACACCCACAGGGCGCTTTTTACAAGAAGCTGATTGCGCTGCGGAAACAGAATACTGCGCTCTGGAATGGGAAATGGGGCGCGAGGATGATTAATGTCCCCAATGACGTTTCGAGCAAGGTACTCAGTTTCGTGCGGCAGAATGCGCAGGATAAGGTGTTTATCGTGCTCAACTTCTCTGATACGACGCAGACCGTGACCTTCAGGGAGTCGCTATGTCACGGTACGTATACAGATTACCTCAGCGGGGAGACTGTCTCATTTCCCGGTGATGGCACACTCGCGCTCAAGGCGTGGGATTATCGGGTTTTCGTGAAATAGCCCCGGGTGAGATCAGGTGCATCGTCTGTCTTGTCTCGATATTGCCAGCATCTCATATCGGCGTTATACTGTGACACTGTTTTGTTCGCCGTTTCACAAAGCCTTTGCGGAGACATGCCCTTATGACCCGTAAGTTAGTTTTGTTGATTTTTGTATTTGTTGCCCTGACGGTTTCTGCATGTGGCACCATTGCTACCCCCGAATTTTCGGAGGAAGCGAAGGGGACACAGGCGGCTCTGGCTGTTACATCCGAGCATCTGACCGCGATTGCGCCGACGGCCACACCGACTTATACGCCGTTGCCGCCAACAGAAACCCCCGTACCGCCATCGGAAACGCCGTTGCCGCCAACCGAGACACCTCTACCCACTGAAGCGCCAACCGAAACGCCTGCGCCAACCGAAACACCGGCGGAGGGTGCATCGGGAGCTAATGTCGTAACTGGCGACCCGATAAAAGGGGAGGCGCTGTTTAACGAATTCCGTTCTGAAGTCAATTTCGCCTGCGCCCTGTGCCATTATGTTGACCAGGAAGTGCAGCTTATCGGACCTGGTTTGCTTAATATCGGTACCCGGTCGGAAACCCGCGTGCCGGGTGAGAGCGCCGTTGAGTATCTGCACAACTCTATCGTGAATCCTAGTGCGTATGTGGTTGAGGGATATCCCGATATGCTGATGCCACAAATCTATGCCCAGATTTTCACCGAAGAGCAGATTCAAGACCTGATTGCTTATCTCTTCACGCTGCGCTCGTAGCATATTCCGGTAACCACACGAAAACAAGGGGCCTCGCGCCCCTTGTTTTATGTCCAATGATATGCTGCTTGTGGCTATAACGCCTGTGTTGAGATGATAAAGCTGGCCGTCGCTGCGTTGGTTGCCAACGGAATGTTATGCACATTACAGATTCGCAGCAGCCCCTGAATATCCGGGTCATGGGGATGCTTGCCCAGCGGGTCAATGAAGAAAAATACGGCCTCAATCTCTCCCACCGCTACCTGTGCCGCAATCTGCGCATCACCCCCCAGCGGGCCTGAGAGCATTCGCTGCACCTCCAGACCACACTTCTCTTGAAGCAGCTGGCCGGTAGTGCTGGTCGCAACCAGAAGGTAACGATCCAGTACATCTTTATGGGAGAGCGCGAAAGCGACCATGTCCGCTTTCTTGCCATCATGGGCGATTAACGCCAGAGTTTTTGGATTTTCTGTCATAAATACCTGCTATGGCTTGAACAGACCCGGCAAACGCAGACCGAGGCTTGAAGGCGGGAACAAGCGATCAAAGCGTTTGTTGATAAGTATAGCCTGACGATAGTAATTTTCAAGCTGGGCCATGATGACGCTCCAGGGGTGCTGTTCGGCATACTGGCGTGCATTCCATGCCATGCTGTGTCGCAGATCCGGCTCATCTCGCAGGCGGCGAACCGCCCCCGCGAACGCCCGCGGGTGATCAGCACACACAAAACCTGTTATGCCGTCCTCAACAATATCTACGACACCCCCGGCATTGACCACCACTGCCGGGAGGCCGGAAGCCAGTGCTTCCTGCACCACCTGCCCAAAGGTTTCTGCAGGTCCGGGGAAAGTGAAAACATCGGCGCTGGCGAATGCTCGTGACAAATCCTTGCCGTATAAATACCCCATAAAATGGGTCTCTGTTCCGGCGAAGAGGGTTTCTAATTCACCACGCAGGGCACCATCCCCGATGATTGTCAGTGCTACACCGGGTGTGCGGGCGACATCCAGCAGCAAATCCACCCGCTTTTCGTTGGCCAGGCGCCCGACATAGACGCATACCAGCGAATTCGGATCACGTCCATTAAGCAGGCGTTCGCGCCATTCCGCTGAACGATGATTCGGGTTAAATCCGTTGCCATCAACGCCGCGCCCCCACTGGCGCAACCGCCGGTAGCCCCAGCCCTTAAGCTGGTTTAAGGTGTAGTTGGATGGCACTAGAGTGAGATGGCAACCGTTATGGATGTAACGCAGCCATTCACGCGTGGGTTGGGCGAAGAGCGGGAAACCATAATGCGCAGCATAAGCTGGCAGATCGGTCTGGTAATTGGCGATGATGGGAATTTGGCGTCGTCGTCCGGCCAGCATCCCACTGACAGAGAGTAACGCCGGGCTGAACATATGAATAATGTCCGGTTGGAACTCATCCAGATAGTGGCTGATACTCAATGTGGGCAGCGCCACGCGGGTTTCCGGCGCGAATGGCATCCCCAATGAGGGTAGGGGGATCACCTGAGTTGGCCCGACCTGCTGCGGTGCAAGGTCCGGCGCAAATACCAGAACATCGCGCCCGGTTTGCTGCAAATACCGCAGTGCCAGAACTGCGGTCTTTGAAACACCGTCAATTTTAGGTAAAAATGATTCGGCGATAATCACCACACGCTGGACAGGTGCCAGCTCCGAGGCGGATTCAATCAGTTGTTCATCCGCAAAGACCCGCTCAAGCTCCTGTGGACTGAACTGGGCGAGAGCCTCAAATAATCGGTTATCAGCCATCGCTTTCCCTCAACTTTGGTGACACCTTGTGCCAGCGCAGCTCGCAGGTCAGCCGCTGTATATCCTGGGAAGCACGTCATGCTGCGCCCTATTGCATTCAGCGTATGGGCGTCGCTGTTTCCCAGGCACGGGAGCGGCAGATGCCGAGCAATACGCTGTGCCAGGATATTGTTGCCTGGTGTCATTGTGCCTGCGTTGTATACCTCAATTGCATCTATTCCCCAGGTTAATAACACTTCTGGTTGTTGAAGGTAACGCAGGAGATGGCGTCCTGCGATCATGATCTCTCCTGGATGCGCCAGCACAGCAACGCCGTTCTGTGCATGAATAGCGTCCACTGTCTCTCGAACTGATAAGCCTTTTGGGATAGGCTGCGTGACCCACAGAGCCAGCACATGCCCTTCATATGCGGTCACTTCTACTCCGGGAATGATGTCGAACGGGTAGAGGTCACGCTGCTCGTAAGCCCATAAACTGCCTTCCAGTACATCATGATCGGTGATGGCGATTACATCCAGATGTTTGCGACGGGCGACATGATTCAATAATGCCTCCGGGGTCGCCAGGCCATCGCTCAGGTTGGTGTGCATGTGCAGATCAGCACGCCCTGTCAGCTGAGTTTCCACATATTTCTCCTTGTTTTGTGAAAAACAACACACCCGCAATTGTATTGTCCCAACAATAAATTTTGGCTAACAGCACGCTAAGGTTTGACGCGCTGGATGGGGAGGCAATGATCGGCAAAGTGCGCTACAATTTTGTTACATAAATTATCAGGAATATGGGAAGAGGGGTATCGTGGCGAACTGGCTCAAAATTTCCCGTCCGAACATCGAAATGACCAATGGATTTTTGCAGTATCAGGCATCGGTGATTAACCTGGATGCCGCTTCAGCCTTCGCCATGCAGAATCCAGGCAGTATCACGGTCTTTATCGACGGCAAAGCGTATGTCATTCAGCAGCAGTTCGACGAAAAGGCCTATAAAGTCGTTCTCCGCTATATTGAACAGCGCACACAAGGGCAGACGCTGCCATAGTGAAATCAAGTATGCAATCGAACGATCTGTTGATATTGTTGTGGATGATGTCAGTTGTTTACAGTGCTAACTGTAAGGATTCGTGAGCAGCTCAAATGTGAGTTTTAATAGTCCCAATGTGAGTTCATCGCCATTGCGAATCGGATAGGCCTCATGGGGTTTGAGCCATTCACCGTTCAACCGTGTGCCATTGGCGCTTTTATTGTCTTCCACGACCACCCGTTCACCATCCAGCTTAATGGTCAGATGTTCTCGTGAAACGCCCAACTCACCGGCGTTAAATGCGCCCAGGTCAATGTCAGGAAAGAAACTACTGTCAGGATACGCACGCCCAACAATCATCGGCCCAGTTACGTCAAAGATCATTTCTGTACCCGTGGACTGAACGAGAAGGGCGATACGCCAGGGACGACGCATTCCTAAGTCTACGGCCTTAATTTCCGGTTTGGCGGTTTCGATAATGTCATCATAGCCCTGGTCAAGTCTACGGGTTTCTTTACGTACATTACGAGACATCTTCACCTTCCTGATTCCTGCGCCACCTTGACTCGCCCTCAGTATAGCATAAAACGCAATAGAGACCGGTGTACTCCCTGTTGCGCTCTTAATTTTCATGGAATTTTTACGAGTTCATATAGTTTGGTGATGATTAGCGGAATGGCACTGTGGATAGCTGTTTGATGAGCAGCCACAGTGCCATGCCTGGAGTACAGCTAGAAGCATCGTTCTCTCTATCTAACGGTGTACGCACCGAAATGGTTCAGAATTAACTTAGCCGTTCGATAATCGTGCCGGTTCCCATCCCGCCACCGCAGCACATGGTTTGCAGGCCGAATCGTTTATCATGAACCGTTAGAGCGTTGAGCAGGGTGGTCATCAAGCGAGCGCCGGAAGCGCCCAACGGGTGTCCCAGAGCAATCGCGCCGCCGTGGACGTTGACTTTCGACATATCCGCGCCGATTTCCCGCTGCCACATGCCAATCACCACAGCAAAAGCCTCATTCACTTCGAAAATATCAATGTCATCTGCCGTCATACCGGCTCTTGCCAGCACCTTTCGGGTGGCGCTGATTGGCCCGGTCAGCATCAGGTGAGGATCAGAGCCGACCGTTGTAGTCGCCACGACCCGCGCCAGTGATTTGATTCCCAGTTCGTCGGCTTTGTCTCGCCCCATCACGACAATGGCCGCCGCTCCATCCGTGATCTGGCTGCTGTTCCCGGCAGTCGTCACACCATCCGCACTGAAGGCGGGCTGCAAAGTCGCCATTTTCTCCAACGAGGCGTTGGGGCGGATACCCTGGTCACGATCAACTGTGATCGGGTTACCCTCTTCGTCCACGCCTTCAATCGGGAATAACTCGCGCCCCAACCAACCATTGGCAGTGGCCTGGGTCGCACGCATATGGCTGTCATAACCGATTCGATCAACTTCTTCACGGCTAACGCCCCATTTCTGAGCAATTTCGTCAGCAGCCATACCTTGAGGGATCATGTTGTAGGTGTCCATGATCTTGTCTGTGAAGGGATTGCCATTCGCAATACTGGAGCCCATCGGTACGCGGCTCATGTGTTCCACGCCGCCCGCTACGATAATATCCGCCTGCCCAGAGGCGATCATTCCCGCCGCAAGGTGAACGGCCTGCTGGCTTGAACCGCACTGGAAATCTACCGTTGTTGCCGGGACTTCAAAAGGCAGCCCGGCATCCAGTACGACGTTACGCGCGATATTGAAGGTCTGGTCGCCAATCTGACTCACACACCCGTATATCACATGCTCCACCAGGGTTGGGTCGAGATTCGCCCGTTTGAGTGACTCACACAGCGCCAGAGCACCCAGGCGCACCGGATGTATCGTTCTCAACCAGCCATTTCGCCGTCCCAGTGGAGTCCGCACGGCTGCGGCAATCACAACTTCACGCATAATTTTCTCCTCAAAAAGGCATCTTCATAAAATGTTCAGGCTAATTTTACCGCAAATCTGGCTGAAATAGAGATAACAGCTGACTTTCGGATCGCTACCTATGAACGCACTGCGCGCTTCTGCCAGTGCATCCGCCGCGCTGGATAAATTGCCAGTAGCAAGCCAGCGGCAATCATTAGCCCGCCTGCCCACAGATTCGGCGTGATAACCTGCCCCTGGACAACTACGCTCAAGATCGCACCCACTACCGGCTGCGCAAAGAAGAACAGCGATGCTACCGAAGCATCTACCAGGGCGAAAGCGCGATTCCACAACCACATCGCCACCGCTGTCGAAATGATGCCCAGGTACAGCACCCCCAGAATTGTGCCACCATCAATCTCCCCAATTGGGCGGTTGGGCAATTCAAGCGCCATCGCCGGAATTGTGAGAAACATCCCGCCGAGAAAAGCCAGCAGGGTGATAACCAGGGTGTCATGGCGGACGCTTAGTTTGCGTACCAGTACTGAGTACAACCCCCATGTGACGGCAGCCAGCGCCAGAACGATGTCGCCAATGAACGTGTCCGAACTAAAATCCGCTTTGGATGGGTCAATAATTACCACCACCCCTAATGTTGCCATCATAACGGCCAGAATACGCTGAGGAGTCAATCGTTCATGCAGCAGTAACCAGGCGAACACCAGGATAAACGCCGGGGACGCGCTCGTCACCAATGCACCATTGACGGCAGTGGATTTATCTGTCCCAACAAACTGGGCGCCGACACTGACTCCGAACCCTAAAAACCCAACTATCAGCAGACGTATGGTTTCGCTGCGCTGGGGCAGTGCGGTGCCGCTACGCCATAGTAAAACGGCCAGCACCGCAATCCCCATGAGCAGACGAATTGTGAGTAGGGTGAAGGGGGGAATAGTTAGTAACACAATATCAGAAACAACGTACAGGCCGCCCCAGATCGCCGCCGCCGTTAACCCGTAAATCGCCCCACGCAGCATCGCATGTCCTCTCTGTTGCAATCGTGGAGGAATTGTATCATTACAACCAGTTGGAAGCTAAGTCCCCAGAATCGTAGACGGCCACCGGAAAACCGATGGCCGCCTGCTTACTTCGTAGCGGGTGGGAGTGAACCTAGACAGGTTTCACTACCCTGAGGTGTGGTAACGTGCTAGGGTTTCACCCCCACCATACTGTTATCCAATTGACCACCTCCTTTTCACTCACCTGACGATGCGCACAGTTTAGCACATCTTGCATAACGATTGCAATTACAAAAGCGCAATAGTTTCAATTTCCACCAGCGCATCCAATGGCAGTCGTGCTACCTGCACTGCTGACCGTGCCGGAGGGTTCTGTGGGAAGAAGGTCGCGTACACTTCGTTCATTGCGGTGAAGTGGTTCATATCGCTCAAAAAGACGGTGGTTTTTACCACGTTTTCCAGACCTGTCCCGGCGGCTTCCAGGACAGCTTTCACATTCTGTAGTGCCTGCCGTGTCTGTTCTTGAATGCCGCCTTCGACCAGTGATTTTGTGCCAGGTATAAGCGGCACCTGCCCGGCGGTGAACACCATCCCGTTGGCGATTATTGCCTGAGAATACGGCCCTACAGCCCCTGGCGCTTGCTCGGTGTGAACCACGATTTTAGACATGCTTACTGCTCCTTATATGCCTGATAACATCATCAAGAAAGACCTGTTTTCTTTTACGTTCAAGGAGTTTCCAGACCATGCTGTTCCATCAGCGCTGCGTCGTAGAGAATATCTGCGGTTGGGCCATTCGCCACAACCAGCCCACTATCCAGCACAATCGTGCGAGAACACAGTTCCGCCACCAGCCGCATATCGTGCGTGCTGATGAGCATGGTCTGATATTCGAGGCTTTGCAGCAGGCGAATGAGATTGCGCCGAGCACGGGGGTCTAACCCAGCGGAAGGTTCGTCTAACACCAGAATTTTCGGCTCCATGCTCAGCACACTGGCGATAGCGATGCGCTTTTTCTCGCCCAGGCTCAGATGATAGCTTGTGCGTTGAGCATATCCGCCCATGCCAACTGCCTCCAGCGCTGCTGCTACTCGCGCCTCAATGGTTTTCTCATCCAATCCCATGTGCAGTGGCCCAAATGCCACATCCTGGTAAACACGAGGTGAGAAAAGCTGATCATCCGGGTTTTGGAACACTAACCCCACCCAGGCGCGAATCTGTCCTAAGTTGTCATCGTTTAGAGGCAGTCCGCCCACGCAAATGCTGCCTTCATGACTGCGCAGCACCCCGTTCAGATGGAGCAGCAGGGTAGATTTGCCGCTGCCATTCGGCCCGACTAACGCAGCTTTCTCATTGGGTTCAACACCCAACGTGACCTTGTTCAATGCCTGATGGCCGTCCGGGTAAGCAAACGACAGGTCGGCAACCTCAATCGTATGATGACTCAAATCAACTACTCCACAGAATCACGGCCATGACTTCAATCAATACCAGTACCAATACTGGCAGCGCACCTGAGAGCAGTACATTCAGGGTCGGCGCGGGACGGCTGAAGCCCTTCATTTCTCCGGTATAACCGCGTGCACGCATCGCCAGATAGACCCGTTCACTACGTTCATAGCTGCGTATAAACAGGTTGCCAATCATCGCGCCGGCCACTTGTGCACGCCAGCACAAACTCCCACCTGACTTCTTGCCGGGGAGCGTTCCGCTGCGCGAGTCACGAGCGCGTATGAGGCGTTCCGCTTCCTCCTTCAGGGTATATAAATAACGATAGGTGAAACCGAGAATGGTGACGAGGGTTGGTGGGACACGCAGACTGCTCAAAGCCCACAGCAAGTCCGTAAAGGGCGTCGTCGTGGTCAGCAGCAGCGCCGACTGGGCAGAAAGCCAGCTTTTTAGCACAACCGCAAATAGTCGCGCCAATCCTGTGTCGCTGGCAGCCAGGCCGAGTATTTCGAAAACAGTACGTCCTGGCATCGTGAAGGGCAGCGCCACCGCCGCCAGCGTAAATGGCAGTACCAGTGCAGCCATACGTCCCAACCGCCACGCCCGAATACCGCTGATTTCCGCCATGCTGCCGAGCAACGCCCAGATCAGTGGGTAGGCAGGCCAGGCGCGTTCCGGTGTCAGGACGACACCCAGGATGAGGAACAGCGCCGTCACCGTTTTGATGCGCGGGTCGAGCCGGTGAATCCGGCTGTCACCCGGGCGATACCGTTCCTGGAAAGCACCCGCCACGATGATTACACTTGCTCCATTTGCTGGTTGCTGCGCCGGTTCAAGCGCCCCACGCCGTAACCGACACCGGCCACAATCAGTACGCCAATCACACCGGCTGCAATCGTTGTTAGCGCCGAGTCTTCGATAAATGGCACAGTATAATCCGGCAGAATCTCGTAGGAAGGACCTTGCGCTGTATCAATAAATCCCTGATCTTCGGCGACTCGTTCCAGTCCGTCCGGATTTGGGTCAGCCAATGGGGAGAAGCCGACAATCACCAACGCAATTATCAGGCCAACCGCGATCCATCCCGCGCCGCGTTTTGCCATTTGGTTTGGTCTTCCTACCAGGTCGGGACGAGCCTGTTGAATGAAAGCCAGCGCCCCAACCGTGATAAGCGCTTCGCCAAACCCGATCAACGCATGAACGCCGACCATAGCTGGGAATGCAACAGACAACGGCGATGTCCCGGATACGACCAGTTGCAGCGTAACTGCTACCGCCGCCGCCTCAACACTCATCCAGGCACCCACCGCAGCATTGAACAAGTTACCGGCCCGCGAATGACCGGTTACTTTCCCCAACAGGCTATACACACCATATCCTACAAATGCGGATACAATGCCCATATTAAAAATATTGAAGCCCAGCACCAGCAGGCCGCCATCCTGGAACAAGAGCGCCTGCAACGCGACGACACTGGTCATCACCAGTACCGCGCCCCAGGGACCCAGCAGTATCGCTGCCAGCATCCCGCCGATTAAATGACCGGAAGTGCCTCCTGCGACAGGGAAGTTAATCATTTGAGCTGCAAAGATAAATGCTGCGAGAATCCCCATCAGAGGCACCTGACGTTCCCCCAGCACTTTTTTCGTTTGCCCTAAGGCAATTGCGATCAGGCCAATTGCCAGTGCCCACCCAAACAATGAGACAGGAACACTCAGAAAACCATCGGGGATGTGCATGGCTAAATGCGATGCAAACATGATAACCCTGCACCTCCATTACAAATCGAGATATACAGCACCAGGATTATAGCTGAGGGGTGTATGTTTCGCTATAACCATGGTGATCAGCTGTCGTTTGCCGAGGGTAATGAACTGCTATTTTCCAGCCCCGCTTTTGTCTCTAAACCTTTGAGATCAAGGATTTGTATCTGATGTCGTTCCACACGGATTAGTTGGTCTTTTGCCAGACTCCGCAACGCTCGGTTGAGTACATCGGGGACAGTACCGAGCCGATTTGCCAGCTCCGCCTGGGTTGCCCACCGGGGGCGCTGCAACTGATCGGCTGTGGATTGTTCAACCAGATAACGAGCCAGGCGGGATTCAATTGTGCGGAGCGATAAGTCCTCCACCATCGCAATAAGCTGTTGAACACGCCCGGCCAGACGCCGGATAACAACCCGAGCCAGTTCCGGGTAGTCATCCAACAGCTTCAACATGACATGTTTCTCGATAACCCAGACTGTCACCGGCTCAAGTGCGATGACGGTGGCGGGGTTGGTGGCCTCAACAAAAACACCTATGGCGTTAAATACTTCACCCGGCCCAAGAAAATGCAGCACCTGTTCGCGACCATCGGGTGATATTTTGGCAGCCTTTAGCCAGCCCTGCTGGACGATATAGATTGCGACCTCCGGTTCACCTTCCAGGAATACCACTTGACCGGCATCGTATTCCCGCCGGGTGGTGTGCCTTGCAATGGTCTGTATGAGGGCTGTATTGACGCCGGTGAAGTAGGGAACTGCTGTTAGCGCATGGATTGCTTCATCGCTCAAATCTATTTTCCTCTTTGTTTCTGCTGCCCAACTTCTGCTAGCCAACCAATCTGGAGAAGTTCCACAAGATGGTGCAACTCAAATTCGACAAAAGTCGAAGACCGCTTGCCATACATCTCTTATGCTGAGTATAGCAGCAAAGGTGAAGGCAAAGAGGCATGGCACTACACCAGGAAGACGAATACCCTGTGCCCATCATCATTCCAGACCGTTGCACTGGCTGCGGGATTTGTATCCAGACATGCCCCACCCATGCCCTGGCAATGAAAGAGGGTGTTGCTGTGGTCGCAAATCCTCAGGCTTGTACCTATGCCGGACATTGTGAACGCACCTGCCCGGCGCAAGCCATCAGCCGATATTTTGAGATTATATTCATTTCTATGAAGGAGAACTCAATGAAACCTGTATTCTACCCGAACTGGCAGGAAAAGGTTATTTTTTCACCAGAAGGCCCGCAGCCGCAGCTATTGGCAGAGAGCGAAAAGCTGAAAGTCATCATCGGCAGCCTTGATGTGGGCCAGAAGATTCCGCCCCATCCTGAGGCGCTGGCAGTGTATCACTTTCTCGAAGGAACCGGGTGGATGACGGTTGATGATGAAAGGTATCCCATTCGTTCGGGAGCAACAGTCATCACACCGGAAGGCGCTAAACGCGGTGTGGAAGCTGAGACACGCCTGGTTTTTCTTGCCACCCGTATTGCCTGAACTGAGTGCATAACCAGGAGAAATGACATGATATTCATCACATTTATGACCAGTACCCGGGGGCGAATGATGCGCGTTGTCGCGGGGATCGCTCTGATGTCTCTGGGCTTAGTTGTCGTCAAGGATACGCTGGGCACGGTTGTGGCGATCATCGCACTTGTGCCGATTGCCGGCGGGGTATTTGATTTTTGCCTGGCTGGGGTCCTGATGGGATACCCGTTTCGCGGGGCTAAAGCTCGCGAGCTGCTCACTCATGAACAAAACAACTCATAAGTCCCAACCACCGACTTCTGTGATTCAGTACATTAACCAATAAGAGGAGGTACTCGTGCTCAATCCCTATTTTCTCGTGACTTTTCTATATATCGCGCTGGCCGTCCTGGGTGCGCTGGATGCCTCGCTCATCAGTTTTGACTTTCTGCCTACCTTTGCCGGTCTGCGTTGGGTGAGGGTACATTTCATCACGTTGGGTGCGCTGACTGAACTGGCCTTTGGCATCTTGCCAATCATCGTTACGGCACGGGCTAAGTTGCCGCGTCCCAAAGTTCGGTGGGACATCTGGCTGACACTGAATCTGGGCCTGCTCATCCTGCTGATCGGGATTCCGATGGTAAATGGCGCATTGATTACTACAGGCGGCACGCTGATCTTTATTGCGGCTACCTTGCTCATGGTGCAGCTATGGAGACTGCGCCCCAAACGAGTAGATGGTGATCCGCAAGCCGGACGAAAATTTTACATTATGGGTTTGGCTTACCTGCTCCTGGGCATTATTGTTGGCACCGGCTTATGGCAGGGTTGGGGCGTGCCGCTGCAAATCAAAGTGCCGCTTGAAGTTCATATCCATGCGAATAATTGGGGATTCATGTCAATGGTGTTCGCCGGCCTGCTGATTGACCTGTACCCGGGTTTCACCGGACGTTCTCTGGCTTGGCCACATTCGACTACACACATCTTCTGGATGATGACCTTCGGTGCGCTGGGGCTGGTGCTGGGGCCATGGTTCCAGTCAAACCTGTTTTCTGTGCCGGGACTGATTCTGCACCTGAGCGCGACTATCTGGTTGCTGCTGAATGTCATCAAGCCGCTTATTGGCGACCATAAGCTGAGGACACCGGGGGTGCTGCACCTGATTACCTCTTACGTCTGGATTCTTGCCCCGGTCCTGGTCGCTCCGCTCATTATCCTGGAAGTGCCGGGATTCCCTGGCGCAGGCATTGAGCAGAACGCGCCGCAGGCTCTGATTTACGGCTGGGTACTCCAGTTTGGATACGCGATAATTCCGCTGCTTTTCCGACGTGTCTTCCTTCCCGATTCTGTACCGACGCTGGGCGGGAATTGGTTCAGCCTGGCAGCCGTCCACCTGGGTGGGATTTTTCTCTGGGCCGGCATTTTCCTGCACGACTCTCAAGCAACATTACACGGTATAGCCTATGGACTGTGGTTCATCTCAATGCTGCCAATTGCTTATGAGTTGTGGCAGATTGTCCGCAGCGGGATAGATACCTTGTCAGATCAGCAAGCTATCCCCGCAGGGATAGAGGCTGGCGACTGAGAGTGTCTGAGTCAGGAGACATAGGCTAAATGTCTGATCCGCACGCATTGTGTGATTGTGGTAAACTGGTGACACAATTGACTTAGCGAAAGGAAGGCGTCTCATGCCTAAAAAATATAGTAGCCCTCCGGAGATGCAGATTGATCCCAACAGAAACTATGTAGCCCGCTTCAATACCAGTCGTGGTGAGTTCGATATCCAGCTCCGTACGAAAGAAGCGCCGATTACCGTGAATAACTTCGTGTTTCTGGCACGTGATGGCTTCTATGATGGGTTGAACTTCCACCGGGTCATCAAGCAGCCGCCGTTCATGGTACAGGGTGGCTGCCCGGAAGGCAGCGGGCGCGGCGGCCCTGGTTACAAGTGGAATGACGAGCCGTCAGCGCTCAAGCTCAAGCATGATGGCCCCGGCGTCCTGAGTATGGCGAATGCCGGGCCGAACACCAATGGGTCGCAGTTTTTCATCACTCATGTTGAAACCCCCTGGCTGGACGGCAAGCACGCCGTATTTGGGAAGGTTATGGGCAGCGGTCAAACCGTCGTGGACTCCATTGAACAAGGCGACAAGCTCGTGTCGGTAACGATTGTCGAGAGCTAGTCGGCATAAAGCAAAACGCGGAGATAAAAGGAGGGTAGGCTCAGGTTGGCCTACCCTTTTCAATTCGAGCTTTTATCGAAATCGTCATTTGTATTAGAACACACTGGTGACCACATTGGGTGTTCATGGTTGGTTTCATGGGTAATCGGATATAGATAGGCATTATCCAAGTCTAATACCCAGAGGTCGTCGAAAATGGGATTTGTTGAATCTGATGTGAAAACCAGGTATTTTCCGTCTGGTGACCAATTAGGCCAATCATCCTCAGCTTCGCGGTTCGTGAGATTACGCTGGTTGCTGCCACTTGAATCCACGATGTAAATTTCTTTGTTTTCATCCCGATCTGACACAAAGGCGATATGTTCGCCATCCGGTGACCATCGAGGCCGATAATCATTCCCCGCACTCTCCGTTAAGTTATGCTCATTTTCACTGCTTACATCCACAAGAAAAATATCGGCCTGGGTGTTACGTCTTGAAACAAAGGCGATATGTTCGCCATCAGGTGACCATCGGGGATAAAACCCATCCTGCACAAGTGTCCAAAGTGTGCCGCCATCAGGTGTGATGAGATATATATTCGATTGCACTTCCGACTGAGCCAAATTCGATGACCCAACTAACAACTTAGCCTGCTGGGCATTCCTCGGATTCGTGACATCAAATGCAATCTGGGTCCCATCAGGTGACCAGGATGGATAGCCATAATAGCCATTAATATCCCCTAACCTTCGGGGTTCTCCCCCATCAACATCAACCACATAGAGCCGAGTTTGTCTCAGTGGATCAGCTTTGGTATCCGAAATGAACGCAATCTGGGTTCCATTAGGCGACCATGCCGGGGTCTCATAAGGAAATAGGTTTTCGGCCAACCGTCTGAGATTTGTGCCATCAGATTCAATCACATAGAGGCTATGAGATTCTCTTGGTGAAACAAATGCTATATATCTGCCATCAGGTGACCATACCGGATACCCACCTGGTTCATCGGTCAAAGAATGCTGGTTTTCCCCGTTTCCATTGATGATATGGAGACTCGTGTAGCCTAATGAATAGACAATTTTACAGTCATCAATATTCTGGATGGGGATAGGATCGCCTGTTTGCAGGATTGGGCGGGATGGGAGTCTCAATGGGACAGCCCAAAGACCCAGAACAACAACAGATATTATTTCTATTCTTAGGATTTTTGTGAACACAGGTTTTATTTATAGAAGTTCCGCAATTGAACTGTAAGTAGGGGCATGATATATCATGTCCAATTCAAATTTTGCCGATGCTGGCTTATGATTTCCGGTTCTTCCGCCACCAGTCATGGAAGGGCTGCCCGGCAAACGGCGGGAAATCACGGTGATCCGTCCAACCGCTTAACGGATACGGCAGGGTTTCCAGATGGCCGCTCCCAGTAGTTTCGGCCATCATGCGGGTGGCAGCACTGGCGGCCTTGCCACCGATCTCGAACAACAATGGGTGCTGCATCCCGAACGCCCACGCCTTCAATCCGAAGCGCCACATTGGCTCCTGCTCGGCCTGCAAGTCACGCCGCAGTTTGAGCAGCATATCCGGCAGATTAATCATCACCGGGCAGGCGGCCTGACAGGCTCCGCATAACGAGGACGCAAACGGAAGTAGTGAGGCATTTTCTTTGCCTTGCAGGAGCGGCGTCAGCACCGCCCCAATCGGGCCGGAGTATACCGAACCGTAAGCATGACCGCCGATATTCTGGTACACCGGACAGGCATTCAGGCACGCGCCGCAGCGGATGCAGGCCAATGCCTCGGTATACTCGCTGGCATAAACATCACTGCGCCCGTTATCCAGCAGAATCAGGTAGAACGCCTGAGGGCCGTCCGGTTCGCCATCCCGCGCCGGGCCATTAATCATATTGGTGTAGACGCTCATTCGTTGGCCGGTGGCGCTGCGCGGCAAGAGTTGAATCAGCGTGGCGAAGTCCTCCCAGGTGGGAATGACCTTCTCGATACCCACTACAGCGATATGTACCGGCGGCATCCCGGTAGAGAGCCGTCCATTCCCTTCGTTAGTGACAATCACCAGTGTTCCGGTTTCCGCGATGATGAAATTGCCGCCGCTCATGCCGAAATCCGCCGCCAGGAATTCCTCACGCAGCGTCTGGCGGGCAAAGGCCGTCATATCCGCTGCCTCGTCTGTAGGAGGCATTCCCAGCTTTTCCTCGAAGAGATCGCCAACCTGATCTTTAGTCATGTGCATGACCGGCATAATGATATGGCTGGGATGGCTGCCGCTTAACTGGACGATATATTCACCCAGGTCGGTTTCCAGCATGGTAATCCCGGCTTTTTCCAGCACGGGCAGCAGGCCGATTTCTTCGGTTGCCATGCTTTTACTTTTGACGCCACGTTTGAGGTTGTGCTTCTGACAGATGTCCAGAACATGGCGATTTGCCTCGTCGCCATCTACAGCCCATAGAACATGCCCATTGTTGGCAGTGACCTGGCGTTCGACCTGTTCCAGCAGGTCGGGCAAATCGGCCATTGCTCGCAGGCGGGCAGCCCGCCCTTGGAGTCGCAATGCATCCGGCCCATCCAGTTCGGCCAGCATCTGGCGGCGGCGTCCATCGGCATTACCCGTAGCCCGTTCGAGCGCCGATTGTAGTCGGATGTCTTCCAGTGCGATGACAGCCGTTTCCATGAATCGATTCGGGTTGAGTTCCATAGCTTACTCTCCACATCCATGCCGCACATGCACCAATAATAACGTCCAAAGATGTCCTTCGCTACACATTGTATTCCGGGATAGAATCGTCAGCACGTCTGCCACCCGCCTCCCAGTCGTTGCCTGAGCGTCAGGCAGGCATCATAGACGCATAATGGCAGGCTACTGTACAATACAACCAGACCAATTGAACGATCAAAACGGGAGCAGCCTGCTCATGTCTGATGAATTCGACCCGCGTAATCTGCCGGATGAGCCGGACGATAACGACCTGGACGACGACGATGTGCCTTTTCACCTACCGAAGAGCGAAGATTATGTAGAAGACGACGATGAAACCGCTGATCTGCTGCCAGGCACGGAGCAGTGGGGGGGGGATATCCCTGAGGATGTTCACGATAAGCCCACGATTCCGCTGGAGCGAGAATCTGCGCCCCCGGTGGATACAAAAAGGACTCTTCCGGGCACAGGCGGGCTTGATCCGAACCCCGATTTCCTGGGATTTGATACCATGCCGCGTGAAGTGGATCGAACGGCTCGGCATGATGTGGTGCGTCCGGAATACCCTGTCTACCAGCAGCAGACTCAGCGCGTACAACGGGTAGATGATGCTCGTTTTCAACGCCCTTCCCGAGCAGCACAATCTGACGGTAACGCATCGGTTCCCGCACGCCCAGCGTCACCCGGCGTTGCTGCTGCCCGGCTTCCAGGGCGCAACAGACGGCAGAAATCGCGGCGGGGGACGCGTCCAGGGTGTTTGTGGGTCATCATTGGTCTGGTTGTGACGTTCTGTGGCGGCTTAACATTGGTGACGGCAGGGCTGACGCTGTGGGGGTATAACCGGGTCGAAGAGCTGACTTCCGAACGACTGGCAGGAATCGAGAACTATCGGTCTTTCCAGAGCACTTTCTTCTATGACCGTAATGGTATTCAACTTTATGAAGCTTTTGGCGAAGGGCGGCGTACCAATGTCCAATACCAGGACTTCCCGCAGTTCCTGATTGACGCTTCAGTTGCGATTGAAGACGATAACTTTTTCACGAATCCCGGCGTGGATGTAGCTGCTACGCTGCGGGCTATTACGCAGTATTTCGGTATCGGCGAAGGTTCCAGTGGCGGCAGCACAATCACGCAGCAGGTTGTCCGTAACATTCTCTTTGATTTCGAGTACCGTGCGGAACGCAGCATTCAGCGCAAAGTCGAGGAAATTGTGCTGGCGCTGGCGCTGACACAACGTATGAGTAAAGAAGACATCCTGCAACTATACCTGAACGAGATTTACTATGGCAATCTGGCGTATGGAGCGCAGGCCGCTTCCCAAACGTTCTTCGGCAAAGATGTGGGCGATCTGGCATTAGGTGAGGCGGCCCTGTTGGCTGGTCTGCCACAGGCTCCGGCAGAACTTGATCCACTGAATCCCGACCCACTGGTACAGGACGCAGTATATGCGCGTTGGCGACAAGTGTTGGATCGTATGGTCATCCACCGTTTTATTACCAACGAGCAACGTAACGAAGCGCTGCGTCAGGGCTTGACGTTCACAAGCCCCGCAGTCTCACTGCAAGCGCCGCATTTTACGGTGTATGCGCAGAATCAGCTTGAAGAACTGATGACCGAATTAGGTTACAGCCCGGAAGAAATCACCGGTGGCGGCTGGCAGGTCTATACCACACTTGATCTGCGTATTAATACGCTGACCGAACAGGCGATGCGTGAACAGGTTGCAAAACTCACGGCCAATAATGTCAGTAATGCGTCTGTGGTTGTGTTGAAGCCACTTACCGGGGAAATCCTGGGTATGGTTGGCAGTGTGGATTATAACAACGAATCGATTGATGGGCGCGTAAATGTCGCCATTGCGCTGCGGCAGCCGGGCAGCACCATGAAACCCTTCACCTATTCTGCCGCGATGGAAAGTGGCCTGACCCCTGCTGATGTCATCTGGGATACGCCCACTAAAATCGGCATTCCCGGACAGCAGATGTATGAGCCAGTCAATTATGATCGCAGTTTCCATGGCCCGATGGCTATGCGCACGGCACTGGCGAACAGCTACAACATCCCGGCGGTGCAAACGCTGCGGCGGGTAGGGGTAGACCGCTTGCTGGAACTCTTGCAGCGGTTTGGGGTAGAAAGCCTGGGGAATGATGCCAGCCAGTATGGCCTGTCACTGACATTGGGGGGCGGCGAAATTTCATTGATCGAAATGGCGAACGCCTACAGCGTTTTCGCGAATCAGGGCGTTTATGTGCCGACGACGGCCATTCTCTGTGTGTTGGATAATAATGATACCATCCTCTATCAGTACGAAAACGGTTGCCCGCGTGGCAATCAAACCGAGCAAACCGTCAACCGCTCCGGCTTTGGCCGCCAGGCGCTTGACTCGCGTGTGGCTTTTATCATTTCCGACATGTTGAGCGACAACAATGCCCGCAGCACCGCGATGGGTGCCAACAGTGCACTCAATACCGGCTCTCTGCTCACTTCGGTCAAAACGGGCACGACTAACGATGTCAAAGACAACTGGACAATGGGTTATACCCGTAACGTAACTGTTGGTGTCTGGGTGGGTAACAGCCGCGGTGAACCGATGGTGAATTCTTCTGGCTTGACCGGCGCAGCGCCCATCTGGAATCGAGTTATCACCAGTATCTATAACGACCAGAGCCTGTTAGCTTCGTTCGCGATCAACGGGCAGTTGCAGAATGACCAGCTTGTGCCGCCCTCTGGGTTGTCGCTGCGACAAATCTGCGATGTGCGCCGCCTGCGCGACCCGGCCACTGACTGCTCACGTCTAAACGAGTGGATGCTGGATACGCCGGCGGGTATCCCCGATAGCGAAGGCAATATGTACTATCCCCCGACCCAATCCCGACAGGTGAGTCAGCCGGGCGGTCCGGTGCTGACGGAAGTGAGTCCGGGGGTATACCGGGTGCTGGCTTTCCGGCTTGACCCTGGCCTGGCGAGCAGCATCCAATTCGCCGTGCAGCCAGGAGAAACTGCTCCTCCTGCGCCAATTTACTGCCAGGTGCCGCCTGATCTGGCCGGGAGTGCCGCCGGAGCGCAAGACCTGCTCTTTATCACGCCGCCGGTTTTCGCCAGTGACGCGGCTTCTGCCGAGCGTTATGCGCAGAACAGTGGCCTGGCATACCTGCCGACGATTGCCTGCACGCCCGATCTGCTGCAAGGGGGCGGGGGCGGATATGGCCCGGTAGTTACTACCGCGATTATTACATCACCTCAGTCCGGCGCGACCCTGAGTGGGGAGACACCAATCACGGGCACGGTGCAGTTCACCGCCGACCAGGGCAAGTTCTATAAGGTAGAAGTCATTGGTGGTGGCTTTGCGGATTGGGTGACGATTGGCACCACCCACACCGAAAATGTGGTTAACGGGCAGCTTGAAAACCTGTATGTGCCGGGGCTGGCACCGGGCAGTTACCGGATGCGTCTGGTAATCGTGGATCATGGCGGTGGTTTCTTGCAAGCCCCGTATGAGGTGCAGTTTAACGTGCCATAAGAGGTCTTGAGTTCAAAGTGCCGAGTCTAGAGTGGCTGCGAAAGACCTGAGATAAAACAGAATCACTTGATACATAGAGAGGCGACTACTGTCGCCTTTTGTGTTGGCATGACGTTTCGGGTCTCAGACGACTTGTATAAAAGCCATTTTACCGACGATTGTTAAGACTGTTGGCTGGAACTTTAACCCGCATCGCCAGAATGGTTAATAGACAGCCCTCCATCTTTAGGCTACAATGCTCGTTGCTATTATGATAAAGAGGCATTGATAAGAACGACACTATGAGTAACGAACGTCCGTTGATTCTATTCACAAACGATGATGGTATTGAATCGCCTGGGCTGTGGGCGGCGGCGAAGGTCTTTGCCGACCTGGGTGAAATCCTGGTGGTAGCGCCCCGTGAGCAGCAGTCTGGTATGGGGCGCAGTATGCCTATCCACAGCGAAGGGCGTATTTATCCGTATGAGATGCCGTCACTTGAGGGCAACGGCCACCGGGCGTACGCGGTAGATGGCACACCGGCCCAGGCTGTTCAACACGGCATTGTTGAATTGGCTGACCGGTTGCCTGCTCTGGTGGTTTCCGGCATCAATTACGGAGAAAATACCGGCAATGGCGTGACGATTTCCGGCACGGTGGGCGCGGCACTGGAAGCGACCAGTATGGGGATTCCGGCGCTGGCTGTCTCTCAGCAAACGCCCAAGGATTTGCACCTGACCTATTCTAATGAGGTGGATTTCTGCGCGGCGGCGCATTTCACACGCATGTTCGGGCAGTATTTATTGGAACATCGTCTCTTGCCAGATGATGTGGATGTGCTAAAGATTGATGTACCCTGGGGGGCGACTGTCGAGACTCCCTGGCGCATGACCCGTCTTTCCCGCCGCCGGGTGTACTGGCCCACGCGCCCAGAGCGTATCACCCTGCAAGATACTGGGCGCATCGGTTATGAGTTCAAAACAGACCCCTCGAAAGCCGAACCGGATTCGGACGTTTACACGGTCTTACATGCCAAACAGGTCTCGGTGACGCCCATCAGCCTTGATATGACTTCGCGTACTGATTTATTTCGCCTACAGCAGATTCTGGCCGGTCAGCAGCGATATCGTTAAGCTGATGTTCATGTAAGAAGCGAGGTGATTTCTCTCTCTATGTTGCGTGGTTTTAATCATACGAGAGAGAAGAACAGCATGGCGAAAGCAACCTGGAATGGCGTGGTTTTAGCGGAGAGCGATGCGACAATTATCGTTGAAGGCAACCATTACTTCCCACCGGATTCGGTGAACCGGGAATACTTCGTAGAGAGCGGCAAGCATACGACCTGTCCCTGGAAAGGCTTTGCCAGCTATTACACGGTGACAGTAAACGGCCAGGAGAATACAAACGTTGCCTGGTACTATCCGGTGCCGAAAGACGCGGCAAAGGAAATCGCCGGATACGTCGCTTTCTGGCGGGGTGTGAAGGTCGAAGCGTAACAGTGGCAATCGCATGACCTGATGGGGTAGGCCTCGTGTGCCACCCCGTTTTTGATTCCCCCTGAAAAATAGGAGAGAACAGGCCGCATCAGGGAAAACATAATGATAATTTCAACTGGAAGAGTGTATCGCACAATGCGGGTGGATATGCTAGGCTAGGGGAAAGATTGTTGAGCCAGGATATTATGACACACCGTTTCCTCATCATCACGTCCTTGCATCACCCGGAGCAATTGCAAGAGGCCATCGCGGCCACGCCGCCGGGGGAGACGCCGCCACTATTCCCACCGAGTATGGCGCAGCACTTCTGGGCGAAGGCACTGCGCAAACGCGGCCATACGGTAGATGCTTTTTTCCGCAATATGCCAGCCTTCGGCGGAATCCAGTCCCAGCGGCACACGGCGCGTATCACACCCGGCAAGGTGTTGACGGCATTGGGGCATCGTGTCCCGCCGCAGTTCAACCCAGACTACCGGCTGCGCAACCGGTATCTGTTGGACAAGGCGCGGGCATTCAGGCCGGATGTCCTATGGCTGGTGGGTGATAATACCGTTATTTTGCCGGAGACGCTGGCGGCCATCAAACGCGAAACCGGGTGCAAGCTGCTCTATAGTACCGGCACATCGCCCATTGTGTTTTCGCGTCCAATAGAACGTTCAGCGGCGCGGTTGTATGATCTCGTGCTGGTCAACGACTACTATCACGGCATACAATGGTTGGAACTCGGCGCACAGCAGATGGCGTGTCTGCCGGTTTCGGCCTGTGACCCGGACTTTCACCATCCCTACACGTTGACCGAAGCAGAACGGGCAAAGTATGTCTGTGATGTGGCTTTCGTCGGGACGCTGATTCCCGACCATCTGTACAGCCGCCGGGTAGCCGCGCTGGAGGCCCTGGCGGATTTTGATCTGGGTATCTGGAGTGTACATGATGTCCCGGCGGGACTGCGACGGTTCGTGCGCGGGGCGGCGCTGGGGGCGGACATGCTGAGGATACTTTCGGCGGCGAAGTTGACAGTAAACGTGCACGGCGATTTCATGCGCTATGGCGGTAACATGCGTTTGTTCGAGGCAGCGGGGAGCGGGGTGTTCCAGATTGCCGACGACCTGCCCGGCACACGGGAATGGTTCACCGAGGGCGAAACCATCGTCACCTACCGCGACCTGGACGACCTGCAAGCGAAAGTCGCCTACTACCTGGCACACGAGGCCGAACGGCAGGCGATTATCCAACGAGCGCAGGCGCACGTATATGCCCATCATACTTACGATCAGCGCATCGCACAGATTGAGACGCTATTAGAGAGTTAAAAGTTGAAAATGCCGAGTAAAAAGAGGCTAGAAGCTAAAAGCTGATCGCTGACCACCGAAACTATCTGACCACGAGACGAGATTCATTCATGACCCGATCTCCTTCTGACTCGCCGCGCTATGACAGTACACGCAAAGCCTGGGAAACTATCTGGGATAGTGCCTCAATGGATGTTGAACTCCAGGCGGTGCGCTATCCCCGCTCAATGGCGACGATCCACGAGTACACCCCATATCTCTTGAAAGATGACATTGTTCTGGAGGCGGGCAGCGGCCTGAGCGCGGTGATTATCACCTTGCGCGAGATGGGCTATACCGTGACCGGGCTGGACTATGCCGAAAATGCTCTGCACACCTCGCGCCACTATGACCCCACATTGGCGCTGGCAGTGGGCGATGTTCATGCGCTGCCGTATGCCTCGAACTCGGTAGGGGCATACCTTTCATTTGGTGTGCTGGAACACTTCGAGCATGGTATGGTGCCGGCGCTGGAAGAAGCCTACCGTGTGGTGAAGCCGGGCGGGACGCTGGTGCTGACGATTCCCTATCCCAACATTATCCAGCGGCTCATCGCATGGCGGCGACGTGGGCGGGGCAGTACACTCAACGACGAGGACTTCTACGAAAGCACCTACACTCGCGATATCCTGTGTAAAGCGGTGACGGACGCTGGATTCACTGTTGAGAAGGCCATACCAACCAGCCATGCTTTTTCACTATGGGGGCTGGGCGGGCCGTTCCAGGGCACGGGTTATTACCAAACCAGCACGCTAGCGAATGTGCTGGGGAGTATATTTAGAGTTGTTCTTCCCTGGGCATTTAACTTCAGCACACTCGTCATCGGGCGGAAATCCACATGACGCCACGCCTGTCTGTCGTCATTGTCAATTACAATACCTGTGATGATCTACATGCCTGCCTGACCGCACTGGTACACGACCCCATCCAACCGGAAATTATCGTTGTAGATAACGCCTCGTCCGATGGCAGCGCCACTATGATGAGGCGTGAGTTCCCCCAGGTGCGGTTGCTGGCACAGACACGGAACACCTGGTTTTGTGGAGGTAATAACCTGGGGATTGCCGAGGCCGAGGGCGACTATATCCTGCTGCTTAACCCGGATACTGCCCCGCAGCCGGGGGTGCTGGCGGCGCTGGTGAATTTCCTGGAAAACCGCCCGGATTACCAGGGTGTCACGATGCAGATGCGCTACCCGAATGGCAACATCCAACGGACATGCTCCCGGATTCCTACCTACACTTATTTACTGCTTCAACACACGCCTTTGGGCTGGCTGTTCCCTGGCTGGCGCACGGAACTGGCGGCAGACCACTGGTATGATAGTTGGGGACGTTACACAGACGAAGATGTCGCGGTACTGCCAGGGTCGTGCCTCATGATGCGGCGCGGCGGCTGGCAGCTGAACCCACGCCTGCGGCTGTACTTCCCTGAAGACGACCTTGCGCGGCGGTTTGCTGGGGCGAAATTTCGTTTTCTGGCGAGTCATTACATCGTCCACAAAGAGAAAGCCGCCACCCAGACCTGGCTGGCGACTCGTGTGTATTTTCGCGATATGCTGGTTTATACGCGCCAGCATCACGGTCTGGCACAATGGGCGCTGTTGTGGCTGCTCTCGCGTCCGCTGCTGTGGGGCATGTGGCTTAAGCGGCAGCTTACCCCCACATCTCCCGCAAAAACCTGACTTTCTCCAGTGTATGATACAACGCGCCGCCTTCATGCTCATTGTAGGGGTATACTTTGATATCTTTTGGGGCGTCCACATAGTTATAGGCCGCGAAGACGGTGGATGGCGGGCAGATCATGTCCATCAGCCCTGTCGAAAACAGTGAATGCGCCTGAATCCGAGGAGCAAAGTTCACGCCATCAAAATAAGACAGGGTTTGCCACACCGTTTCAGCTTTGTCGCGGTGGGTTTTGAGGTAACGGACAAGTTCGTTGTACGGGGCAGTATCCACCAGTTCTGCCGCCCGGCGATAGTGGTATAGGAACGGCACGTCCGGCAGACTGGCGACGACATCCGGCACAAGGGCGCTGACGGCGATAGTGATACCCCCTCCCTGGCTGCCTCCGGTGAGGGCGATACGGCTGGGGTCTATCTGCGACTGGGTGCGAGCAGTTTCGACCGCGCGGACACCATCGGTAAACACGCGACGGTAGTAATACGTCTCTGGGTTCAGGATGCCCTGAGTCATAAAGCCGGGAACATGCGGGTTTGCACCATCCGGCAGATCGGGAGTATCGCCTGGCATCCAACCGCTTCCCTGCCCGCGTGTGTCCATCACGAGAGTTGCGTACCCGGCATTCGGCCACAGTAACCATTCGGTAGGGAAGCCCCGCCCGCCACCATACCCGATATACTGCACCACACAGGGGAGCGGTGTTTCCGCTCCGGCAGGCAGGATGAACCAGCCTTTGACCGGCTGCCCACCGTAACCAGCGAAAGTTACGTCGTAGGTTTCGACCAGTCTGAGGCCGTAATCCACACGCTTGAATTGGGCGTCAAGCGGATGCTGGCGCGTTTCCGCCAGGGTACGTGCCCAGAAGGCGTCAAAATCGGCGGGTTCTACCCGTGCAGGGCGGTAACTCTGTAATTGTTCCAAGGGCATATCGAAGAAAGCCATAAGCGCATCTCCTGTGAGGAAGTCGAAGACAACGCTGCCTATTATAACGCCGAACCATGCTCACCGGGGTGATTATAATTTGAGCAAAGATTCTCTCGGGTCTTCGTCGGGTATTTCGACCAGTTCGCCATCGTCGGCAAGTGCTAAGTGACGCTTGGCTTTATCGGTTTGAGGCGCTTCGGACAACAGGCTGTCCGCTGTCTGTCGTTTGGTTTTGATGGCTTGAGTTAGAGGATGCAGGATGATCGCATAGATGATGTGAGCGATCAGAATCACCGACCACCAGCCCCAGATGGCCTGATGATCCTGCATGTTGATCGCCCGGAAAATTGCCAGCAGTCCCAGGAAAAGATTCCCAAACAGGTAGAGGCCGATATGCGGGAGCGGAAGGCGGGCAATCCAATCGTCCTGACCGCTGGTACGGCGCTCACGCCAGGCGGTATACAGCCCGATACCGCCAATGACGAACACCGCCAGCGGTGCGGTGAGTTGAAAGGCAAAGGAAGTGCCCATATTGAGCAGAGTGGCTAACCAGAATACGGCGTTCACCAAAGTAAACAGAGTGAGTGGCAGGAACCAGAAGGCCTGGCGCTGTAGGTTTGCGTCAATTTGCCGGTGGAGGGCGAAAAGTTCATCCTGATGCGTGGTCGTATAATCGGGGTTCTGCTGGATGAACTGGCGCATTTCGTCTTCAACAGCCTCTTCACGGCGGTTGACACGGGCTGGGGAGCGCAGATAACTGAGAACGCCATGCCCGACCAGAAGCAGACTCCATAATGCCCCTAACAAAGTCGGCCAGATAAAATTCTCAGGATACAGCCATAATCTATTCCCTGTACCATATCCCCAGATTGCGCTCATCGTGGCTAGAAACACGATAATGTGAATCCAGAGTCCGCGTGATTGACTGAATTTTGCCGTAATTCTGCGTCGGGCTGCCTGATAGTCTAAAAAACTATTGTAATCGTGAGCCATCATACACGCTCCAGACTGGTTTATTATCTTATACGTGCCGGAATGAGAAATAGTTTTAGGTTGAAGATGGGATACCCGTCGCCATATCCCTTAGTAAGTTTGATGAAAGGCGCGTCGGGCATGATTATCATGTGAATTTTAACCGATATTGATATTCTCCCTTTGAACCTATGACGATCTATATTGACGAACTCACATATTTCCCCAATAACGCAATTAAGCCTGGTATTCGCCACATGGGGAATCACTGGTGTCACATGGCATGTGACGGCGATATAAGCGAACTCCACCGATTTGCGGAGCGGTTGGGGCTGCGGCGGGGCTGGTTTCAGGATCACCGGCTGGTGCCTCATTACGACCTGACGCCGGAAAAGCGGGTGTTGGCGTTACAGTTGGGAGCGCGAGAAATTTCCTCCGGCGATATGGTGCGGTGTCTCAAGCGGGAACAAATCGCCTATCGTTACGGGATGTAATCCTGTATTGGTGCGTTCTGGGGGTATGAACCGCTCTTTGGATTCCACACGCTTCCTACTATAATCGCCCCCATGAAACGAACCAATCTCACCTTTTCCTATATCATCGTGCTTCTTCTCGCGGGGTTCAGCTTTTTTATGAGCGCCCTCATCAGCCGGACGGTGTTCGAGCGCCTGCCCCACCTGGAAGATGAAGTGGCGTATCTTTACCAGGCGAAACTGCTGGCGGGTGGTCACAGCATCATCCCCAGTCCAGAGCCGCGCCGTGCCTACTGGCAGCCGTTCATCGTTGACCGGGGAGGGCTGCGTTTTGGCAAGTATTCGCTCGGTTGGCCGGGGACTCTGGCGGGCGGGGTACGCATGGGGCAACCCTGGGTCGTGAACGCCTGGCTGGCCGCTCTCACTGTCGCACTGGTGTACCGGCTGGGCAGTGATGTATTCAACCGGGATACCGGCGTGCTGGCGGCTGCCCTGACCGCTTTTTCTCCGATGGCATTGCTCCTCAATGGGACACTGATGGGACACACGGCTGCACTGTTCTGGGTGGTGCTGTTCTTGTGGGCGTACCGGCAGTTGGAACACCGTAGACACCCGCTCCGGTGGGGGGTGATCGCCGGGGTCGCGCTGGGCATGAATCTCATCAACCGCCCGCTGACGGCAGTAGGAGTCGCCCTGCCGTTTGTTCTGTGGAGCGCGGTGCGGATAGGGCGATGGGGGATGATGCCCCTTATTTTTGCGCAGAATTCTGGGAAGGTTTCGGGCATGATACCTCATGCCCCTACAGATAACAGTGAGCATAGGCGCATCAGAGCATTATTTGTTTTGGCAACAGTAACTCTGCTGGTGGGAGCGGTCATTCCGCTGTATAACCTAGCCGCTACCGGGGATGCGACGCAGAATCTGTACGTCTTCGTCTGGTCGTATGACAAGGTCGGCTTTGGCGAGGGCTTCGGCAGGCACGGGCATACATTGGAAAAGGGTATCCGGCAGGCGCGGTGGGATTTATCGCTCACGGCGGCGGATATGTTCGGATGGCAGTTGGGGACGATTACGCCGGAACTTCAGGATCATCTGCGTGAGAACAGCGACTACTGGCCGGTAGTAGGGGTAAGCTGGGTTCTCCTGCCGTTTGGCCTGTGGATTGGGCGGAAACGGCGCTGGGTGTGGCTCTTGCTGGGCGTCATGGTGAGTCTGGTCGTGGTGCATATGGCCTACTGGATTGGCTCACAGCGCTACGGCACGCGCTATTATTACGAGGGGTTGGTCGCCGCCGCCCTGTTGAGCGCTGTCCCACTGGCATGGCTGGCCCGGCACTGGAAACGCTGGCCGGTGTACTTGGGACTGGGGGTTGTGCTGGTCTACAGCCTGTACGTTTACAGCACACCCCGCATCATGGCGCTGTATCGTTTTAACCAGATTAGCCCGGAGCTGATCGAGGCGGTAGAGGTCCGGCGGGTGGATGACCGCCCGATTCTGGCGCTGGTGACAGGGAATAATGTGCGCTGGCGGGCGTATGGGGCGCTGATGACCGTCACGAGTCCGTACCTGGACAGCGAAATTGTGGTGGCGCTGGATAACACGCAGCCGGGGGTGCGCGAGCAAATCCTGGCGCGTTTTCCTGACCGGCAGGTGATTGAACTTCTGGCGGAGGATAACTATGCCTGGTTCCCAGACGAACCGCGTCCGGCGGAACTTCCAGGGGGATGAACGATGCGGATTGATGTGTTGACACTGTTCCCGGCCATGTTCGAGGGGCCGATGACGGAAAGTATGCTGTGGAAGGCGCGGGATCGCGGCCTGCTGGACTTGCGACTGCATGACATCCGGGAGCATTCTACCGACAAGCACCGCACAGTAGACGATACACCCTATGGCGGGGGTGGGGGGATGCTGATGCAGGTAGGGCCGGTGGTGAGCGCGGTAGAGTCCGCCCTGGCGGAGTCGCAACCGGGCACACCAGTGCTGTTGATGAGTCCGCAGGGGCGTGTGTTCTCCCACCAGATCGCCAAAGACCTGGCCGGGCACGAGCATATCGTGATTCTGTGCGGGCGTTACGAAGGGATTGATGACCGCGCCCGCCAGTTGGTAGTGACGGACGAAATCAGTATCGGGGATTACGTGCTGACCGGGGGTGAACTCCCGGCGATGGTGGTGATTGACGCCGTGATCCGCCATATTCCGGGGGTGCTGGGTGCGCCGGGCGGGGCGGATATCGAGAGCCACGCGGACGGTATCCTGGAAGGGCCACACTACACACGGCCAGTCGAATTCCGGGGGCTGACCGTTCCACAGGTATTACAGGATGGCGACCATGCCGAGATCCTGCGCTGGCGGAGGAAAGAGGGGCTGCGCCGGACGTGGGAAAACCGCCCGGATTTGCTGATGAAGGCCGACCTGACGGAAGAGGAACGGTACTGGCTGGCGGAGTTCGCGGAGCAAAACAGTTGAAAATTCAAAGTGCCGAGCAGAAAGCCCTGAAGGGCGAAGTTTGCAGCAAAACAGATGTTGCTGCAATTGCAGCGATTGCTGCAATCTTCCCGTAAGTGATGGTGTGGCTTTGCTGCAAAATGCGCGAGGTTGCTGCAAAAGTGCCGAGTAGTAAGTTGAAAGTGCTGAGTCGTGAGGGTTGAGGCATGAGGAAGGGCGGAAAAAGTTCAAAGTGTTGAGTGGGAAGTATTTGTTGATTCCGGACGTTACAGATTCAGAATAGCACAAAATCGCGTGGAGATGGTGAATCTTTGTTCAAACATTTGTTCATTTTTGGCCGCTGACCGCCAGATGGGATCTCCCAGCTAAGGGATTTGAATAAGCCCCTTCAAAGGGGGTCGGTTGTGTAGCGGAAGCCTATTGACATCAGTAGCGCTCATTACGTAATATTGAGGGGTCATGACGGTTCACAGTGAGAGAGAGTAGTCGTGCCCCCTGTATATACGTACCGCTCGGTTACGCCGGACGATCTTGACGGTTTTTACGCGCTGTTTCGCGCTCAACACATGGAGAGCTACGGCAATTTCGGTATGACCAGAGCGGAGGTTGCCGCCGAGTGGGATTTTCCCGGTTTTGATCTCGCGCAGCATACGATGAATGTCTTTGCCGAAGATGGGCAAATGGTGGCTTATGCTGAACTGCGGGCATGGCGCACCCCACCCATCCGGCCTGTCCTGTACGTTTACGTCCATCCCGATCATCGCAACCAGGGTGTTGGTACGACCCTTACCCAGTGGGGCATCCAGCACGCAGCATGTTTCTTCCCGCTCGTGCCAGATCATGCGCGGGTGGTACTGGGCGCGTTCAGCAACCTGGGCGATGGGCAGCGGCTCCTGGATAACAACGGTTTCCGGTGTACCCGACAGTCTTACCTGATGAGTATTGAACTGCATGATGGTATTCCACAACCGCAGTTCCCGGAAAGATTCCGTCTGCTGACAATGGCGGAACACCCGGTTCTGGAAGATTTCGTGCGAATCTACCATGAAACGTTCAAGGATCATCGCGGCGCGGTGGATGAACCACTGCAAGCAGCGGTTGACCGTTGGGAACATATTATCGCCGGTGGTAACTTCCCGCCAGAGAACTTTATCCTGGTCAAAGAGGGCGATACCGACGCGGCGATCATTATCATGGCGAACAGATCAGACGATGACCCGGATAAGTTGTTTGTGCAAACCCTGGGGACAATGCCGGCGTATCGCAGGCGCGGGCTGGCTACCCAGCTTCTGTATCTGGCCTTCCAAAAAGCGCGGGAAATGGGCAAGCCGCGAGTGGGACTCAGTGTAGATGGCAGCAGTCTGACCGGGGCAAACCGCTTGTATGAAAATGCCGGCATGAAAGTGGATATGGTCTACAACGCTTATGAGCTGGAATTACGCCCCGGCGTAGAACTCTCGAAACAGGGATAAGTTGTGGCAGTATCGTGGATATTCAAGCGCGTCCCTGCAAAACAGGGGCGTGGTTGTTTTGAGAGCAGCTACCTACACAAATGGTTCGTCTATCGGGACGACGGAGAGACGGCCTTTTTCGTCCTGGATGAGGTGACCGGCGGGGCGCTGCGTGTCGTGCGGGAAGATGAGCAGGGCGTTCGTTTCCAGCGCCCATTGCTGCCAGCGGCGCTTGGTTTCGAGTGTGACGAGCGGCTCAACATCGTAGGCGGTCATCCAGCCCAGGCGCTCGAAATGGATGGCGTAGCTCGCCAGGTCGCAGATGAACAGAGCGTGCTGGCCGCCGCTCTCGAAGCGTACCGCCATGTGACCGGGCGTGTGACCGGGGGTGACGACACCGTGAATACCGGGTAGGAGTTCAGTGTCACCGTCGAGCAGGCGCATCTGCCCGGATTCTATCAGGGGGTGATAGTTATCCTGGATGTAGGTGGCCCGGGTGCGTTCGTTGGGCTGCATGGCGTCCTGGTATTCGCGGCGCTGTACCACGTATTCGGCGTTAGGGAAGGTTGCGGCGATATTGCCATCTGTGTCGTAGCGGGTGTTGCCGCCGGCATGGTCACCGTGCAGGTGGGTATCTATCACGAGATGGATGTCCTGTGGCGCGAGGTCAAGGCGTGCGAGGCCGTCCAGAAGCGTCCCGCCGGGGCGCTCCATGTGCTGGAAGGCCTTCTGCTTATCGGTCAGCTTCTCACCATGCCCGGTATCCACCACGATGTTCTGCCCAGCAGTCTGTACCAGGAGGCAGACGGCGTTCATCGGTACCATCTGGTCTTCGTCGGGGGGCAGGAGCTTTGACCACAGGGGGCGGGGAACCAGACCGAACGCCCCGCCGGGGTCTACTTTGATGTTGGCGTCGTTGATAAGATGGATGCGAAAGTCGCCAATCTGGAGCATGAGTCTACTTTCATTATTGGCCGGGTCAGCCGTGTCTTTCTCTCAAGAAGCAGGCGGTATTTCGGCGTTGTCGTGATTCAGACCCAACCAGACTGCAAACTTGTTGACCAGCGCGCTGCGTTCCGAGTCAGGCAAAAAGGCGGCCTGGGCTGCGGTCAGGGTGTGCTGCTTAATGTCGTCTATCGTGAGTGAGAGATGGGATACCGCCCGTACCATTTCGTCCGTGAGGGTAATGCCGCTCACCAGCGGGTCGTCGGTGTTGATGGTCGTCAGGACTCGCTGCCGCCACAGGTCCGCGAGGGGGTGGGCCGCCCACGAATCGACTACGCCGCTCTGGTAGTTGCTGGTGGGGCAGATTTCCAGGACAATGCCTCGATCAGCCAGCATTTTGACCAGTTCCCCGTTTTCTATCGCCCGAACACCATGCCCGATACGAGCCGCGCCGAGATCATCCACTGCCTCGCGGATATTGGCGCTATCGCCCCATTCGCCGGCATGAATTGTGACGCCTAACCCGGCTGCTTTAGCACGTCTGAAAATATCCGAGAACGGGCTGGAAGGGAAGTTGGCTTCGTTGCCGGCCAGGTCAACGGCGACAACACCTTTTTGCTGGCATTTGAGAGCGGCGGCTAAGACCTGTTCGCCTTTTTCGACACTTTCGTTGCGGTTCATCGAAAGGATCAGGCGCACCGTGATATCATTAGCCTGGGCGGCTTCGTCCACGGCTTCACACACCCAGGCTACGACCTCATCATAGGAGCAGTTGATGATGTTGGAGAGGGCCGCCGGGGTGAAGCGCAGTTCCAGGTATTTGATCCTGTCGTCGGCGGCGTCTTCAACCGCTTCCCGCGCGACCCGGTGAATGACGTCCGGCGAACGGTAGAACTGGCGCAGTGTCTGAAATTTGCCCAGGAAATGCTGCATATTGCGGGTCTCGCCCGGCATCATCTGCACAAAGGGGCGGAGAGTTTCGGCGTCATATTCCGGCATCTCAATACCGGAGTCACCCGCGATTTCAATCAGGGTTTCCAGGCGAACCGAACCTTCCAGGTGGCGATGCAAGTCAATTTTGGGGAGGTCGCGAAAAGTTTGGTAGAGTTGGTTGTCCTTCAACGATACATCCTTGTTACTGAACACAGCCAGTCTCTTGTTTCCGGGATCAGCAAGCAGCAACGCTGTATTTCAACGGAATTCCTCCCAGACGAAAGTCCTATCCTATTATCAGGCCAGGTGTGTTTCCAGAGGCTTGAGACATACTGAACTTTACGTTTAATTGTATTCAATTACGTTCAGCTAACAACCAGCTCCAATAACGCCAGGCAACTACCACCCCCAATGTGATGGCAATAGCGGGCAGGCCAGCATATAGCAGCACCGAAATTTCATCTTCAACCAGTGCCGCCGCGACCTCTGGGCCTTGCCCCAGATGTACCAACCGCGCCAGGATGCTAACCAGCATCAAACCGGCGGCAACGTAGAACCAGACATAATAGGGCGGTGTGCGGGTGACACTGCCCAATCGTTTGCTTAACTGACCTAACACCAGCAAGGCGGTGGCAATCGCAATGCTCCCCAGTAAACCCAAAAGCCCCATCCAATCCATACGCAGACCGACCTCTTACTGTGTTTTCCGGTTACGAGTCATGATGCGGTAGAGGAAGATACACAGAGCGATGAGCATGATGCCAGAAACGGCCAACAGCAGATCGCCCAGGGTATCACCAGCCAGATAGTTAATACTGGTATAGCGGGCTACGCCACCCCCGAACAAAACAATCGGGGCGATATACAACTGGTAGTAGGTGCGCTCGCCCGAAGACCGCTGGTAGAAGCGGGCGATGAGGAGCAAAAAGAACAGGAGCAGCGCCAGTGGGAACCACAGGTACAACGTCAGGAATTGGCTGAGAGAAAGCGATAACAGGAGAATGCCCCCGCGTTATGGTCAACGCATCCCACGAATTACATGATAAATAGCTTTGACGCGGAAATTACGGTCATCGCAGGCATGGACAAACTGGTCAATCAATTGCTGCATCGCCGGGTCGCTGACCATCGTGTAAATCTGCAAACCGGAAATCTCGTTTTCTTCCAGCACCCCGGTTGTGACCAGGCCATCCAGTTCATCGGTGATGGTACGAACATCCCGCCCCGTGTACCGGGCAATGTTATCGGCGGTATCGGCAGCATGGGGATTATCGTGGAAAAAGCGTACCAGGTCCCACTTGACAAAGGAATTGACTTTATCCCGCAGGAATCCGAGCAGCGCCGGATCAATATCATCCATAAAGCGTGAGGCTAAATCCGTTTGGGTCATGGCGATAACATTCCTTACCAATTACGCCCCAGGCCTGAACCATGTGCAGGTAGGGTGCAACGACGAACCTTACTCATTCTGATTATACCGCAGCGATTATCTATGATGGTCGGATTCCTGCCATTTGATTTAGGGTGCACAAATGGGTTACCCGGTTTTGTCCTGTTTAAGATGGCAGTGTTTGTATTTTTTACCACTGCCACACCAGCACGGGTCGTTCCGTCCGGGCTTATTCTCGACACGCACCGGTTCGGGTTTTTTCTCCGCCGCACCACCATGAAGCATTTGAAGCGGGCGTTGGCGTACCGGCATTGGCTGGCGTACATTGACCTGTGCTGTGAGCAACTGGTAGGCGGCCTGCGCCCGAATTTCCCCCTGCATTTCCTGCCACATATTGAACGCTGCCCGTTTATATTCCACCAGCGGGTCACGCTGGGCGATGGACATCAGGCCGATACCTTCACGCAGGATGTCCAGGTCGGTCAGGTGGCGCTGCCAGTGCTGGTCAATCACACGCAGCATCATGAATCGCTCTAAACGATCCATCATCTCCGCGCCCAGTTCCTCGGTTTTCTGGTCATACGCTGCCCGAACTGAACTGGTCAACAGGGATTCGAGTTCATCCAGGCCTTGACCGGCCATCGTATCTGGTGTGATGTGTTCCGGGACGGGGAATATTTTCAGCAGTTCGCGGTAGAGTGTTTCCAACTCGTCTTCATCAACGTGTCCGTTGTCCCCGGTGAATATGTCCAGGGTATTGACAACGCCATCTTCAAGAATCTTGATGTACTCAGCACGGAGATTGGGTTTTTGCAGGAAATCCCGCCGCTGAGCATAGATGACCTCGCGCTGCTTGTTCACAACGTCGTCATATTCCAGCACCCGTTTACGGATGTCGAAGTTGTGACCTTCAACGCGAACCTGCGCCTGTGCAACGGTTTTGGTCATAATCGAGTGTTCAATGGGTTCGTCTTCCGGAATGTTGGCCCAGGACATAATGCCCTTGACCCGTTCGCCACCAAAGCGGCGGATGAGATCATCTTCCACACTCAGGAAAAAGCGTGATTCGCCGGGATCGCCCTGGCGTCCCGAACGACCACGAAGCTGGTTGTCAATGCGCCGGGCGTCGTGCCGTTCGGTACCCAGGACAAACAGGCCGCCAGCGCCCAGGACGACCTGGCGGTTGTTAGCGCACTCGGCCAGGGCAGCGGTAAAGGCCGACTCCCACTGGTCATCGGTGGCCTCGGTGATTTCGATACCCTGTTTACGCAGATTCTCCCGCGCCAGACCATCAGGATTGCCCCCCAGCAGGATATCCACCCCACGTCCAGCCATGTTGGTGGCGATCGTCACAGCGCCAGGACGCCCGGCCTGGGCGATAATGGTGGCTTCTTTTTCGTGCTGCTTGGCATTCAAGACCTGGTGGCTGATTCCAGCCCGGTTGAGCGCGTTGCTCAGCCGTTCCGAGGTTTCAACCGCCACTGTACCGACCAGTATGGGCTGCCCGTTCTCTTGGCGCATTTTAATCTCATTAGTGACGGCGCGGAATTTGGCGGCCTCGGTCATGAAAATCAGATCGTCGTGATCCAGGCGAATGACCGGTAAATTTGTCGGGATGGCGACGACTTCAAGATCGTAGATTTTCTCGAATTCCTCGGCTTCGGTGAGCGCCGTACCTGTCATGCCGGCCAGTTTGTCGTACATGCGGAAGAAGTTCTGATAGGTGATGGTCGCCATCGTCAGGTTTTCGCGGCGCACCTGGACACCTTCTTTGGCTTCAATTGCCTGGTGCAGCCCTTCGGAGAAGCGGCGACCATACATCAACCGCCCGGTGAACTCATCAACGATAATCACCTGGCCTTTTTCGATGATATATTCTTTGTCGTTGCGGTAGAGCGCGTGCGCTCGCAGGGAGTTATCCAGGTAGGGGATCATCTCGGCGTTTGAGGGGTGGTATAACTGGTCAACGCCCAACTTCCGCTCGATTTTCTCAACACCCTGTTCAGTGAGAAAGGCGATTCGGTCTTTTTCATCCACCACGTAATCGCCATCCGGCTCTTCATCTTCTACGCTGTCGTCACTGCTGCGTTTGAGGTGCTTCACCAGTTGGGCAAAGGTCTTATAGTAATCCGAAGGCTCATCCGCCGGGCCGGAGATAATCAACGGCGTGCGGGCTTCGTCAATGAGAATGTTGTCTACCTCGTCCACGATGGCATAGTTGAGGTCGCGCTGGACAAGCTGCTGGGTGTCGTAGACCATGTTGTCGCGCAGGTAGTCGAAACCGAACTCATGGTTTGTGCCGTAGGTGATGTCGGCATGGTAGCAATCCCGCCGCGTAACCGGGCGCAGGTTCTGATAGCGGGCGTCGGATGAGTTGTAATCGAGGTCGAAAATAAAAGACCCGGCATTCGGGTCGGGGCTGTCTCCCTTGCTCTGGATCACACCTACACTTAGGCCAAGCATGTGGTAAACCGGTCCCATTGTCTGGACACCGACTTTGCTCAAATAATCGTTGGGGGTAATCAGGTGTGCGCCTTTGCCGCGCAAAGCGTTCAGGTACAGCGAGAGGGTCGCAACCAGGGTTTTCCCTTCACCCGTTTTCATTTCAGCGATGCGGCCTTCATGCAGCACCATACCACCGATCATCTGAACATCATAGTGGCGCAGTTTGATGGTGCGTACCGATGCTTCGCGCACGGTAGCGAAGGCTTCCACCAGCAGGGTGTCAATTTCCACGCCATCAGCCAACTGCTTTTTGAACGCATCGGTTTTCGCCCGCAGTTCAGCGTCACTCAGTTTTTGAAGTTCCGGTTCAAGGATGTTGATGCGTTCGACGACTTCGCGGTAGCGGGATAATGCGCGTTCAACAGGATCGCCCACTACTTTTTTGACAATATTCCTTAGCATGTTGCCCCTCAATTTCTGACAGAAGCCAGATGACTTTCCCACACAGACAGGTCATTATAGCACACCCGTATAAGTGAGCCGTTAGAAAACAAGGGAAGCGGAGGCGGTTTCAGCGTGGTGTGTTAGATGCCGGGCAGGCGTATTTTCCTATGCGGATGGCGCAACATCAAAACAAAAACTCGTAAATAAACTAAAGTGAAACCGGATTATGACGGTGCAATAATTGTTACCCGCTCCTGGCCTCTTTACAATAGTGATGAAAGGCTATGCTCACTTCACAGACGCGGGGTTTACATGGTTGTTCTGGCCGAAACGGAAATCGTCCTGGTCGTAGGGATCATTGCTTTACTTTTGGCGAGCCTTACCGGCTTGATTGCGGTTATGTCTGTTCTTCGGCATCATCGCCACCTTCAGCAGGATCGCGCCCTGGCGGCTCTTCCCGGTTATAGCAACGGTAATCACCGTCCGGCTGAAGCGACACTGGAGAGGATGCGGCAAGAGAAGATAGCGACCCGTCCGGCCTATATCCCAATCCCGGATCATCTGCGACTGCCGGTACAACCGGGTGCCGCCGATATGGAAGTGATTAAGATTGAACCCAAGCCGGAAAAAACGATAGAACAACGGAATGTTGAGCGCATCATAGACTATTTTAAGCGTGATGCCGCAGCTTCTAATGCGGCGGCCAACTAACTCCCCAATCTCCCTTAATTGAGCCTTTCCTGCCCGGCATGATCCGGGCTATTGTGTTTTAAAAGTCCCACGTATAATGTGATTTACACGGAGGCAAGAAAGTATGAGCGAATCACCCCAGCCGCTGAACAGCAAAAACCTATCCAGGGCAACGATTATTGCGACTGGTATGGGTATTATTGGGATTGTGTTGTTTGTGGTGTTATGGGTACTGTTGAGTCAAACCGACCTGGACGCGATTGCCCGTTTGATTATCGCATTTTGTGTTCCCCCGGCGTTGATGGCCGGTGGCGTGGGGGCATACATGCTGCTGCGCCCCGGTGGGAACAATCAGAATACATAGTTTATCGGGAGTAGTTCATCGTTTCCGCAGTCGGTAGGTGATAACTACAGGCGTACCAGGTACAGTTTCTCCAGCGAAGCGCACTGTTTTGTCCTCACCGAGGCGTGGTTCTAAGACCTGTTCCACCGATAGATCGGCGGCCTGTGCCCCGGCGTGATAGTCAGCATACAGATGGGCATAATGCTCTACGGCGAAGGTCATGCCGTCTGGCGCGGTGAAAGTGCGGCGCTGTCCATTTAGAAAAATGAAGGGATGAAAGTCGCTGATGAGGGCATAACCGCCCGGCTTCAACACCCGGCTGATTTCCACAAGTGACGGTTTCAATTGGGGGAGATGCCCCAGAGCCAACCCGCACAGTACAACATCCACCGATTCTCCACTTAACGGAATAGCTTCGGTGGTCGCCAGCGCGATAAGTAACAGCGGATTCTGCCGCAGCATAGCAGCGCTGTTATCCACCCCAATGACCGTTTGCGCCCCGGCGTCGCGTGCCAACAGACCGTGACGCCCTGTCCCACAGGCTAAATCCAGGACAACTTTCCCCGCCAGAGGTAATAGTAACTGCTCCATTGCAGCTTGTTCAGCCTGCATGAGGGCATTATGGGCATGGGGTGGGTAGGCTGCTGCCCACCGCTGGTAGGCTTCCAGACTGGGAAGCGTGGGCGGGGTGGGTGCAGGGAACAGGCGACGCAGGACGCGGGTGAACATAGGTTAATCCCCTGCCGCTGCCACTGCCGGACGGCGTTTCTCCATGTAGCGGACGACCCAACCCCACAGGACGAGCGGCACGAGGCTGAGCGCGCCCATCCCCAGGACGATGAACCGGACATTTTCTATCCCCAGCGAATCTACCAACTGGCCGGTGATGAGGATGCTGGCGGCGCTGGCAAGCTGGAAGCCGATCATATCGAGTGAGAACATGCGCCCCAGGTATTCATCCGCCACGCTTTTCTGGATGATGACCGAACTGTATGTCCAGTTGACCGAGCCGCCCATAGCCCGCATCACGAGCGCCAGTGACACCAGTGCCAGGCTACTCGCCCCGCCGAACACCAGCCAAGCCAGCGTAATCCAGGCGTAACCGATGATAATCAAGCGGCGCATGACACGCACGCTGCCATCGTTGAAGCGGTTAAGTACTAACGGGCCGATCACCGCGCCCAACCCAAAGGCAGCGTACATCAGGCTGAGTGAGATGATGCCGTCTTCGCCGACAACAAACAGTTCGGTAGCGTAAATAATCATCAGGGCATCCACGTTGCCCAGGCTTTGCCCCAGCTTGACCAGCAGTGTTGCCGCGAGTCCGGGGCGCTGGCGCAGGTAACGCAGGCCATCCCGGAAGCCGCGTTCGGTGCTGGCAGGGGCGGGGGTATCCTGGTGAAGTACGCGAACATGATCCGGGCGAACTGTAATTCCGACGATGAGCATGGCCGAGATCAGGAACGTAATGGAATCGACTACGAGGGCAAAGGCCGCACCAAACGAAGCCGCTACAAGTCCGCCGATGATCGCGCCTCCGGCCAACATGACGGACCAGGTGACACTGCCGAGCGTATTCGCCAGCACCAGGTCTTCCTTGCGGAGCAGGCTGGGCATAATTGCATTGCGTCCCGGCTCAAAGACGGTTGAAAGCGAAAATTGGATGAAGGTCAGCAGGTAGATCAGCCACAGTGTATCCGGGCCGGTGGCGAGCAGCAGAAGCAGGACAACCAGCGCCCGGCTCACATCACTGGCAATCAGCAGGTTCTTGCGGTTGAAGCGGTCTATGAGCGTCCCGGCGAAGGGGCCGATGATGAGCGAGGGGATAAACCGCGCCAGCAGGAAGCCACTCACCGCCGCGCCAGAGCCACCGCTGTAATTGGCGACCAGCGCCGAGAGAACAATAGTGTTGAACCAGTCCCCTAGCAGGCTGACCACCTGTGCTAACCATAAACGGGTATAATCGGGGTTCTTCCGCAATAGTTGTAAATATTGAGACACACACACCTCATCGGGGGAATACCTTCTCGAAACAACCGAAGTGTATCATGCTTCGGGTGCTGGTGATATTGTCCAAAAGGGCATGTTGGTCTCTCTCCTGAGGGCTGGCGTAACTGCCCGATAGGCAGTATGCTACGATTTTGGATGCTGGCGCAGATGGTGTGCCGGGTTATCAATCGAGGGTGATATGAGGCGTGTAGTGTTCATCATGGTAGATGGTTTGCGGCCCGATGCGATTACGCCGGATGATGCGCCGTTTCTCGACGGGCTGCGGGCGCGTTCCGCCTATACCCTGGTGGCGCGTTCGGTAATGCCGTCGGTGACGCTGCCTTGCCACGTTTCAATCTTTCACAGTGTTCCACCGGCGCGGCATGGGATTACTGACAATACGTGGCATTCGATGGCGCGACCTGTGACCGGGTTGGTCGAACATCTGAAGGCGTATGGGAAGCGTTCCGGGTTTATCTATAACTGGGAACAATTGCGCGATCTGAATCGTCCGGGGCATCTGCACTACTCATTTTTTGAGGATACAGCGTATTCAATGGATGGCGATGTGGGGGTTGCCCAGGCTGCCAGCGAACAAATCGCATCCGGGAAATTGGACTTCTTATTTGTGTACTGCGGCACAGTGGATACAGCGGGACACGCTTACGGTTGGATGTCTGAGGGGTATCTTCAGCATGTGCGGGTGGTGGATGCTCTTGTCGGGCAGATTGTCGCGGCAGGCGATGCGGATACGACCTTCATCGTGCATAGCGATCACGGCGGCCACGAGCGCGATCATGGTTATGACATCTCGGAAGATATGACGATACCCTGGTTTATTACTGGGCGTGGCATAAAGACGGGCCATGTCATCCGGCAGCCCGTGTCTTTACTAGATACTGCGCCGACGGTGGCCTGTCTGTTGGAGGTTACGCCGCATCCCGATTGGGAAGGTGCGGTGGTTGCTGAAGCGCTCAGCAACAGCGCGGAGAAGTGAAAGCAGATGGTGGTTGGTTTGATATCCGCTAAAGACGGAGGGGTATTTTGATTGAGTGGGTGAAAGTCGTATTGCTTGGCATTATTGAAGGTGTAACGGAATTTCTGCCGATTTCCTCTACCGGACATCTGATTGTCGCGGCGGCGGCCTTGAATTTTGAGGGCAGCCTCAACGGCACCTTTGAGATTTTTATCCAGCTCGGCGCGATTGTGGCCGTAATCGTCTATTATCGAAATGAACTGTTTCAACAGCTCAAAACTTTCCCCTCCGACCCTGCGGTCCGGCATTTCTGGTTTGGGGTGTTTATCGCCTTTTTACCGGCAGCGTTTTTCGGCTTTTTGCTGCGTCACTGGATTAAAGATGTCTTGTTCTCACCAGCGGTGGTAGCTATTTCGTTGATTATCGGGGGGGGCATCTTTCTCCTGATCGAACGCCGTCCGCCACCAACAGACCAGGGTAGTACAACAGAAGCGCTGACCGGCATTACGCTGCGCCAAGCAATTATAGTGGGTATTGTCCAAATCACGGCCTTGATTCCGGGCGTTTCGCGTTCGGGCGCTTCGATTATTGGTGGGATGCAAAGCGGGTTGTCACGCCAGGCTGCGACACGTTTTTCATTTTATCTGGCGATACCAACACTGGGTGCGGCTACCATTTATGAACTGATCTCCAGTTTGGATCAAATTACCAGTACGCAGGAGGTTGGTATGCTGGCACTAGGAGCAGTGGTTTCGGGCATTGTCGCCTGGTTCTCGATTGATTGGCTGCTGCGGTACGTCTCTCGTAATTCGTTTGTGCTGTTTGGTTACTATCGCATCCTGGCCGGAATCATCATCTTGCTCCTGGTTGCATTGGGGACATTGGCGACCGTGTAGCCGCACCGGATGGCCGATTGTGGGGCTGTATGCGTTCGCTTCGGTTCTTTTTTTGTCTTTGTTGAGTATGAACAAGGTATGTTTGCTGTTGCTATTGATACATACTGGTACAATAGGTATATGTGGGTCGTGTTCGGTCTTTCGAGACGTTTTTTATAATCTCTTAGAAGTTCGCGGTTGAGAGAGAAATTCTGTTTGAGCATGGGGATCAAGCCCCTTGTCCTGCCAGGCAATTGCGTAAGGACTAGTCTCGATCAAATTGTGGTAATTTGTATAGTGATTCAATCTGTCTGTTTGCGTAAGTAGAGTTCAGGCCGCTAATGTCCCGGAGTTCCCCGCAAATTCTTGTTGCACATCCTGACGCCGCTATAAGAAAGCACCTGGTTGATATTCTTACATTCCATATTGCCTCGATTGTGGAAGCGAGTCAGGCAGAGGCGGTCATCGCTGTATGCCAGAAAAACACGTTTTCTGTCGTATTGTTGGCTGCGGATTGGCCGGACGGCGATGCTTACGATATGGTTGCGCGAATCCGCCAGACAACGGCTGACGGCACTCGTATTTTCATGATGGTTCAGACGCTTGATCGTGCGATCCTGGACCATTTGTATCAGATTGGCGGGGACGATTATCTAATCGAACCCATCCACGAACAGGATATCCATAAAAAGGTTCTTCCATTTATAACACTACCGCTTGATTACCGCTTAATTCTTGAAAGCATGGCACGAAATTCAAAAGATGCCACAGGGCTGTACTTTAACGGGCAGTTTGAATTTGTAAATTCGGCTTTGAAGGACTTGTCTGGTTACGACGAAACCGAGATCTCTAGTCCCGACTTCGATATATTGAGCGCTGTGGGGATTGAAAGTCGCCAGCTTGTCAGCGACTATCTTGCCAGGTTTGCAACTGGCGAAGAAAGCGAAGCCAGGTTTGATTTCGTCGCTATCCACAAAGATGGATACGAAATCCATGTCGAAGCCTATGTTATCAATCTGCCCTATAAAGATGGCACTGCCGTCTGGGGTGTTTTGCGGGACATAACCGGGTTAAAGACGACAAAGCGGCGTGAACAGGAAATGGCTCGTGAGAAAGCATACGACCAGCGCCGGTATGAAGCGCTTTTTGAACAATTGAATGATGCGATTTTTGTTGCTGATACCCAGGGAAATTATATCGCGAGTAATCAACGCGCTATCGAGTTGTTCGGCTATGACGCCGACGAACTACGAAACTTGCCTATGTCTGCCATGATTGCCCCGGAAGAGATTGCAGCTTACCGGCATGTCACCGAGAAATTGCTGGCAGGTGAGCATATCCGGCCCTATGAGCGTATTTTTCGCCACAAAGACGGTCATCTCTTGAGTGTTGAAGTGAATGTGGAAATCGTGCGCGACGAGAACGGCGAGCCATTGTACGTCCAGAGTATTCTCCGCGATATTACCGAGCGCAAACAAGTGGAAGCTGATGAGATACGGCAACGGCATCTGGCTGAGGCCTTGCGCGATACGGCAATAGTATTGAACAGCACGCTAGATTTGAACGCGGTGCTTGATCAGATTTTGATTCAGGCGGCGCGTGTGGTGCCGCATACCACTTCCTCGGTTGCTTTGATCGAAAGCCAGGAAGTGCGGATAGTCCGGTGCCGGGGCTACCAACAACGCGGCCAGGATGAGAAGGCGATATTATCACTCCGGTTTCCGCTGGACATACCTTCAAATTATCGTCGGATTATGGAGAGCAAGCGTGCGTTGGTGATCTCCGATACCAGGGCATGGCCGGATTGGATTTACAAGCCAGAGGTAGCATGGATTCGCTCCAACTTGACGGCCCCCATTCTTGCCTGGGGTGAGGTCATCGGCTTCCTGCACGTAGATAGTGAAGTACCCAATCAGTTTAATGATAAGGATGCCGAAGCACTGTTCAGTTTTGCATCACAGGTGGCAATGGCGGTACGCAACGCCCGAGTACACGCGCAGGCTGAAACAATGAATCGGGCAACCGCGTTCCTATTTGCATCGTTGAACAAAACCGATATTACCGTCCTGGGACATGAAATCGTGCAGACGGTTGTCAATGAGTTTGGTCAATTGGACTGTGGTGTGCTGCTTGCTGAGCAAGACACCGGTAATATTATTCGGCTGGCGCGTGCGGGCACTTATCGGATTAATATCAGTATACCGCTCAAGTTGACGGGCCAGGGACTGGTTCCCTATGCGATGCGGATTGGGCAGCCTGTTTATGCGCCAGATGTCCGCCAGCATCCCCGTTATCTACTGAATGATACCCGTACCCTTTCCGAACTCGTGATACCGCTGTTTAACAGCCGCAAAGAGGTCATGGGTGCTCTGGATATGCAAAGTGAAGAACTAAACGCCTTCACAGAAAATGACCTGCTTATTTTGAATGCCTTTGCCGAGCGGGCGGCTATGGCGCTTGAAAATGCGCAGCATACGAAAACGCTGGAAATTCATGTTGAGGAACGTACCCGGCAATTGCGCGAAACGACGGAGCAGATTGAGGCCATCTTTGAGTATACCAGTGATGCGATTATCCTGATCGGACTGGATGGCCGAATTGAACGTAGTAACACCGCTTTTCGCCAACTTTTCAAAGTCAAGGAAGCCGGGGACGATGAAGTGTTGTTAAAGGACTTAATTGTACCGGAAAGTGCCGCTGATCTGGAACAAGCATTGGCTGATGTGATTGCCTATAACCAGCCGCGAGAACAGGAGATTGTTGCCCATGTACCGGGTGAGACCTCCGTTGATCTTGAAATCGCGCTTTCGCCGCTGCTGGCGAGTGAAGGGCAGGTCGGTGGTGTCGTGTGCGTGATGCACAATATCACCCGCCGCAAGCAAGATGAATATCGCCTACTTGAGGCGGTTCAACGTGAGCGGGAATTTCATGAACTGCGTGCGTCTTTCATGGCACGGGCATCGCATGAGTTTCGGACTCCGCTGGCGGTAATGATGACATCGGCGGAACTGCTTAGAAATTATTATGATCGGATGGCGGTTGAGCAGCGCGATAAACGTCTGGGACAGATTGAAGATCAGATTCACAATATGGTTCATCTGATTGATAACATGAGTATTCTGAACCAATCGGTACCGTATCAGCAGCCTGATGGGGACGATGTCACGGCAAATGCTGTGCGGATTTGCGAGCAAACTATACAGGATATCGAAGCGGTAACACATGACTCGCATAACATTACTTTCTCACATCCAGATCATGACGTTATCCTCAAAATGGATGTAAATTCGCTGCGACATATCGTCAACAAGCTGTTGGAAAATGCCGTGAAATTCTCTGTGCCAGGGAGTTCGGTGAATCTAACGCTAGAGCAAGTCAAAAACCGGGCGACGCTGACGGTTCAGGATCAGGGGATCGGGATACCGGAAGCTGACCAGGAGCGGCTATTTGAAGTCTTTTATCGCGGCAGTAATGCCCCCACCAACCAGGGGGCAGGCTTGGGGCTGGTTATTGTAAAGAAAATCGTTGACTTTTACGGCGGCAGCGTGAAGGTGAGCAGCCAGGTGAATGTTGGGACCAGCTTCATTATTACGTTACCGTGTAAATTTCTTGCAGGTTAATTGAGCAGGTGAGTATGAAAAAGATTCTGATTGTCGAAGATAATGCATCCCTACGTAAAGACGTGGTAGAAATGTTGAGCTATGAAGGATTTGAGGTTCATGAGGCAGAGAATGGGCGTATTGGGGTGGATGTTGCCCGTCGTTACCTGCCAGACCTGATTATCTGTGACATCATGATGCCGGAATTAGATGGTTATGGGGTGCTTGATGAGCTTCAGGACGACCCGATCACAGCGACAATCCCATTTATTTTTCTGACCGCCAAAACTGATCGGTATTCTAATCGTCAGGCGCAAGGTATGGGTGCGAATGCGTTTGTCACCAAGCCGTTTGAGGTTAATAACCTCATGGCGGTGATCCGAGCACAGTTGAAAAAGCAGCGGGCATATGCGCATATTGCCGAAAAGAGTCTGGATGACCTGCGGGAAAATATCATCACATCGGTCCCTCATGAATTGCGAACCCCGTTGACCGGGATTCTGGGGTTTTCCGATATGCTCGTCACCGATAGCGACTCAATGAGTGCCTCGGAAATTCAGGAAATGGCGCAGTATATCCATGATGCGGCAACACGATTGTACCGTCTTATCGAAAAATACCTGACATATGCTCAGTTAAAAATCACCTTGACCGACCCGGCTCAGGTCGCCAAGATGCGCGGGTATGTGATAGACGATGCCAGGGTGGTGATTGAAAATGAAGTCCTGCATCGGGCGCAGATTGCCCAACGGGAAGCAGATGTGCAGCTTGATATTCACGACCAGGAGCGGGTGGCTATCCGCGAAGAGCATCTGAAAAAAATTGTAGAGGAGTTGATTGACAACGCTTTTAAGTTCTCGGACCCCGGTACCCCGGTTAAAGTGGCTGCCACTGTGCAAGAAAAGAAGTATAAACTATCCATTCAGAATCAGGGCCGAGGAATGAAACCGGAACAAATCGCCCAGGTTGGCGCCTATATGCAATTTGGGCGCATTCAGAACGAGTATCCAGGCATCGGGTTTGGCCTGATTATCGCCCGCCGTATTGTGGAATTACACGGCGGGGAACTGGTGATTGACAGCAAACCGGATGAATACACTTGCGTTTCGGTGGCGATTCCGCTGGCTGAAAAGCCATAATGGGGGTTAGGATTTAGGTGAGGGGATTGGTTCGTCCGTCACTCGCCAGTTGATTGACGCGCAGTTCGGCTTTATCCAGCAGCTTCTGACAGTGTTCGGTAAGGTGGCGTCCACGTTCAAACAGGATTACCGATTCTTCGAGCGGCAGATCGCCCAGTTCCAGCTTGCTGATAATCTGTTCAAGTTCGGCGAAGGCCGATTCAAAAGAGAGTACGCTTATATCGCTCATGTGAATCCTTGTCCTCTACTCGCGCTTTCAGTTCGTCGTCGTGGAATTGAATGGTGATGCCCTCGCCAGGTTTGACGCCTTTGGCAGCTGGGATGCGGGTTTTGTCGTCACTGCGGGACACAATGGCATACCCCCGCGCCAGGATAGACTGTGGGCTGGCAGCGTGCAGGGCGGCTGTCCGGCTCGACAGGCGTTCTCGCCACAGGGTAATCATCGTTTTCTGGTGATTATCCAGGCGAACCTGCCAATCATCAATGCGTTGGCGTTGTCCACGAATGGTATTCGCGGGAGAAACGTGTTCCAACTCCCGCTGGCTCAGTTTTAAGCTACTTTCCACGTTGTCGAGTGCGTCTCTTATCAGAGTCGCCAGATAGGTGTTCAGGTCGCGCACGGCCAGACGCAGGTCATCCAGGTTGGGTGTAGCCACTTCCGCTGCCGCCGACGGGGTGGGAGCGCGGACATCCGAGACAAAATCCACAATCGTGAAATCTATTTCGTGACCCACACCACTGATAGTGGGAATCCTGCTGGCGGCCACGGCGCGGGCGACTCCCTCATCGTTGAATGCCCACAGGTCCTCAATGCTGCCGCCACCGCGACAGATGAGAATCACGTCTACGTCAGTGTATTGGTTGAGGCGTTCGATAGCGGCCACAATCTGCGGCGGAGCGTCTGCGCCCTGTACCAGTGTCGGGCTGAGAATCACCTCTGCGAGGGGGAAACGCCGCCGCAATACATTCTGAATGTCCTGGAAAGCTGCCGCGCCAGCCGATGTAACGACGCCAATCTGCCGGGGGAATGCCGGAATCGGGCGTTTGCGGTCGCTATCAAACAGGCCTTCTGCATCCAGCCTGGCCTTGAGCTGTTCAAATTGCTGGTAGAGATTGCCTGAACCCACCGGGCGAATCTGATCGGCATAGAGTTGGTATGCGCCTTGCGCTTCGTAGACGCTGACCCGGCCATGTGCCAGCACCGCGTCGCCGTCACGCGGGACGATGATCTGCTGCTCAGCACTGGAGCGCCACATAACACATTTCAGCTGTGCCTGACTGTCTTTAAGGGTGAAGTACCAGTGACCGGAGGCAGCCTGACGGAGATTCGAGATTTCCCCTTCGACCCACACATCTTGCAGGCGAAAATCCACTTCGAACAGTTCCCGGATATAGGTTGTGAGGGCGGTAATCGTGTAGGTGTCTAGCACAGTAGCTTGACCTCTTGTTAAATGCTGCGCTCATTATACAGTATGCGGGTGAATTGCTGAAAGCAGCTCTCAGGAGACCGGTTGCTGCCGTATCTACAGGCTGTTACACGCGCACAAATATCAGATTTCCTGTTATACTATATGTTATGCGTTTCAAATAAAATAGATGTCCACAATATTGCGTAGGGTTATCATACTGAGAGGGAGCATATGAAATCGCTACCAGCAATCAGTGAGCAGCGGATACTGGCTGTCTACGCTCATCCTGATGATGAGTGTTATTGTTCTGGTGGAACGTTGGCAAAATACAGCGCCGAGGGGGCGGAGACAATGGTTATTTCCGCAACCAAAGGTCAGGCAGGACAAATCAACGATACGCGCGTTGCCACTCGCTATACGTTGGGTGCCATGCGTGAACAAGAACTCAAGTACTCCTGTGAGTGCCTGGGTGTAAAGCATGTCGAGTGCTGGGATTATATGGATGGCGCACTTGACCAGGTTGACAGGCAACACCTAGTCAACGATATTGTCAAAATCATTCGTCAATATCGCCCCCATATTGTTATCACCTTCGGCCTGGATGGCGCATACGGGCATCCAGACCACATTGCCATAGCCGAAGCCACTACCCAGGCCTTCTATGAAGCGGCTGCTGATGCTTTTGGTCAATCTCAGGATGTCTATCAGGCAGCACGCCTGTATTATGCTTATTTTCCTGAACGCCGCTTGCTTTTGCTCGACCAACTGGCAAAGTGGCTGGTTTCCAGAGAAGATCGTTTTCATGGCACGCTGGATTTTGTGCATGGGCTTTCACTTTTCGCTGAAGAGTCCACGATGCTTAATTACACTAATGATTTTGTGAATGTACGTTGGTATCCTCCCGGTTTTTGTATCATTGAACAGGGGGAAGCGGCCAATGACCTGTACGTGATTTTATCCGGCACGACGGATGTCAAATTCGAGGAGTCCGATGGTACGCTGAAGGATCTCAACGTGTTGACGGTCGGTGATTTTTTCGGCGAACTGGGGATCGCGCATCATCATACCCGTAAAGCGCACGTCATCGCCAGGAGTGCCGTCACATGCCTGGTGTTATCGCCCGGCAAGCCGGCGAATTTTGCCGGGCGCGGCGGCGGAGCGGTATTTGGCACCGCTTATCAGGGGCAGCCCACAGCGGATACCTTTGGCCTGGCAACGCATGTCATTGATGTCCGTGATTATATTTTTCAAAAGATTTCGGCAATCTCTCGTCACCGCACCCAGTATCCCATCACGCCGGATATGTTCCCGGAAGCGATGTTACAGGACTTGTTCGGGCAGGAATATTATGTTCAGATTTACCCCCCCAGGGAAATGGAAACATCTTTATAATGCACCAAACTAGATTTACGTCGGGAGTTGGCCGGCACATCCCCCAATCAGATGTGTCCGTTAACCACCGCACACAGAAAGGATTGACTATGCTTCGCATGTTGCCACAAACCCGTACCCTGGCGCTGCCGTACCGCCTGGCGGGGATAAGCGTTTTCACGATTGTTACAATTCTTGCCGCTCGTGTGACTATCGAAATCGGCGGGCCGGTGCCATTCACGCTGCAACCGCTGGCCGTGCTGCTGGCGGGGATGGTGCTGGGCGCACGCGACGGGGCTATGAGTATAGCGTTATACGTTGCGTTGATTGCCGCCGGCCTGCCCTATGATGCACGCGGGCTGGGAACTGCCGCCCTCGCCGGGCCAACCGGGGGATTTCTGATCGGGTTCATAGGTGCAGCCTTTGTAGCTGGTTTCCTGGTGGAGCGGGGCGGTGTACGAGTCTGGCAGCGATGGCTTTCGGGCGTAACCGGTATAGCCGTACTCTATGCGCTGGGAGTGATCTGGCTGAAGTTGTATGGTGATGCCCATTTTACTGACGGCATGACATGGGCGGCGGCCTGGGGAGCAGGGGCTGCGCCGTTCCTGCTGTTTGACCTGGCGAAGGCACTCATCGCAGCGGCTTTAACTGAAGGCGGAAGGGCGCTGCTGCGGAAACGTTAGATTCAACGTTTCGCGCACCAAACAAAGACACATGAACTGGGCTGGCTCATGTGTCTGTTTTTTTGTTGTAGTCGGGGGTGGTTAGTTCACATTCTCGAAAATGCCGGCTGCACCCATGCCGCCGCCGATGCACATTGTCACCATGCCGTATTTGCTGTTGCGGCGCTTCATCTCGTTGATGATCTGCACGGTGAGCTTCGCCCCGGTGCAGCCCAGCGGGTGGCCGAGGGCAATCGCGCCACCGTTGACGTTGATTTTTTCCGTGTTCATATCCAGGTGGCGGATGACTGCAAGGGATTGTGCGGCGAAGGCTTCGTTGAGTTCAATGATGTCCATATCATCTAATCTCATGCCAGTGCGCTTGAGTACCCTGGGTATGGCGTTGATCGGGCCAACCCCCATGATTTCCGGGCGCACCCCGGCGACATTGAACGCGACGAACTTCGCCAGCGGTTTCAGCCCTAGTTGAGCGGCTTTGCCCGCTTCCATCACAATGACACCGGCAGCGCCGTCACTGAGTGGGCTGGAATTGCCCGCTGTGACACGCCCGCCCTGGCGAAACACCGGCTTGAGACCGGCCAGACCCTCAATGGTGGTATCACGGCGCAGGTGTTCATCGTCGGTCAGGAGAGTTGTGATGGTCTTAGGATGGCCGTCTTCACCAACGACGGTTTCTTCAATGGGGAAGGGAACGATTTCCTGCGCGAAATATCCGGCGTCGGTAGCGCGGGCGGCTTTCATGTGGCTGTTATAGGCGAACTCATCCATGTCTTCGCGGGAAACACCAAATTCATCAGCGACCCGCTCGGCAGTATGCCCCATGCTCATATAAACATTTGGGTCGTTGGCTGCCATGTACGGGTTGGGACTGATACGAAAGCCGGTCATCGGGACGAGTGACATGGTTTCCGTGCCGCCGGCAATCACGACATCGGCGCCATTGGCGATAATGCGCTCGGCGGCGATGGCGATGGTTTGAAGACCGCTGGAGCAAAAACGGTTCACGGTCATGCCTGGTATTTCAACCGGCAGACCTGCCCGGAGCGAAATCACGCGGGCGAAATTCAACCCCTGAGAGCCTTCCGGCATCGCACAGCCAATAATCACATCGTCAATTTCCATTGGGTCGAGCTTGCCGTCAGTCTGTTCCATGAGTGTTTTGATGACGAGCGCCGCCATGTCATCGGAGCGTGCCGTGCTGGTGACACCCCGTTTGGATTTACCGACAGCAGTGCGTACTGCGCCTACAATAACTGCTTCACGCATAAAGGGTCTCCTTTTATTCACTGAAAGTTCTAAATATCCCGGCTCGGGAATAAGAATCGAATCGGCATTTGAATATAGTGTAAAACATCTACCGCCACCGCGCTATGACATTCGTTTGAAACGCGGGGTTTTGGCCGTTAATCCTGGTTATTTTGTGGGATTCTTTAAGTTGGTGTGGGATAATGTGGTATAATTCCTCTGATTTTCTACACCATATCACCAGTGACCGGCGGGGTACAAGTTATGTTCTGGGGCGAATACTCTCATCAGTTGGATGAAAAAGGCCGGCTCATTATCCCGGTACGGTTTCGTTCACATCTTACAGCGGGCGCGGTGTTGACACGCGGCCTGGACCGTAACCTGGTGGTTTATCCGCAGTCCGCCTGGGTTTCATTGTGCGATAGTCTGAACCAAATGCCGATTACCCACCCGACCGGGCGGGCGCTGCGCCGCTTACTGTTTTCCGGCGCGGTAGAATTGGCGCTGGATCGTCAGGGTCGGGTTTCGATACCCGCTTACCTGCGTGACTATGCGGCACTGAACGATGAGGTGTTGATCGCTGGTATGGAGACATTCCTCGAATTATGGGAGCCAGCCAGTTGGCGGGCCACGCTCAATGATGTCACGCTGGCTCTGGCGGAAACAGACTATTTGCATAACCTGGGGATAGAATAATGGCGCATGTTCCAGTTCTGCTGGATGCCGTTCTGGAGGCGCTGCGTCCGGCGCGACGGTTGATTGATGGCACATTGGGTGCGGGAGGGCATACAGCGGCACTGCTGGAAGCTGGAGTGGAATCGGCTTTGGGGCTGGATTGCGACCTGGCGGCACTGGCGATTGCCCGCCAGACCCTCAACCCGTATGGGGAGCGTGTGCAGATTGTTCATGCGAGCTATGCCGATATGGTGGCGGAGGCGCAGCGTATCGGCTGGGGAGCGGTGGATAGTATTTTGCTCGACCTGGGTTTGTCTTCAATGCAGCTGGATACAGCCGAACGTGGCTTTGCTTTTATGCAGGATGGCCCGCTCGATATGCGGTTTAACCGGCAAAGTGACCGGCCCACAGCGGCGGAACTGGTGAATTACTTGGATGAAGGTGAGCTGGCTGACCTGTTCTATAAGTATGGCGAAGACCCCCAGGGAAAACGCCTGGCACGGGCGATTATTGCGAAGCGCCCTTACCAGACTACTCGTGAACTAGCTGCCGTGATTGAGGCCGCGCTGCCCCGTCGTAAGGGGGATCGGATTCACCCGGCGACCCGCGCTTTTCAGGCGCTCAGGATTGCGGTAAACGACGAGTTGAGTATTATTGAGCGTGTCCTGCCAGAAGCGATTGACCTGCTCGCGCCCGGTGGACACCTGGCAGTGATCAGCTTCCACAGCCTGGAAGATCGACTTGTCAAGCAGGCATTTAAGCTGGCGAGTAGCGATTGTATCTGCCCACCGAAAATGCCGGTATGCGTGTGCGGACATCAGGCCAGTGTGCGTCTGATAAACCGGAAACCGATTATTGCGACTGAAGCCGAGATTCAGGCCAACCCGCGCAGCAGGAGCGCCAAACTGCGAATTGTGGAGAAACTGACAGCGTGAGAACACCCACACAGGATTGGCTGGGTCATGCCCTGAGAAATACCACCTGGCGCTGGCGGCAGCAGACCCTGGCGCTGGGCGTTTTGGGTATATTTGTGGCGGTCATTATTGGCGCTTTATATCTGACGCAGGCCGCCTCTATTGCCACATTGAACCGGCAGTTACAGGATTTAATCTCTGAGCGCAACCGCCTGGAGCAGTCAAACGAGCAGATTCGTTCGGAAATCGCGCAGCTCAGGACGGTGTTTCGGCTGCGGTCACGGGCATTGGAACTGGGTTTTGTGGAAGCCCAACGCGACCAGATCGAATACTTGGTGATAGAAGGGTATAATCCTAACCGTCAGGCGACACAGTTACAGGTTGAGCGAGAGAGAGAAGCTAACTTGCCCGCATACGACGAAACGTTCGGCGGTTGGCTGCAACAACAATGGGATGACTTCACGCGCCAATTCCAGGATTTTTCACAATCTGGAGGGTCATGATGCAGACTGCACAAACCCAACAAGAGATTTTTAACAGGCGACTGCCGATTGTTATCATTGGGATGATTGTCGCCAGCGGCTATTTGCTATTGCAGTTGGTGGGTTTCCAGGCAATCGCCCCGGAAGTGGCGAACGAATTGCGCCCCAATTATAACCGGAATATCCGGCTGGCAGCGGCGCGGGGCATTATTTATGACCACAGTGGGCAACGTCTGGCAGAAAACACCGTTGAATACCGTATCGGCATCAGCCCGAACCTGGTTTCGGACAAGCGGCGAGTGGCGACGCAACTGGCCGCGATTTTGCGTCTGGATGAGCTGGCGACTTATGAGAAGATCAACAGCGCTGAACCCTGGGTGCTGCTCACGCCGCGTGTAAGCGCGGAAATCGGCCAACAGGTTGAAGCCCTAGATTTGCAGGCGATTGATATCGAGAAAATTCCGCGCCGCAGCTACCCGCAGGGGACATTGGCCGCGCAGATTATCGGCTTTGTGGGCGGCGACTTGCAAGGCTACTATGGAATTGAAGGTTATTATCAGGATCAGTTGACCGGGCGGATTCGAGAAGAAGTAGTGAGCGATATTCCGTTTGATTTGCCCGATGACCAGACTCCTGACGAGGGCAGCAATATTTTTCTGACACTGGATCGTGATATTCAGTATCTGATCGAGAGCGAACTGGCTTTGGCAATCGCGGAGACGGGGGCAACAGGGGGGACCTACATCGTGATGAACCCGCGTACCGGGGATATACTGGCGATGGCAAGCTGGCCGTCGTTTGACCCGAATGCCTATGCCAATGTGGAGGCCAATATCTGGCGTAACCCGGCAATCAGCGATGAGTATGAGCCGGGTTCGGTGATGAAGGTTCTGACGGTTGCCGGGGCGCTTGATCGGGAGGTGATTACGCCTGATTTTACCTACGTTGACCAGGGGGAACTCGCTGTCGGGGGCATTGTGGTGAAGAACTGGGACTTGCGGGCGCATGGTGTGGTGGATGTGCGCGGCATCCTGGTCGATTCGCTCAATGTCGGCGCAGCTACAGTGAGCCTGCAAATGGGGCATGAAGCCTTTTACGCCGCTATGGATGCGTTCGGGATTGGTCGCCCGACGCGGGTCAACCTGGAAGGCGAGGCTTCCGGGACGATGTATATTCCCGGCGACCCGGAGTGGAGCGAAAGTAATCTGGGCACGAACAGCTTCGGCCAGGGCGTGACAGTGACGCCACTGCAAATGCTGGCGGCGGTTTCGGCTATCGCCAATGATGGCCTGATGATGCAGCCTAACCTGGTTGCCAGGGTAATAGATGGTGATCGAGTGATCGAGTCACAGCCAACCTTTTTGCGGCGGGCGATTTCGCCAGAGGCGGCGCATATTGTGACAGACATGATGGTGTCTGTGATTAATGATAATGATTCATTGGATAATGGGGCTGGGCTGCCGGGGTACACTGTGGCTGGCAAAACCGGCACGGCGGAAATCCCGTCCCCCATCGGGTATGAGTCCAACGCCTGGATTATGACATTTGTTGGCTTTTTGCCCGCCGATGATCCACAAGTGGCGATTCTGATTAAATTAGACAGGCCGACTACCGGGCGCTGGGCGAGCCAGGTGGTTGCGCCGCGTTTCCGGCGACTGGCGGAACGGTTGGTGGTCATGATGGAAATCCCGCCCGATGATGTCCGTCACGCTCTGGAAGCCAATGCCGGGGTTGTGGGTGGCTAGGAAGAGGGAATATGGTTGGTGGATTACCGTTTGCGCTGACGATGGGTGGGATGGCATTCCTGTTGGGTGTAATCTGGGGGGGGCCGTTCGTTGAAATTCTGCGGCGCCTGAAAATCGGCAAGCAGATTCAGGTGGAGTTGAGTGCTGAACACCAGAGAAAAGTTGGCACGCCAACGATGGGTGGGATTATGATCGTTATCCCGGTCGTGTTGATTGCGCTGGGGCTGAACCTGGTGAACGTGATTCGCACGGTGACGGGGGCAAGTATCCTGCTGCCATTGTTTGTGTTGGTTAGTTTTTCTCTCCTGGGACTAGTGGATGACTGGGAGGGTATTCAAACGTCTCGTGGAACGCTCGGCCAGGGAATCTCGGCGCGGGCGAAGTTCGGCGCACAGTGGATGTTGGCGCTCATCGTGGCAGTGGTGATTTCGCAGTACGATGGCGGCTTCCAGTACGCTAATCAGATCAAAATTCCTTTGCTGCCATTTGCGATTAACATCAGCCCGCTGCTATATATTCCGCTCACGGCGTTCATCATCGTTGCGATGTCGAATGCTGTCAATCTGACGGATGGTATGGACGGCCTGGCAGGAATCATCACGGCCAGTGCTTTTGCTTCGTATGGCGTCATCGCCTACTTGCAGCAGCAGATCTTCCTGACCCAGTTGAGTTTTATCCTGGTAGGGGCGTGTTTCGCCTTTCTCTGGTACAACGCGCACCCGGCGCAGTTGTTTATGGGGGATACCGGGTCACTGGCGTTAGGGGCGACATTAGGAACCATTGCGGTGATGACCGGGCAGTATCTTCTGCTGCCGGTGATTGCTATTGTGCCAGTGACCGAGACCATCAGCGTAGTGTTGCAGGTGTGGTACTTCAAGCGTACGAAGAATCCCGCTACCGGGCAGGGTCTGCGCTTGTTCCGTATGGCACCAATCCACCTGCATTTCCAGAAGGGCGGTTGGAGCGAGACTCAGGTCGTCCAGCGGTTCTGGTTGGTGGGGCTGCTGAGTGCCATGATCGGGATTGCACTGGCGCTGCTGTAGGGGTTTTATGTCCGTCACCGCAATCTATTCCTCGTTTTGTCGAAATCCAGAAAAGATCTGCTTATGACCCATCACGATTCGCTGTTCAATAAACGTGTTGCAGTATTGGGCTTTGCCCGGCAGGGTAAAGCGCTCGCTCGCTGGCTTCCGGCTGTCGGCGCACAGGTTGTCGTCAGTGACAGCCGCACTGCCGAGACGCTGCGCACTGAGACTGCCTCATTTCCCGATGTGGAGTTTGTGTTGGGAGGCCACCCGGAAAGCCTGTTAGATGGGGTGGATGTGCTGTGTCTTTCTGGCGGAGTGCCGATGGAACTGCCAATCGTGCAGGCGGCACTGGCGCGGGGTATGCGCCTAACTAACGACGCGCAGCTCTTTTTGGAACGCTGTCCCGCCCCTGTGATTGGCATTACAGGTAGCGCTGGCAAGACGACGACGACGACTCTGACGGGTGACATCCTCAGACGTGCCGGGTTTAGAACATGGATTGGCGGCAATATCGGGGATGTGCTGCTGGATGTGCTGGATGTTATTACGCAGGATGACCGGGTGGTGATGGAGCTTTCCAGTTTTCAACTGGATTTAATGACGACCAGTCCGACGATTGCGGCAGTACTGAATATTACTCCGAATCATCTTGACCGGCATGGCACAATGGAGGCCTATACCCAGGCGAAGGCCAATATCGTCCGTTACCAGAAGGCGGGCAATTTTGCCGTGTTAGGATACGACGATGCCGGCAGTCGTGACCTGGCGGCACTGCTCCCCTGTGAGCCGGTCTGGTTCAGCGGGCGTGACCTGGTGCCGAACGGCGCGTTTCTTGCAGGACAGCGATTGGCCTTGGTGGGGACGGCCAGCCCGGATGGCGACTCATATGTAATCTGTGAGAAAGGTGACATTCCACTGCGGGGCGACCACAATGTTCTCAATGTGCTGGCGGCCTGCGCGATTACCGGCGTGGCCGGGGTCAGTCCTGACGTGATGGCATCGGCAATCCGGGATTTCAAGGCAGTAGCGCACCGCCTGGAAACGGTACGTGTCTTGAATGGTGTCACGTATGTAAATGACAGCATCGCTACCGCACCGGAGCGAGTTGTAGCCGCGCTGCACAGCTATACTGAGCCTCTAATTTTGCTGGCAGGAGGCAAAGATAAGAATTTGCCCTGGGAGGATATGATTCGGTTGGCGCTGCGCGTATCCCGACACATTGTCGCTTTTGGGCAGGCCGGGCAGATCGTGGCAGATATGGTCGCGCAGGTTTCTGGCAGTGATGCCCAGGTGACACGGGTCGCCACATTAGCGGAGGCCGTGCGCGAAGCGGCAGCGTGGGCGCAGTCCGGGGATGTGGTGCTGCTTTCGCCGGGCGGGACGAGCTATGATGCTTACCCGGATTTTGTCGCACGGGGGGAACACTTTCGCCAACTGGTGATGACATTATAGAGAATCTTATGATGAATAATGGGATATGGCCTTTAAAATATAACAGTACCGGTATTCGATTTAATTGAATTTGAGGAATAAATGAGTGGAATCTTTGGCATCGCATCCAGTAGACAAAGTGAGGAAATTGGCGACAATCTTGATGCGATGGGAAGGGTGGTGTCTCATGGGGCATGGTATGTAGTGGAAAACGCGGTTACTCTGGAAGATCATGCCGGGTTAGGGCGCATCGGAATCGGCGTCTTTAACGCTAATCCACAGCCTGTCTGGAATCCGGGCCGGACTATTGCGATGGTGCTGGCCGGGGAAGTTTATGATGGGAATCAACCTGATGCGCCGTTGAGTGAAGCAGATATTCTTGCCTTATATGCGCAGTTTGGCAGCGATCTGCCGCGACATATCCAGGGCGCATTTATTCTGGGATTCTGGGATACTCTTCAGCGCCAGATTGTTATCATGAATGATCGCTTTGGCCTGTATCCGTTGTACTATGCCCATTACAACCAGAAACTGGTATTCGGGCCGGAGATGAAGGCGATTTTGCAGGATGGGCGTTTTCATCGGGTCATTGATTATGTTGCCCTGGCGGAGTATGCGCGTTTTCAAACACTCCTGGGCGAAAAGACTTTCTTTGAAGATTTGCAACTGCTGCGAAACGCTTCTATTCTCACCTATGACCTGATGACGGATCAGCTTTCGAAATCGACTTACTGGGATTTTTCCGAAATCCCGGAATTGCCAGGTCGGCTGACACTGGAAGATGCGGCACATGAAGAAGGGCGTTTGCTCAAGGCGGCTGTCAACCGCTTGTCTCAGGGGAACTATCGCCTGGGATTATATCTCAGTGCTGGTTTGGATTCACGGGTGCTGGCTGGTTTTATGCCGCCCAGTCGTTTGCCGTTGAATACGGTTACGTTCGGGCTGCGTAATAGCCGTGACGTAGTATATGCGCAGAAATTAGCAAACCTGATTGGCTCAAAGCATCATTATTTCGAGTTTACAGATGGTCGGTGGGTTGAGCAATATGCCGATCTTCACCTGACGCTGACGGAAGGATTTCACAGTTGGATTCATGCACACGGCATTAGTATCCTTTCACAAACACGCCAACTGATGGAAGTAAACCTGACCGGGCTAGGCGGCGGGTTGATTGATTGGGAAGACGTGCCTCTGCTCGGCTCGCAGAACGAGATGGCGTTCATGCTGCGTTTATATGAACTTATGTCTCAAAAAACAAGTTGGCCTTCTTTGACAGATGCCGAAGAACGTGCTTTGTATGCGCCTGCGATTCAATCAAAGATGGGCGGACTCGCTTATGATTCAATGCGGGAGGAACTGATACATTACGAGAACCTGCCGTTTGAAAAACGAGCCGCCGCCTTCTCGATTTGTAATGCTGACCGGCGCATGTACCAGTATTATACTGTGTTTCACCGCGCCTATATCGAGCAGCGATTTCCGTTTTTTGATTACGCCTACCTTGATTTTGTCCAGGCCGTCCCGGTGCATTACCTCTTTAAGCGACAGATGCGGCGTATTGTCGTCCTGGAGTATATGCCTGAACTCGCTGGTATCCCATACGACAAGGATGATTTGCCGATTACCGGGGGTGGAATTAAACGCGCGGGTGCAAAACTCGCCAAGCGTGTCAAGCGCTATACCAACCGACAATTTAAGGGGTTGTTTTTGCAGCATACAACCCTGTACGCAGATTATGAGAATTGGCTGCGTGGCGAACTATATGATTGGGGCGCGGATCTCATGTTGGGCAAGCGTACTCAGGCGCGTGGCATATTTAACCCGCTTTTCCTAAATGCTTTGTGGGAGCGTCACCAATCCGGATTAGAGGTAAATATTATCGGTAAACTGGCACCGTTAATGACGTGGGAATTGTTAGCACGACGGTTTATGGACTAATGAGAATACTGAGAGGAGAAAACATGATGGATACTCAACCAGCTGATTTTCGATCCTTGCCTGTTCCTCCACCAAATATGGTAGTGGAGGTTTATGATGAGCAGCTAGGCCACATCGGGTATGTGGTTATTGACCGTCCGGTCAAGAATACAGTTTCTGGCGGTGTGCGGTATTTGCCTGGCGAATCGGTGGGCAACCTGGCCCGTATCGCCCGTGCGATGACACTCAAATGGGCTTTCTTGAACGTGCCGATGGGCGGGGCGAAAGGCCTGATTGATGTGGATCCGGCAAAATTGGGCTGCGAACGTACTCATCTTATGGAATCTTTCGGACGTTCAATCCAATCTCTGGTGAATCATCAGCTTTATTTTCCAGGTATTGACTTGGGGACAACCAGTAATGATTTGCGAGCGATTATGCAAGGGGTGGGTTTGCCATTTGCGGAGAAGGGACAGATTGATGCATCCTATGCCACTGCTTTGACGGCTTTTGAAACAGTGCGGCAAGTGGTGGGTTTTCATTCCGGCTCGTTGACTGGTTTGCGGGTGGCATTGGAGGGATTCGGCAAGGTGGGGAGCCGATTGGCCGAAATGCTTTACCAGTCTGGCGCTAAGTTGGTAGCAATTTCTACCGTTAGTGGGGGAATCCGGTCAGAAAATGGCCTGGATATATCGCGGTTACTTGACCTCAAGAAACAATATGGTGGCAACCTTGTGCTTCACTATCCAGAGGCTCAGGTGATTGACCGAACTGAAGTATTCACCCAGGATGTAGACGTTTTAATTCCCGGTGCCCAGGTGAACGCAATTCATTCCCAAAACATTGACCAGATCAAAGCACGCTTCGTGTTGCCGTTTTCCAATGTTCCAATTGAATTGGGGTTGGAGGCAGCTCTGGTGGAGCGTGGTATCGTCTATTTACCCGATTTTGTTTCGAATTGCGGTGGCGTATTTGCTGTTCATATGCGTAGCCACTATTTCAATATGGCAGATGTGGAAGCAGTGGTACAAACTGCCTTCGCGAAAGTGGTAGTTGCTTTATTGCAGCGTGCGAGTAACACGGGAATCGTTCCCTATAAAATTGCTGAGTCCGTTGCCTGGGGGAATCATCATGAACTGAATAATCCTAGTGACTCAACCGTCAGCAAAGCGAATAGAATTAAATTGGTCCTGCTGGAACAGGGTATGGAGGGGGTCAAGCGGCGGTTGGGCTGGCGTGTCCACTACAACCAGCGTGGGGGCATTAATGCGCTGCGAGTTACGGCACGTGAGCGATATGCTGAGTTTACGCTGGAACAAACGCTGCAACGTTTACAAGCAACATAATTAGCACAAGCATGGCAATCGCATGTATGATTACAGTGCAGGTATGTAATATGAAGGGCAGTCATGGCTGACCAGAGTACACCGCAGTTTGTAGATCAGGATATCAATTCGCCACCAGAGCCGGTGATCCGCTCGACTCCGCGTTCGACGCCCCGTGTTCCTGCGGCGGAGGCCGCGTCGGCGGAAACGCGGCGGAGTTGGCTGGCTTCGCTGGATACCTATTTGCTGGTCGTGATTGGCAGCTTGCTGGCGATCAGCTTGCTCATGGTATACAGCACGACCTTTGACTGGAGCTACCAGGTGTATGGCGATGAATTGGTTAAGTTCATCGAGCATGTACGGAATACAGGCATTGGCTTGGTGGTGATGTTGCTGCTGGCCTTTATTAATTACCGACTGTGGCGGCGTTTGGCTGTGCTGCTGCTGCTGGTGACAATCGGCGCGTTGATCGCAGTGCTCTTGTTTGGCGATGATACGTTTGGGGCGCGGCGTGCGTTAATCAACGGGTCACTTCAACCGGGTGAACTGGCTGAATACGTGATCGTTATTTATATGGCAGCATGGTTGAGTTCACGCCGTACACAGATTCGCAGTATCACTTATGGCTTATTGCCTTTTGCTGTCCTGGTTGGTATTGTTGGCGGGCTGGTCATGCTGCAACCCGACCTGAGTACAGCGGCTACGATTTTTGTCGTTTCGGCGATTATGTTCTTTCTGGCTGGGGCAGATATTATCCAGCTGGCGGTGGTGGGTGCGACGGTTGGCGGGGTTGGAATTGTGTGGATCAGCGGGGGAGGGCTGTCGTATGCCCAGGATCGCTGGCAGTCTTTTCTTTCCGGTTCTGCGGACTTAACTCAGGCGAGCTACCAGGTACAGCAGGCGGTGCAGGCGTTTATTTCCGGCGGTTGGACGGGGCGCGGGCTGGGGCAGAGTCTACAGAAGTTTCAAAACCTACCTGCCCCGCATACAGATAGTATTTTTGCCGTGATCGGGGAAGAGTTAGGCGTACTGGGCGCGGGGTTTGTTATCGCGCTGTATGTTGCCCTGGTGATTCGTGGTTTTCAAATTGCCAGGCGTTCGTCCGACCCATTCGGAGCGCTGCTGGTTTCTGGCATCACGATCTGGATTGCGGTCAAGGCACTGCTGAATATTGCTGTTATGACCGGCGTCATGCCCCCAACCGGCGCGACTCTACCGTTTATCAGCTTTGGCGGTTCATCGTTGGTTGTGCTGCTTTCCGGTGTTGGTATGATGCTGAGTGTAGCCCGGCTCTCAGAGCGACAAAAATTCAAACGACCAGAACGGAGTATGCCGAGTGCGTATTATGATCGCGGCGGGCGGGAGCGGCGGGCACGTGTATCCCGCTCTAGCAATCGCAGAAGCAGCAGTCACACAGCGCCCGGACACTAAGCTGCATTTTGTGGGCAGCCCTGGCGGCATGGAACACGGGTTAGTCCAACAATCGGGGCTGGTTTTTGACCGTTATGATGAGGTACAGGCCGGGCCGGTACATGGTGTTGGGCTGCTGCGGATGGTGGTGAGCGCGGTGAAGCTGGCCGTGGGTACACTACAAGCCTTCGGTTTGATGGTGCGTGTGAGGCCTGATGTCATTTTGCTGACTGGTGGTTGGAGCAGTCTGCCGGTGGCGCTGGTAGGTTGGGTTTTGCGTGTACCAATCCTGATTTACCTGCCGGATATTGAGCCGGGACTGACGATTAAGGTGCTGAGTCCCTTTGCCCGGCAGGTAGCTGTCACAGTGACCGACTCGCAGGCATTTTTTCCCACCGGAAAAACTATCGTGACAGGATACCCTCTGCGAGGTGCTTTCCGGGAAGCGACCTGCGAGGATGGACAGGCGCATTTCGGCCTTGACCCGATGCGAAAAACACTGCTGGTATTTGGCGGCAGCCTGGGGTCACGGGCGGTGAATCATGCTTTGCTGGATATTCTGCCGGGATTACTTGCTGAGGAGGTACAGGTCATTCATGTGACTGGAACGCGCACCTGGGACGAGGTAGAACAGCGTAAAAATGCGCTTGGCAATCCACCGGGTTACCTGGCATTTCCGTATTTACATGATGATATGAGCCTGGCCCTGGCAGCAGCGGATCTCGTCGTGAGTCGGGCTGGAGCGAGTGTATTAGGGGAACTGCCTCAGTTTGGACTGCCATCTATTCTGATTCCGCTGGCGTATTTCTGGCGCTACCAGCAGCGTAACGCGGATTGGCTGGCACAGCGGGGTGCGGCGGTTCATCTGGCTGAGGATGATATGGCACAGGGGTTGCTGCCAGTCATTCGTGATATATTGGGCAATCAGGAACGATTGCGCAACATGCAGGCCGCAGCTCAGTCGCTGGCGCAGCCGGATGGGGCGCTGAATGTGGCACAGGCCTTAGCGCAGTTGGCAGAAGGCGGGTAGAGAGATTATGCTGCAACTTTCGGCATTGATGTGGGGGATGGCGGCGCTCTTTGGCGTAATCGGGTGGATGCGCGGACTCAATAAAGAGCTTATCGCTATGGCTGGTATTGTTTTGGGGTTGTTTGCGTTGTTTCAGTTCGATGATTTTTTACGAAATCAACTGATGGTGACTTTTCTTCCCGAACAGAAATTCTTTGTTCAGACAGTTATCTTTGGCGTAATCGTCTTTTTTGCGTACCAGACACGCGCCTTGATCGGAGAAGAAGCGGCTAAAGTCCGTGAAAACCGCCAGATAAAAGAAGGTGGGCGCGACGCGCTGCAATCCGGTATATTGGGCGCGCTGGCGGGGTTTGTCAATGGGTATCTGATCTGGGGCTCGATCTGGTATTTTATGGATATTAACAGCTACCCATTGCTGCCGTTTGTAGTCGCACCAACCCAGGGTTCACCCAGCGCTCAGACGGTCTCTATACTGCCATTATTTTTCCTGGCAGGGGGGCCAAGCGGGTCGGGTGACCTGCTGGCGTTGGCGGTGATTGTATTATTCCTGTTTGTCCTTATTGTGATCTGAAGGCGGGCGTGTCGCATGATCGAAATGTATGCGATGTTATATTTTTCAGCCGGGTTCTTTGGAATTATTGGCGTCATGCGCGGCTGGAATAAAGAAGTGATCTCGATGGCCGGGATTTTGCTGGCTTTGTTCGCGTTGTTCCAGTTCGACAATATCCTGCGAGGCATTATCCTGGCGACAGTTCCCAATGACCAGGTTTTTCTTGTCCAAGTGGGTTTGTTTATTGTTGTGGTGTATTTCGCCTACCAGTCGCGTTCATTAATTACCCCACGTGGTCGCAGTGCCAACAGCCGGCTGACCAATGGGCTTCTGGGGGCAATGATGGGGGCAATTAACGGGTATCTGATCTGGGGGTCGGTCTGGTATTTTCTGGATATTAATGGCTATCCATTTGAGCCGATTGTGATTGCGCCCAGTCCAGTCTCAATCAGCGCCCAGAATATCGGGTCTATACCGCTGGTACTGCTTGGCGGGGGCGTGGGGGGAAGCGGTGAGCTGCTGACTATAGCCCTGATTTTATTGTTCTTACTGGTGATTTTTGTGCTGTAGCCGGCGCAGCATTTTAGCAAGACGGAAATAATTAGAGGGCTGAGTAAGGGGGTTAAACTCCTTGTTCAAGTGAGGTCTCTCCGAACTACGTCAATCCGGCAACGATAACCGGGGATTAAAACCAGCTATGCCGTATATTCATCCTGGACAACACATTCACCTGGTCGGTATTGGCGGGTCGGGCATGTCAGCCATTGCGCGTATTCTGCTGGGGCAGGGCTATACGGTATCCGGCTCAGACCGGGGACAAAATGACGTGATGGCGGCCTTGGCGCGGGATGGTGCGAGGGTCTATACCGGACACGCTGCTGGGCAGGTGCAGGGCGTGGACGCTGTTATCATGACTTCGGCGGTGACGGCGGAACATGTTGAAGTTCAGGCAGCACGGGGGGCAGGTATCCCGGTGTATAAGCGCCAGGACATTATGGCTGACCTGATGATCGGGCAGCGTGTGATTGCGGTGGCCGGGACAAAAGGAAAAACTACCACAACGGCGATGGTCGTTCACCTGCTGCGCGAGTGTGGTGCAGATCCTAGCTATATTGTTGGCGGGGTGCTGGGCAATACCGGTACCAATGCTGGCGTCGGGCAGGGAGGCATCTTTGTAGTTGAGGCCGATGAGTATGATAATATGTTCCATGGCTTGCGGCCTGATGTGATTATCCTGACGAATGTCGAATATGATCACCCGGATTTCTTCAAGACACCAGATGATATGATGAAATCATTCCGGCATTTTTTGCGACTGCTCCCCCAAGGCGGCAATCATCTGCTGGTAGCCTGCGCGGAAGATGCTCAGGCGCGGCAGCTTCGCCAGGAAATAGCTGATGCCGGATATACCGGCACGCGCTTGTACGGCCTGTCTCGCCCGGTGGATATTTGCGCCGAACATATTCACCTGGATGATAACGGGCGTACCTGTTTTGATGTGATTGCTACCGATTCTGGTGGCGCGATGATAAATCAGGGGGCGATTTGCCTGGGGCTGCCCGGCGAGCATAATGTATTGAACGCGCTGGCCGCCTATTTTACGGTTGGTACCCTTATAGACGCAGCGCATAAGCCCCTGGCTGCTGCCCTGGCGTCGTTTACCTCCACTGGTCGCCGTTTTGAACTGCGTGATGAGATGGATGGAATTGCGGTGATAGACGACTATGCTCATAACCCAACTTCGATTCGTGTTACATTAGAGGCTGCTCGCCAGCGGTATCCGGGTCGGGAGATATGGGCAGTTTGGCAGCCGCACACCTACAGCCGCACCCATGCTTTGTTGGATGGCTTCGCGGTGGCATTTGCGGCAGCTGATCATGTGCTGGTGACGGATATTTATGCTGCCCGTGAGCAGCCGGTGGCGGGGGTGGATGCGCCAGCGGTGGTCGAGAGGATACAACACGCTGATGTGCGTTACGGGGGGGATTTACAGCAAACAGCGGCGCTGCTGGCGGAAGTCGAGTCTCCGGCGGTGATTCTGATCATGAGCGCCGGGGATGCCCCGGTAATCGGCCAGATATTTTTAGGATCGCGCCTGGCGCGAATGGGTGATAGCTAACATGAGACTGCCGGAGAAATACCAGACACGGCTGTTGCGGAATGAATCACTGGCACGGTATACAGCGGCGCGGCTGGGGGGCCCGGCGGATTGGTTATATGTCGCTCGTGATTCGACTGAAGAACTGGTAACGGTGGTATCGGCGGCCTGGGAGCAGGGCGTGCAGGTGCGCTTGTTAGGGGGCGGCGCGAATGTCCTGGTGAGTGATAAGGGTATTCGCGGGCTGGTGGTTATCAATGATGTCACTGAACTGACGTTGGGTGACTGGCATGAGGGGCGTAATCTCTCAGCAACCAGCGGTGTGGGATTGACGATACTCGCTCGTAAATGCCAGACGTATGGGCTTTCCGGCATGGAGTGGGCGGTCAGCGTGCCAGGAACGGTCGGCGGCGCAGTGGTGAATAACGCCGGTGCGCACGGCAGCGATATGGCGGCGGTGGTGTGTGATGTCGTTTTGTTTGATGCGGCTAAGGGGGTTCAGTTGCTTTCTCCGGTTGAGATGGCCTATGATTATCGTTATTCCAGCCTCAAAGCACGGGCTGATCGCCGTTTCATTGTATTAATGGCAACTTTTGCTCTGACAAAGGCTGACCCGCCGCAAATCAAAGCACAGATGGATCGCTTTATTGAACACCGCCGGCGTACCCAGCCGCCGGGCGCTAGTCTGGGCAGTATCTTCAAGAACCCGCCCGGAGATTACGCCGGGCGTTTGATTGATTCGGCGGGTCTGAAAGGTTATGCCATTGGCGGGGTGCAAATCTCCTCGGTTCACGCGAATTTTTTCATGAACAGTGAAGGCGGCACGGCCAGCGAATATTACGCCCTGATCCAGCATGTACGCGACCATGTGCGCCGTGAGACGGGTGTCGAACTGGAATTGGAAATTGAGATTTTGGGCGATTGGGATTAGGCTCGAGTCAAGAGTGTCGAGTGGAAAGTTGAAAGTGGATTGAAGCCGTCTGAATATTTGCGGTGTGTCGGGGCGCTGGCGATCTGTGGGATAATGTGGGATAATGTTACATTGTGTAAAGGTTTAGCCTGATGGCAGGACGGTCACGGGAACGGCAGCGAGGCGGGCGTACACCGGCGGTACTCCGGCGGGAGACTGCCGCGTATGCTCAGGAACGTAGTGCCGTGCAGCATGGGGCGCGTACTGGCAGTGGGGCTAACTGGCGGATTGTCAGTTTCCTGATCGCGGTGCTGTTATCCGGCGTGTTGTTTGTGTTTTTCTGGGCGGACGTGTTTTATATCCACAGTGTCGCGGTAGGTGGGCTGCGCTATACCACCAAAGAAGAGGTTTTTGCCCTGACTGGCATCGCTAATATGCATGTGTTCTGGGTAGACCCGACGGAAGTGCGACAGGCGGTGCTCCGTTCACCAACAGTGGCCGATGCTCAGGTAGTTGTTGGCTGGCCGCCGAATATGGTGCAGATTGTCATTGAGGAGCGTGAACCGGCTTTTGTGTGGGAGCAGGCGGGGGTGGCAACGTGGATTGACCTGCAAGGGCGGGTGATGCGTCAGCGTGAAGACCGACCCGATCTGATCCGGGTGGTTGCGGAGAACTCGATTGAGGGGCCCATCGGCCCGAATATGCAGTTAGACAAGGCAATTGTCAGCGGTGCATTGCAGCTACACGCCTTATTGCCCGATCTGAAGTTCTTGCGCTACGATCCAATTGAAGGACTGGGATACCAGGATGCGGGCGGTTGGCAGGTGTGGTTTGGTGTTGGTACGGATATGCCAGAGAGAGTTTCTATTTACAATGGTATTGTGGCTAATCTGAAGTCACGGGGTATTCAACCGGGGGAAGTCAATGTGGTGAACCCGGATGCACCCTATTACGCGGCAGCATGGGGGCGCTAACACGTTTATGAGTGATTTGGTTGTCGGCCTGGATGTGGGGACACGCAAAATCTGTACGGTGATTGGCGAAGTCCGCGCCGATGATATTTTTGTCGTGGGTGTGGGCATCGAACCCAGCCAGGGGATGCGAAAAGGCGTGGTCAATGATATGGGACAATTGACTGCTGCTGTGGCCGCTTCCGTCCACAAGGCTGAAAAAAGCAGTGGCTTCGATATAAGCCGGGCTTTTGTGAGCGTGGCGGGCGGGCATATCGCCTCGATTAACAGCCGGGGCGTGGTGGGTATCACCGGGCAGCGCGGGGTACGTGTAGATGACCTGGAAAAGGCCATGGAAGCAGCACGGGCGATTGCGATCCCCCATAACCGGGAAGTCTTGCATATTGTCCCACGCAGCTATTCCCTGGATGGGCAGGAACGGGTACGCAGCCCTATCGGGATGCATGGTTTCCGGCTGGAAGTGGAGACTCACATTATCACGGCCTCATCTACCAACCTGGCGAATCTGGAGCAGTCGGTACACGCCGCCGGGGTGACGGTTGACCGCTTTATCCTGAACCCGCTGGCCTCGGGCGATGCCGTCCTGACTGACCAAGAACGTGAAATGGGAGTCGTCATTATTGATATTGGTGGCGGCACAACTGATCTGGCGATATTTATCGAAGGCACAGTCTGGCACACGGCGGTTATCCCGGTGGGTGGGGACTTAATCACTAGTGACATCACGCATTGGATGCATGTACCCTCGGATTCAGCGGAAGCGGTGAAAATTCGCTATGGTCATGCCCAGGCAAAAGCCATAGACCCGCTGGAGATGTTTCGGGTCGAGCCGTTTGGGGATGGTATCCCGGTAGAGGTGCAGCGGCGCGAACTGGCTGAGATTATTGAACTGCGGGTGGCGGAACTGTTCGATATGGTCAAGAAGGAAATCAAGCGTTCCGGCTATGATGGATTGCTGCGAGCCGGAGCGGTGCTTACTGGTGGCTGTACTCAGCTTGAGGGTATCCAGCAGATTGCTGCGCGAGAACTCGAATTCCCGGTGCGGATGGCGAAACCGGAGCGTTTGACCGGGATGGCGGATGCTCTACGCAGCCCGGCTTATAGTACCAGCGTTGGCCTGTTGCGATTGGGGCTTAAATTAGACCCGCTGGTGCGATCATCGCTGGCCGAATCGAATTCGCTGCCAGTTGGGGGGTTGGGGCGTGCAATCGGAGGATTATTCAAACGCCTGCTGCCCGACCAGGATCAGTAACCCGGTAATGAGTGATTATGGGCTGCTGTGGGTATCTTTTTGGCCCGTAGTTGATGAATAGTTGCTAATCGTAAAGTTGTGAGTACAATGGATTATATTCCAGCGGACAACCAGTGTTTGGAACACTTTGTTGAGGAGAATTAAGTATGGATGAGTTCGTACCTGGCGAGAATTTCGCACAGATCAAGGTAGTCGGTGTGGGTGGTGGTGGTGGCAACGCTATCAACCGCATGATTAACGAAGGGCTTGGCGGTGTCGATTTTATTTCCGTCAACACCGACAACCAGGCGTTGATGCTCTCGAAAGCCAAAACGCGGGTGCGGATTGGTGACAAGCTGACTCGTGGCCTGGGGGCAGGGGGCAACCCAGAGATTGGCCGTAAGGCTGCTGAAGAAAGCTCGGAGGAACTGTACGAGGTGTTACGCGGTGCCGATATGGTGTTTATCGCCAGCGGTATGGGTGGCGGCACTGGTACGGGCGCCTCTCCGATTCTGGCGCAGATTGCCAAAGAGTTGGGGGCGTTGACGATTGGCGTGGTGACTCGTCCGTTCAGCTTTGAAGGCACACGCCGTTCACAATCCGCCGAAGCGGGTATTGAGGCACTCAAGAGCCAGGTAGACACACTTATTGTGATCCCGAATGACCGGCTGCTTCAGATCGCTGATAAGCGTGCCAGTTTGCAGCAGGCGTTTTCGCTGGCCGATGATGTGCTGCGCCAGGGTATTCAGGGGATCTCCGAACTCATTACTGTTCCGGCGCTGATTAACCTTGACTTTGCCGATGTCCGCACGATTATGTCGGAAGGTGGTGCGGCGTTGATGGCGGTGGGACGTGCTGACGGTGATGATCGTGCCCGCCGTGCAGCCGAACTCGCGATCAGCAGCGGCCTGCTGGATGTGACAATTGACGGGGCGCGAGGCATCCTCTTCAACATCACGGGCGGTTCTGGCTTGAGCCTGTTCGAGGTTAATGAGGCGGCAGCAATTATCAAGGAAAGCGCGCATCCAGAAGTCAATCTGATCTTTGGGGCGCAAATTGACGAGAACCTGGGTGACGAGGTTCGTATCACCGTCATTGCGACGGGTTTTGAGCCCAGCCGGGTCGCGCGGAAAGTAGAATCGCCATTCCGCCAACCGCAGCCTGTCCAGCGCCCGACATCCACTCAGCACCAGGCGCAGCGCCCGCAGCAGCAGCAGTTCCCGACACAGCCACCGGCCAACCAGCCGCAAGAGCAGCTTCCGCCTGCGCCCCCGCAGCCGCGCCCGGCAGCGCAGCCGCCGCAGCCGAGTGATGTTCCGGCACGGGTGTACGATGAGGACGATATTGATATTCCGACTTTCCTGCGGAAACGGCGCTAGGATTGATGGCGCGGTCGCGGATATAGCAGGTAAGCAGCCTGCGCGACCAGTGTGATACTGAAAATGAGCAGTCCCAGGATAAATCCCGGCGGTTGAAACCGCAATATGTAGGTATGTGTGCCGGGCAGCATGGGAATGCCGATGAATCCTTTGGTCGGTTCAGTCGCAATATTTTCGGTCTGAATCGTGACAATTTCGATGGGGGTGTCGTTCGCTGATGCTTCCCATCCTGGAAAATGTGTTTCCTCAACAACCAGGTAGTACGCTGGCAGAGGGCTGATGCCCTCTGTTTGATTCTGGGAGGGTGTGGTGGCCTGAATGGTAATCGTGTCCAGGGTGTGGGCGATGACGGAGGCGGAGAGGACGGTTTCGCTTGTAATGGCTTCCGGCGCATCGCGCAGTTGGTCACTGGAGACAATAAAGGCATAAGGCAGGGAGGCGCGGTACTCGTAAAGCAGCGCAGTAGCAGGTGTGCCGGCAGCGCAAGCCTGACCGCTAGTGAAGTTAGGGAAGCGCTGGCAATCGCGTAGTTGGTAGTTGTAGGTCTCTACGAATCGCCGCGAATATTCCCCGGATGGGCCAAAGATGTCATCAGCGATCACAACCGCCCAGCGCGGAAAATTCGGGATCGCGCGGCCTGGCATTAATATTCCTGGCAGAGTTTCTGGCGTCCAGCCTTCGTTCAAGCCCCAGTTGCGGACACGGGCATAATAGGCATCGTAAGCCAGAGGGGTAAATGGTAAGTTGATGGCTGGGAATGGTGCATCAGGCTGGGCTTGCCGGGCGGTTTCGTAAAGTTGATTATAGTTCCCCAAGGGTTTCTGGAACGTGAATAACTGGCTATTAGCCGGCATGACGTCGGCCACCGCCGCGATAGCCAGCGCCAGAATACTGACCCGTATCAGCCGTGCTGCCGCTGAACGCAAGAATACTGTGTTCCGGTTTCGCAGCTTCTGCATACCCAACCACAGCAGGCGTATCGCCGTGTCTATCCCTATTGCAATCAGCAGGAGTAACCAGAGTGTTTCTACCGCCTGCGGGAAGCTGGTGAACCGGATAGCATCCAGCGTATTCAGCCAACGAAAATTGTGTAGGACCATGTTAAGGCGGATTGTTTGTCCGGCCAAGCTGTAGGCGAAAAAATAGCTCCATACACTCACAGTAATACCAAGCGCGCCCAGCAGCTGCCAGCGATCATAGCGGGCTGTGTTCGGCGCGAGTTTGTTTGCGGAGCGCCACAAGATGTCTATGCCGATGCCAGCCAGGACAATCCACCACAGCGCGGCGATTGTGAGTGTGCGGCCTACAAATCGGAATTCCTCTAGGAGAGGGAAATGGGCATACAGCCAGGCTAACACCGGCGTCTGCCCCGCGCCCCAGACCATCATGAGCAGCGCCAACAGCAGCCCGGCCACGAGTTCCCGGCTGTAACGCTGCCCGGCGATCATGCGCCCGGCGAATGCTGCCCCCATGCCTGTCAGGATGAAGGCGAATACCGCTGGTCCGATGTATGCATAGTCCACGACGGCGGTGAGGCCGACATTGGGCTGCTCGAATATAATCCACTTGGGCCAGGGGTAGATCAGGTTGGCGGCAGCCTGTGCCAGGCCGTAGCGCCCAACGAGTTGGCCGGAGCTGTCGAAATGCTGCACGGCATGGTCTACAAAGTCGCGCACCGCCCATACGGGGACGAATTGCAGCGCCGCCAGCCCGAAAGCGAATCCTCCTCCGATCAGCACCCGGCGCAGGCGATCTCCGCGAAATCGCCACGTTCCGGATTCCATTGGTCGATCCCACAGGTGAAGCAGGGTAATGACGACGATGCTGATAAGGGTGTGGAGCGTGTAATAGATGTTGCCGGAGAAAAACAACAGGGCGAAAGCGACGGCCATGAATACCGGGGCGCGGCGGTCACGCGTGCGTAGCGTCCACCATAGCCCGGCCAGCACCAGCGGCACCCAGGCCAGGCTCAGGCCGAGTTGAAAATGCCCCTGGTAAAATTTCGCAGAGATACCCCCACTCATCATATAGAGGGCGGCAGTGGTCACGCGCCCGGCAGCGCTCATGCCGACAGCCCGCCCCAATGCCCACATGCTGTACCCAGCGATGAATACCGCCAGAATCATAGCGAGCTTGCTGCCCTCTACCGCACCCAGCAGCAGCACTGGTAAGCTGTAAAATGGATTGAACAGGTAGCTGAAGGCGTTGTTGATGAGAGGTTCGCCTGTCCCCATGAACGGATTCCAGGCAGGGATATACCCAAAGTCTTTGAGGCCGATTTCTGCCGGAATCAGTACCCCGGCCAATCGTTCATGTTCCAGTCCAGTCTGGCGCATTTCCGGGTTGAGCAGGATATCCAGTAGCGGCTGTGGGTCAATATTGTGTTGATCAACATACTGCGGTACTGGGGCGAAATACGTGACATACAATGCACCCAACAGGGTAATTGCTACGAATTCCAGCAGCGCAAGATGGCCCAGCCACTGCCAAAACAGGCGCATTATTTTCGTGAAAGCGCCGCGCAGCGCAGTGGCGAAAGACGTTCGAGACACGTGTTTTCTCTTATGAGTGTGAGTCAATCGTGTCCCAAATTATAGCCCGGTGTTGGGAAATTGGCTGTTTGGGAATTGTGGCTTTTTGTGGGAAATTTGTAACACTTCACCGACTATTTTCTAACCAAACCATGCCTGAATTTCAGTAGACACAAAACTCCGATCATGATAAAGTACATAACGAAATCCAATAACAATAAGCAGCCGAACATGGGTTGATTATGCCCCCATTTTGTCATTGCACGGTGGGGGTTTGGCTTCTTTTTTCCATGCTGCGTAGAACATTTGTATTATTAACAAAGCCGGGAGATTGTATCAATATGGTTCAATCAGAAGCGATCAAACACAATGCGTTACATGAACTGGGTTATAAAATTTTTCTGGATCGTTATGCCCAGAAAGATATGACACGCTCCACGCTGGCAGTTGGTGATATGGTGATTGTGGTTGTGGATGCCAAGACCGGCCAGCGGGAAATTGGTACTGTCATTGAAATGAGCCTGCCAGTGGTGACGATCAAACTGCTGGATGGTGAGGTTGTTGAACGCGATATTGAGCATGTGGATAAACCGCTGGAGACCGACCCCGGGCAGATGATGGATCGAGTTGCAGCCGGGATCGCCGGTGCAGAAACTTCTCCAGAGCTTCAGCAGCAGTGGACGGAGCGTTTTCGCTGGCTGCTGGATGACTGGAAATTCGTTCCGGGTGGTCGCATCCTGACCGCTGCCGGGACAGATCAAGAACTTACGTTCTATAACTGCTATGTTGTGCCTTCTCCCCGTGACTCTCGTGGCGGCATTATTGAAACGCTGTTGCAGATGACGGAAATTATGTCACGGGGTGGCGGGGTCGGCATTAATATTTCGAGCCTGCGTCCCAAGCAGTCCTATGTGAAAGGTGTCAATGGACGTTCCAGCGGATCAGTTTCCTGGGGTGCGCTATACAGCTTCGTCACTGGCCTCATCGAACAGGGAGGTTCAAGGCGGGGCGCCCTTATGCTTATCCTCAATGACTGGCACCCGGACGTGTTGGATTTCATCCATAGTAAGCGTACAGCAGGCCAGATAACGAACGCTAATATCAGTGTTGGCGTATCCGACAAAATGATGGAAGCGGTGAAGGCCGACGCAGACTGGGAACTGGTCTTCCCGGATACGAGCTATGAAGATTATGACGATGTATGGGATGGCAACCTGGAAAAGTGGGTTGCCGCCGGCCGTCGCGTTGTTCACTACCGCACGGTCAAGGCGCGTGATGTGTGGAACGCAATTATCGAAAGCGCGTGGGCGAGCGCTGAACCGGGTGTGTTCTTCCGGGAGCGCTATAACAAAATGTCCAATAGTTGGTACTATGCGCCGATCATTTCCACAAACCCGTGCGTTACGGGGGATACACTTGTCTATACGTCTGAGGGTCTTGTTAGCGCCCGTGAACTCTTCGATCAAGAGCAAAACGTAAATGTCGTCACCGATGGGCGTTTGGGTCATTTGGAAGCGACAACACCTGCATCACGTGTATTTCTAACCGGCTCCAAGCCAGTTTTCCGCCTTCAAACTAAAGAGGGGTATTATCTCCGTGCGACTGCCGACCACCGACTGATGACGCCATCCGGGTGGATTGAGTTACAGAACCTGAAGTCGGGTGACAAGGTACACATTCTCAACCGCAAAGGGGGTTTTGGTTCCAAAGGCTCGCTCCAACTCGGTCGTGTTCTGGGCTGGTTGGTTGGCGATGGAACGCTGAAGCGGGATGAGATTGTGCTCTCCTTTTTTGGCGAGGAAAAGCGCGAACTGGCACCACTATTCGCCGGCTATGTCAATGATCTCGTAATACCCCTTACCGCCAGCCAGCGTGTTTATTCAGTCGGCGTAACGGAGGTAGCGAACCGAGACGAGGCCCGGGTTAGCTCGACCAGATTGGTATCTGTTACCCGCGAATCCGGTTTGGTAGACAACAAACATATTGTCCCTGAAAATGTTTATGCTGGCACGGAAGATATGCAGCGCGGGTTCTTACAGGCGCTCTTTACGGCTGATGGCAGTTTCCAGGATGGCGGTGAGAAGGGGGGTAGTGTGCGACTTGCTGCCAGTAATCTGGAACTGTTAGAGGGCGTCCAGCGACTCCTGTTGAATTTCGGAGTTGCCAGCCGTATTTACCGTACCCGGCGTGAAGCTGGCTACCGTAATATGCCGGATTCAAACCGCCAGTTAAGGCCGTACTGGTGTGCAGCCCAGCACGAACTGGTTGTATCGAAACACAATTTGACCGTCTTTGCAGATGAGATCGGTTTTCTTGTCGAGTACAAACAGGAGAAACTCGTTGACTATATTACGCGGGGAAAGCGCGGGCCATACGCAGAGCACTTCGTTGCTACTGTGGAGTCCATTACCGCACAAGGCAGTGAATATGTCTTTGACTTAACAGAGCCGCTCACGCATTCGTTTGTAGGGAACGGTTTTGTGATCCACAACTGCGGCGAGCAAGGATTACCAGCGTTTGGCGTGTGCAATCTCGGCGCGATCAATCTGGCCCAATTCTACGATGCTGATACCCATGATGTGAACTGGGAAGACCTGGATAGAACTGCCCGCTATGCGACTCGTTTTCTCGATAACGTGATTGATATTACACCATACTTTTTCGAGCAGAATAGCCAGCAGCAGCTCGGCGAACGGCGGGTCGGCTTGAACAACATGGGACTGGCTGAATTGATGATTCGCCTGGGTATTCGGTATGGCAGTGATGAGTCGGTGGCGTTTATTGATAAGCTGTACAGCTTTTTGGCGCGGGCGATTTATGAAACTTCCATCGAGTTGGCAGCGGAAAAAGGTCCGTTCCCTCAGTTTAAGGCTGAACAGTTTTTGCAAAGCGGCTATATGGAGACTATGCCGGAGGATATTCGCGAAAACGTGCGGAAGCATGGTATTCGCAATGTCACTTTGACCACGCAGGCTCCTACCGGGACCACCGGAACGATGGTCAACACATCTACCGGCATTGAACCCTTCTTCTCATGGGTATACTATCGTAAAAGTCGCCTGGGCCTGCATGAAGAACAGGTGCCGCTGGTCAAAGAATGGTTTGAAGCGCATCCTGACGAAAACGAACTGCCGGAATACTTCGTCACGGCAATGGAACTCTCACCAGAAGACCATGTTAAGGTGCAGGGCGCTATCCAGCGATGGGTCGATTCAAGTATCAGTAAGACTTGTAATGTGCCTAATGAGTATACTGTAGAGCAAGTGAGTGAACTCTACGAGTATATGTATGATCTGGGTTGCAAGGGCGGTACGATTTACCGTGATGGCAGCCGCGATGAACAGGTTTTGATGCTCAAGGGTGACGAACGGGCGGAAAAAGCCAAACCGCAGGAATCTGCCCAGGTGACACAAGTTGCCACGCCACACCACGTCTACCCGCGCCCCAGCCGGTTGTCCGGCGTGACTGTCCGGCGGCAAACGCCGTTCGGCAAGGGCTATATCACCATGAATAGTGATGATAAGGGCTATCCGTTCGAGGTGTTTATCACGGTGGGCAAGGCTGGCAGTGACATTCAGGCGGACGCTGACGGCCTGGGGCGCATGATCTCACTGCAACTGCGTTCAACCGCACCGCAGAATCGGATGGAAATGCTCAAGCTGATTATTGAGCAGTTGCAGGGGATTGGCGGGGCGCGACAGGTCGGCTTCGGCAACGGGCGGGTAACTTCACTGCCCGACGCGGTGGCTGGGGCGCTGCTGGAAAACTACTTCCCACTGGATGAACCTCAGCAATTAGGATTGCCAATGGGGAACGGGACTCCCGCTGCTCCGGCAAAAACGGAAACGGCTGCTCCAGTGCCAGGTACACAGGCAGTTGGAGTGCTTTCCGGCGCGGACATGTGTCCCGAATGTGGCACGGTCAGTCTGATGCGGATTGAGGGCTGCCGCAAGTGCCTGACGTGTGGTTACAGTGAGTGCTAGACCTGCTAAGGTGTTGATGCTTACAGCGCCTGCCAACCCGGTGGGCGCTGCGTTTTTAAACCCGAATGATGTATAATCCGGCGCTGTGAGCCGGGTAGCAACAGAGGATAGGCTGTATGTGGGACTCTATGGACATGGCGCCGGAGGATTCCGGATTCTGGCTGGAGCCGGATTTTTTGCTGGCGGATTTGATCTCCGGGCTGGTCAATAAGACCGGGATGCCACTGGGGATTACGCTGTTTATGCACGGGACAGTCGTCACCGGGACGTTGGTGAGCGAGAAAGAGTATCTTTCTACCCTGAGCAAGACATTTATTCGGCAGGCCAGACGCGGCATGGAGTCACCCTCAGAAGCGGACATCAAAGCAGTTGAAGAACTGTTCGATTTTCGTTCCTTGAAAGAAGATGTTGATATTGAGGAAATCACGGGCAAAGATGAAGCGGAACTGGAAGAAATGGATATACCATTGATCCGGCATCTGCACCTCAAGGACCCGATGATAATCGTTCCGCAGCCATCCATCACATTTGGTGCATCCCCTATGCCGATGATGCGTATTCGGTTGGCAGCGGTGGATAGCTGGATGGTCGGTAAGATGACGCTGGATGACCTGGAGTCTGATTTGCCCTTTGATCTTGACCTCCCGAATGGTGGCGGGCTTCGCCACTAAATGATGGGTCCCGCACATTGAGACGGATTATCACGGTTATTCATTCCAGGCGCTTCCGGCGGGTCCTGCTGGTGATTTTCATCTTGATGTGCTTATTCGAAATGGGTCTAGCCACGGCCATTCACCTGTACGGCCTGACCGATCATGTACAGCCTGCGGAGGTGATTATTGTGCTGGGGGCAGGGCTGTAGTGCCCCGGGCTGAACACGCCGCAGCCTTATGGAAACAGGGAGTCGCCCCGTTCGTGATCTGTACAGGTGGCTTTACTGAACTAGACTCATTGAGTGAAGCGGAAGCCTGTAATGTTGCACTGCAAATGGCCGGCGTTCCCGCAGAAGTAATTATCAAGGAAGAAACCAGCCGCAGCACGCTTGAGAATGCCGCTGAAACCCGAAGAATCATGCAGGCACGTGGCTGGCGGACGGCAGTGATTGTCAGTGATGGTTATCACCTGCTTCGGGCAAAGTGGTTGTTCGAGCGCGCTGGGATTGAGAGCCATCCCAGTCCTGCCCTGGAGAACCAACTTTCACCGGGAGATTATTTTGTTGCCGTGCTGCGTGAGCTGGCGGCTTTGCAATGGCAGGTTCTGGAACAATTTCTGAGTGTTCAGACGGTATAGCGAAAAGGCTACTGTGAGACGGATTATCACGGTTATTCATTCCAGGCGCTTCCGGCGTATCTTGTTGGCGAGTTTTGTGCTGTTATTCCTGTTCGAGATTGGACTGGCCGCCAGTATTCACATCTTCGGCTTGTCGGACTACACCCGGCCTGTTGATGCAATCATCGTGTTGGGCGCAGGGCTGAATCCCGATAATACGCCGACCCCTTCCATGATTCGACGCGCTGACCATGCTGCCGCCTTGTGGCAGCGGGGGATCGCTACGCATATTATCTGCTCCGGTGGTTATCCTGGGCGGGCGACAGTGAGCGAGGCCTCGGCCTGCGAGACAGTTTTGCTGGCAGCAGGTGTTCCCGCAAGCGCAATTATCCTGGAAGAGACCAGCCGCAGCACCGAAGAAAATGCCCTGGAAACCCAGGCAATCATGCAGGCGAATGGCTGGCAGACGGCTGTCATCGTGAGCGATGGCTACCACCTGCTGCGGGCGAACTGGCTGTTCCAGATGAGCGGCATTACCGGCTATTCCAGCCCGGTCACCGAGAGTTACCCTACATTGACCGAGTATGTGATCTCGGTGCTGCGGGAGATGGCCGCTTTACACTGGCAGGTCATCAAAGAAATCTTCGATTTTCAGATCACTTACATACGCGGATTATGATGGTCAGCGTAGGTTGAACGCCGGGCAAACAGCTGCCAGGCGTGTTTCCACTCCCCTTGAGATTGGCATATAATCAAAGTAGCGGCTGTCTTGCAGTCGTATGAGTTAGTATGATCTCAGGGGGTTTAGAGATGCGAAGATACCCTTTGCTCATTTTGATGAGCATTCTGTTAGTGGGCTTGAGTTTTTCCGGCACAGTGGCTTACCAGGAAACGCCGCCGGTGGTGCCGTTGCAGGTGGTTGATTCCGCGCCGTTCCCCGGCGAAGAACTCGGCCTGAATAACCCGGTGGTTGTGTATTTTGACCGTCCGCTGGACTGTGCTACTGTTGGGAGTGCCGTGAGTCTCTCCCCGGTGATACCGGGCGATGTTACGTGTGACGCCAACAGCGGGGTGGTGACATTTGCGCCCACCGCTGAGTATGAGCGGGCGACGGAATACACGCTCACCGTGAGTACCGCGCTGCGCGGTCAGGACGCCGCCGCACTGGCTGAACCCTATACCTTGAAGCTGAATACACTCGGCTATCTGGCTGTATCGGATTTTCTGCCAGCAGACGGCAGTGTGGGAGTCGAAACGGATGCGGCTATCACGGTGATTTTCAATCGCCCGGTAGTGCCGCTAGTAGCAGTTGAGGATATGAGTACGCTGCCGAATCCACTCATGATTGTGCCGGCTGTCGAAGGTACAGGCGAGTGGTTGAATACATCTATCTACATCTTCCGCCCTGACACGGCGCTGGCAGGCGGCACGGCCTATGCCGTCAGTGTGGACACGGCTCTGGAGGCCGTGGATGGTTCAATACTGGCTGAACCGTTGAAATGGTCATTTACGACGGTTGACCCGGCGGTGGTGGATGTTTACCCACAAGACCGTGCCAGCGATGTTGAACTGGATGACCGGCCGCAACTGACCTTCAACCAACCGATGGATCGCGCTAACGTCGAGGCCAATTTCTATATGCGACCAATCGGGCAGCAGGCTGGCTCGATAATCGGCACCTATAGCTGGAATGATGCGGGAACGGTTTTTGGCTTCGAACCGGAAGAACCGTTGGCACTGGGTGAAGTCTATGTCGCTGGTTTCCAGGCTATGCCGCGCGCTGTTTCCGGCACAGCAGAACTGACCGGTTTTACGAGCTGGACTTTTGCCACCGTGCCGTATCCGGCCATCATTGGCACCGATCCATTCGACGGGCAGGTGGGTGTTTCACCTTACGGCAGTTTCACGATCAATTTTGCTTCGCCCATGGATCGCACGACGATTCTCGACAAGATCACCATTGAGCCGGCACCCTGGCGCGACCCGGAAGGTTATTACAGCAGCTACAACAACAGCTATAACCTGAACTTCCCGGTGGAACCCAGCACAACTTATACCGTAACGATTGCGCCGGGTATGGCAGATCCGTATGGGAATACCATTGACACGCCCCTGACCGTGCGCTTTACAACCGCGCCCTACGACCCCGATTTTAATCTGCAGGTGCCGGGCGAGGTGGGTCTTTACAATGCCTACAATGATGTAACCCGGTTGTTTTTGACGCACCGTAACCTGAACCGGCTGAATCTAACGCTTTACAGCGTGCCAACCCAGGCGTTCACCGGGCGTGTTCTGGCCGATTCTTACAGCCCTGCCTATAATTACGAACCCGATTCAGCGAATCTGATGCGTGACTGGCAGTTGGATGTTTCTACCCCGCTGAATACCCGCAATTATGAACTGCTCGACTTGAGCGCGGGCGCTCCTAATCCGGCTGCTACTTGCCCCGGTGCGCCGTCATCGCGTTTGAACGTGGGTGATATGGCGGTGGTTATCACCGACCCCGACCCGGTGCGGGCACGACAGACCCCGCCCGATGGTGAAATTACGACTCTGCTCTACCGGGATTACCGTCTGCCAGTGGTGGGCGGGCCGGTGTGCGCCAATAATGCTTTGTGGTGGGAAGTCCAGCTTCGTGACGAAGGGCGTGCCTGGGTAGCCGAAGGGCTGGGCGATGAATACTTCCTCGATGTTCTGGTGGCCGGGCAGGCTACACCGGTTACAGTCACAAGCGGGCCGGATAACGGGGCGCTGGCACCGGGCATTTACATGTTGAGAGTGTATTCACCAACGTATAAGAATCTCAATTTTATTTCGCACTTCCTGCTGGTGGCGACGGCTAATCTCACCCTGAAGTATGAAGTGGACAGCGTGCTGGTATGGGCAACAGACATGCAGACCGGATTACCTATCGCCAATCAAACCGTAACACTCTACAACGATACCCGGTCGTTCTTTGAAACCGGAACAACCGACGCCGATGGCCTGGCACGAATCAGGATTCCGCGCGTAGATGATCTGTACAAACCATTGGTTGCGGTACTCCAAACAGAATCTCATTTTGGCATCGGATTTGCCAATTGGTCAGATGGTATTGACCCCTGGAACTTCAGCCAGAGTAGTAATTTCTACCCGGAACGGTATGCCGCTTATCTTTATACCGATAGGCCGATTTACCGCCCCGACCAGCCAGTGTATTTCCGGGGTGTGGTGCGGGAACGGGATGATGTGACCTATACACCACCATCGTTCAGCACTATACCGGTGAAAATCTACGATGATCGGGGCGAGATTGTCTATGAAAAAGACCTCGAACTGACCCCGTTTGGCACGTTTAGTGACACATTCGAGCTTGATGCGAACGCCGGGTTAGGTTACTACCGGATTGAAGCGGAGCTGCCTAACAACAGTACTGAATCGTATTATTCGCCGCGTGGTTCGGTGGGCTTTTCGGTGGCGGAATTCCGTTTGCCGGAGTTCCAGGTAGATGTATCCGCCGAACAGGATGCGGTGGTGCAAGGCGATACGATCAGAGTTGCCGTAGACGGCACCTATTACTTCGGCGGGTCGGTGACGAATGCGGATGTGAGCTATTCGGTTATCAGCAACCCGTACTTCTTCCGCTATGATGGGCCGGGCTACTATGACTTCACGGACTATAACTACGATGAAGGCCCAGGCGAGTATTATGGTGGGTATGGTTCCGAAGTCGCCAGCGGCGTAGGGACAACGGATGAAAAGGGCAACCTGATCATTGAAGTCCCGGCAGACCTGGAAGACGATACACAGAGCCAGCAGTTCACGATTGAGGCGGTGGTCAGCGATGAGAGCCAGCAGGTTGTGGCCGGACGCACCGATGTGGTCGTCCATAAGGGGCTGATCTATATCGGGCTGAGACCACAGCAGTATGTTTCGACTGTCGGGCAGGAAGCGAATATTGACATCATCTCTGTAGACTGGGACAGCGAGAGCGTTGCGGGGCAGCCGATTGATGTGGAAGTAGTCGAACGGCGCTGGTCGAACGTCCAGGAAGAGGATGAGTTTGGCCGGACGATCTGGACATGGGAGGTGGAAGAAATCCCCGTGACCAGCGGTAATATGACGACGGACGCTGATGGCAAAGCGGTATTTACCTTCACACCGCCCAACGGGGGCGTCTTCAAGACGAAAATCATGACCCGTGACTCGCGGGGTAACGAGGTGGTTTCCTCAACTACGATGTGGGTTTCCAGCCGGGATTATGTCTCCTGGCGTCAGCAGAACAGCAACCGGATTGACCTGATCGCCGATCAGGATGCCTACGAAGTGGGCAATACGGCGGAAATCCTGATTACTTCGCCCTGGCAGGGTACGGTTGAGGCGCTGGTTACGGTGGAGCGCGGCAGCGTTCTCAAAGCTGAGCGTATCACCCTGGATAGCAACTCGTATGTTTATCAACTGCCGATTACGGAGGAGTTCGCGCCCAATGTGTATGTGAGTGTCCTTCTGGTGAAGGGCGTGGACGAGAATAACCCGGTGACGGCCTTCCGCATGGGGCTGCTCCAGCTTGGCGTGAATAACGAGCAGAAGGAAATCACGATTGCGATTACGCCAGACCGGGAGCAGACCGGGCCGCGTGAAACCGTAACTTACACGGTACAGACGACTAATTACGCTGGTGCGCCGATACAGGCTGAAGTCGGTGTGGGTTTAACTGACCTGGCTTCCCTGGCTATCGCGGATGCGAATGTCGGCCCAATTCTGAGTTTCTTCTACGGGCAGCAGGGCTTGAGTGTCCGCACGGCAACCTCGTTGACGATTAACGTTGACCAATTGACACAGACAGTCCTCGATACGATCAAGGGCGGTGGTGGTGGTGGTGGCGAAGCCGGTATCTTTGATATTCGCGGTGAGTTCGTGGATACGGCTTACTGGAACGCCACGCTCACGACGGATGCGAGCGGTACAGCGACGTTCGCGGTGACACTGCCGGATAATCTGACGACCTGGCGGTTGGACGCCCGCGCTGTGACGAGTGGCTCGGATGGCCTGATGCTGGTTGGGCAGGATACATTCGACTTGATTAGCACCAAGCCATTGTTGATCCGCCCGGTGACACCGCGTTTCCTGGTGGTAGACGATGAGGTGGTGCTGGCGGCGGTGGTTAACAACAATACCGGCCAGGACATGCAGACTGAGGTTTTCATTGAAGGCAGCGGGTTCACCTTTAATGGTGAGGCACGTCAGACCTTCACGATACCTGCCGGGGGACGCCAGCGGGTTGAATGGCCGGTTACGGTGCAGGATGTGGCCGCGATTGACCTGACATTCTTCGCGAACGGCGGAAATGGCGCGTATACCGATGCCAGTAAACCCCCGTTGGGACAGGGCGATGCCCGCCTGCTCCCGGTCTATAAGTACGAAGTGCCGGAGACAGTGGGTACCGGCGGTCTGTTGCGCGAGGGCGGTTCAAGGACGGAGGCGATTGTCCTGCCCCAACGGTTTGACGTGACGCAGGGCGAACTGACGATCAAGGTTGACCCGTCACTGGCGGCGACAACGATTGACGGCCTGGAATACCTGCGCAATTACCCGCATCAGTGTATTGAGCAAACGGTGAGCCGCTTCCTGCCTAATATCATGACCTATCGGGCGCTGGACAGTCTGGGTGTCTCGAATCCTGATCTGGAGCAGAAACTCAATTCGGGGGTGAACTTCGCTTTACAACGGTTGTTCGCCCAACAAAAAGTGGACGGCGGCTGGGGCTGGTTTGTGTACGATGTGAGTAATCCGGTGACGACGGCCTATGCGCTGATCGGTCTGGCGGAAGCCCGCGATGCCGGGTTCGCGGTGAGCGATGAGGCCATCACGCGGGCGCAGAGCTATCTGCGCGGGACGTTCATCGTCCCCGGCCTGAATGTGGAGGCGTGGCGGCTGAACCGGCAGGCATTCACACTGTATGCGCTGGCACGTTCCGGGGCACCGGACATCGCGCGGGCGGCGACGCTTTATGACAGCCGCGCCCGGCTGAGCATCTACGCGAAGGCGTATCTGGCGCTGACGTTTTACTATATTGACCCGCAGGATACCAGCCGGAGCAATGTGCTGGTTTCCGACCTGGTGAACGCGGCTGTGCTGAGCGCAACCGGGGCGCACTGGGAAGAAGACTTCAACGACTACTGGAACTGGAACTCGAACACGCGGACGACGGCTATCGTCCTGGACGCGCTGGTGAAACTGCGCCCGCAGAGTGATCTTCTGCCCAACGTCGTGCGCTGGTTGATGATTGCCCGGCAAGCAGATGCCTGGGAGACGACGCAGGAGACAGCCTGGGCGGTGATGGCGCTGACGGACTGGATGGTACTGACCGGTGAACTCCAGCCGAATTACCAATACACGACCACGTTTAACGGGGAACGACTGGCAGACGGCACAGCCACGCCGGAGACGGTGCGGGACAGCGTGAAGCTGGTGGTTCAGGTGAGTGAGATGCTCCAGGATGAGGCGAACCTGCTGGTGATCGGGCGGACGGATGGCGCTGGCGTGCTGTATTACACGGCGCACCTGCGGGCGTTCCTCCCCGTATCCGAGGTCGAGCCGCTCAACCGGGGGATGATCGTTGACCGGCGTTATGTGATGCCGGGGACGGATACACCCGTTACCGAGGCACGGGTGGGGGATGTGATCGAGGTGCGTTTGACCGTGATCGCGCCCAGCGCCCTGCATTATGTGGTGATCGAAGACCCGATTCCCGCCGGTACGGAAGGTGTGAACCCCAACCTGAACACCGAACAGCAGATTGGCACACGGCCTGGGCTGGATGTCCAGAATCCGTTGAGCCGGGGCTGGGGCTGGTGGTACTTCAGCAATATCGAGTTCCGGGATGAGAAGGTGGTGCTTTACAGTACGTATCTGCCGGCGGGGACGTATGAGTATGTCTATAGTATCCGCGCCGGGCTGGCGGGGACATACAATGTGATCCCGCCGACGGGACAGGAGTTCTACTTCCCCGAAGTATATGGGCGAGGTGCGGGCAGCCTGTTCAC
>CALJKV010000080.1 GCA_937974245.1 uncultured Chloroflexota bacterium | reverse complement strand
GGGTTGTTTGGCAACACTTATTCTACCGGATAGGAATTTTCAGATGGGTTCTTATGCAGTTTTACAATTCAACACGCAGATAAACTGGGCGGTCACGTCCCTACAGAATCGCCCTAAAATGAGGGACATGTAGGGGCGTAATATATTACGCCCGCCCCCAAACCACAATTTCCTCAAACGCATGATTGCTTCACATAAAGATACTCTACAAATATTCAGAATCGTCCCATCTACCGCAAAGACAGCCACGATACGCTATAATAGGAAGCATCATTAAATCTGCTTCATTTTTGAGCAGACGGCATTCTTGCCGTTCACCGGACTATAATTTTTCGTTACGGACTTACCGTACGACGGACTTGGCAATATACGCGAGTTTTTGAGGGGAAATCTGTGTCATCTTCATCATTAATCGGGCGCAAATTAGGTAAATACGAGATTATCGAACTGCTGGGGCGCGGTGGGATGGCAACCGTCTACAAAGGTCGCCAGGCCGATATAGACCGTTTTGTGGCGGTCAAAGTGCTGCCGCCGCATCCCGGACAGGACCCGCAGTTTGTCGAACGCTTCCACCTGGAAGCCCGCACGATTGCCCGCTTACAGCATCCGCACATCTTGCCGCTCTACGATTACGGCGCGCAGGATGACATCCTGTATCTCGTGATGGCCTTTGTCAGTGGTGGCACGCTGGAAGACCGCATCAAACAGGGGCCAATGCCGCTGAAGGAAATTGACGCCCTGCTGCGGCAGATCGCCTCCGCGATGGATTACGCCCACCGTCAGGACATCATCCACCGTGACATCAAGCCGGGGAACATCCTGCTCGATAGCGAAGGCCATGCGCTGCTGGCGGATTTCGGCATTGTCAAAATCGCCGGCGGCGATTCACGGCTGACCGGCACGGGTGGACTGGTGGGGACTCCCGCCTATATGGCGCCGGAACAGGGCACGGGCATCACCGTGACGACCAGTGTGGATATTTACGCGCTGGGGGCGGTGGTTTACGAGATGATAACCGGCGAACAGCCTTACCGGGGCGACACGCCCATGCAGGTTGTCCTCAAGCACATCAACGATCCCGTGCCGAACGCACGACACTTGCGCGATGACCTCCCCCCGGAGATTGAACGCGTCATTCAGCGGGCGCTGGCGAAAAACCCGGTGAACCGTTACCGCACGGCGTTGGAATTTGCTGAAGACTTCAACCGGGCGATTCGCGGGCAGGAACAACCTGCCAGCGCTTTTGTGACCCCATCCCCTGACCCGACAACCCGGATGCCCCAGCCCGTCAGCGCGGAAACACTGCCCAATGATTCCCTGCCTACCCCGACTATCATCATGCAGCAGGGCATGAACCCGGTGGTGCTGTTAGGCGGATTTGCGATCATCGCGGCGCTGATTGTGGTCGTACTGCTCATGGTGACCAACCAGGGTGCGCCCGCACCTCAGGCGACGGCAGTGGCTGCCCAGAACACGGCTGCGGCGACGACAGCGCCCACCCAGGCCGCCGTTGATGTGACGGCTGCGCCCACCTTTGGTCGCCTGAGTTTTAGCAGTATGGGCGGCGCGGGGGACACGCTCACGCTGCAAGTGCAGAACCTCAGGCCGCCGGGCAGCGGGCAGGTGTACGCGGCCTGGCTGACCAATACGGTGGATAACAGTGTGCTCTCGCTGGGGGAACTGGTGGTGGATTCGCTCGGCAGCGGCGTGCTGCCCCCCTTTACCGACCCCCAGGGACGCTCTTTACCGACGTTGTATAACGCTCTGCTGGTCACGTTGCAGGAAGGCATGAGCGACACGCCCGCTGGCGAGATCGCCTACAGTGGACGGCTGCCGGTGGAATTAGGGGTGGCGCTGCATGAAATCCTCATCGCGTCGGAAAACGGTCTTTCCGGTGGCAGTCTGCTGGATGGCGTGTTGGTCGAAGCCGGTTTCGCCGCGCAGCACGCCGGGTTAGCCCAGCGGGCCGGTAATCTGGGCGGGCTGCACACCCATTCCGAACACACCGTCAACATCATCAACGGCACCGAGACCGACTATGACGGGAATGGACGCGGCGAGAATCCAGGGCGTAAAGTCGGTATTCCGCTGTTCCTGGATTTGATTGAGGTTCAGCTTGATATTGTCGCCATCGCGCCGGACGCAACCCGCGACATCCAGAGCAATCTCGAATTGATCCGCGTGTGTGTCGAAAACACGCGCGTGCGTGTTGAGGAAGTCAATACGATCGAACAGACGATACTCGCCGCCACCGACCAGGCCGAAGTTGCCGCCCTGGCCGAAGACGTGGTGCGCATCACGAACGAACTGATCAGCGGGGCGGACGCCAACGAAAACGGCCAGATTGAACCGTTCGAGGGCGAGTGCGGCCTGGAACAGATCAGCACTTACGGTGTCCTGGTGAGCGCCATCCAGTTGCAGGAGGGCGGACTAGGCGAATAACGCGCCGGTATGCTGCTTCTGAGTGGTTCCTGTTGTTGTTTGTCATCTCCCAAATCAAGCATCAGGAGCGTTTCATGCGAAATAGACTTATTTTACTATTCCTCATTTGCTTGAGTACATCATTCGCCCAGGCGCAAGTGGATACCTGCCCGGCTGAAGTGGAAACCGCATTGAACGTTGTCGCGGATGGGTGCAGCGTCCTGGGCCGGAACCAGGTCTGCTACGGCCACCGCCTGATGGACGTTGAGCTTCGCAGTGGCGAGGCGTCCTTGAGTGAAGTTGGCGATATTGCCGATGTCAGTGATCTGCTCCTGCTGCGTACTGCCCCGTTGTCGCTCGAAACCGGGGAGTGGGGGGTCGCGGTTTTCCGCGTTCAGGCCAACCTGCCGGATACCCTGCCCGGCCAGAATGTGACGCTGCTGGTGTTTGGGGATGCGGAAGTCCAGCCGCAGCCGGAAGCGCCGCAGGAATTCAGCGGCCCGATGCAGGCCTTCCAGCTGCTAACCGGCGTTGGTGACACAGCCTGCCGCGACGTGCCGGTTGGCGGGGTGCTGGTACAGAGTCCTCACGATCAACCCGTGAATCTCCTCGTCAATGGTTTTGAACTCCGTCTGGGCAGTACCGCCCTGCTCGCAGCCGCCCGGCAGGATGAACTCACCATCACCACGCTTGAAGGCAATATCCAGGTTACTGCCGATGGCGTGACCCAGGATGTGCCTGCCGGGTTCACATTGACGGTCACACAGGACACACCCCCGGAACAGGCCGAACACGCGCCGGAAGTACCCGTGCTCCCGGTTGAATTACTGCCGGAACCAGTACCGGATTTCACGCCCCGCACGGTGAGCCTGCCAGGCAATCTCCCCGACGATGCCTGGATGGACTCAGGGATTACCCTGGTGACGGGACAGCACTTCAGCCTCGCGGCCAGCGGGAACGTGGATATTTACCCGGACTGCGAGAGTACCAATACCACCGAATATTCGTGCAACGTCATGCGTTTTGGCCCGGAGGGAAGCGCGGGGATCGGCCCAGGAGGGGGAGATTATCCACTGCCCGGCACACTCATCGGGGCGTTGATCGCGCGAATTGGCGGCGACGGCTCCCCCTTCCTGGTCGGCCCAGGCGGTGGCTTTACGGCGGGTGCTGACGGTGTGTTGCAGTTTCGCATGAATGACTTTTATCTTGACGACAATACCGGCGAATTTACCATCACCTTCCAGCTATCGCCGGACTGAACATGACACGGTGATCCGGGGCGGTTTTCGCCTGCCCCGGAGAGTCGCCTGTTGACGGCACGTACCGCCTCAGTCGCGCTGGTTCGCCATGTAGTTCAGCAGCAGCGCGGCGACAGCGCCCGGCACCCATCCCGCCACTGTGAGAGCAAACACAATGATGATCGTCCCACAGCCCCGGTCAATCACCGCCAACGGTGGAAACAGAATACACAGCAGCGCACGTCCGCAGCCCATAATTTGTCTTTACTCCTATGCTCATACCATACACCCTTTTATACGCACAGGCACGCGGCGGGTTGCATCACGCGCTCTGTACGGCCTGGGTCGGCGTCGGCGTCACGCTGGGGAGTGGCATTGGGCTGGGAACCGGGATAGTTGGCCTGCTGTCGGTCTGCGTAGCCGGGATGGGTGTGGCTGTCGCCGGGGCGGGCGTCTCGCTGGGGGCGGCAGTCACGGTGGGCAGCGGCGTGAAGGTATCGGTGGGTGTGGGCGTGGGATACAGGGCGCGTAACACGCTCTGATGCATATAGGCGATTTCCAGGCGGCGTGTGTTGGGGTTGGCATCAATCGTGTACCACTCGCTCTCCGGCGCGGGACGCCCGACGACGCACACCGGGTCATTCTCAAAGAGGGATGTCATAATCGCGGAGTTCAGGCTCGGCTGTTCACGCACGATGGCATTCGGCACGGAAACGATAAAATCCTCGCAGGCCGGGATCGGGGTGAGGGTCGCCCGCAGGGTGGCAGGGGAAGTTGGGCGCTGCTGCTCCGCCGTCACCGTCTCGATCAGCTGCGCCTGCTGGGTGGCCTCCACCACACCTAAACCGCCGGTTCGCATGAAGTTCTGCACGCCCAGCCAGATGTAATAGATGCCAAAGACCAGCGCCGCGCCGACCAGGAAGATCACCACTGGCGGCGGGCCGCCTCCACCCCGCCGCGATGAATGCTGAGGTTGTCTGCCCAGCGACATGCCTGTAATCCTTCGTGATTATCTGTGCCAACGCATCCATTTTTAACAACGATATGCGCCGCTGCCAAGTCCCGCAGGGGAAACGGTGGTTATCACAAGGCAATCGCAGCAGATTTGACCTGCATCGAAATCGCTTTTCTGCCCCCTCCCTAACCTGCAAACGGGGAGTTGTGACCCCTCCTCAGCCCTCACCGCAAACGGGGCGGGAGCCGATTCTGCGCTGCATGTTCCTCCCCCGCTGGCGGCGACCGAAGGAAGGGTTAGGAGGGGGTCAAGCATTTCCTGCTGGCGGGGGAGGTTACTCGTGCAGGAGCGTGTAGATCTGCTGCGAGAGCGCCAGCGTGTCGAACGGCTTGAGGAGAACCCCCACCGCCCCCGCCGAAGCCGCCCGGCGTTCGGCGTCCGCCGAGATATACGCGGTCATCAGGATTACCGGGATATGGGCGGTTGCCGCATGGCTCTTGAGCGCGGCGCACACGCTGTACCCATCCATGCCGCCCATGCGAATATCGAGCAGTACCAGGCTCAGGTCGTGGTCGCGGGCGAGTTCCAGCGCCTGCTCGCCGCCATTGGCCGGCACAACCCGGAAACCGGCGAGTTCAAGCTGCGCCTGGAGAATCTCCCGGTTCATCCAGTCATCATCCACCAGCAATAATAACGGATTCGGAGCGGCCAATGAGTCCCTCACAATGTCCTCACGCCAAGGGTTGATGTGGTTTACAAAACGTGTCACGCGGGTATCGGATACATCATACCCTTCTGTATTGTATGCTATTTACGACTTTTCGTGGCAAAACGTCATCGTTTTGTAACATCGTGCGCCCGATAACCCACTGCCGCCGCTACCGCCGGACCCGGCAGCACATCCAGCAGGTAGGGCATGATTGTCTCCCCATTATTCTGCGCGATGCGGTGAAAATGCTCGCTGACCTTACCCCGATTTTAGGAATAACTCGGGATTACACTTTAAGGGCATTTACCTTTTTACCAACAAAAAAGTAACCTGCTGCTAAAACGCAAAGACCAGACAAAAAACCAAAACCCCATCCGCTTAAAAACTGCTGCATCGCTGAAAAAGTCACTGCATTAGACGATGGCAAGTTCCAGCTGCTGACCGTAAATGCAACAAAGTAGGTTAATAAGACCACCGCTAAAATAAAACTGATTAGCGCAGTATTGGAGAATACTTGTAAATTCGCTTTTTCTGCTGGAATTTTAGATATTGAGAGCAGAAAAAAAGCAAAGAGGAAATATGGCAATGCATAAAATGCTATAGAAGCACACAACCTAAGAAGGCTAGCTTTCGTGGGAACAATGAATAACACCATGTTAGAGTAAAATGGACCAATAAAAATAGAAACAACAATATAGATAGATAGTGATAAACGGTGGCGCAGCCATTGTTTCAGCATTTGATTTTCTCACTTATAGATTGGCTATCATATTAGATCTTACCGGGTGGTTATCCCTGCGTAAAAACTACAATCCGCCATTAACTATTAGATAACCAAGCAAACTATGCAAGTTGAATGCCGCCGCTACCGATGGTCTCTCATTCACTGATTTTTGCGTTTCTTTTCTGTCCTGCTTTTGAATTTTATAACTAAACAATATCAGGAATCTTGATTTTGGAAGTGTTCTAACGGGTGTTTTCCATCAGTTTTAGTAGTTTCTTTCGCCGAAACAATCGCTTGGGTTACGAGGCTAAAGAAGAAACCACCCACTAGAGTTAGCATCCCTAGAATCGGCAACCCAAACAGTAAATCCTCTGATACTACACTGCCAAGGATAACCATTGCAAAAGGTATACTAATTATCATCCCTCCCAATATTGTAAATACTGCTAGAACAATTGCAGCAGTGCCATTGATCTCGATCACCCAAAGAGGGGAACCCGCTGTTCTCCCGCCCCCCAAGCCTACCCTAGCATTTTTGCGTAATAAAATAACCACCCCCAACAGTATAAGTATCGTTCCCAATATAAGGTGTCCTATAATGTTATCTAACTCCATTTTATTCTCCATGAGATTGGACGGAAGATGACCTGAAAATCCTCGACTTTCCTTACACTGAGTCTAACGAACTTTTCTCGTGTCCACCAAACTGGGGTAAGTCCAAGAGTTTCCACCATGCTTATCATTAAAATTTCTCGTATGGTTTCTTGTAAGTGATACGATTAATTTCCCTAGCCGTATTGTACGTTATCAAACGAAATCGGACACCAGTGGCAAAACGTCATCGTTTTGTAACATCGTGCGTGCTAGAATGGCAAAAGTGCGCTGCTGTAACTGCGCTCGTCCATTGAGACCCCTTGACCGGAACTGCCTATGCCCACCCGCCCGTTTTACCGTTCGCCCGGCAGAATCGCCCTGCTGACTGCCGGGACACTGTTCATGCTGCTGCTGGTGCTGCCCCTGGTCGCGCTGGCGCTGCATGGCCTCGAATCGCGTGCCTGGGAAGGGCTGCCGGGTATGGGCATCACCGAGGCGCTCTACCTGAGCCTGGTGACGACGGCGCTCACCGTCCTGCTCACGGCGCTGCTCGGCACGCCCCTGGCCTATATCATGGCTCGCTGGCGCTTTCCCCTCAAAGGGCTGCTCGCTATTCTAATTCAACTGCCGCTGGTGCTGCCCCCGGCAGTGGCCGGGCTGGCGCTGCTCATCACCTTTGGGCGGCGCGGTCTGTTCGGCCCGGCGCTGGATATGCTGGGCATCAACCTGCCGTTCAGTACGGCGGCGGTGGTCATCGCCCAGACCTTCGTCTCCGCGCCCTTTTACCTGCAAACCGCGCAGCTCGGTTTCCAGAGCATCCCCCAGGAAGTGGAAGAGGCGGCACGGGTGGATGGTGCCGGTGGGTTCACCCTGTTCTGGCGGATTACGCTGCCGCTTTCGGCGCAGGCGCTGGCGGCGGGGCTGGTGCTCAGTTGGGCGCGGGCGTTAGGGGAATTCGGCGCGACGATCCTCTTCGCCGGGAGTCTGCAAGGCCGCACCCAGACCATGCCGCTGCTGGTCTACAACATCCTGGAACGCGACCTGGATGCGGCGGTCTGGACGGGGCTGCTGCTGGTGGGCATGGCGCTGGCGGCGCTGCTGCTCTCCCGCTGGCTGCTGCGGCAGGAGAAAGCGTAGGGACAGGGCCTGTCCCGTCCAGATTGGAGTGCCGGGCATTTGAATACCCGGCAGATGAGTTTTCTGTACGGTAGGATTTTAACGTGAACCGGCGCGACGTGGTTACTCCCCGTACATGGTGGTATCGGGGTGGAAGGCCGACCACGCGAACCAGAAGTGCGGCGCAGCGTTCAGTTGGCGTAGTTGGCTCCCCGCCAGGTCGCCTGCGATGGCCGTGCCGAAGGCGTTCCAGGTGCTGCCCGTCTCGGCGTCCTGAATCGTGCCGTTTTCATCGGCAGTGAAAGTGAGCGTCTGCCCGTCCAGTTCCCGGCTGAAGAGCGCCGCCGTGCCGATGTCCTGGCTGTTGTCAATCACCGGGTCACCCAGGGCACTTTTCACACCCGGTTGCCAGAAGGCGACGACAGCCTGTTCACTCACCGTGTCGTTGACCACGAACACCCCCGCCAGCGCCGAAAACGGGTAGGCCACCGGCGCTCCACCGACCAGCCCCGCCAGCACCCGCTCCATCGTGGGCAGGCGGTCATCTATTGCGCCGGTATAAAACGTGTAGGGCGTGCTGCGGCTGTCGTATTCGGGGTACGGGTTGAGGCCGTAATCACGCCCGAAAGTTGTGTCGCGGGTCAGCACCCGCCCATCGGGGTACTGCGTGGCAAACTGGCCGAAGCCGACCATCTGCGACGCGACCAATTCCAACTGTGTCCCGGTGTATGCCCCGACAATGCCTTCCCCGGTGAACTGCTGCCACCAGCTTTGCGTCTGGTTGTCCCACATAATCAGGTCACTGTTGCGCAGATTGCCGGTGGTGCCGAACGCCAGCACACTGTCGCCCACGCGCCGGTCAAATACCAGCGAACTGTTACACAGCGGACAGAAGGTGACGGCGATGGGCACGTCGCCCAGCGTGTCGTTCACGATCTCATGCCAGATGAGGATCGCCAGCGGGTAGGCCCGCGCCTCATCCCCGATCGCCACCGCGATGACCGGCGATTCGTCCACCAGCCACGATTGGGCGGCGCGGATACTATCGAATTTCGGGTCGGGCAGGCCGGGGAAACCCAGCGGCGGAATGCCGTTCGGCGGCGGCCCGCCGGAAAGCACCTCGCTGTAGTCAATGCTCGTCTGGCAGAAGTCGGTCTTCTCCCAGAAGTTCAGATTGCGCGGTGTGTTGGCAAGGCCGCCGAACGGGTCGTCGCACGAAAGCTGCGCGCCCGCCGGCCCGGTGGTAAGCGTGAAAAGCGCGACACTGACCAGCACCAGTCCCCATAATACGATGCGTTTGACCATCATAAAACAACCTCCTCCCATTTCGTAACAACAGAACCCCCTTGCCATTCAGAGATGCTCTTGCCGGGGATTCTTACAGCGGGCAGGGGCGACCTTCAGGAACTTCTCATGGTTGTAAACCAATTCACGATGGGGGATATTGACTCCGTTTCCGTAAAACGGGATGATAACGGCGTCCACGCACAATAGCACAATAACACGGTGATTATCAATGATTGGGAACTTACCGCGCAGTCGCTTATTCTGGGCCGTCGGCAGCGGCCACATGGTCAACGACATTTACATGAGTATGGGGCCGGTGCTGCTGGCCTTCATGAGCGCCTATGTGCTGCCCATCAGCAATACGCAGATCGGGCTGGCCGTCGGGCTGGCGCAGTTAGCAGGGGCGTTAAGCCAACCCTTATTCGGCTGGCTGGCGGATCGCAGCGGCGGGCGCTGGTTGGGCGCGGGCGGCGTGGCCTGGACAGGCTCGCTGCTCATGCTGTCGCTGCTGCTTGCCCAGCAGACCGGCCAGTTCTGGCTGATGATGATTCCCTTTGTCATTATGGCGTTGGGCAGCGGGGCATTTCACCCGGTAGGGGCGATGTATGCTTCCGAAGGCGACCCGCATCATGCCGCCCGCGATACCTCCATTTTCTTCTTTATGGGGCAGTTCGGGCTGGCGCTGGGGCCGGCCATCGCCGGGGCGCTCCTGAACGCGACGCTCAGCACGCACAATGCAACTTTCACCGCCGCCCTGAACCCGCCGCTTTCCGGCCTGCTGCTCGAGCGGGGCAGCATCAACCCGATCTTTCTGCTCGGCCTGCTGCTCATCCCCCCGGCGGTGTTTATGGCGCTGGTGCTGCCTTCCCGCCACAGCCACCGTGAGTCGCGGGCGCGGACAGCCCAGAGCGCGACACATACCGTCCAACGCAAGGCCATCGCCTATCAGCCGATCCTGCTGCTGGCGGTACTGGTGGTGCTGCGCAGCCTGGCACAACCGGGGTCGGTGGCGTTTATCCCGGTACTATTCCAGCAAAAAGGCTGGAACGCCGCGCAGTACGGCCTGATCACCAGTTCATTCTGGCTGGCTTCCGGGCTGGCGGGGATTTACGTCGGTTCGCTGGCGGATCGCTTCCAGCGGCGCTACGTAATCGCCGTCACCCTTATCCTGGCGGCACCAGCCTTCTTCCTGCTGCCGGGCGTGGATGGCGTGCTGGCGTTTGTCTTCGCTATCGCTGCTGGCGGCCTGAGCGGTTCGACCCACAGCCTGATTGTGGTGCTGACACAGGAACTCCTGCCGTTCGGCAAGGCGACGGCATCCGGCGTCGCGCTCGGTTTTATCTTCGGCTCCGGCGCACTCGGCAGCTTCGTGATGGGCAATATCTCCGACACACTCGGCCTGGAACCGGCATTCCAGGTGGTGGCACTGGCGATTGTCGTGGCCGGTGTGCTGGCCTTCGGGCTGCCCGCCGGGAAACGGGTGACGCCTCCTCTGGCGCAGCCCGCCCCCAGCGCCGCCCGGTGAGGCCGCTGCGTTGGGTTTCAGCAAAATCAGTGGTTTCACTTCGTCCCAGGGATGGAATCCCCCCGGCAAGAGGTTCGGGGAAGCCCTATTCACGGGGTGGCGTGGGCATTGAACGATCCCAGCCGGTTTATGCCTTTTATAAAATGAACGCGGTGATTGCCACTCATCAGGACGCCATTCTTGGCGTCCGCCGGACTTACCAACCAGACCCAGGGCTTCCAGTCTGGGGAGTCTCTCCGCTGGACTTATCAGGGGATAAATCCCCTGGCGGCGACTGACCCCTTTTATCGAACGCTCCAATCACTGGTTGACCTGCTCCGCCAGCATGTTATAATGAAAGAAGATTGCCCCCGTAACTCAGAGGCGAGAGTCTCCGCGTCCTAAGCGGGTGGTCGCAGGTTCGAGTCCTGCCGGGGGCATCTTCTTCTTTTTGGCACCAACACCCACAACATGTTCTGCAAACAGCATGCTTTCCCCTGAGTATCTATCCGTAAAATCACGTTGATGCTTGACCTCACTCCTTCCAAACCTTCAGTTCTCCCTCAGCTCTCCGCCAACGGCTGAGGGAGCGACAGTAACTTCAGGAGGGAGGGGAGGCAGCCAAAAAGGCCTGCCGCCCTGCCCGAAACAGCCTCCAACGGCGGACAAGCGAACCAGCCGCCCGCGCCAGGTTTTTTCCCGCGATCAACTGCTCGACCAGGTGTGGGGCTACTCCTTCTTTGGCGACCCCAGCACGGTGGCGGTGCGTGTGCGCCGCCTGCGCGAGAAGATCGAACCTGACCCGGCCAACCCGGTCTTCATCCAGACCGTGTGGGGCGTGGGCTACAAGTTCGAGGCGTAGGTTCGGCGGCCTTCAGGGCGATTGCGTCCAAAGGAAATTGCACAGGGATGCTTTTGGCTTGACCCCCGTCCTGGCCTTTCCTCCGGTCACCGCCAGCGAGAACCCCCGCCTAACCCTTCCTTCGGTCGCCGCCAGCGGGGGCGGAACACGTATTGCAGAACCGGCTCCCTCCCCGTTGGCGGGGAGGGCTGGGGAGGGGTTATTTCACCCGTTTGCGGCGACTGAGACGGGGACACACGTCCCCTCGAAGGAGGGCTGGGGAGGGGTCAGAACATGCCGGGCGTGCTACAATTTAATGAGGGTGGTAACCACCTCGCCAATATAGCGGGGAGCAACAAAGCAGAGGGTATCACAATGGCAAACGATGAACAGCTGGCAATTCTGAAGCAAGGTGTAGAAGCCTGGAATAAATGGCGAGAAGATAACCCAGATATACATCCTGACTTAAAAGAAGCACTCCTATTCAGTCAGAATCTAAGTGGAGCAAATTTGAGTGGAGCAAACTTACTCGAAGTAGACCTGCACTGGGCAAATCTGAGTAAGGCAAACCTAAGTGGGGCAATTTTGTGCGGAGTGGATTTATTCGAGACAAACCTAAGCGGAGCAGACCTGCGTGAGGCAAATCTCTTGGAGGCCAATTTGCACAAGGCAAACCTAAGCGGAGCAGACCTGCGTGGGGCAAAAATGTACGTAGCAAATCTTGTGCAAGCCAATCTATCCAAAGCCAATTTTACCAATTGCAGAATATACGGGATTTCCGTGTGGGATGCTCAGCTTGAAGGGACTATACAGCAAGACCTGATTATCACACAAGAGGGTCAACCCGTTGTTACAGTAGACAATCTTGAAGTGGCGCAGTTTATCTATCTGCTGATTCATAATGAGAAATTACGAGACGTTATTGACACTGTTGGTAAGAAGGCCGTACTTATCCTGGGACGTTTCGCAGATGAACGGAAAGCTGTTTTAGATGCCATCCGGGATGAACTACGTAAGCGCAATTACGTCCCGATTTTATTTGACTTCGAGAAACCAGCCAGCCGCGGCCTGTCAGAAACCGTTTCTCTATTGGCGCACATGGCACGGTTCATTATTGCCGACATCACCGATGCCAAGAGTATCCCACAAGAACTACAGGCAATTGTCCCAAATTTGCCATCTGTAGCCGTGCAGCCAATTATTCATGTTGATGGCTACGAATATGCGATGTTTGAACATTTCCAGTGGTATCCCTGGGTACTTGAGGTTCACCAGTACCAGGATCAGGCGCAACTTATCGCGGAAATCAGCGAAAAGGTGATTGAACCGGCAGAGGCAAAGGTTAACGAATTGAGGCCAGGATAAGAGGTGTTATCATTCTCTCGTACCGCCTGATTTACGTTTATAAGGTTTACAACCCCCGCACCTGGTACAACGCGCCATCCACGAAGCCGCGTTTGCGGTAGTAGTCCCGCGTGCCGATGGCGGAAATCACCGCCAGTCGCGTATAGCCGCGCCGCCGCGCCAGTTCCGCCGCCCGCTCGATGAGCTGTGTCCCCAGCCCCGCGTGCTGCGCCCGCCCTTCGGACGTATCGCCAATATCCACCGCCTGCCCGTAGACATGCACTTCACGGATCATAGCCGCGTCCAGCAGTTCCGGCGCGAGCGGCAGGTCAAACGGCAGCGCCAACCGCAGAAATCCGGCGATGTCGCGCTCCGGCGTGATGTACTGCAAAAAGACTTCCTTCCCGCTGCTGGAGTCGTACCACAGTTCATCCAGAGTGAGCGCCTCCGACTGCACTTTGCGGAAACGCACCTCCCGCGCCCGGATGTCGCTGCTCTTTTCGCTGGTTTTCGCCAGTTCAGCCTCGACCATCTGGCGGAAATTGGTGTACTGGTTGCCAACGACAATATCCGTAGACGGAATATCACGCACGACGCGCGTCAGGCGGCAGTATTCCGGCGTGGAGCGGAAGCAGGCTGTCAGCACGTCGAGCAGTTCCTCATGGGTGTAGGGCTGCCACGAGCCGTCTTCATACCGCTGCATGAGTTCGGCGCTTTCGATGAGCGAACACGGGTAAATTTTCAGTTCGTCGGGGCGGAAATCCGGTTCGCCAAACAGGGTTTCATAGTCGGCGATGTCGGCCTCCGGCGATGAACCGTAGAGATTCGGCATCCAATGGGCGTGAATCTTGAACCCGGCCCGCCGCAGCAGTTTGACCGCCCGCCGGGTAGCCGCAACCGTATGGCCGCGTTTATTGAGCCGCAGCACGTCGTCATTCAGGCTCTGGAAGCCGATCTGCACTTTGGTGCATCCCAGGCGGCGCACCCGCAGCACTTCCTCCTCGCTGATATGGTCGGGGCGGGTTTCCACCACCAGCCCGACACAGCGGCAGGGCGCGGTTTCGTTGAATTTGTGGACGGCTTCCAGTTCGCCCCAGGTCGCGTACTCATCTATCGGGGAACGGGCGCGTTCGCCTGCGCCGATGGCCGCCGCGAGTTCGCGCGAACGGTGCATTTCATCCTTGTAGACCGATTGCACGGCCTGGTTATACGTCTGGTCGAAGGTCGCGCCGTGAATAGTGACGTCCGTCGTGTTGTGCGCCGGGTGCAGCTGCGACCCGGCCTTAAGTGCGGCCTCTACTTCATCGCGGCGGTCTATACCCGCGCCGAAGTCATGCAGGGCGTCGAACACGCGCTTAACGAACCAGATTTGATAGCTTTCCGGGTAAAACGACCAGGTGCCGCCCAGGATAATCACCTCGATTTTGTCAGTGGGGTGGCCGGTGTTGTGGTACGAGAGCAGTCGGGTATAGGTCTGTAAATACGGGTCGAAGCTGTTCTGCTCCGCTCGCTGCGCCCCCGGCTCGTCGGAAAGGTAGCTCTTGGGCATCCGCACGTCGTTGGGGCAGAAGATGCACTCGCCAGGGCAGGGAAACGGCTTGGTGAGGACGGTGACGGGCGTGACACCGGAACTGGTGCGCACCGGCTTGCGCCGCAGCCGTTCGACAATGGCGGCGTCAAAGGGCGGCAGGCCGTTCGTCCCCGCCAGTTCCCGGTAGGCGTAAATGAGTTCGTCGCGGCTGTAGAAGCCCTGCCCGCCTTTGGGGTAGGCACGCAGAATCGCGTTCAGCCCCTTATTGGAGAGATCGCTTTGCGTGACCACCGCTTCCAGGATGTTGAGCAGCGTGTCACGGTGGTCGTCCAGGTTCAGTACAGTTTGATGGCGCATCATGGATTCATTATAGCAGATGGGATAAGGGCCGATGTAGGGATGAGGCGCGTTCATGGGATTGGTGCGCTCAGACCCTCGCCCCCACCGTAGCCCACCCGTTGCCGAAACGCCCTTCAGGAATCGCGGTGACGTGGTACAATGACGCCGTTTGAAGAACAGCGCAACCCTGTATCCAGGAGCGTAACCTGTATGAACCTAATTGAATATGGCCGTATCCTGCTGCGCCGGGGGTGGATCGTGCTGCTGCTGGCAGTCCTCACCGCCGGGGCCGCTTACGTCCTCAGCGCCCAGGAAACCCCGGTATTCCGTTCCACCGTCAAAGTGCTGGTCATCCCCGCCCGCAGCGACTTCGGGCTGGCGCAGACCAGTAAATTTCAGTTGAGCCAGTTCCGCGAATATCTCGATAGCAGCCTCATCGCCCGCCAGGTGATTGATAAGCTCCAACTCGATATGACGCCCGACCAACTGATGGGCACGGTGACGATTGCCGCCGATGACCTGAGTCTGTCGCTGCAAATTGATGTGGACCTGACCAATGGCGACATGGCGAACCGTGTCGCCCGCACCTGGGGCGAGGAACTGGTCATCTACCGCAACGAAGAGAACCAGAAGAACCGCCGCGAAGACCGGATAGACGCCCGCCTGCAAGACGACCCGCGCTATAATCTGCTGCGCCCGCGCCCGGCGATTAACGCCGCCGCCGGGGGTGTGCTGGGGCTGCTGCTGGGCGGCGTCATCGTGTTTGTGCTGGAATTCCTGGAAAGCAGTGTGATTCGCCACCGCGACGACGTGGAACGGACGCTGGAACTGCCCGTGCTGGCGACCATCCCCGATAGCGAAGGATAAACGATAAGCTATGGCAAACCCGACTCTGATTACCCTGACCCATCCCCGCACAGCGGCGGCGGAAGCCTTTCGTTCCCTGCGTACCAACCTGATGTTCAGCAGTGTCGAGAACCCGATTCACACGCTGCTGGTGACTTCGGCCTACGACAGCGAGGATAAAAGCACGCTGCTGGCAAACCTGGCGGTGACATTTGCCCAGAGCGGCAACAAGACCATCCTGGTGGATGCCGATATGCGCAAGCCGTCGCAGCACACGATCTGGGGCATCCCCAACGAGCGCGGCCTGACGACGATGCTGCTGGAAGACGCCGCCCTTTCGACGCCGCCGCTGGCAGCGACCAGTGTGGAAAACCTGCAAATCCTGCCCACCGGCCCGCTGCCGCCCAACCCCGCCGACGTGCTGAGCAGCCGCCGCATGGACGAGGTGATCGGTGTGCTGAAGGCGCGGACCAATTACATCCTGTTCGACGGCCCGCCCGCCCTGGCCGCCACCGATGCCGCCCTGCTGGCTTCCAAGCTGGATGCGGTGCTGCTGGTCATCCGTGCCGGGCATACCCGCCGCGACCACGCCGCCCGCGCCCGCGAAGCGCTGGAACGGGTGCATGTGCGCATCGTCGGGGCCGTGCTGACGAACGCGCCGCGTCAGAATGCCGGTGGATATTACGGATAACCAACCTGTGCCGCGTGACGAGCTGCCATCTGACCCCGATTCACTTGCCAGATGGGAAGAATTGCCCCACAATGAACCATCAAGGGAGGCGCTGCCGCCGGCTGCCGGGGGGCTACGTCTGGCACGCGGGCTGCTGTTCCTTCTGCTGTTACTGGTTATCCTCGGCCTGCTGCTGAACAGCGGCGCGGGTCAGTAGTTCACGGAGAAGACTCATCTTATGAAGGCTCTGATTCTCAGTGGGGGTAAAGGGACGCGCCTTTATCCACTTACTTATACACGCGCCAAGCAGTTGATCCCTGTCGCCAATAAACCCGTCCTTTTCCGTGTTATCGAAGCCATCCGGGAGGCCGGGGTGATGGACATCGGCATCGTGATCGGCAACAACACCGGGGAAGAGATCAAGGAAGCCGTTGGTAATGGTCTGCGCTGGGGAGCCAATATCGAATACATCCTCCAGGAAAGCCCGGACGGGCTGGCCCATGCCGTCAAAATTTCGAAGGACTTCCTGGGCGATGACCGTTTCGTGATGTTCCTGGGCGACAACGTGATTGAGGGCGGTATCAGCGGCCTGATCAGCGACTTCGCCGCCAGCGATTGGAACAGCCAGATCGTGCTGAAGGCGGTTGATAACCCCTCGGCTTACGGCGTGGCGAAGCTGCGCGACGACAATAGTATTGAACAGCTCATCGAAAAGCCGAAAGACCCGCCGAGCAATCTCGCGCTGGTCGGTATCTATATGTTCGATGAGACTATCTGGCAGGCGGTCAACAGCATCCAGCCCTCGGCACGCGGCGAACTGGAAATCACCGACGCGATTCAGTGGTTGATCGAAGCCGGGCTGCGCGTGTATCCCCATGTCCATCAGGGCTGGTGGATTGACACCGGGAAGCCCACCGACATGCTGGAGGCCAACAGCCTGGTGCTGGATGAACTCGTCCCGAATATTTCGCCGGACGCTGAAATCAAGAACTCCGAAATCGACTCGCGGGTGACGGTGGAACGCGGCGCGAAGATCATTAACAGCGTGATTCGCGGCCCGGCCATCATCGGGGAAGAAACGGTCATCGAAAACAGCTACGTCGGCCCGTTCACCAGCATTTACCATCATGTCACCGTGCAGAACTGTGAGATTGAGCGGAGCATTATCCTGGAACGCAGCACGATTTCTGATATTGACGTGCGGCTGCAAGAGACGATCATTGGCCGCTACGCCAGCGTGCGCCGCAACTGGAAGAAGCCGCGTGCCTTAAAAATGAACCTGGGCGACTACAGCAATCTGTGGCTGGACTGAGATTTGCTCCGGTAATCATACCGTTTCATCATATCCTGGTGGGCGGTCAGCCGCGTTCGCCAGGAAAACCCCTGACCATTACCCACGTCTCGGCCTGGTCGCCGCCAGAGACGGCATTCTTGCCGTCCGCCGAACTAAGGGATATGCCGGATGAAGAAACCAACGATTTTAGTCGTAGATGATGAGCCAACCATCCGTGAGGTGGTGCGCCGCTACCTGGAGCGTGACGGCTACCGGGTGCTGGAAGCCGCCGACGGCCCGGCGGCGCTTAAAATCCTGGAAGAGACGCCGCCCGACCTGCTCATCCTTGACCTGATGCTGCCCGGCATTGATGGGTTGGCGATCACCCGCCACCTGCGCGATGTGGACAGCCCTGCGCCGCTCACTGCCGGGGGCGAAGTGCCGATCATCATCCTGACGGCGAAATCCGAGGAGCATGACCGGATTCAGGGATTCGCGCTGGGGGCGGACGACTATGTGACCAAGCCGTTCAGCCCACAGGAACTCGTGGCGCGGGTGAAAGCCGTGCTGCGCCGCACCCAGGCCGGCAGCCCGCAGGCCGGTGAGCGCCCGCTGGTCTTTGACCGGCTGCACATTGACCCTCGCTCGCGGGAAGTGCTGCTGGATAACGCCCCGCTCACGCTGACGGCGAAGGAGTTCGACCTGCTGTACTTCCTCGCCAGCCGCCCGCGCCAGGTGTTTTCCCGCGATCAACTGCTCGACCAGGTGTGGGGCTATGCCTTTTTCGGTGATCCCAGCACGGTGACGGTGCATGTGCGCCGCCTGCGCGAGAAGATCGAACCCGACCCGGCCAACCCGGTCTTCATCCAGACTGTATGGGGCGTGGGTTACAAGTTCGAGGCGTAGCGGCAGACTTATCCCTGTGTAGAAGTACGCCAGCGGTTATGATACACTTGCGGGCGCTGCACACATCATGCGTAGGAAACGAGCATTATGAGCGAACCGACAAAAGTGGTCATTCTGGCGGGCGGGTTGGGGACACGTCTTTCCGAAGAAACCGACAAAATCCCCAAGCCCATGGTCGAAATCGGTGGTCGCCCCATCCTCTGGCACATCATGAAGCATTACGCCCACTTCGGCTTCAACGAGTTTTTCATCGCGCTGGGCTACAAGGGTGAGGTCATCAAACGCTACTTCCTGGATTATTACACCCTCTCCCGCAACATGACCATCAACCTGAAAACCGGCGACGTAGCCGCCCACGACCACGACAGCGAAGACTGGACGGTGCATCTGATAGACACCGGGCAGGAGACGAATACCGGCGGGCGTGTCAAGCGGCTTGCGCCCATCCTGAAGGACGCGACCTTCATGGTGACGTATGGCGATGGCGTGACCAACGCCGACATCAATCTGCTTCTCGCCTTCCACCGGTCGCATGGCCGCCTGGCGACTATTACGGCTGTGCGTCCGCCGTCGCGCTTCGGCGGCTTATCCCTGTCACAGAGTCAGGTGGTGGAGTTCATCGAAAAGCCGCAGATTGGCGAGGGCTGGATTAATGGCGGGTTCATGGTGTTCCAGCCGGGGATACTCGATTATCTCCAGGGCGACAAAGCCAGCCTGGAAGTCACATTATTAGAGCGTCTCGCCGCTGAAGGGCAGTTGATGGCTTACGAGCATGGCGGCTTCTGGCAGTGTATGGACACCGTGCGCGACGTGAACACGCTGCGGGCTCTGTGGGAAAGCGCCAATCCCCCCTGGAAAGTGTGGGAAAAATGACCGGAAAATCGTCTTTCTGGCAGGATCGCCCGGTATTCGTCACCGGGGCGACAGGCTTAGTTGGCAGTTGGCTGGTGCGGCGGTTGCTGGCGCTGGGCGCGGACGTGGTCTGCCTCGTGCGTGATTGGGTGCCGCAGAGCGAGTTTTACCGTGCCGGCCTTGCCGAACAGGTTAAAACGGTGCGCGGCGATGTGCGCGACCAGGCGCTTTTAGAGCGCGTCCTGGGCGAATACGAGATCAGAACCGTGATTCACCTGGCGGCGCAGACCATCGTCGGCATCGCCAACCGCAACCCGGTAGGCACATTCGAGAGCAACATCCAGGGGACATGGGCGCTGCTGGAAGCCTGCCGCCGCAGCCCGCTCGTCGGCCAGATCGTGCTGGCGTCCTCCGACAAAGCCTATGGCGACCAGCTTGACCTGCCTTATACCGAGGACGCACCTTTACAGGGGATGCACCCTTACGATGTCAGCAAGTCGTGTTCCGACCTCATCGGCCAGACCTACGCCCATAGTTACAACCTGCCGGTGGTCATCACCCGCTGCGGCAACTTCTACGGCGGCGGCGACCTCAACTGGAATCGCATCGTGCCGGGGACGATCCGTTCGGTGCTGCGCGGCGAACGCCCGATCATTCGCTCCGACGGCACCTATATCCGCGACTATTTTTACGTGGAAGATGGCGCGGCGGCTTATACCCTGCTGGCGGAAAAACTGGCGGAAAACCCGGCATTACGCGGTCACGCCTTCAATTTCTCCAACGAGATTCAGGTGACGGTGCTGGAACTGGTGGCGCGTATCCTCGACCAGATGGAGTCACCTTTAGAGCCGGATGTTCGCGGCGAGGCGACCAACGAGATTCTGCACCAGTATCTGAGCGCGGAAAAAGCGCGGACTCAGCTTAGCTGGGAGCCGCTGTTCACACTCGACGATGGCTTGAAACACACGATTGCGTGGTATCGTAACTTTTTAGGAGTAGCTACCCGTGAATAGCCCCGAATTTCACTGCCGTTCCTGCGGCAGCAGCCGGATTCACCCCGTGTTGAACCTGGGGGCGACCCCCTTAGCCAACGCGCTGCTCACCGCCGATGACCTCGAAAAGCCGGAAGCGAAGTTCCCGCTCGAACTGGTGTTTTGTCAGGACTGCTCGCTCCTGCAGATCACCGAAACCGTCCCGCCACAGCAGTTGTTCAGCCATTACCTGTATTTCTCGTCGTTTTCCGATACCATGCTGGCCCACGCCCGCACGCTGGTCGAGCGCCTGATACCGGAACGCCGCCTGAATGCGAACAGCCTGGTCGTGGAAGTCGCCAGCAACGACGGCTACCTGCTGCAATACTATCACCAGGCCGGTATCCCCGTGCTGGGCATCGAACCGGCGCAGAATATCGCCCAGGCCGCCCGCGAAAAGGGGATTAACACCCTGTCGGAGTTCTTCGGGCGCGAGCTGGCCGGGAAACTGCGCGGCGAAGGAAAACGGGCCGATGTCATCCACGCCCATAATGTGCTGGCGCATGTGGCTGACCTCAATGGCTTCGTCTCTGGAATCCAGGCGCTGCTCAAAAGTGACGGCGTGGCGGTCATCGAAGCGCCGTATGTCAAAGACCTGATTGACCACGTCGAGTTCGATACCATCTACCATGAGCACCTGTGCTACTTCTCCCTGACCGCGCTGGATGCCCTGTTCACCCGGCACGGCCTGCTCATCCACCACGTTGAGCGCGTGCCGATTCACGGCGGGTCACTGCGGATATTCGCGGGGGGTGCGCTGTCGAACCGGCGTGACGCCACCGTGCGCGACCTGCTGGCCGAGGAATCAGCCTGGGGCGTGAACACCACCGCCTTTTACGACCAGTTCAACCAGCGTGTCTCCGCGCTCAAAACGACACTCGTTGACCTGCTGGCGCGGCTGAAAAGCGAGGGCAAGACCATAGCGGCTTACGGCGCATCGGCCAAAGGCAGCACCCTGCTCAACACCTTCGGCATCGGGCGGGAGACTCTGGATTTTGTCGCGGATCGTAGTACCATCAAACAGGGGCATTTCACGCCGGGGACGCATCTGCCAATTACCAGCCCGGATAAGCTGCTGGCGGATCAACCGGACTACGTGCTGCTGCTCACCTGGAACTTCGTTGACGAGATTCTGGAGCAGCAGGCGGCCTACCGGGAGCGCGGCGGCCAGTTCATTGTCCCAATTCCTGAGGTGCGGATCGTTTGATTTTCACAGAGACGAAGCTGCAAGGCGCTTACCTGATTGAGCCGGAACGCCGCGAGGACGAACGCGGCTTCTTCGCCCGCGTCTACTGCCAGGATGAGTTCACGGCACACGGCCTGCACACCGCTTTCGTGCAGTGCAATGTCTCGTACAATAACCGGCGTGGGACACTGCGCGGGATGCACTACCAGGCCGAGCCGCATGGCGAAGTCAAAGTGGTGCGCTGCACGCAGGGCGCGATCTACGATGTGCTGGTGGACCTGCGCCCGGAGTCGCCCACCTTTAAGGGGTGGGTCGGCTTTGAACTCAGCGCCGCCAACCGCCACCTGCTGTATATCCCGGTGGGGGTGGCGCATGGCTTCCAGACGTTGACGGACGAGAGCGAAGTGTTTTACATGATGGGGGCGTTCTACCACCCGGAAAGCGCGCGCGGCGTCCGTTGGGATGACCCGGCCTTCGGGATCGTGTGGCCGCTGCCGGTGACCAGCATTTCGCCGCGTGACAGCAGTTTTGCGGTATGGAATGATACCTTTGCTTAAGGTGGTAACTTCAATGAATGCACAGCGGGTTCTGGTGACAGGCGCAGCCGGGTTTATCGGTTCGCCTACTGTAGACAATCTTCTCGCTGCTGGGTATGACGTTCACGCCGTATCACAAAAACCACAACCAGAGCGTGATGGCGTCCGGTGGCATCAGGCGAATCTTCTGGACTCAGCGCAGACCGCCGACCTGATAGACCGGGTGCGCCCGGCGTATCTGCTGCATCTGGCCTGGGATGTACGGCATGGGTTGTACTGGACATCCTTATTAAACTTCCAGTGGGTACAGGCAACACTCCACCTGCTGCACGTCTTCCGGGAACGGGGCGGTAGGCGCGCCGTGATCGCGGGGACATGCGCGGAATACGACTGGCAGTACGGGTACTGTGTTGAAGATGTGACACCGCCCAGCCTGACCACACCGTACGCTACCTGCAAATCCGGTCTGTATCACATGGCGCGGCAGTATGCCGAACAGACTGGCCTGAGCCTGGGATGGGGGCGGATTTTCTTCCCGTTCGGGCCTGGCGAGAACCCGAAACGCATCGTACCGTATACCATTCAATCGCTGCTCAAAGGCGAACCGGCGGCGACTTCACACGGCAACCAACTGCGCGACTTCTTGGTTGTGGATGATCTTGCTGCTGCCTTTGTCGCCTTCCTGGCAAGTGATGTCCAGGGAGCGGTGAACCTGGCTTCCGGCGACCCAATCCGGCTCAAAACCGTGATCCTCACGATTGCCGAACTGATCGGACGGGAAGACCTGCTGCGAATCGGTGAGCGGCAGGCGGGCGATGAACCGCCGCTGATCGTCGCCAACACGCAGCGGCTCAACCAGGCGGTCGGTTGGCAGCCCCACTACGCCCTGCGGGAAGGGCTTGCACTGACTATTGCCTGGTGGAAACAGCAAATGGGGATCGTATGACAGTCACCAATAAACAGTGCCCGGCGTGCCACGCGCAACGACTTCATGTGTTTTTGGAGTTACAGCAAGTACCCATCCAGCAGAACACGCCCAAACCTTCCATGCGTGAAGCGCAAGACACAACGCGGGGCGATATTGCGCTCGCCTGGTGTGAGTCGTGTGGGTTTGTGAGCAATACGGCGTTTGACACATCGCTCGATATTTATACGCCTGACTACAACAACGCGCAGACCTATTCCCCGGTGTTTCAGGACTATGTAGACAGCATCGCCTCTATGCTGATTGAGGAACGCGGACTCCGGCATAAGCGTATTGTGGAGATTGGCTGCGGGCAGGGTGACTTTCTGAAAAAACTGTGCCTGCAAGGGGATAATAACGGCGTCGGCTTTGACCCCAGCTATCGCGGTGAGCTAACCGCTTTGGATGGACGGGTACGTTTTGTGGCGGATTTCTACGACCAGCGATATGCCGACCAGCCGGGCGACCTGTTCCTCGCCCGCCACCTGATCGAACACATCCCTAACACAGGTGAGTTTGCGCGGGTACTGCGCCAGGCTATCGGTGATAATCCCAGCGCATCAGTCTTTTTTGAAACCCCCGATGTCACCTGGATTCTGAAAAACGGGACGTTCTGGGACATTTTTTATGAACACTGCGCGCTGTTCAGCCCCGGTTCGCTGGCGCGTTTGTTCGCTGGCAACGGATTCAACGTGAGCCGGGTGACCCCTGTGTTTGGCGGGCAATATATGTGGTTGGAGGCTTCCCCATCCAGCGCTGCCGTTGGCACTATACCGGATGGCCTGGACACCCCGGAGGACATCGGGCAGATGGTGGGGGATTTCACCCGGCACTACCAGCGGAAAATCGGCGAAATGCGAGGCTACTTACTTCGCCTGCAAGCGGAAGGTCAGCAGGCAGCGGTGTGGGGCGCTGGCGCTAAAGGCGTTACATTTCTCAACACGCTCAAACCCGGCCTGGACATCGTGCCGTTTGTTGTGGATGTGAACCCCGGCAAACAAAACAGATATATCCCCGGCACAGGGCAGCAGATTATCGCGCCCGCAGCGCTGCGGAATATTCCGGTTCACACCGTTTTTATTATGAATCCTAATTATTCCACTGAAATCCAGCAAACACTCGCACAACTTGGCCTGACTCCATCCATTATTATCTTATGAGGTTTTCACATGACTAGTGATATTCAGGAATTTGATGTTCGTAACGCCGCAATCATCCGGCAAATGGGAGAAAATGAATCGCTTAGAGAAATAACTCGAGATTGGTTCAACGCCACTTTTCCCTTTGAATATACCTATCATTTTAAGTGGATGGGAATCCCGATTATCCAGTATCCCCAAGACCTGGTCGCCATGCAGGAACTCATCTGGCAGGTCAAGCCCGATCTGATTATCGAAACCGGGATTGCGCGGGGCGGGTCGCTGATCTTCTACGCCTCAATGCTCAAAATGATGGATATTGCGGGGGAAGTCATCGGGATCGACATAGACATCCGTCCCCACAATCGCGCCGCTATTGAGGCGCACCCTATGTACCGCTATATCACCATGCTGCATGGCTCTTCCACCGACCCGCAGATTGCCGCCCAGGTGCGCGAAAAAGCTGCCGGGAAACAGCGCGTGCTGGTCGCACTCGATTCACTGCATACCCACAGTCATGTGTTGAAAGAACTGGAATTGTATGCGCCGTTGGTGACAAAAGACAGCTACCTCGTCGTATTCGATACCATTATCGAAGATATGCCAGAGTCGGCCTCGGCTGATCGTCCCTGGGGGCCAGGCGATAACCCAAAAACAGCGGTGCGTGATTTCCTCAAAACGACCGATCGCTTTAAAATAGATGATAGCATTCAGACTAAGCTGCTGATTACCGTCGCGCCCGATGGGTATCTACGCTGCGTCGAGGATTAGCGAGGCCAGTCGTTTATGGCAACCACCTACGAGGTTATCGAGCTGTTCAATGAGCCGCAGGAGCGGCTGTGCGAAAACCTGCTCGCACACCTCAACAAGCACGACGGCCTGTTGGAGACGCACTGGGCTGCCGTCCATGCCGACGAATACACCGTGGCGAACGGGCAGAATGTCCGGCAGGTCTGGGGGCTGACCAACGCCTACGCCAGCAGCGACTTAACCCGGTTCATCCATTTCCTGGTGAAGCTGACGGCCATCAGCGCCAGCGGAACTGAGGTGCAGGTGACGTCTGTCAGCCCTTATCCCCAAAACGATACGGTTTACCTGGGCGAACGAGATGAAACCCCGGCGCTTTCGGCAGGTGTGGTGGAGCGCAAACGGCTGGAGAAGATCGCCGACAGGGTGCTGGAATTCTGCGCCAACCCCCAGGCGGAAACCGATACCGGCCTGGTCGGGTGGTTTCGTAAATTACTGGCGCAAAGCAAAGCCAAACGGAAGTCCGATAACACATTTTAGGGTGCGGCCAGCGGGTCTGCACCTAAAAAATAGCAGTCACACCTTGATTACCAAAAGGAGTTTTGGAATGACACATGCACCAACAGTCGAACAGCGGCCAGATATTGACATTCATAGTGAGATTGACCACCTGATCGCCCATTATCCGCCCCTGCAACATGACCGCCACCAGATGACCATCACCGTCGAGTCCGGGGTCGTCACCGTGCGCGGCAACCTGCAATCCCCCATGACACACCGCTACCTGCTCAACAGCCTGCCGGATGTCCCCGGCGTCGTCGCGGTCAATGCCGAGGCGCTCTATGATGACGGGACGATCCGCCTGGATGCCGGGCGCGTCGTGCCGCCGGGCGTGATGGTGGCGCGGGTGAACTACGGCCTGGTCGTGCTGAGCGGGCATCTGCCGGAAGGCACGGCACAGGAGGCGGTGGTGGGCGCGGTAGCGCAGATTCCGGGTGTCACGCAGGTTGTGACAGGTTTTGACAACTAAGTAACGACCAGACGACTACTGCGGAAATCATCCCTCTGATGAGCGCATTTCCCCGCCGGTTGGGATAGGAGCGTCATGCACCAGCGTTTTCGCCGTTTGTTCCAGCGTAAATTCGTCCAGGACACGCTCATCCTCCAGGTCAGCCGCATCACCATCACGCTGCTGGGCATGGTAACCTGGGTGATCGTCCCGGTGGTGATGGGCAGCGAAAGTTACGGCGCGTGGGGGTTGGTGCAGTCTTTCCTGGCAACCTGGCTGACGTTGGATTTCAGCGGCCTGAGTACCAGCACCGGCATTCTGCTGGCGACGGCGGTGGGCGCGGAGGACACGGACGAAATCCTGACCCTGATGGCGGTCTACATCAAAGTGTCGCTGGCATGGGCGGTGTTGAGTATCATCGTCCTGGGGCTGGCCGGGCCGCTGCTGGCCGGGCTGCTCTATACACGCGATATTCCCGCGCTCCCGCTCAACCCGCTGGCCTATCCTCTCGTCAATAGTGGCGGGCAGATCGGTGTGCTGGCGGCGCTGCTCTCGCTTTCCCTGTTGTTTGACCCCGCCTATAACCTCGTGCTGATGCTGTTCCGCAGCCGCCGTTCCATGCGTACCGTTGCGATTATCCAGAACATCAACCAGGTGGTATTAAGCGCCTGTCTGGTGGTGGCGGCGCTCCTCAACCCGACGCCTGGTTCGCTCGTTTTCGCCCGCCTGGTCTATTCGGTTATCACCCTGATAATGGCGCTGGTCGCCTATTCCCGGCTGCGTCTGCAGGGGAGTGTACCGTTTCCGCCCATCGGCGCGGTGCTGGCGCGAACCTGGGCCGCTCCATACCGCCGCTACTGGCGGTTTGGCGCGGCAAACGCGGTGGATAAAAATCTGGCCGATCTCTACGTCCAGATTCCCATCCAGGTGACCGGTATCCTGGCGGGGAATGCCGCTGTCGGCTACCTGCAGCTCGCGCTGCGTGGCATCCAGCAGACCAGCCTGCTCACCTCCGCCATTTTCGAGAATATGCAGGCCGTTGTCCCCCAGGCAGTAGGGCGCGGGGACTATGCCCGGCTGTGGCGTAATTTCTCCCGCGTACTGCTGGTCCTGCTGGTGGGCGGTGCGCTCTTTTATGCGGCGGTGGCGCTCTTTGCGCCGCTGGTGGTCGTGCCGCTGTTTGGCGCGGAGTGGCTGCCGGTGCTGCCTCTGATTGGGGCCCTGGCCGTCTATGGCAGCGTGACGACGGTTGGTGGCATCTTCGGCCCGTTGTACCGTGCCTTTCACATCATGCGGAGTATGATCGTCGTCAAAATCGTGTCGCTGGCGGTTATGCTGGCCGCTGGCCTGCTGCTGATTACGCAGTATGGCGTCCTGGGCGGGGCGTGGATGGTGAATGTAGGCTTCATCGTGTCCATCCTGCTGACAGCCGGTGTCACGCTCCCCGAACTGCGCCGCCGGGCAAAGGGGATAACCCCCGTATGATCGGGTACGAAAAAGAAACAACCAGCCCCTTTGAGAATGCACTGATCAACGGCTTATATTTCCTGCGTGAGGAATGATGACCATGACTGAGTTTCAGACAAACATTCTTGAGACAAAGAGATTGTTGTTGAGGCGACTTATTCTAGACGACCTTGATGCATTATTTGCGCTTTACAGTGATAAGGAGATTCGACAGTATTTTCCTGACGGCACTGATGGCACATTAACCTATGAGGAAACGAAGGAAGAATTAGAATGGTTTCTGAACGGGCATCCCCATCATCCGGAGTTAGGACTCTGGGCGACTATTCATAAAGAAACCAATCAATTCATTGGACGCTGTGGGCTGCTGCCATGGACGATTGAGGGTCGCCCGGAAGTTGAGGTGGCCTATTTACTGGACAAAAAGTTCTGGCGGCAGGGGTTAGGAACAGAGGCCGCGCAAGCTATCCTTCACTATGGCTTCGAGCAGTTGCACCTATCCCGCTTAATCTGTATGGTTGATCCGAATAATCAGGCTTCTGCGAAAGTAGCGATAAATATAGGCATGACCCTCGAAAAAGAAATGGAGGATGAAACAGGCCCATTTCTCCTGTTCTCAATAAGTAAGCAGCCGTCTGAACTATCATCACAGGTGTAACAGCTATAACTTTTTAACCTATTGACGAGATTTGCAGATACAAATGTGTGATTCTGTGAGAGACCTCTTGAGAAGTCTGTGGGCGGGTTTGATGGGGTTTTACATTTAATCACGGAGATAGACTGGGCGGTCATGTACCCACAGCATCGCCCTAAAATGAGGGGCAGGTAGGGGCGCAATACATTGCGCCCGCCTCCAAACCACAACGCCGTGCGGATTTCTTTAAACGCATAGACCCCCTGGAAAGAGTTTCCCCGCTTCCCCTTCTGCGCCTTCATCGGGTTTCGAACACCTTGCCGGGCACTTTTGCTCGGCAAATAACCTCACCCCTCCTGTAACACAACCCGGTGCCGTGCCAGCACCAGCGAAGGCGCAAGCATGATGAAAAACAGCACGCCTCCCACCAGGTTCGGGTAGAGCGGATTGGCGGCATAAATCGTCCCGGCGATGGCGCTGCCGAAGATAATCCCCAGGTTCTGCGCCGACTGAAACACGCCCATCACCGCGCCGCGCACCTGTCCGGGTACACTGTTGGCCGCCAGTCCTTGCAGCGACGGCATCTGCAACCCTGTGCCAATCGCAAACATCGCCAGCCCCAGTATCCCGGTGACTGGGTTCGGCACGAGCGAGAGTGTCAATAGCCCGATCCCGCGCAGGATACCCCCGCCCAGCACCAGCCGGTATTCCCCCCAGTGCCGCAGCGCCCGCTTGAGGATAAACAACTGCGTAATCAACTGGCCGATCCCGACCACGCTCAACAGCAGTCCGACCCGCAGCAGGATCGCGTCCGGTGCAAACTCCTGGAACAGCACATCTTCCCCGAACAGGGCAAACGTGGATTGCATCATCGAGAAGCCGAGCTGCGCCCCGAACGTCACCAGCAGGATAAACATCAGCGGTGCATTCCGGGTGATTTCCGCCCGCCCCAGCCGTGCCGCCGTTTTCGCCCGGTTCGCCTGCCGCATCTCCGGCGTCACCGTCTCATCCAGCACCCGCCAGGTGATAATCACCGTGATCGTCGCCGCCAGCGCCGCGAACAGAAACGGGATGCGCGGCCCAAACGTCGCGGAAAGGATGCCCCCGGTGGATGGCCCCAGGATGAAGCCCACGCCAAAGGCCAGCAGCAGGTTGCCGAGCGCCTGTGTCCGCTCTTTGGGCGGGGTAATGTCGGTGATATACGCCTGGGCGACGATGATATTGCCGCCCGTGATGCCATCCAGGATACGCGCCAGGAACAGGATTTCGATGCTCGCCCCCAGCGCAATCATGATGAAGGAAATCACCGTCCCGATCTGGCTGATAATCAGCACCGGCATACGCCCGTATTTGTCGGAGAGCCGCCCGATATACGGCCCGGCGATGAACTGTGCCAGGAAAAAACTGGTCAGCAGCAGCGTGACGACACTATCCGACACGCCAAACGCCCGGCGGGCATACACCGGCAGGATCGGCAGCACCATCGAAGCGCCGACGATATTCACAAACACAATCAGCAGGATCGCAACCATACGGCTGTCAAATCGCTTTAACATGGAAGATGTCTCTCCAGGGGGCTTGAATGGTGACAAAACAAGGGGCATATCGCCCCTTTGATTACGCACCTCAAATTGTAGCACCCACCTCCATGTCTGTACACCACACCAATTTTCACGGTATGCTGGCGCGGCCTTGCCCAACACGGTCTGCACCATCATGGACAAAATACCCTCTTCCCCCTGAATATGCTATGCTTGTGAGTACGATACCCTCGGAATTGGGGGAATACCGCCCGCCCGCTCCACTAGAATGAAGTCATAGGGAATCGGCGGCTGACCCGCGGTTCGGTCTGGTATCCGATACACAGTTATTCTTGAATGACGGTCAATACAACGGACAATGATAATGAGACGAGGGACAATTATTCTGGTGCTTTTTGTGCTGGCTGCCATTGGCATCATCGCTGCCAGCCAGTTTTTGCGCTCCCAGCCGCCGCTGGAAATCACGGTGGCCGTCAACCCGCTGGCCGAAAAATGGCTGCTAGACGCGGTGAGCGCCTTTAATGCCAGCAACCCGCTGGTAAATACCACCCGGATTCAGGTCAGGCTGACCACGATTGACGATCTTGGCGTCTGGTCAGGCGAGCGCCCCTGGACTGCCGATCAACACCCTGCCGCCTGGATACCAGCATCGTCCGCCTCAATCGGTTATGCCACTGAGAACGGCCTCCCGCTGGAACTGAGAACGCCCTCACTAGCACGGACGCCGCTCGTGTGGGGCGGGTTCACCAGCCGTCTGGCCGTCCTCGATATTCCCGCCAGCGGGCTGGACTGGGAGCAGGTCATCACCGCAGTGGATGCCGAAGCGTGGGTCAACCTGGGCGGCGACTCGAGCTGGCAGTTCGTCAAGCTGGCTTTTGCCAGGCCCGACCAGACGATGAGCGGTTTAGCGGTGGTGTTCTCCGGCGCGGCGGCCTATTCCCAATCGGCTGCCCTGGATAGCGCCCTGCTGCGCGATAACGCCTTCCGCGGCTGGTTCGCCCCGGTGGTCGCCAGCGTGCCAAACTTCAATACCCTGGGGGCAGACCCGGCGGCGCGGATGGCAAACGGCCCATCCACAGCCGAGATCGCCCTGCTGCCGGAAGTCCAGTGGCTCACCAACCTGAATGGACTCCTCACAACCAACGACGCGGTAGCCTTCTCTTACCCGGCCTACCAGTTCATGCTGGATTTCCCGCTGGCCCGCTGGAACGATACCGTGACCACCGATACCGAGCGGGCGGCGGTGGATGCCCTGCAAACCTGGCTGATGACCGAATCGCAGCAGTTCCGCACGGTGAATTTTGGACTGCGTCCGGCTGCGAGCGAACCGGACGGCGGCTCAACGCTGTTCACCGCCGGGCTGATCTATGGTATCCAGTATGAACCGGATTACGGACAGTTGATCCAGGCGCCGGGGCGTGGCGACGCCTTAGGGTTGATCCAATGGTTTAAGGCGCAGTAGCATCTCAATACTAGGGGCATGTTGGGTTGAACAAGGGGCTTATGCGCTTTGTCCCCCGTGCCGATTATCCTGTCAATGCGGTAGGTTACATACAAAAAGGGACATCACATGAAAACAACACGCTTGTTTGGACTGCTTCTCCTGATACTCCTGGCTGTCCTGGCCGCCTGCGATAACAATGGCGGGAACGCCAACCAGAGCACAGGGACGGTACAGCGCCCCAGTAACGCGATTGATGTTTCAATTATCTACGCGCCGGAATCCGACCTGTACATGCCGCAGGTGATCGAGGATTTCAACCGTGCGTATGCCCAGGGGCGTAACCCCATCACCGGGGACGCTCTCGCCAGCGGTGAAACCCCCATCTACGTGACCGGCAAATCCGGCTCATCCGGCACGGTGATGCAGGGCATCGTGAACGCCATCATCGCCCCCAATAACCAGAATGTCGAACAGCCGACGATCTTCCAACCGTCCGTCAGCCATTGGCTGGCGCTGGCGAACGAACAGAGCGGGCGCGAACTCTTCGATATGAGCGACGTCCGGCCAACGGCGCTTGCCCCGGTGGTGATGGCGATCTGGGAGAGCCGCTTGCAGGCGATCCGTGACAAGGTGGGCTACGAGGACATCGGCTGGCAGGAACTCCTGGACGTCCTGAACAGCCCGAATGGCTGGTGTGACTATGGCGTCCCCAACTGCCGCCGCACCGTCTACTACGGCCACACCGACCCCTACATCAGTTCGACGGCGCTCTCCACGCTCATCGCGGAATTTTACGCCGCCGCCCGCCAGCAGGGGTTCACCGGGCGTGAACTGGGGCTGGATCAGGTGCGCGACCCACAGATTCAACAGGGTGTCCGCGATATTGAGCAGTTGATCCGCCACTATTCGAGCCGGACAACCGAATTCAAGGAATACATCGCCCAGGGGCCGAGCTACCTGGATTTTGTCGCCCTGGAAGAAAACGACCTGATTTTCATCAACCGGGGGCTGACCGATCTCAAGCCGCCCGAACAGTTGGTGGCGCTTTACCCGAAAGAAGGCACATTCTGGCATGAGCATCCCTTCGGCATCGTCAACGCAGCGTGGACAACCGCCCAACAGCGTGACGCCGCCCGTGTGTTCGCCGATTACGTGCTGACTCCGCCGGTGCAGGAACTCATCATGAGCCAGGGTTTCCGCCCTGCCAACCCGGATGTGACGCTCGGTTTCCCCTTCACGCCGGAAAACGGTGTCACGCTGGAAGGCCCGAAAACCGTGCTGGATGTCCCCTCGTCAGATGTCATCGTAGCCATCCAGCAAAGCTGGTCATTCGTCAAAAAGCAGGCCGATATTATGCTGCTGATTGATGTCTCCGGCTCGATGAGCGAGGAAGGCAAACTTGATCAGGCCAAACAGGCGGCACTGGCATTCCTCGATGAGATGGATCGCGGTAACCGCGTCGGCCTGGCGACCTTCAGCGATAGCAATCTCGTGCTGACCCGTGTTCCCCTGGGCAGTTACGAGAGCGTGGAAGCCCAGATACGCGCCGAAATACAGAGTCTGCGGCCAGAGGGTGGCACGGCGTTGTATGATGCCATGTTCCAGGTGGTCAGCACCCTCAATAAATCTACCGACTCGGATCGTATCCGGGCGGTGGTTCTCTTGAGCGATGGTGCGGATACCGCCAGCGAAAACGCGCTGAATACCGCGCTCTCGGCCATAGAAGCCAGCCGCGCCGACCTCAACCCGGTCATCGTGATTCCGGTGGCCTATGGCTCTGGCGCGGATATCGGCGTGCTGAATTCCATCGCCCGCGCCAGTTCAACTACCGTACAGTCCGGCGACCCGCAGAACATCCTGCGCGTCCTGGAGATCATCAGCAGCTACTTCTAAACGCCTTGTCCGGTCAATATCTGCGGTCTATCGTAGGGGCGGCCATGCCGGCTGCCCCTACTAAGCGAAGCAACGAAGTGTGCTGGTTGCAAGGGCGGCATTCCCACCATCCGGCTGCCTGCAACCGGCACGTAGATACCAAAGGGACAAGAAAACTATGAACACATCTTCCGAAGCCGTTCGCCTGCTCCAGGAAGCGCTCGCCAAGACCCAGGTGGCGACCCGCGTGATACAGGACCTCATCATCGAGCATGATTACCAGGATGTCGCCGGGCTGGTGGCTCAGGCGGGGGCGGCCTTGCTCGAATCGGCGGCGCTGCTCATGCAGTCGCAGGACGAAGCCGCCCTGAGTGCGCTCGAAAAGGCCGATGACCTGCTGGACGAGGTCTACGCCATCATTGACGGCGAAACCGACGACGACTAAGTACCTCTGACTGGCACAAGTTTCTTGACACCCTCTGAAATTGATGTTATATTGAAAACATCATATTTCATTGAATGAAAAAAGGTTGTCGTGAGTACGTTGATTCGAGGCAATCGTGATCTCATTAAAGAAATGAATCGCAGTTTGCTGCTGAATATCATCCGGCGTGAAGGCCAATTGTCTCGCAAACAGTTGACCGAAATATCGGGACTCAGCGTCGGCGCGGTATCCGGCATTGTCGCCGAACTGCTCACGAATCAGTGGATTGTCGAGATCGGCGAGGGCGATTTTACCGGTGGCCGCCGGCAGACGATAATCAGGCTCAATTCCCGCGTCGGGTATGCCATTGGTCTGAAACTGATGGAAGACCGCGCTGTAGCCGCCATCACCGACTTTGAATCGAAAATTCTGGAATATTGCGAGAAACCCATATCGTCCACCGCCAACCCGCAGCAGATCGTTGACGAACTCGCCCTGATTATCCAGACCACGCTGGATGACTCGGAAATTGAGTTCAATAAGGTCTTCGGCATCGGCATTGGCCTGGCCGGGGTAATCCGCTCCAAAGAGGGTGTCGTCCGTTACTCACCCTTCTTCGGCTGGCGGGAACTACCGCTCGCTCGAATGCTTGAGGAAAAACTTCACCGTCCGGTATGGATAGACAATGATGTCAACACGCTCACGCTGACCGAACTGCTCTTTGGCGCTGGCACACATCACACCAATTTCCTGGTGATTACCATCGGGCGCGGCGTCGGGCTGGGCGTGGTCATTAACAACCAGCTCTATCAGGGCATCAACGGTGGGGCGGGGGAAATCGGTCATACCGTCCTCTACCAGAAGACTCCTGCACCACGCGGTTCCGGCTATCAGACGCTCGAAGACCTGGCGGCTGACCCGGCAGTGGTTGCTAACATGATGGCATACCAGCCCGCCAGAAATCTGGGGGACGTGGTCACGCTGGCGGATGCCAGGGATCGAAATGCTATCCAGGTGCTGGCGGAGAGCGGAGAACGGATTGGCGTGGGCTTAGCCAATGTGATCAACATCTTAAATCCTGAGCTGGTCATCATCAGTGGCGAAGGCACACTTGCGGGAGACTATCGGCTTAAACCCATGATCGCAGCCATTCAACGTTATGTTTTCGATGGGCTGATGGATGATGTACAGATCATCATCAAACCGACCGACGACAAAGCCTGGGCGCGCGGCGCGGCCAGCCTGGTGATCAGCAAGGTGTTCGAGTCGCCGATTGTCGCAGCCAGCGTGAACAGCTAAATTTTTTCAGTAAGTTTTTTCATTGAATGAAGGATGTTTGGGCAAATGGCGGGAAACAAGGGGTGGTACAAGTGGAAATGGGTGCTGTTCTTTTTAGCGCCAAGCCTCGCCGGCTTACTCGTTTTCATCGTGATGCCCATCCTGTCTTCGCTGGCATACGCTTTTACCGACTGGAATTTACTCTCACCGCCGGAATTCATCGGCTTTGCCAACTTCCAGGAATTACTGGGCAGCAGCCGCTTCTGGCTCGCGCTGCGGAACACCGTTTTTATGATCGCCATCTATCTCCCGCTGGCGTTCACGCTGGGGCTGGGGCTGGCGCTGTTCCTGAATCGGCGCTTTCGCGGGATGCTGATTGTACGCACCGCGACCTATATTCCGGTGATTGCCTCGTGGGTAGTCGTCTCGCTGGTCTGGAAGTGGATTTTTAACCCTTCATACGGCCTGGTGAACTATGGGCTTCGCCTCGTCGGGATTGAAGGCCCGGCCTGGTTATTTGAACCCACCAGCGCCATGTTTGCGATTGTCATCACCAGCGTCTGGAAAGATATGGGCTTCATCGCCCTGCTTTTCCTGGGCGGCTTGCAGAATATCTCCGAATCCTACTATGAGGCGGCCAGACTGGATGGCGCGAACCCCTGGCGGCTGATACGGCACATCACCCTGCCGCTGTTATCGCCAACCATGTTCTTTGTCGTGATTACCCTGCTCATCAACTATTTTCAGATGTTCGCGCAGGTCTGGCTGATGCCGATGGCGAACAGCGCCGCTGATCGCCAGGTCGAAACCATCGTGACCGAAGTCGTCACGAACGCCTTCTCCTATAACCGCATGGGCTATGCCTCGGCGATGTCCTGGATACTGTTTGCCATCATCTTTGTGATTACCTTTATTCAGCTCAGGCTGCAAAACCGGTGGGTGTACTATGAATCAGACTAAAACACAGCCCACAAACTTTACCGCCAATAAGACAGCGACATATCTGGTGATGGCTCTGTTAATCGTAACTTCCGTGCTGCCCTTCCTGTGGATGCTCAGCACATCCTTCAAGTCACAGGAATACATCTTAGCGTCTACGCCGCAGTTCATCCCGGAAAACATCACGTTTGAGAGCTATACCCAGCTTGCTGACCGCATTGATTTACCTCGCACCATGTTTAACAGCATGTTTGTTGCGGTCATGGGGCTGACCGGGCAGCTCATCGTCGCCTCAATGGCGGCTTACGCCTTTGCCAGATTAGAGTGGCGCGGGCGGGATACCGTCTTCTTCCTCTACCTGGCAACCTTAATGATCCCCTCGGTGGTGCTGATTATCCCGCAGTTCATCCTGGTGCGTTCGTTGGGCTGGGTGAACACGTTTATGGCCCTGATTATTCCCGGTCTGTTCAGCCCGTTCAGTACGTTTCTCCTCCGGCAGTCCTTCAGGGGAATCCCAAAGGATTTTGATGAGGCGGCGGTCATTGATGGGGCGAATCATTTCACGATCTTCTGGCGCATCATCCTGCCGATGGTGAAGCCCACGCTGGCGACCTTGGCGCTGCTCGGGTTTATGGATCGTTGGAACGATTACCTGTGGCCGCTGTTTGTCGCCCGCAGGCCGGAAGTCATCACCCTGCCGGTTGCCCTGGCCGGCCTTCAGGGTGGCCCGCGCTCACTCACAGAATGGAACATGGTGATGGCCGGGGCGGTTGTCACAGTCCTGCCCATGCTGGTCGTGTATATCTTCACCCAGCGCTGGTTCACCCAGGGTGTGATGTCGAGCGGGCTTAAAGGTTAGGTATTTCGTGACGCGGCGAAATGCGTTTTGTTCAGTTGCGTTTGTTCAGTTCAGTTGCGCTTAGTTTGTTTTCTGCACGTTTTAGAAAGGATCCTATCATGTTACGTAAATTCAGTATTGTTTTAGTGGTGCTCCTGCTGGTTCTCAGCGTTGCGCCCACAATGGCCCAGGACAATGTGACCGTGCGTTACTTCACATTCTCCGCCGCCCCGGATCACCTCGAAGACCTGGATACCATCATCGCGGCATTCCAGGAGGCCAACCCTGGCATTACGATTGAAGTATCTACCGCCCCCTTCGACGGCTATTTCACACTGCTCCAGGCCGATGTGATGAGTGAGGCCGCGCCCGATGTGTTTGAATTGAACTATGAGAACTTCGTAGTCTATGCCGCCAATGATACCTTACTCAACATTGACAGCTATGTTTCCGGCGATGCGCCCTACTATCCCCGCGCTCTGGAAGCCTTCCAGTACGAAGGTGAACAGTTGGCGCTGCCGGAAACCTTCTCCACCGTACTGTTGTTCTACAATGCTGACCTCTTCGACCAGGCCGGTCTGGAATACCCGACTGCCGACTGGACATGGGCCGATGCCATCGCCGCTGGCGAACAGATCAAGGCGCTCGGTGATGATTACTGGGGACTGTTCTCGCCGGTTCAGTTCTGGGAGTTCTACAAGAAGGCCGCGCAGCAGGGCGAGTGCAGTTTCTTCAATGCCGAGATGACCGAATCCACCATCAATTCAGCAGGCTGTGTCGCGGCTCTGGAAACGATGGTCAGCTTCTTCGATACGGGCATTATGCCGACTGCCGCCCAGATGTCGGGCGTATCCGATTCCGAGCTGTTCCTCAGCGGCAAGCTGGGCATGATCGTGACCGGTATCTGGATGTTCTCCGCGTTTGAAGGTGCCGATTTCGCCTGGGATATCCAGATTGAGCCGGCCATGAACCAGCACGGGCATCACTTCTTTGCGAACGGCGTAGCGGTTTCCGCAGCGACCAGCCAGCCCGAAGCCGCCGCGAAATGGGCGGAATTCCTGACGGCCAGTGAAGTGGCCGCGAACGTCCGTGTGACCAGCGGCTGGGAACTCCCAGCGCTCGACCAACCGGAATATTTCGCCGCTTACCTGGAGCAGACACCGCCCGCCAACCGCGCCGCCGTCTTCCAGGCGCTGGAAAGCCCGGTCACGCCCCCCGTGATCGAACGCCAGGGCGAAATGCAGGACGCCATCAATGGCCTCCTGACCCAGGTCGTGGATGGTGAACTGACGGCACAGGACGCCCTCGATCAGGCCAAAGAAATTCTCGACGGCCTCGTCAAGTAAGACAGGCAGTAGACCAGGTTTTGCAAGGGTGCGGCCTTCGGGTTCGCACCCTTTACACGGATGAAATGTCCCTATGACCACATTGAAACGCCGCAGTATTCAGATTATCAGGGATAATCAGTCCCCGACGGGCGCTTTCGTCGCTTCCCCAACCTTTTCACAGTACGGCTATTCCTGGCTGCGTGACGGGATGTGGATCGCCCATAGTATGGACGCGGTAGGCGAACATGCCAGTGCCGCCGCCTTTCATCGCTGGGTTGGGCGCACCATGTTACGCCACGAAGCACATATCAACACGCTGCTGGGGAAACTTGACCGGAACGAACCGGTCACGGATACCGACTTCCTGCCCACCCGCTTTACCCTGGATGGCGGCTTCGGCGGTGATGACTGGACGGACTTCCAGCTGGATGGCTACGGCGCGTGGCTGTGGGGCGTCGTGCAGCACTGCCGGAAACATCGTTCCAGCTTGTGGGATGAAGTGCGCCCGGCTGTGCGGCTCACCGTCCGTTACCTGGAAGCGCTCTGGCAGATGCCAAACTACGACTGCTGGGAAGAATTTCGCACCGAGATACATATCGCCACTTTAGCCGCCCTCTATGCCGGATTTGCGGCGGTACAATCCTATGACCCGGCGCTTGTGCCGGAAGGCCTCATCAACAGGATTCAGTCTTATACCATAGAACAGGGGGTCAGCCCCGATGGCCACTTTATCAAATTCCTCGGCAACCCCAATGTGGATGCGAGTTTACTGTGGGTCGCGCTTCCGTTTAACCTCGTGGATGTGAACGATGCGCGTTTCTTGCAGACCGTAAAAAAGATCGAACAGGACATTCTCCGTCCGGGCGGCGGCGTGTATCGCTATCGCGCGGATACCTATTTTGGGGGCGGAGAGTGGCTGCTGCTGACCTGCTGGCTGGCCTGGGTCTATATCCGGCTGAACCGGAGGGGCGAAGCGCGGCGGCTGCTGGCCTGGGTCGAGCGGCAGGCGAACGCCAGCGGTGAAATGCCGGAGCAGGTCACGGCATTTGCGCTCGACCCATCTTATTATCAACCCTGGGTAGCGCGTTGGGGCGACCCTGCCTGCCCGCTGTTATGGTCCCATGCCATGTATTTGATTGTACAAACAGAATTGGATGCGTTTGAAAAATGATTACTGTCATGCACAACCCGCTCGGACAAGAGCATCCTTACGAACAACTGCCGGAAGAACGCTTCCCCCGCCAGCCACTCGCCGGGCAGGGCTTCACAGTCGGCATAGTGACCCGCCCGCCGGGGGCTGTGGGTCAGGTGCGGGTCTTCACGGAATTAGATGGCATCTCACAGGGCGTCATCCCCGCCCGCAGGATCGAAAACTGGCGACCAGCCCACGAGGAAGGTGTCGGCGCGGAATTTCTTGAGCGCAAGGTTCATATCGAACAGGACGTGTGGCAGGCGCAACTCACCGCTCCGCCAGCCGGTCATGAACTCCGCTACCGGGTTGAAGCCGACGGCCTGATGACGGAATGGTTCGTGCTGCGCGGCCTGCATTGGGTGCCGGGTGGTGGCGTGTCCATGACCGCTGAAGGCGCAATGGTCGCCAGCCCGGTTTTCTCCGGCAGCGATAGCAGTGTGCCGCCGTTAGCCGCTGTCGAATGGCTGCGCGATGGAATCCGAGCGCACCGCGTTCGCCTGTCGTTCCAGGCCACCCCGGACGAACGGTTCTATGGTATGGGGGAACGCTTTAACGCCCTCGACCAGCGCGGGCAGGTGATGGACATCCGCTGCTACGAACAGTACAAGAACCAGGGCAAGCGTACTTACATGCCGGTACCGTTCCTGCTCTCCTCGGCGGGCTTTGGTGTGTGGGTGCAAAGCAGCCGCTGGATGCAGTTTGACCTGGCTGCAACACACGCGGATAGATGGTCGCTGGAAGCCGACCTGGGCGATGACCAGTCCTTATCTTTGCAGTGGCTCTATGATTCCGACCCGTTTCAGATTGTGGGCCGGTTCGCGCAGCTGACCGGGCCGGTTGCGCTGCCGCCGCAGTGGGCCTTTGGCCTGTGGATGAGTGCCAACGAGTGGAACACCCAGGCGAAAGTCGAGCAGGAAGTAAAGGCCACTTTAGCGCACGGTATTCGGCCTGCCGTCGTGGTGATTGAAGCCTGGAGCGACGAAACCACCTTCTATATCTGGAACGACGCCCAATACGCGCCCGTCGCCGGGGATAAAGCCCTGCGCTACGCGGACTTTACGTTTCCCGAAAACGGCAAGTGGACTGACCCGAAAGGGATGGTGGACTGGCTGCATGACCAGGACATTAAGCTGCTGCTCTGGCAGATTCCGGTTGTGAAGATCAGCGACGGCACCAACCCGCAGCACGAAGCTGACCGCCGGTATTACGAGCAGGCTGGCTTCGGCATCCATGAGGCCGATGGCACGCTGCACCGCGTTCGCCCGTTCTGGTTTCGCGGTGGCTACATCTGGGATGTCACCAACCCGGCGGAGCGCGACTGGTGGTTGCAGAAGCGGGCGTATCTCCTGGAAGATGTCGGCATTGATGGCTTCAAGACCGACGGCGGCGAACATCTGTGGAGCACGTCAGTGGTCTTTGCCGATGGCCGCACCGGAGCGGACGTGTGGAACGAGTACCCGCGTCTGTACACGGAAGCCTACTACAAGTTCGCTAACCAGCGCCGGGAAGCGGTCACCTTCAGCCGTTCCGGGTTTACCGGGTCGCAGCGTGCGCCCCTGCACTGGGCCGGTGACGAAAACTCGACCTGGGATACCTTCCGGCACTCGATTCTCGCCGGGCTTTCCGCCGGAATTTCCGGTATTCCGTTCTGGGGCTGGGATATCGCCGGGTTCAGCGGCCCGCTCCCGGATGCCGAGCTGTATCTGCGTTCGGCGGCGATGGCGGCCTTCTGCCCGGTCATGCAGTATCACTCCGAATACAACGCCCACCGCCTGCCCAGCCATGACCGCACGCCCTGGAACATCCAGGAACAAACCGGCGATGAGCGGGTTATCCCGCTGTTCCGTTATTTCCTGAATGTGCGCGAACAATTGATAGGGTATATCTGGCAGGAAGCGCAGTTCTCAGCACAGACCGGCCAGCCGATGATGCGTGCCGCCCATCTGGTTGATGCTGCCGCCTCGCCGTTCGACTACTTCTTCGGGCGTGACCTGTTTGTGTCGCCGGTCACGCAGCCCGGCGCGACGACCTGGCAGATATACCTGCCGGAAGGTAACTGGCGCTCGCTGTGGTCAGCCGATACCTACTCCGGTGGCAGCATCACGGTTGACGTGCCGCTGCATCGCATCCCGGTATTCGTGCGCGAAAACGCGGGCATCCCGGTCATTTCCGGTACGCCCTAAATGCTGCATCCGGTAAATAAATCAAGCAAGAAAACAGGATATTCGTAGGGACAGGCTTCTGCCTGTCCGGCGGACACCAGGAATGTCATGCGACGTAGGGTCAGACCGGGTATAATCCGACACAGAGAAAACCCGATAGGTGTTCCAGGCCGTCTGCCGGGCATTGAAATACCCGGCAAGGTGTTTCAAACCTGCTAAAGAGGTTCAAAAATAGCCCCTTCAGCGGGCTTGGCTTTGCCTTAGCCGGGGGATTCATCCCTCGGCGCGAAAGACCAACTCAGTTGACTCTTGCGAATAGCGGGCTAACCCGGTGTCGCATGTGCCGGGTTAACCCTACGTCGGGTAACCGGCGGTGCGTCCCTACACCCGTTCTTTAGAAACTTGCAGGATGAAGCACTAAGCCAGTATCGTTTCCCTAACCCCTCCCCAGCCCTCCTTCGAGCTGCATGTTCCTCCCCCGCTGGCGGTGACCGGAGGAAAGGTCAGGCGGGGATAAACATATGTTCGAACAAAAATTCGAGCAAAGATTCACCATTCGCCGCCGTTTTTGTGCTATCGTAATCACATGACGACCCGCACCCCACTTTCCACCCGGCACCTACTGGCACGATGTATCATGCCTCAGCACACAAGGACTGTTTTGCAGCAACCTCCGCCGCTTTGCCGCAAAATCCGCCCGTTTGCAGCAGTCCCCACACCCCGATTTTCCCCTCAGAATAAGCCACCTTGCTGCAATCGCTGCCATTGCAGCCAAAACCACAAATTGCAACAAAAAACAGCCTGAGAATCCTCCCAGGCTGTTTGAAATTTCCTCTGCAGGGGCAAGAACCATCACGCCCCTGCTGGTTTTCTCAGGTAGGCCGTTTACCGCCCCGTCGCCATTGGCATGATGACGCACACGAAATCGTCGCGGTTTTCCGGGCGTACCACGCCGGGGTTGGCCGCGCCGTTGCTCTCAAAGACCACGCGCTCGTCAGAAACCACGTTCAGCACGTCAATCAGATAGCGGATATTGAAGGAGATATACAGTTCCTCGCCTTCGACCGAGGCGTCAATCATCCCCTCGTTGTCCCCGCGTTCGGCGCTCATGCCGATAATCCGCACCGCGCCCGGTTCACCGGGGCCGGATGCCGGTTTTACACTGAGCTTCGCGCTGTAGGCCGAATCACGGGCGAAAATTTCAGCGCGTTTGCAGGCCGAGAGCAGGTCGCTGGTATACATCGTCGTCGCCGTCACGTAATGACGCGGGATGATCGAGGCGAAATCCGGGAACTTGCCGTCCAGGAGCTGCGTCGCCACATCGGTATAGCGCATGTGGAACATCACGAGGTCGCGTTCGCCCGGCAGCGAAATACTCACCGTTTCGTCTTCCTCGCTGATGATGCGCCCGACTTCGCTCAACGCCCGCGCCGGGACGACGAACTCGCGCATCTGGGGGAAGTGCTGCTCGATCTCCATCGTGCGGACGGCCAGCCGGTAGCCATCGGCAGCGGCCATCGTCATCACGCTGCCATCAAACTGCATCAGGATACCCGTGAGAATCGGGCGGTTGTCCTCTTTGGCGGCGGCGAATACGGTCTGCGTAATCATTTCCTTGAACACTTTGCCCGGCAGCACCACATCTTCCGGCCCGCCTTCAGGGATCAACGGAAATTCGGAGGCGTCAATGCCTTTGATGTTCGATACCGTCGCGCCGCAGCGCACGTTCACGGTCTGCGTGGCGACATCCAGCGCCAGATCAACCCGTTCCGGCGAAAGGTTATTCACCAGATCGGCCAGCGTGCGGGCGGGCAGGGTGATACCGCCTTCCTGTTCGATCTTCGCGCCTATCCAGGTGGTGATGCTCATTTCGAGGTTGGTGGCGGCCAGTTTGACCCGTGAATCGCCGGTTGCCAGCAGGATGTTGCCCAGTACCGGCAGCGTGGGGCGATTTTCCACTGCACGGCCCACAATGCTTAACCCTTTTGCCAACTTGTCTTGCAGTACAGAGACTCTCATCGTGTCACGTCGCTCCTGCTCGCTTTTGTCTTTGGAAATATGAGAAAGTATACAACATGCGTTCGTTTTTTGACAGCGGCTGAGATTGGCGCGGTGCGTCCGGCAGCGGCGGTTAGGATTCCCGCGAACGCGCCCCCAATCTCCCTCAGGCAACATGAGGCTTGCTAACTCCTGCGTAACGGGGAATAATTGCCAGGGTTCATTCATGTGATTGTTTGTCGGAAGGGGATCATGATGAATGCTGCCATGACTGACCCAAAACTCGAGTGGTATAGCCATCTGGATAAGAGCCGCGCCCAGGCGCACACGGTTCTGGATGGTGTCACGCTGACCGAGATTGCTTACCCGGCATTGGGCTGGACAGTGAAAGATGTCCTGGCCCATCTGACAACCTGGGAAGTCGAAGTGGCGACTTCGATCCATCACTTTGCACACGGCACAAGCTACAGCATCCTGGGCTTTCGCAGCCGGGCGATCTATAATCAGCAGATGTATCTTCAGTACCGTGATGCACCCTATAAGGTGGTCTACAGTGATTGGGTCGCTGTCCGTTCGGGACTGAAATCCGCCATCCGAAAAACGCCCGTCAAATACCTGGACAAGCTAGTGATCTCCCCCTGGGAAGACCTGCTGACAATCGAACAACTGGTTGAATCCGTCATCGCTCATGAAGCTGAACACATCACTGCGATTCAACAGGCCACCCCTTGACCAGGGTGATACATACGTCCATTTTGTTAAACAGTTAGAAATGAAGTCATGCGAATCCAATCCACGCTAACGATCACCTTCCTGGTTATGCTCGTCGGGTTGGCGGCTATCCTGCCGCTGACGCCGGCCGCCGCCCAGGAGACGGCCTTACCGCCCACACCTGAAGCGCCACCAACTGCCACACCGATTCCGCGTCCGAGCGCGGCGCAGTCGCTTTCCGCCGACGGCATGACGGTTGATCTGTACTTCAACGGGCTGGCACAGGGGCAGACCGGGCTGGTATATGTCTCCGGGGAAGGCCTGGCTGGGGCGCGTGCCAGATTCCTCAACCAGTTGACCGACTGTTTTCCGGGGGATGATGGCTATTACTGCCTGATTTCGACCAGCATGGAACAGAGCACCCGCGTCTATGACCTCGACATATTTGGCTGGTTCGTTGAGGAAGCCCGCGCGACCATTCACACCCAGGTCGAAGTCGGGCTGGGGAAGTTTATCCGCCAGGAAGTCACTATCCCGCCGGAACGCGCCTATCTGATTGACCCGGAAATCGAGCGGGGTGAACTGGCGCGTATGGAAAGTATCTTCAGCACCTTCACCGAGGAGGAGTACTGGGACAGCACCGGCTTCGCGCTGCCCATCGCCGGGTCGGAACTGACCTCGCCGTTCGGCGCATTCCGTACCTTTAACGACTCTGTCCAGACCCGGCATACCGGCTGGGACTTGCGCACCACGCTGGGGCAGCCGGTGATGGCAACTGCGGCGGGCGAAGTGGCCTTCACCGGCCTGCTCGATATTCGCGGGAACATTGTGGTCATAGATCATGGCTACGGGGTGTTTTCCACCTATTCGCACCTTTCCCAGGTGCATGTCACCCGGGGACAGACCATCACCAAAGGGCAGATTATCGGCACCACCGGCAACACCGGACGCAGCAGCGGCCCGCATTTTCACTGGGAAATCGCGGTGAACGGGGTGTTTGTCGACTCCGTACAGTTTGCGCAGATGTGGCTGCCGGCGCCCGCGGCGTAGCCCGCCGTAATTAACTATTCTGAAGGAATTGAACCATGACCCTGACTATTGAACCGATTGGCGTCGTCAAGTCGCCGGTAACCGACCTCGAAGCCCTGGATGCCGCCTGGAACACGGTGGTTTCCGAGATTCATATTGATGAGGCGTTGGTCGGTGGCCTGCGTGGGCTGGAGGACTGGTCACATGCGATCGTCATCTTCACTATGCACGAGGCGCCTTTTAACGCCGCCAAACACATGGCCTTCAGGCCACAGGACCGCGAAGACCTGCCGGAAGTCGGCGTTTTCGCGCAGCGCTCTCGCTATTACCCCAACTCGATCGGCGTGACCGCTGTCGCCATCCAGAAAATCGAAAATGGCGTGGTGACGGTCAAGGGGCTGGATGCGATTGACGGCACGCCCGTCCTGGCGATCAAGCCGTATGCCCCGCTCTTCGACAGCGCCCACGAAGAACCGGCGGTTCCGGTGTGGTTCTTCCGGCTCATGCAGGGTTAATCCTGCCAGCCTTGACACCTTTCCGCTATGTGTATAAAATAACTGTGCAATACATGAACATCACACGCGCAGTATAGTGGCGTAAAGGGAAATACAATGCGTATCATCATCACGGGCGGAACCGGGCAGGTCGGTAACGTGCTGGCCGCCGACTTACTCAAAGACGGGCATGAGGTCATCGCCCTCAGCCGCAATCCGGGCAGGCCACATGACCTTCCGGCGGGGATTCGCGTCGAAAAGTGGGACGCCCGCACCGCCGATGGCTGGGGACATCTGGCCGACGGCGCTGATGCGATTGTCAACCTCGCCGGAGAAAACCTCGCTGGATACAGTTTCTTCCCGGCACGCTGGACAGAAGCCCGCAAACAACTCCTGCGGGACAGCCGTATCAATGCGGGCAATGCCATTGTCGCAGCCGTGCAGCAGGCCGCCAACAAGCCGCGTGTCGTCGTCCAGGCTTCCGCTGTCGGCTATTACGGCCCGCACGATAACAGCGTCGCCCTGGCCGAAGATGCCCCCGCAGGCGATGATTTCCTGGGGAAAATCTGTGTCGAATGGGAAGACTCGACTAAAGCGGTGGAAGCGCTGGGTGTGCGCCGTGTGATCACACGGGGCGGCGTCGTGCTGAGTTTTGAGGAAGGCGCACTTACCCGTCTCGCGCTGCCGTTTAAGCTTTTCGCCGGGGGGCCGATGGGCAGCGGCAAACAGCCCTTCCCCTGGATTCACCCGGCAGACCAGGCCGCCGCGACTCGTTTTCTGATCGAAAATGAAACCGCCAGCGGCGCGTTCAATCTGGCCGCGCCAGAAGGCACGACCAACGGGGAGTTCGCTAAAATCCTGGGTAAAGTGATGGGGCGTCCCTCATGGATGCCTGTCCCCGGCTTTGCCATGCGCCTCATGTTTGGCGAAGTCGCTGACGTCGTGCTGGAAGGCCAGCGTGCCATCCCACAGCGGTTGCTGGATATGGGCTACACCTTCCGTTTCCCCACCACCGAGGCTGCCCTGCGCGACATCTACCGCGCGTAGACTCAAGTGAGTGATCGTAAGTTGTCAACGGGGGCGCACGGCGGGGATACCTACAAATCCCATCATTTTATTGGATTACTTTCGAGACTTCACTTTAGTGCTTCATCCGGCAAGTTTCTCAAGAACAGGCGTAGGGACGGCATTTTTGCCGTCCGTCGGACGCGCAGAAGCGCGTCCCTACGAGCATCCTGTTTTCTTCCTTGATTTATTTGCCGGGTGAAGCATTTAGAACCTAATAGCCTCCCGCTGGAGGAAATAAAAATATCCCCTGTACAGTACAATACAGAGGATATCAGAGCAGTGCGACGTGATTGCCCTGGGGAACGCACAGTGGCGCTCCTCTGCCGGGCAATTCCGCTTACTGTGGCTTTTCCACCGGATACCGCACTAAAAACCTGGCGGATCCCCATTGCCGATTCTGGCCGTAAATGGGAAGTCTATTTGCGACGCCCCGCTGTTACTGACCCTGCGAGATGACGATTTCGGCCCGACCCGGCGATGCGGCGAACTGCTCGAGGACAGTACCATCGGCTCCTCGAATGATCCACTCATGGTTCTCATAGGTACTCTGAACAGCCGTTGCGCCGGGTTCAATGGTCTGATACGTAATCTCTTCGCACTCAAAACTGAACCACGCGAGCGTTATCGTCTCGTCAAGATTGTTGGTGACGGATAGATCCATCGCCGCATCTGCCGCATCAGGAACCGTGCAGACCTTTGTCGTATCGACATCATACGAGAAAGCATCCGGGTTCCCTGAGCCGTTATACCCAAGCCAGTAAACCCCGTCATGCTGTGCGGTAAAGTCCTGCGTGCCGGGGTCACAATTGAAGCTGGCCGTATCCTCAGCGTTACCCAGTTCATTGAAATTGAACGAGACCGCAGCGACACCACCCTGGGACGCAACCGTTACGACATTGCCTGCTTTCAGCAAGACCGGGATAATGCCGGCGAAATTAGGGGCGGAATACGCCGGGCATACCAGCGAATTATCAACCGCAGTCGCTTGTGCGTTGACCTGATACGAGAAAGCATCCGGGTTCCCTGAGCCGTTATACCCAAGCCAGTAAAGCCCATCCTGCCCCGCTGTGAAATCCTGCGTGCCGGGGTCACAATTGAAACTGGCTGTACCCTGAACGTTACCCAGTTCATTGAAATTGAACGAGACCGCAGCGACACCGCCCTGGGATGTGACCGATACCACATCGCCCGCTTTCAGGACGACGGGTATTAATCCAGCATAGTTGGGAGCGGGATACGCCGGACACACCAGCGATGTGGCAGGGTTGAGTTCATACGAGAAGGAATCCGAGTTGCCCGAACCGTTATACCCAATCACATAAATTCCATCCTGCTCCGCCGTGAAATTCTGCGTGCCGGGCGCACAATTGAAGTCAACCGTATCCTCAGCAGTATCGGATTCATGCAAAGTGAGTGAAACCTCACCAATACCACCCTGGGATGTGACCGACACCACATCGCCCGCTTTCAGGGGGACTGGGATCAACCCGGCGAAGTTGGGGGCGGGATATGTCGGACATACCAGCGTGTTCGCGTCAGCCGGGGTTTCTGGTACCGTCAGGGTGCGGATGATACCCTGGGTTGCCCCAATACTCGTGGTTGTCAGCACAAGCGTATTCGCGTCGCCGCCGGTACTCGCGGTGTACGTGCCGGCCTGCCATGTGCCAACCAGGGAATTTGTACCGGAATCGCGGAACTCGATAATCACATCCGAGCGATTTTCCAGTACATTGACGATCACCGTCTGCGGGTCAATGTATTGCGTCAGACTCACAGTCAGCGGTTGGTCGACCAGAAGCTGACAACCATCATGCAGCGTAAAGAGATTGTCTCCGGCTCCAGCTGTGTCCACACTGGCTACCAGCGGAGACTGGCTGATTATGTTTGCGCAGGGGCGATAATTGGGACCAAACCCAAAATCAATTTCGCCTGATGTCTGCGCACCAACGGTTGTGACGAGTAGTGCTAATAGCATCACAATACAGATAAATATAGAAAGACGGTTTTTGGTAAGGGATTTCACTTATACTTCCTTCTGCATACTAAGGCGAAACTATGTGTCCGCCTATTTCGATGGTTGTGAGTATAGGGGAAGTGCGAAATACGCGCAAATGGGGTGAACCCTTGTTATCGTATCCAGATTTCCCTGGAAGCCATTCAAAAAGCCTGCGGACAGGTAAAGCAACCAGAAATGATCCACTTGCCGCACGGTTTTTTAATAATCCGCTAAGGTTTTTCGTAGTGAAGGGCCTGAGACGTTCCCCTACTTGAATGGTTTACTGGATGAAGCACTTAGAAACCGTTAAGATTCCCACGAGGGATATGAAGCACCATGTTCTACGAGATTGAAAAGCCGCCCCAGTGTTTGCTGGCTGGGGCGGCTCTTTTGGGGCAAGGCAGCATGACACACTGCCTTGCCCGCTTAAACCCGTCAGGTGCGTTAATGCGTGTAACCGGCGTAGGCCTGGCTTATTGCACTTGTACCTGGCCGTCTACCCGCTCGTATGGCGCTTCAACACCCCGATAATCCGTTCAAACTCAGCGGCCAGTTCCGGGTTGGAGAGGTGCGCCAGGCCGGCAGCCGCTTGCAGCCCGGTTATCACCGTTTTGACATCCTGCATAGACAGTTCGCTGGCAATCGGGTTGGTTGGGGCAACAGCCTGTGCGCCGGCTGTAACCTCGTCGGCCTTGTCCCCTGTTACGGTCTTCTCATCCTTCGTCTTTGTCCCGCTGCCCCCCTGAACGGGCGGCATAATGCGTGTCGGCGGCGCGATACGGGTTGGCGGCGTGGATGAACCGGTTCCGGGGGTTGCCACCTTGCCTTCCTGCGCGTAGCCTTCCAACAGACCGTGCAGTTCCTTCGCGTCGGCAATATCGAACTGCGCCCAGATGTCGTTGCTGTGTCCCCATGAGAAAATAAGCTGAGCCTCCACCACCGACCCCTGGTAAAGTTTCTGGTCGGCGTATTTGAGCTGCTCGAAGTAAGCCCGCTGCGGCGACCAGCCCCGGTTGCTGAACCAGGTGTTCCATTGGTTTTCCAGCGTTTTCCAGCCGCGGATGTTGCCGCCGGGGTTGCCGAAGGTGGCGGTTTTCGCCAGTTTCTCGGTCCACGTTTTGATGTCGCTCACATCGTCGAAGCCATGTTCGGTGATGATGATGCGCGGCGGGCGGATGCCTTCGTTCTGGCAGTAGCGCACGACAAAATTGAAGCGTCCACAGTGCCACATCGCGCCGATCTTGGAGACATCCTGCGGCCAGCTTTCCGGCATAATCAGCCCGCGTTCTTCCGGCGTGCCACCGATAAACCCGCTGGAAATCACCCCACAGGCGTATTCATGCAGGCCGAGGATCATCGTGTCCTGATGCTGGTCGAGCAGTTCCAGCATCCGGCGGGCGCGTTTCCAGTCGTTGTCTACATCGTTCGGTTTACCCACCGACCAGTTGCCGACAACCAGTTTCAGCCCTTCTTTGGCCGCAAGCTGCATGACCTCCACATGCCAGTTCAGCACTTCATCGCTGAATTCCGGCTCATTGGTGGTATAGCACCACAGATCGCTTTTTTCGATCTCTTTCCGTTTCTGTTCGACCCACTGCTGCGGGTTAAACTGTTTGTGAATGTCATCATCGCCCTTAGCCCCCCATGAACGATGAATCACAATCGTATTCGGCAGCGCGGCTTTGACATCGCGGGCGAACCCGGCGGCGTCCATAATCAGCACAGCAGGCGGTTGCAGCTTTACCAGATGTTTGAGCAAAAAATCACGATCCGGCACATTCTGACCGTGAACATTCAAAGAAATGCGCGATCCGACCATAAGTTTATCCCCACTCTAATTGTTGTCTTCTGTTTTGGTCTATACGTTACTCCATGAAAATCACCCTCTGAATGCGGCGGACTTCAGGCTGTTGTGCCGCGAGCGTGATTCCGAATAATGTGGCTGCCTATCTGTAGTGTAACCGAAAACGATATTTTTGCTTACGAATATCACGACAGCGAAGCAGGCGAAATATGACCCACATCTCAGCCTGGTCGCCGCCGAAGGCTGGAAGCCATCCGGCTAACAGGTTTGGGGAACCCCCGTGAATGGGACTGGACAGGCATTGAAACACTCGCCAGCCTGCTTCAGCGGGCTTACCAATCTGACGCAGCCCACGGCTTCCAGGCTGGGGTGTCTTTCCGCCGGACTATGAGCCGTTTGCGGCGCGGGGGAAATGACCCTACCCTGAAAACTTATTCCAGCCCAGGCCAATCCCTTGCGCTGGCCGGTGTTCTTGGCGATACTTGACCTCCAAAACCTATCGTTGAAATATCCATCTGCGTGATACCCGCGCCAACCAGCAGGCCGCTGCTTTCCGGTTCACAGATGGTATTTCTAGTGCCTGGAGCAGTTTCTGATGAACGACTACACGCTGACCCCCGAAAAAATCGTGGCACTGAACGCCCACAGCCGCACCCTGATCGAAGGGGATGACCGTGCCGCCGCCCGCGCCATGTTCAAAGCCATTGGCCTGACGGATGACGACCTCAACAAGCCGCTGATCGCTATCGCCAACACCTGGACGGAAGTCGGGCCGTGCAACTTCCACCTGCGCCGTCTGGCCGCCAAAATGAAGGAAGGCATCCGCGCCGCCGGGGGGACGCCGCTCGAATTCAACACGGTGAGCATTTCCGACGGCATCACGATGGGGACAGAAGGCATGAAGGCCTCGCTCATCAGCCGTGAGATGATCGCGGACAGCATCGAACTGGTGGCACGCGCCAACTATTTTGACGGTATCATCGCCATTTCTTCCTGCGATAAGACCATTCCCGGCACGATTATGGCGCTCATCCGGCTGAATATGCCGTCGCTGATGCTCTACGGCGGGACGATTATGCCGGGCAACTACAACGGCAAGGCGGTAGACGTGGTGAGCGTGTTCGAGGCGATTGGGGCGCGGGCGAAGGGTGACATCACTGCCGAGGAACTGCACGCCATCGAAGATGTGGCCTGCCCCGGGCCGGGCGCGTGCGGCGGACAGTTCACCGCGAACACGATGGCGACCATCTCCCAGGTGATGGGCATTTGCCCGATGGGGATGGGCGACGTGCCTGCCGAAGACCCGAAGAAAAACGATGTCTCCTACCAGGCGGGCGAACTCATTATGAAGCTCATTGAAATGGACATCCGCCCCAGGGACATTATCACCCGCCCGGCGCTGGAAAACGCGATTGCTTCCGCCGCCGCCACCGCCGGCAGTACCAACGCTGTGCTGCATACGCTGGCCTTCGCCCGTGAAGCCGGTATCCCTTTCACGATTGACGACATTGAGGCGATCAGCAAGCGCACCCCGGTACTGGCCGACATGCGCCCCACCGGGCAGTACATGGCGCTCGACCTGTATAAGGCGGGGGGTGTGGCCTTCCTCACCAAGCGTATGATCGAAGGCGGCTACCTGAAGGGCGATACGCTGACGGTCACCGGGCAGACGCTGATCGAAGCCGTCGCCGGGGCGCAGGAAACCCCCGGCCAGCAGGTCGTCCATGATCTCGATGACCCGATCAAGGAAACCGGCGGTCTGGTGATTCTGAAGGGCAACCTCGCGCCCAAGGGCTGTGTGGTCAAGCTGAAGGGCGACGAACCGAAGCGGCATACCGGCCCGGCGCGTATCTTCAACCGGGAAGAGGACGCGATGCAGGCCGTGCAGTCACAGCAGATTAGGCGGGGCGATGTGGTCATCATCCGCTATGAAGGGCCGGTTGGCGGGCCGGGGATGCGCGAAATGCTGAGCGTGACGGCGGCGATTGTCGGGCAGGGGTTGGGCCGGGACGTGATGCTCATCACCGATGGGCGCTTCTCCGGCGGCACACGCGGGCTGATGATCGGGCATGTCGCGCCGGAAGCGATGGTCGGCGGGGCGATTGGGCTGCTGGAGGAGGGCGACGTGATTACAGTGGATACGGAAGCCCGCAGCATCAATGTTGAACTCACTGACGACGAACTGGCACGCCGCCGGGCGGGGTGGCGGGCGCCGAAGCCGCACTATACCAGCGGCGTGATGGCGAAGTACGCCCACCTCGTCACCCAGGCCGATGACGGCGCGGTGTCGAGCGTATAGGCAGACCCGGATTCAATGGGGCGCGGAAATTTGCACTCCGTTTTACGTCAGATCTATTTTCGCTGTGCTCTAAAGGAAACGTTTCCTAAGAAAGGTCGTTGTCGGATGACAGCGGCCTTTTTTGTGGCTAGGCACGGCAATCACGTGAAACAACTGTTAGGAGCGGGCAGTCGCCGGGTAGTGGCGTTCTCGATGGGCAGTAGTCCATGATGGCTTTCGATTCGGCGCGTGCCATTGGATTTGTCCTTTTGGGAATCGAAGAAATTCCGCTGAATAGCAGAACTCTCTTCTCAGATCAGCTCCGATACACGGTAAAATAGAGGAAACCATCAATACGGCGAGGTCTTATGGACTTTTATGCGAACTTCCCGCCAGCGTCTTCTGCTTCTATACGAGACATGAGTCTGCGTGACCATGTTCGTTTGCGTCCAGGTATGTATATTGGCGGCAAGGATGCCCGAAGTCTCCATCACCTGATATATGAGGTATTGGATCATATGGTGGAAGAGGCGCTTATAGGGCGCTGCAACGACATCCTGATTGAACTGCGCCATAACAATGAAATTTGCTTGCGTGACAACAGCGCAGGTTTACCCATCGGACGATATCGAGATACGCCATTTACCGAGATGGAAGTTCTGTTGCAAGACCTTGCCACATCCAAGCACGATTTAGAACCTGTTGCTTATCAGACTGTCGGTGGTCGGCATGGACTCGGACTTGCTGCTTATCAGACTGTCGGTGGTCGGCATGGACTCGGACTTGCTGCTGTGAATTATTTGTGTGACCGATTTGAAGTCGAAAATTATCGGGATGGCACAATCTGGCGACAATCCTACGCTCATGGCAAGCCCGTATCCCCTGTCAGGCAGACATGCGATAACGCCCCCAATCGGACTGGCACAACCTTTGTTTTTCATCCTGACTATTCAATCCTGGATCAGAATGATTTTGATGTAGTCCGTATCGAAAATCGCGCCAGAGAAGTTGCCTTCCTCACCCCCGGCTTACGTGTTGAAGTCAGTGATATTCGAGTTGATCCAGCCCACAAAGCTGTTTTTCACTACTCCGATGGGCTGAAATCGCTGATTGCTCATTGCAACGCCAACTATCACAGCTTTCATGAACCCGTATATATCTACCAGAACATTTCTATTCCACGGACGGGAAAACCTGATCTTGTCATGGGTATTCAGATCGCGTTTCAGTTTTCTGCTGGCAGCGGCAGCTATGTGCGTACTTATGTGAATACGGACGAAACACCGGAGGGTGGAACGCACCTAGCCGCTCTGAAATCCGCATTGCTGAGCTGCCTGAATGGGTACATGGAATATTATCCAGAAGAATTTGACGAACATACAGATTTCACCTGGAATGAAATTGCGCCTGGACTGGCCGCCGTCGTATCTATCCACCATCCAAATCCACAGTATGTTGGCGCAACAAAAGAGGAATTGGGCAGCGTGGAAGTATTCGGACCGATTGCGGGTTTGGTGTTTGAGGCGTTCAATTGGCGACATGGGGTGGGTAAGATCGTGCAGCATTATCTGTCACGTCGCAATACCCTGGCAATTGAATAACCCTCTCCGCCAATCCGCCCGTATCAGTGTGACTAGGCGTTGGCGTCGAGGGTAGGCGTGATGGCGAAGTACGCCCACCTCGTCACCCAGGCCGATGACGGCGCGGTGTCGTCGGTGTAGGAGATTCGTGTTCAGGGCGGGGTGTGTTTGCACCCCGTCTTCTTTCGAAGGGACAAATTCCGTTGAGACTCTTTGATAACTCAGAGAGTCTCTTTCTTTTTGACCAGGGCGGCCTCATCTGACCAAAAAATCCCAGAATTATGGGATGGCTTGGCGAGTCTTCCGGATACAAAATGGTCGTAACGTAGAAGAGAGGTGAAAAGATGATACTCCTGCACATTGAACACCCAGTCCCCGATTTTGATGGTTGGAAAGCGGCATTTGATAGTGACCCGGTCGGCAGGCAGCGATCAGGGGTTCGCTCCTACCGGGTATTACGACCTACCGACAACCCGAACTATGCTATCATTGATCTTGAGTTCGATACCTTGGATCAGGCAGAAGCCCTTCTCGCCGCAATGCAGCAAGTATGGAAACGTGTCAGCGGAACTGTCATGCAGAATCCCCAATGGCGCATTTCCGAGGTGGTCGAAACCAGGACCTACTAGCTTCAGCAGATAGTCTTATCAAGACGAAGGCAAAATGAGAGCGGAAGCGACTGAGTTCACCAAGCAGGAAATGATTCGACTGTGTCACAGCGCACTTGACTCCCGAACGCTGCGGGTTGAACTGCTCAAACGCCTGCGAACGGTTGTCCCATTCGATTACGTTTATTTCTCTACGACTGACCCAGCCACACAATTCATCACGAATTCGGTCCTTGTTGAAACGCCTCCGTCATGGTTGATGTCGGTATTTCTCGAAAACGAGTTCCTGCACGAGGATTTCAATAAATTCAGCGATATGCTCCGGAATCGTCAGGCGGTTGGCGTGCTCAGTCAGGCAACTGGGCACGAACCGCAGCGCAGCCAGCGATACCGGCAAATGCTGGCTCCGATGGCAATGGCAGACGAATTACGGGCGGTCTTCGTCACCGATGCCGCATGTTGGGGAACACTGTGTTTGCACCGTGAACGATCCGGGGAGGGTTACACGCTCTCGGAGGCAAATTTCCTCTCCCAGCTCGCACCGCACATTGCGGATGGCTTGCGCAAAGCCCTGTTGTTGGATAGTGTTTCTCCGGGAAGCGTGCCGGATGGCCCTGGTGTGCTGATCCTGACCGACGACCTTTCGATTGTGGCGATGACCACCGCTGCCGAGTATTGGGTGTCGGAATTGGCGGAGACGGCGACAAACGATCAGCGCGACCTTCCACTCGCTGTCCGCAGCGTCGTCGCCGGTCTGAAAGGGATCGAATGTGGGATGGCGACAAGCGCCACGCCGAAAATACGCCAGCGTATGCGCTCGGGTCACTGGTTGACCCTGTATGCCTCTCGTTTGAAAAGCTCAGGAAATCAGTCCCAGATCACCGTGATCTTTGAAGTCGCGCAGCCCGCAGAAATCGCGCCGTTGATTATGCAGGCATACCTGCTCACGAAGCGCGAAAGCGAGATAACACAATGTGTTCTGCTCGGCTGGTCAACCACAGATATTGCGACCAGACTTCACATCTCATCGAATACGGTGCAGGATCATCTGAAAGCGATCTTTGAGAAAGTGGATGTCCGGAGTCGTGGAGAGCTTGCTGCGCGTATCTTCACTCAGCATTACCAGCCAAAACTTTAATTCCCCGATAGCAACCTATCCCGCGTAACTGCCGTATAATGAGACATGAAACCTGATATGGCTGAGATCAAAGTATTGGTGGTGGGCGATAACCCGCTGGCACGAGTCGGGCTGGTGGCGCTGCTGGCCGGGACGGAGGGGCTGGTGGTCGTCGGGCAGTGCGGCGGCGCGGCGCTGCTGGATGAACTCGACCTGTACGAGCCGGACGCCGTGGTGTGCGACCTGGGCTGGGATGACTCCCCGACATGGCTGGCCGACCTGCAATCGGCAGGTATCGCGGCGGTGGCGCTCCTGAACAGCGAGTCACAGGCGACGGACGCCTGGGCCGCCGGGATAACCGGGCTGCTGCGCTATGATACCGGCGCGGGAGCAGTCGCTTCGGCGCTGGCGGCGGTGCTGGATGGGCTGGTCGTGCTGGATTCCGGGCTGGCTGCGAGTGTGCTGCCCAGCGGCGGGACGGCGGCGGCGGAGCCGGTTGAGTCGCTGACCCCCCGTGAAAAAGAGGTGCTGCAACTCATGGCGGAAGGGCTGACGAACAAGGCCATCGCGCAGAAACTGCGCATCACCGACCACACCGTTAAGTTCCACGTGAACGCCATTATGAGCAAATTAGGGGCGCAGAGCCGCACCGAAGCGGTGGTGAGCGCCACCCGCGCCGGGCTAATTATGCTGTAGAGGTGAATGCTATGCTCGAAATCATCGGCTCTCAAGGGCAAATCACGATTGACGTGACGCAGGTGGAAGAAGAAATACCACACGGACACGGTGTGTTTCGTTATATGGAATGGAGCGTGACAGTTCACGCGTATGGACTGAGTGGGAAGGTTGATGGTATTGGCATTTTGCCTACCCACTATGAAAAATTCCTGCTGGAATTCACGAATCTGGAACGAGATCGTCGAGGTACTGCATCGCTGATCAGTATGAGTCCAGAAGAGTTGCAGTTGACCTTCCGAAATCTGGATACGCTGGGACACATGATGGTTGAAGGGCAATTAGGTCGCTACACCTATGTGAGTGATTGGATGCGTGTTCAGAAACTGAACTTCGCCTTCGAAATTGACCCGACGACACTGCCGGGCATCCTGCGTCGGTTCTTGGCGCTTAAGACCTGGGAAAGTTGAAACGGGCTAAGACGGCATGACTACGATGACGAACCAACCAGAGGAACGAACCCGCAGGCAGTTTATTGTCCGGTGGGCTGTGGCGACCCTGGTTGGTTGGATACTTGGCTTCATCGTTGCCTTTTCTACAGCTATGTTGTGGGAACTGATCGCCACCATCTCCTGGCAAAACCGCTGGAATCCCGACTCGATTGATTGGTTGTTCCCTATCTTAACAGGTGTGACAATATTGCTGGTCGGTTTTTCTGTGGGTCTGGCACAGTGGCACATTGCGCTCAAGGGCAAGATGTCCCGTTGGGGGTGGCTAGCGGCCAATTCCTTAAATGTTATCATGGCATTGGCTGGTTTCTGGCTTGGCAGCAGAATTATACCATCGTCATCACTATTTACTTTTCAGCACGGAATGGTAAGCGGCCTTGACACCGATATGACCGTTAATGAGACGGGGCTTGTCACCCTGGCTGTGATAGGCGCATTTGTCGGCATAGCGGTCAGCCTGCCCCAATGGCTGGTACTGCGCCACTCTTTCCAGCAGGCATATCGGTGGATACTGGGTGCAGCATTGGGCGGTATCGCTGCGTCTGGTTCGTTTGTGATGATTGTGTTTATCGTGCGGAATGCTGTACTCTCTTACTCGCTTTGTTGCTGTTCGACGCCGATTATCTTCGGTGGTGTGACCGGCTATGTGTTGTTCGACATGTTGAAACAGGCTAAAACGAACAATGTGAGTGAATGAGTTAATCGCTATCCGCAAATACGTTAGGTTGTCTGACCTCACCCCTACTCGCTGCGCTCGTTTTCCCCTCTCCACAATGGAGAGGGGAAGGAGAACCGAAGGTTCGGAAGGGGTGAGGTAAGGCATAAACGGGATTTTACGGATAGACTCTTAATTAAAGGAGTAACTATGAACCGTTTGTGGCTTATTGGAATTATGCTGCTGGCCCTGGCGGGCGGGGTCGCCGCCCAGGAGACGCCGGTCATCAGCCCGGCGCTGGAACAGCAGCTGACCGCGATTGAAGCGCTGACCAGCCGGGCGCGCGGCCTGGACATTATCACCCCGGTGATGCGGCGCTTCCCCACCCGTGCCGACATCCTGGACTACTTCACCCACCTGTACCAGAATGAGCTGACCGACGACATCGCCCTGCGCGAGACGCAGTTTTACGTCGCCTTCGATCTGCTCCCGGCGGACGTGGACTTGCGGGCGGTGTACCTGGCGTTCCTCACCAGTCCATCGGGCGTGGCCGGATTTTACGACACCGAAACCAAAGACATGAACGTGCTGCTGCTTTCCGGCGGCGTGCCGGGGGACAGCCTGCCCGTGCTGGAACAGATCACCTATGCGCACGAATTCACCCACGCCCTGCAAGACCAGCACTTCAGCCTGGACAGCCTGGGACTTGAAGATATGACGAACCCCGACGCGACGGCTGCCGCGCTCGCCCTGGTGGAAGGCGACGCCACCGCGACCATGACGGTGTTCCTGCAGGACCTCGCGCAGGATAACCCCATGCTGCTGGTGGGCGTGCTGTTGCAAGGGTATTCGGTGGGCGCGTTCACTCTGCCGGAAGACGCGCCGGAGTTCATTATCACCGAGCAGTTGTTCGCCTATGAATCCGGCATGGGGTTTGTCAACCGGCTGCGGATTGAGGGCGGCTGGCCGCTGGTGGACGCGGCTTACACCAACCCGCCGGTATCCACCGAACAGATTCTGCACCCGGTCAAATACCTGGAAAATGAAGTCCCGCAGGTCGTCACGCTGCCCGATGTGACCGAGGAATTAGGCGCGGGCTGGGCACTGCTGCTGGATCGTCCGCTAGGGGAGTTTTACCTGCGTTCGCACCTCAAGACGGGGCTTGAGGCTGTGCAGGCCAACGCCGCTGCTGCCGGGTGGGGTGGCGACCTGTACCACATCTACTACAACGCCGAGAGCGGCCAACGCGCCTGGGCGCTGCGCCTCGCCTGGGATACGCCGGAGGATGCCTCCGAGTTTGCCGAAGCGTATGCGGCGTTAGGGGACGCGAAATTTGGCGAAGCCGCCCGTGACGGGACATGCTGGTCAACCGCCGCCGAGACACGCTGTATGGTCACGGATGACGCCGGGACGCTGGTCGTCTCCGCGCCGACGCCCGACATGGCACAAACGCTGCTGGCCGGGGCGGAGTAAGCCAATGCCCGTGTCATGCTGTCTGCCAAGCATTAAAATGCCCGGCAAGATGTTCTGGACAGGGCCTGCCCTGTCCCAACGATAATTCAGGATGATTTTGTAGGGACAACACAGGCGTTGTCCCTGATGCTATCTGCCCACCCACTCACGTCAATTGTCAGGGTGGAAAGATGACAAGCATTGTTGCTTGCACCGCTCAAAAAGGGTATACTCAATCCAGAACATTTGGTCTAAGGAGGAGGTATGCCTGAAGAAGCGTTTGTTCACTGGCTGCTGGATGCCGGTACGCCGTCCATCCGTTACCGAACCCGCCGCGATCTGCTGGGTCGCCCGGCAGATGACCCGGCGCTGCTCCGTGACCGGGAGGCCATCATGACGGATGGCGTGGTTCCGGCCATCTACGCCAACCAGACCGATAGCGGGCAGTGGGCCGGCGAACAGAGTTACTATACGCCCAAGTATGTCAGCACCCACTGGAGCATGATGCTGCTGGAGGAACTGGCCGCTAACGAAACCGATCCGCGATTCAAGCGCGGCGTCGAATACATGCTCAATGAAACCGCTGCCGAAATGCGGCGGCAGCTCGTCCAGGACGGGCATGGCTTTTCCTGCTTCTGGGGGAACATGCTGCGTTATGCCGCCTACGCGGGCTATGGCGACGACGAGCGTACTCAGGCCGTCGCCCGCTACGCCGTACACGACATTCAGGAGGGGCACTGCCTGTGCCAGCACAACGCCGGTCATCCCTGTGCCTGGGGTGTGGTGCGTACCTTATGGGGATTAGCCGCTCTGCCCTCCGGTCAGCAACCCGGCGAAATGGCCGATACCATCCACGAGGCGCTCACCTTCCTGCTCGACTCCTTCAGCCTGACCGCCGCCGACTATCCCACGCCCGATAATGGCAAGATACATCCGCTGTGGTTCAAGCTGAACTTCCCGCTGTTCTACCAGACGGACATCCTGTTTACGCTCCGGCTGCTGGGCGAAGTCAATGCACTCGATCATCCCAGGGCGCAGGCGGCCCTCGATTGGCTGGAAGTGCTGCGCGGCGAGAACGGGCACTGGCGCGGCAGCAGTCCCTTCCGCCGGCGTACCTGGAAGGGATTAGGCAGCCAGGAGGAAACGAACCGGTGGGTGTCGCTCCAGGCCGCTATCGTCCTGAAGCAGGCCGGGCGTCTTGACGTGCCGGAAATAGCGGCGTGAGGGTCATTCGCCCATAACCACCAGGTTGGCGAAGCTGGCGGAGAGGCGCTTGATGCCATGCGCGGCGAAACTGACCGTCACCTCTTCGTCTGTGCCGACACGCCGGGTTTCGATCACGATGCCCTCGCCAAATTTCGGGTGCTGGACGCGCACCCCGCTGTGGAAGCGCGACAGTGGGGCGCGAGGCGCCGGGGAAAACGGCGCGATACGGGAACGAATCGCCTGCTGCTGCTCGGACAGCGGCGGTTCTTCCTCGATGTCGTCATCGTCCCAGGTGGTATCTTCCATAAAAGCGGCGAAATCGTACTGCTGCCGCATTCGGGATGAGACACCTTCCAGCAAGTCCGGCGGAATATCCGCCAGGAAGCGGCTCGGCACGCTGGGGCTGCTGTCGCCATACGTCATGCGGCGGAAAGCATGGGAGATAAACAACTGGCGCATGGCGCGGGTAATGCCCACGTAGAGCAGCCGCCGCTCCTCTTCCAGCCCGTCAGCCTCGCCGATGGAACGGAAATGGGGCAGCACGCCCTCCTCTAATCCGGTCAGGAACACCACCGGGTATTCCAGCCCTTTGGCGGAATGCAGCGTCATCAGGGTGATGGTGTCGCTATCGTCCCCGGTCAGTGTATCCACGTCGGCCACCAGGGCGACTTCCTGCAAGAAATCATTAAGCGAAACGTCCGCCTCCTGGCTGGCGAGCAGGCCGCGCAGCTCGCGCACATTGTCCTCGCGTTCCAGCGCCTCGTCGGTGCTGTCGCTGGTGTTGTGCAGATGGAGCGTGAAGCCGGTACGGGCGATAACGTCATCCAGCAGGGCGGCCAGGTCGCCCTCGGCGGCGATCTTCTGCCAGTCCTCAATCATCTCCCAGAAGGCACTGAGTTTCTTCGTGGCGGCGTTCGGCAGCGGGGTATTCATGCCGCTCGCCAGGGCCGCCAGTCCTTCGCTGGTTGTCAGGCGCTCCCGCATGGCCCAGCGCTGGAAGTCTTCCACCGACTTCTTGCCGATACCGCGCTTGGGGACGTTCACAATCCGGCTGAAACTCACGCTGTCGTTGGGGTTGTTCACCACGCGCAGGTAGGCCAGCAGGTCGCGCACTTCGCGCCGTTTATAGAAGCCGACGCCACCCACCAGTTTATAAGGCAGGTTGGCTTTGACCAGCGCCTCTTCCAGCGCCCGCGATTGGGCATTGGTGCGGTACATGATGGCGAAATCGCGGTAGGCCAGGCGGTCAGCGCGGGCTATTGTCTCGATGGTCTCAACCACGAACTGCGCCTCGTCGGTTTCGGCGTAAGCCTCGTGGACGGTGATGGGACTGCCGCCTTCCTGTTCGGTAAAGAGCGCCTTGCGAGTGCGGTTCGAATTGCGGTCAATCACCGCCCGCGCCGCGTCCAGCACGATCTGGGTCGAGCGGTAGTTCTGTTCCAGCAGAATCACCTTACAATTGGGGAAGTCTTTGCGGAATTGCAGCACGTTACGGTAATCCGCGCCGCGCCAGCCATAAATGGCCTGATCTTCATCGCCCACCACGAACACCGACCCCTGCGGTTGTGCCAGCAGCTGCACCAGGCGGTACTGCGCCGCGTTGGTATCCTGGAACTCATCCACCAGCAGATGTTCGATATAACGCTGGTACTTGGCGCGAATCACCTCGTTATCGTCCAGCAGCAGCACCATATCCATGAGCAGGTCGTCAAAGTCGCGGGCGTTATTAGCGACCAGGATTTCCTGGTAGCGGGCATAGGCGCGGCGGGTGATTTCCCCCTGGTAGGAGCTGCCGACATAGTGGGCAGCGTCAATCAGTTCGTTCTTGGCGTTGGAAATCTGGCCGAGGATGGCACGGGGCTTGTGGCGTTTGGTATCCACATTGAGTTCGGTCATGGCCTGGTTGATGACGGCTACCTGGTCATCGGTATCGTAAATCAGGTAATCGGCGGTGTAGGGGGTGTATTCGGCTTCGCGCCGTAAGATGCGGGCACAGATGGAGTGGAATGTGCCGATCTGCGTGCCTTGCAGCCGCCCCGCCAGCAGCGACTCGACGCGGTGGCGCATCTCCCCGGCGGCCTTGTTGGTGAAGGTGACGGCCATCATACTGCTGGGGTGGATGCCCTTTTCGCGGATCATATAGGCGATTCGATGAGTCAACACACGGGTTTTGCCGCTGCCCGGCCCAGCCAGCACCAGCACCGGCCCGGCGGGTGCTGTCACCGCCTCGCGCTGCTGTTCGTTCAATCCTTCCAGTAACCCTGCTGCGACCATACCCTCACCCCACCTTATTTCGACACAGTTCACCCCCCGATTGTAGCAGACAACCACGAGACGCAAACAGGTTTAGTGTGGCCGGGAGGTATGACTCCACTACCGCGCTCACTTGCCCATCCCCCTGCCGCCGGATACAATCAGAGGGCTTTTGACACCAACCAACAGTTTGTGCGAGGCGGTGGGGTGGCTTCATCTACCCAACAGTACGAACACCATAAAAGGACTGAACACACATGATATTTGACACACTCCCAACCAATACCCAGGCCGTGAAGGACTGGGAATGGGCGCAGTTTGAACCGTATTACAACGATCTGGCCGGGCGGACACTGACCCCGGAAACTGTCGTCGGGTGGCTGGCGGACTGGACGCGGCTGGGTTGCCTGCTGGATGAAACCGGCTCGCGCCTGTATGTGGCGACGACGGTGGATACGACCGATGAGGCTGGCATCCAGCGGTTTTACCACTTCCTGGAAACCATCGCGGAACCGGCTCAGGCCGCTGAACAGACCCTCAAGACGCACCTGCTGGAAAGCGGCCTGCAACCGGAAGGGTTCGCCATTCCGCTGCGGAACATGCGGACCGCTGCCGCCCTTTTCCGGGAGGCGAATCTGCCGCTGTTCACCCAGGAACAGAAATTCGGCAACGAGTACGACAAGATTATCGGGGCGCAAACAGTCGAATGGGAAGGTGAGGAGAAGACACTGCCGCAGATGCAGCCTATCTACCAGGACGCTGACCGGGCGAAACGCGAACAGGCCTGGCGGCTTTCCGCGATACGCCAGTTGCAGGACAGGGAATCCCTCAACGGCCTGTGGGGGCAGTACATGGACTTGCGGCAGCAGATCAGCGGGAATACCGGCCATACCACCTACCGCGACTACCGCTGGGAGGCGATGCTGCGCTTCGACTACACCCCGGCGGACTGCGAGACCTTCCACAGTGCGATTGAGAAGGTCGTCGTGCCGGCGGCACAGCGCATCTATGAAAAGCGCCGCCAGCAGTTGGGGCTGGAGACGCTGCGCCCCTGGGATTTGGATGTAGACCCGCTGAACCGCCCGCCGCTGCGCCCGTTCGGGAATGTTGAGGAACTCAAGAGCAAGGCTGAGGCGATTTTCCGCCAGGTTGACCCGCAGTTGGGCGATTACTTCGCCACGATGCGGCGGGAAGGTCTGCTCGACCTGGATAACCGCAAGGGCAAAGCGCCCGGCGGCTACCAGATCACTTTCTCGCAGGTCAAGCGCCCGTTCATCTTCATGAACGCGGTTGGCCTGCACGATGACGTTCAAACGCTGCTGCACGAAGGCGGTCATGCTTTCCACGCTTTCGAGAGCGCCCGCCTGCCCTATATCCAGCAGTCCGAAATCACGGCGGAAATCGCGGAAGTTGCTTCGATGTCTATGGAACTGCTGGCCGCGCCTTACCTGACGGCTGACCAGGGCGGCTATTACAGCGAGGCCGATGCCGCCCGCGCCCGCATCGAACACCTAGAGGGCATTGTCCGCTTCTGGCCGTACATGGCCGTGGTGGATGCCTTCCAGCACTGGGTTTACACCAACCCCGCCGCCGCCAGCGACCCGGCCAACTGCGACGCCAAATGGGCGGAATTGTGGGGACGGTTCATGAAGGGCGTGGACTGGAGCGGGCTGGATGACGTGGTGAAAACCGGCTGGCAGCGCAAACTGCACATCTTCCAGATTCCGTTCTATTATGTGGACTACGGACTGGCACAGGTGGGGGCGCTCCAGGTGTGGCGCAACGCGCTCGCCGACCAGGCCGGAGCTGTGCGCAAGTACCGGGAGGCGCTGGCGCTGGGCGGGACGAAACCGCTGCCGGAGCTGTTCGCCGCTGCCGGGGCGAAATTCGCCTTTGATGCCGGGACAATGGGTGAACTGGTGGCGCTGATTGAGAAAACACTCAGCGCATTGGAAATGGTCGGATAAATACGGGCCAGGATGCGAATTCACGGGTGGGCAGTCGGGCTGACGGATGCTGCCCACCCAACTAAGGGGGAGAATGGTTCATCATGGAGCGATCAGTAATTGCGCGGGCGCTGGATGCCTGGCCGTCCGGTGCGTTCTGGTTTGATGGGGTGCAGATCGGTGAATGGGGGGCGACGCTGACGTTTGCCTGCCGCTACCAACCGGATGGAACAGACAAAACGTTATCTTTCCACCTCGTGCTGCGTGAGTGCCGCGATATTCACTGGCGGGCCTACGCGCATGTGAGCGGGAACGGCCCGGTGGCGCTGGCGGACATCCGGCTGGGGAGCGACCAGCACCGCAAACCGGCTAATATCCTCACCGAGTCATTCGGCCTGACGGTGCTGTATGGGAAGCTGGCGATAGAGCCGGTGTGAGTGTGAGCCTATGCCCCTTCCAGGAACCAGGGGGCGACGATCTGCCGCTGCCACATACTGATTGAGGTGGTGGCGTTGAAGAAGCTGAGCAGGGCGAAGGCAATCGCCGCGCTGCGGTCATCGCGTCCGCGCAGCAGGGAGTACAGCCCCGGCATGATGATGACCAGCCAGGCCATATACAGGTAATACGTGAGCAGCCGTGCCGGGCGCAGCCCCTGGACGGTCATGATGATTCCAACCAGCGTGACCACCGCCGCCAGGATGGTCGCTGTCGCCACCGCGCCCCAGTAGTTGCCAGAGATTGACTCGCGGCGGGCGGCCATGACCGCGCCCCATATCCCCAGAATGACCGAATAGAGAATGTGCATATTGAACAGAATGCCGTGAATGTCCTGAAGGGTCATGGTAAGTCCTGAAGTGAAGTCTCGAAAGTAATCCAATAAAATGATGGGATTCGTAGGGGCGCACGGCGATGCGCCCACGTTGACAATATACGATCACTCAGTTGAGTGCTGAGTTAAAAGTGCCTGTTGGGGCGATGCAGGCGAGACAAATATACCTCGCAAACCGGTGGGGTGATTATAGCACACACACGCAGAACACAGGACATAGAAATTTTAAGTTCTGTCAGGGGAAACGAGCGAGAAGTGGCAACCTACTCGTAATACTGACCTGTATCTAGAAAGTCTTCCAGGTCGCGCCACGAACACACCTCAGTATTCTCTACACCCCGCAACTCGGCGGCGCACTCAAGAAAAATACCAGGAAAGAAATTATACCACCTGTCTCCCGTTGGCGAATCCCAGCCAAGCCACAGCTCAGCCTCTGACTTCTTCTCATACATTCCTGCATCTCTTATCCGATGCAGGTCAGCGATCTGATAGCGCAGCCGGACGCGCAGACTGTCAAACTCTGGAAGATCTGTTTTCTTCATGGGGGCGGTGGGCAAAGCGGATGTAATTTGCATCCAGGATGGGTCAACTGCTGCGGGCGGTTCGGAGAGTGCCCCATTCACCATTTCAGCGAACAACTGCCAGGAAGGTTGCCTGGCCTTGTGCTTTTCCAAAAGACTATAAAGGCTCCGCAGGTATTCCTCGAGTGAACCTTTGTAGTCCTCAAGTTTGTTTGCCACGAGATAGCGAACAAAATTACTGAAATCCCAACGTGTTTTGACATCACCCGGCGTTGTAGCCATGTTGTACCCACTCAACATTATCCTCATTGAAGTCCACGAGTAAGCTGTACCTAACAGGGCGTGATCCGAATTATTACCCCTTGCCGTTGCCGACGCGCTCCTGCTTGGGGAGCGTGAACGAGAAGGTCGCCCCCTGTTCGAGCTGGCTGTCTATCGTAATGCGCCCGCCATGACCGTCTATGATGGCCTTGACCCGCGCCAGCCCCAACCCCGTGCCGCCGAAACGCCGCGTTGAAGCGCCGTCCACCTGGTAGAAGCGCCGGAACACCTTCTGATGCTCCGAGGGGTCAATCCCCACGCCGTAATCACGGATGCTGACCTGCACCATCGGGCCGTCCATGTCTTGCAGCATGACTTCGACTTTCTTGCCATCCACGCCGAACTTGAAGGCGTTATCCAGCAGTTTGTCAAAAGCCTCAATCACAGTCTCTTTATCGGCAAACACAGTGGGCAGGGTGTCGGGCAGGTTGACGATGAGTTCCAGCCCGGCATGTGCCGCCGCCGGACGCTGGCTTTCGATCACATCCCGCACCAGTCCCAGCAGGTCAAGTTCCTCGCGCTTCAAATCACCCATATCGAGCGGCTGCAACGAGACAATATCCTGCACGATGTTCGTGAGCTTCTGCGCTTTGGCGACAATCTCATTCACCGCATCGCGCATGTCGTCATTGAGTTCACCAAAGGCGTTATCCGCCATCAGCCCGGAATAGCCCAGCACGGAAATTAAGGGCGTACGCAGTTCGTGCGAGACATTCTGGATGAACTGGTCTTTGGCTTTGTCGGCTTCCTGCAAATCCTGGTAAGCACTTTCCAGGGCTTTGGCGCGGCTTTGTAGCGAATGGAAGAGCCGGGCATTTTCGGTGGCGTTGCTCACCACATTGGCGATGCCCTGCGCCAGCCGGACTTCGTCCTCGTCAAAGACCCGGTGGTGGTGGGCGATGAGTTTGACGACGCCCATCGTCGCGCCATGCTGGATGAGCGGCAGGAACAGGAACGAATGGCCGCCCCGGTAGACAATCCAGTCTTTTTCGGAATCGTCGGTTATAAGGTCATCTATCGTCCCCATGTGCAGCGTCTGTTCACGGATCACCCGCGCCAGCATCGGGTAGGTTTCTACCGGGTAGACCGGGCCGCCGCGCCGCGTCCATTCCGCGAACCCTAATTCGCATATGAGGCGCACCATGCCGGAGCCTCGCTGCCAGCCCCACAGCGCCACTGTATCGGTAGAGCCGATTTGCTTGAGTTGGAAGGTCAGCATCTTGAACATGCTGGCTTCAAGCGTATCCAGCATGGTGCCGGGGGGCAGGTTGCCCAGTTTGAGTTCCAGCAGGGCGCTGACCGCCTTGAGTTCCACATCAGAATAGGTGAACTGGGGGTTATTGCTGAACAGATCAACAGCGCCGATGACTTCCCCCCCGCTGGAGATCGGGACGACGGCACGGCTGACCATCCCCGCCGATTCGAGCGCCGCACGCGATTTCTGGTTAAGGTTGGAATCAGCCAGCGAAACCAGCACCGGCTTGCCACTGGTCATGGCTTCCTGCATCACTACCAACTCTGCCAGGAGGTGAATGGGGGCGTTTTCCGGGTCCCAATGGCTGTCGGCCAGTTCCGCCAGTGATTCCAGGCGATCTTTGTCAGGGTTCCAGGCCAGGATACTGCACCGGTCAACTTCCAGGCCAGCCGAGAGATTACGCACGATACTTTCCAACACCTGGGAGAATTGCAGCGTGGAGGAGGCGGCTTCACTGGCATTGAGCAGTGTCCCTAGCTCCTTGACGCGCCGCTGCGATTGGTCAAAGAGGCGGGCATTCACCACCGACACGGCGGCGGAACCGGCCATGCTTTCCAGCAGGCTGACATCGCCTTGCTCGAACAGGCCGTTATTCTGTTTATTGACCGCTTCCAGGACGCCCATGACCTGCTCGCCAACCAACAGCGGGACGGCGATGAGTGAGCGGGTACTCAGCCCGGTTTTCTCGTCCACGCCGATATAGAAGCGGGTATCCTGGGCCGTATCGCGCACCAACTGCGACTCGGCATGGCGGGCTACCCAGCCGACGACACCCTGGCCGAGGGGGACGCGCAGCCCTTCCATGATGTTCGCGCCCAGCCCAACCGCCGCCACAGCGATGAGTTCTTCCGGGTTATCGCGGTTGAAAAGGAACAACGATGCGCCCTGGGCCTCGACCACGTCCACCGCCGAGTCAAGGATATTCTGCAAGGTATCGTGAAGCGAAAGATTCGAAGCGATGACATGCGCGGCACGGTTGAGCGCCCGCAGCCGCCCGGTCTGGCGTTCGAGTTCGGCTTCGCGGTCTTTCTGGTCGGTCATATCGCTCAGGACGATCACCTGGTTGTTGCGGTCATCCGCCTGTGCCCGTGACCGCGATAAACGCACCGAAATCACCTGCCGGTCTTTAGTGAACAGGCGCTGGTCGAATTTCATCGTGGTCGCGCCTTCGCGCAGCAGTCCGTTGAGGACTTCGATCCGGTCATCCGGGTGGAACAGTTCGCCCACCGAGCGCCCTTCGAGGTAGTCCTGTGCATACTGAGTCATCCGCAGCAAACGGCGGTTCACGTACTTGATCGCGCCGCTGGAGTCGATCACCACGAGGCCATCGCTCATCGTGTCCAGGATCATCTGGCGGAAGGCTTCCTGCCGTTTCATCTCCTTCTCACGGTCGGTCAGGTCGGTCATCACGCGCGAGTAATCTACGGCGATAGCCGCCTGGCTGCCCAGTGACGAGACAATCTGCCGGGCGCGGTAGCTTTCCATGTTATGCGGTTGGTAGCCGCCCAGCACCATCAGCCCGGATGTTTTGCCAGCGGCGATGAGGGGCACAGCAGTCAGATAGCTCAGGCGCAGTTTTTCGGCAGCCTTGCGAAGCGGGGTGGTTGCCGGGGAGTCGCCTAGTTGGGCAACGGCGATATTGGGGGCCATTGTGCGGTTCATCAGGGCAGCCACCAACGGGTTCTCCATATCACGCAGGAGATAGCGGGGCGTGCTGCCGCCACCGGCTGCGGTGACGAGGAACTCGGTTTCGGCTCGTGAGCCGCTGCTGGTAGCGATAATCCGGCTCACCAGAAATTCTTCGTTGGGGTCCAGCGCCAGCAGCCACACCATTTCACTGGCGAGAATCGTCAATGCTGAATGAACAACCTCTTCAAGCAGGCGCTGCACATCCACCGGGGACTGCGAGTTGGTTGCCAACGCGGCCTGGATGCGCCCGACCAGGTCCTGCAGGTTGATCGGCTTGGTGATGTAATCCACCGCTCCGGCTAACATGCCTTCGGAACGGGCGTCGCTAGGGTTCTTGGCGGTGACGAGGATCACCGGGATATGTGCCGTTTTGGGGTTGGCCTTCAGGCGACGGCAGGTTTCCATCCCGTCCATTTTAGGCATCATGACATCCAGCAGAATCAAATCCGGGAGATTATCTTCAGCAATCTGGAGCGCCTGCACGCTGCTGGTGACGCCTAACGTTTCAAAATGATGCGATTCGAGCCAGTCGCGCAGCAATTGAACCGTATCGGGGATATCGTCTACAATGAGTACACGCGGGTTTGTTTTATCCATAGTTACCATCAAAGCTCAGTCCATTAGTTATAGAAGCCTTTACCCCGGCGCTTCGTACCATCCCTCTTTCAGAGCGAGGGGGTAATGCCAGACTTCTTCCCCTTCTCCACGAGGGAGAAGAAGGAAACAGGGGTACCGGCAAAAGTGCATCATACGCACTAAATATATTGTAATGTCAAGCAGGGTATTGCGCCAACAGTGTGCCGCACAGGCGGCATATTCCCCCTGCCCCGGAAGCCCCTTTAACCGTTACAATACAGGCACGCATTTTAGCCCTACCTTACGCGCTTCCCCGTGTGAACAGTGTGAACCAGTCCACTGCCTGTCAAAAGGAAACATACTCAAAGATGCGTAACGGCAGTTATGAAAAACAGGTATATTATGGTTGAAAAACGCCAACTTTCCCCGGCTGTACTGCTGGGCATCTCATTTTTCTCGTTTATTGCCATCGGTATGCCCGGCGGTATCCTCAATATCGCCTGGACGTACATGCAGGATACCTTTAACGTCTCGCTGGAATCGCTGGGGGTGCTGCTCAGTGCCGGGACATTCGGCTACCTCATCAGCGCTTTTACCAGCGGGCGGCTGAGTGCCGCTATCGGCCTGGGGTACTTCCTGGTATTGGGTGCGTCGTGTGAGGTGATTGGCATCCTGGTCATGATGACCGTGCCATCCTGGGAAATGCTGCTGATGGGGGCGATGGTTATGAGTTTTGGCGGTGGCATGATTGACGCCGGGATGAATACCTTCGTTTCGTCGCGCTACAGCGCCGGGCCATTGAACTGGCTGCACGCCTTCTTCGGCATCGGGCTGACGTTCGGCCCGCCGCTGGTGACATTTATCGTCGTGGCGCAGGGACAGTCGTGGCGTCTGAGCTATCTGGCGCTGCTGGCGGTACACGGGACGCTGGCCCTGATTTTCCTGCTGACACGCAACCAGTGGGAGGCCAACCAGCAGACGAGCGAGATGGACGAACCCGCGCCCCGCCGTCTGCCCGCCGCATCCATCCGCCAGACACTTAAGATCCCTGCAGTCCTGCTGAGCATGGCGCTGCTGTTCACGTATGCCGGGCTGGAAGTCGGGGGCGGCCAGTTGACCAACACCCTGTTCATTGATTCACGGGGGATCAGCCAGGAGACCGCGAGTTTCTGGATCAGCTTTTACTGGGCGAGCTTCACAATCGGACGGATGATTATGGGCAGCATCGCCGGGCGCTTCCAGAACAGTACGCTCATGCGCCTCTCGATGTCGGGGACGGTGGTCGGCGCGCTGCTGCTCACCGTCAACCTGAGTAATGAACTGGGATTCCTGGGGCTGGCAATCCTGGGGTTCGCGCAGGCGCCGATGTTCGCCATTGTGATTGCGGAAACGCCGCGCCGGGCCGGGCCACGTTTTGCCGCCAACGCCATCGGCTTCCAGATCGGTTTCGCCGGGATGGGCGGGGCGCTGCTGCCGGGGCTGGCTGGCCTACTGACGGTCCCGCTGGGGCTGGAGAGTATCGGCCCGTTTTTGCTGGCGCTGGCGGTGATTATGTTCGTTCTGCACGAAGCGCTGCTGCGGCGTGAAGTGCGGGCGGTGGCGGTTGCCTGACGGGGGTATACGGGTTACGGCGGGGACGGATTCGCGGTTTAAACTATCCTAGAACGGTCTGTCATGTTAATATTTTGTCTAGAACGATGACGTGACGAACAGGGATCAGACAAAGGATTGGAAACGCTATGGGCGAACAACCAAATCGTGAAGAACTGCTGCGAATGGGCATTCGTGCGGCCAAAGCCGGAAACAAGGATGGTGCCCGCCAGATTTTTGAGCGGGTGCTGAGCGATGACAATCGGAATGAACGTGCCATGATGTGGATGGCAAAGATGGCCGATACGCGCTCTGAGCGTAAGCAGTGGTTGAACCGGGTATTGAGCGTCAACCCGGAAAATACCCAGGCACAGCAGGCCCTGACGAAAATAGACTACCGGCGCAGCGCCAAAGAAAACCGCACGCTGGTGCTGTTCGGGGTGCTGACCGGGGTGTTGATTGTCCTGGCAATTACGATTATTGTGATTGTCGCTGTCATCAAGTAAGGGTTCATGCCGCCTGTTGTTCGCGCGGGACGTGTCGCCGAAAACCGATTCTATACTACAATGGACGTAGACAGGCCCGTCGCTTTGTGATGCACCCGCCAGGATCATGCGTTTTCCTGCGCGGCTGTGGGGGGATATTGTGCAGGCGAGGTTAAAGACGGGCAGCAGACTTTCGTACACCGTTCACACTGACAACGTGTGTCCCACCCCATCAGTTGACCAGCCTGGCTGGCAGCAGTTAAGCGAATAGTAAACTCCGAGGTTTGGGATTGTGGCTGGAAACAAAGCTCTACAAGACGCCCTAAAAGCAGGTATTGAGGCAGCGCGACGCGGTGACCGGGTGACAGCCCGGCGGCTGCTCCGGCAGGTAGTGACAGCAGATGCCAATCATGAAGCAGCCTGGTTGTGGCTGGCTTCCGCTGCGGAAAACCTGGAAGAACGGCGCGAGTGCCTGGAAAATACGCTGCGTATCAACCCGAAGAATACCCGCGCACGGGAAGCACTGGATCGTCTGGGGGCGGGGCGTGCTGATTACTCGCGCAGTACCGCCCAGTCACCCGCCCAAACAACCCAGCGGCGTGTCAATCAGGCCAATGCGGTTACGGAAGGGCGCAACCCGGTGATCGGCTATGTCATCGTCGTGGCGGTAGTGATTGCGCTCCTGGTGGGCATTGTGATGATTGCCAGCGCGATTCTGGGGCAGCCGGCCCAACCGAACCGCGAGACGGAGGCGGCTTTCCAGCGTTCGCTGATTACGTCTACGCCAGTTGCCACGATTGACCCGAAGACATTCACCGAGACTCCGTTTGTGGGCGTGCTGGTGGCTGCGCCATCGAATGCCCCGACACTCCCACCAACATTTACCCCCACGTTCACACCTACTGCAACGGAGACGCCCCTGCCCACCGTGACACCCTACCCGGTAGCGATTTTTACCCTGCTATACTCGGCCTTTAACCCCGGCGATTCACAACCGGCACTGTACCGCAGCGATGGAGAGGGCGTGGGCGAATTCCAGCTTGGCGCGAGTTCCGACGGCTTCCGGGACGTGGCGTTCCATCCTGGCGGCGATCAGATTGCCTTTGTCCGCGTCGTGACCTACACCAATGACGCCGGGGAGGCAGTCACCGCGCCGGAACTGTTTATTGCCAACCTGACTGATATTGCCGGGGCGCGTCAGGTGACACGCATGGGGAGCGATGTCCTCAGCAATCCGACCTGGGCACCGGACGGGATTCAATTGGTATTTGTCAGCAACCTGGATGGTGATGAAGAACTGTGGTATGTGACGGAAGACGGCAATAACCTGCGCCAACTCACGTTCAATGACTGGCGCGACACCGACCCGGCCTGGTCGCCGGATGGCACGCATCTCATTTTCGCATCAGAACAGTCGAATAGACCCGGTTCCGGGCTGCTGGAGATCTTCAGCATGACGATGGGCGGGGACGAGCCGGTTTTCACCCAGATGACCGACGCCGAAGGCAGCAGTTACGAGCCAGCCTGGTCGCCTAACGGGGCGTTGATCGTCTTTGCCAGTGACCGTAATGATGATGGGGATATTTTCGTGATGGATGCCGACGGCCAGCGGCCTTTCCTGCTGACGCCCGATGATGGCGGTGCGGAAGACCATTCGCCCGTGTTCGTGCCGGATGGTGAAAATATCGTGTTTGCGTCGAACCAGGACGGTGGAAATTTCGGGCTGGTGATGGTGGATTTACGGGGCAATCTACGGCTGAAACTGGCGAATACCGGCCATGTTGATTTTCAGTCCATCGCGTTTCGGCCAGAAATTCTTCTTCGTTTAGGACAATGAGGATTTATCATCGTGAGTGAATCAAACAAAATCCGCGAGCTGCTACAGCAAGGAATTGAAGCCGCCCGGTCAGGGAACAAGATCGGGGCGCGCGAGATTTTCCAGCAAGTCGTTGACCTGGATGAACACAATGAGCAGGGGTGGTATTACCTGGCACGAGTGATGGATACGGACGAGGAGCGGCGAGTTTGTCTGGCTAATGTCCTGTTCATCAACCCGGATAATGAAAACGCCCGGAAAGTGATGGAGCAGATTGAAGCGCGGGCCAAACAGGAGCAATCCAATCAGGAAGTGATCCCCGGCATCACCCGTCGCCAGTTGACGCTGATTGTTGGCGGCGGCGCGGTGGTCATCGTGCTGCTGCTGGTCGTGGTGATCGCCGTTATCAGCGGCAATAACGCGCAGATTGCTGCACAAACACAGGACGCGCAGCAGGTACTGATGGAGCAAACCAGCCTCGCCAATACCCAGGTTGCGATCTTTGCCGAGCAGACCGCTGTCCAGGCCGCGCTGATGACGCCCACGCCGACCACCACGCCCACGCCGGATCTGCCGCCGACCTGGACGCCTTCCCCCGCACCCACCGAGTTCGTGGCGGCGACTCCGCTGCCGCAGCCCGAGGGCCTGTTCGGGAATCTCGCCGCGTGGAGTGGGCGCGATTCACGCGGGGATGGCCTGCTGGAAGTAGGGTACTTCCCGTTGAATGGCGGCGGTCAGTTCACTCAGGTTGGTACGGCGAAAGGCGTGGATGTACGGATTAGCGCTGACGGCCAGCGGTTGCTCTATGTCCGGCGTTATGTGACGGAGGACATCGGCCCGGAAATCATTAACCTGAATGGCACGCTGCCAGAGACGATTGGTGTCGGCCTGCCAATTACGCAGCTTCAGATGGTTTCATTCTGCAATACGGCCAATTTCATCGCCTTTGCTGCGATTTCGACGGACGCCCCCCAGGGATTCCGCCTGACTCAACCGCCGACGCAGGTTTACCTGCTTGACCTGAGTACCAAAGCCCTCACCCGGCTGACGAACGACGATGCGGTCTACACCTATCCGGCGCTCTCGCCGGACTGCACCCGCATCGCGGCTGTGAAGAGTCCTTCGGCGGTGGCCGGTACGGATGAGGACATTGTGCTGATTGACGTGGCAACACTGGGACAGACGCCGGTCACGATGGACGCGGGGAACTTTATCGAAACAATGGTAGGGTGGGCACCCGACAATATGCGGATTGTGTATGCTGCCGCGCAGGCTGGTAGCCCGAACAACCATGACATCATCATCCGTAATGCCGATGGTGGCGGCACGCCCAGCGTGGTCGTGAACAGCCCTACCGACGATGTCTACCCGGTGTTCAGCCCGGACGGACAGTACATTGCGTATTCCAGCAACGAGCGTGGGCAGTATGACATTTTCATCCTGAACCTGGCGAACCCGGGCGACCTGCGCCAGCTGACGAACAGTGAGAACCAGGACTTCGCCGGTGGCTGGTGGTCGCCGTCGTAGCAACTGGGAGACGTGTATCCGTTTTGCCTGCGGGCGGCCCGGCGTGGTCGCCCGTTTATTTATCTCAACAATTGCCGAACCTGCTCAACCTGATGCCGGTCTCCCAGAACAGCGATCACATCGCCGGTTTGCAGCGAACTCTCAGCGCCTGGGTTCGTAATCACGGTTCCCTCACGCAGGATACCGACTACGGATGCCCCGGTCTGTTGTCGAATCTGCAAGTCCCTGATGGATTTGCCTGTCACCTGGTTTTTCTCTGGCAAGTCAATCCAGCTCAATTCCATCAAATGAGCGGCCGCCTGTCTTAACTTGGTGATGGCCTGGTAGTTGGGGTTTGCTTCTCGCAAAGGCGCATAATGCTCGTGGCGTATTTCATCCGCAAAGTAGTGGATTTCAGTCGCCGGGACTCCCAAGTGGAGCAGTGCTTGCCGGACAATTTCCAAACCAGCTTCAAATCCCGGTTGGACAACTTCATAGACGCCATGTTCGTGTAAAAGGTACGATAACTCGACACTTTCGACCCGCGCAACGATATGCAGGTCGGGGCGAAGGGAGTGCGCACGATCGGTGACCGTCCGGGTGGTGATGATTGCAGGGAGGGTGATAAGCAGCAGTCTGGCGGCATGGATCCCCGCCGTTTCGAGTACCACTTCCTGGCTGGCATCACCATAGATTACAGGCATTCCTTCCTGTTTGCATTGGTCAACCCGCCACTGATCCAGGTCAATGACGACAAAGGGAAGCTGCATCCGCTGCAGGACCTTCGCCACATAATAACCTGTGCGCCCGCCACCAGCGATAATAACATGGTCACGCAGCCCATCTTTGGGTAGGTTGATCGTATCCAGACTTTCTTCCTGAAAGCGTTTTCTCCAAAGTCTATAGACGGGTATGGATAATCGAGAGAGCAGCGGTGTAAGGATCATCGTCAGAATAGCGGTTGTCAAAAGCAGGGCATATAAATCCTGAGAAATAGATTGCGTACTTAACCCAACCCGCGCCAGCACGAACGAAAATTCCCCGACCTGGAACATAGTCAGCCCGACCGCAATGGGGATGATATTGCCATAACCGAATACTCGCACCAGGATGCTGAAAATCATCATCTTGCCGAGCGTGACCAGCACGACCAGCAACAGCACCGTGGACAGATTATTCATGAGATAGGCTGGGTCAAGCAGCATACCAACGGAGACAAAGAACAGGAGGCCAAACAGATCACGCAGAGGAGTGATGTCCCCCAGCGCCTGGTGACTGTAATCCGATTCGCTGAGTACAATCCCAGCGACGAACGCGCCAAACGCGAACGACAGGCCAAAGAGAAAGGTGATATAGCCAACACCTAAGCCAAGGGCAGTGACCGACAACAGAAATAACTCCCGCGAGTTCCATCGGGCAATGACCCGCATGATCGCCGGCGTAACCCGTGTTCCGATGAAGATCATGCTTATGATGAAGATGAAGGCTTTAATCACGGCACCCGCCAGCGAGGGCAGCCCCGCCTGAAGGTCATTGAGCTGGGGTAAAATCAGCATTAGGGGGATAATGGCGAGGTCCTGAACAATGAGGACGCCAATCATCACCCGACTGGAAAGCGTGCCAAGCAGTCCGCGCCCCATTAGCGTTTTCAGGATCACCATTGTACTGGAAACCGAAATGACACCCCCCAACCACACCGCTTCTGTCCATCCCAGTCCAAGCAGGCGACCAATACCAATCCCATAGACAATCGTTAAGGCCATCTGGATAGGCGTGCCGAGCAGGGCAACCTGGCGGACGGGCTGTAAGTCTTTGAGCGAAAACTCTAAACCCAGGGCGAAAAGCAGCAGGGCAACGCCCAGTTCTGCCAACAGCTCGATATCATGAACATCACTGACTGTAATGCCACCCGTATAGGGGCCAACCAATACACCTCCGAGAATGTAACCCAGAATCAGCGGCTGTTTAAGTTTTTGAGCAATCATTGCGCCGATCAATGCGGCAATAACAATGATGACAATATCTGTAGCAATTCCCATTGAAAGCCCAAGCCTCTATCTGGTCTTATTTTTGCCCATTGTACCCTGTTTTATCTGACGGGCTTTTTCCCAGGGTAGCGGATGCCCTCGCCGGAGATGGTCGGGTGAGGTATGCGGTACGAAATCGCGCATCGGCCTGTGATCATTCTTCGCTTTGAATCTGATTTGTTTGCGAAATGACCCGTCCTATACTGATCATTGAAATGCCGTATGTGCTCCCTGTGTTGACCATAATGGCCTCAATCACGGGTTCGTAGACCTGTTCTTCGGCGACCCACTCCACAATAAAGTTTGCCCCCCAGCCCCCGCTCCTATCATTGCCATAAACCATAAAACCGGTTGTCGCCAAGGGTGAGACTTCCACCGGTTCATCAATGTAATCTCGAACCATATTGCCGTTCGTGTCATAGTAACGGACAGAACGTATGATAATTGGCGCATCAAGGTCCGTATTGTGAACAGCGAGCGTTACTGCCAGTTCCATATTGAGTCCTTCTCGCCCGTAGAATACTTCAGAATAAGCGGGTACATAAACCACTTGCCCGGTGACGATACGCAAATCACGCCCTGTAATGGGTTGGAAGGAACCCGTTGTAAGCGGTTTTTGCTCAGACGCACCACTGCATCCGACCAGCAGCGCAGCGATAACAAGGGACAGCCATTTGAAATGACGTGATCGAATCATCAGATTTTCCTTTAAGAGTACCTGCGATTAAGTAGATTCTAGCCTGTCTAAAACCAAAACCAAAATCTACAGCAGGTTTCCCAATGGGAAGGCCTGACAGAACCTGCACAACCGGATACGATTTACCAGGGTTGAAGGGGTGTATATGCACAGCGACATTTTTCACATGGGCAACAGTCAGAATGTGATCGAGCTGCGGATGTCCTGCTTCCGCCTATCCCCGGATATGCTTCACCAGCCCGAATGTGAACAATGTCACTTGACTCGCCTTTTAGCCCCAGCATACCATAAGAAAAAGGTGACAGGAGCAATAATCATGTTCGGTAAACACTTATGGCAGGGATTAGGCACGGCTGCACGCATTATGCTGGTGACATTCGCCGCGATGTTCGCCATTGTCTTCCTCCTCACCCGCCTGCACATTGTTTTGAACGCTGACCTGGCAACACCACTGCTGGTTGTCCTGGTTGTTTCGGTGGTGATCCTGACGGAAACCGCCGCGCACCGCCGAGGCACCTGATCCCCCAACGTACCCGAAAAATGAGCTGTGGCTGGCGTGCTGCCAACCGATCTCTAATCAAACTCGAACCATATTGGTGATAGAATATTTGTTCTATTGTGTGGTATGCTGTTTTACTGGTTAGGATTTTGTTATACCAGTGGAGACAGCATGGACATCACCGATACCGAAAGCACGGTCTTCCAGTTTATCTGTGACTTCTGGGGAGAGCATGGTTACTCGCCCACCCTGCGGGAAATCTCAGATGGCTGTTATATGTCACACGGCAATGTGTACCGTTATCTGGATAAGCTGGAGGCGCACGGCTGTATCCGGCGACAAACGGGTATTGCCCGCAGCATCGTGATTCTGAGCGAGTCGCGCTGTTCCCCTGCCCCGGAAAACAACCCGGAAGAACACTAAACGTCTACGATTCAGACAACCCGCTATAGCGTCCCTGTGTGTGGAAAGTCGCCAGGGCAGCGCGCATTTGCGTTTTAAATGAGTCGTTCGCCAGCGCGAAGGCCGCTCTCAGCAGGTCGCCTGCCCGCAGCAGGTCGCCCCGGTCAGCGGCGACGAACCCGCGCCAGAAAGGGAGCAGCGGATCATCGGGGACGAGTGCCATCGCCGCCCCATAATCGCCATCCGCCTGCGCCAGGTGGCCGAGTGTGGCAAAGACCCGCGCCCGCGCCGCCAGAATCATCGCCCGGATTCCCTGGCCGAAGTCATCCGTTGGGGGGAACTGGGCATCCAGGTCGGCCAGCGCCGCCGTGTAGTAACCGGGGGCATCCCCGGCGCGACCATCCTCCGCCGCTAAATCCCCGGCTTTGTGGAGCCAGTTCCAGGTTTGTGGCATTTTTTCGAGCAAGGTTCGCGCCGCCGCGTAGTCCTTCCTGCGCAGAACCAGGTAAAACAGGCGTTCAGCCAGCGCCCGGTCATCGGGAAAACCCGCGTGGGCGCCAGCAGCGGCGGTTACAGCGGCGGCGGTATCGCCCAACTGCTCCAGCGTCACGACACGCCACAGCGCATCGGCGGGAGTCAGGTCGGTGAGGTGGTCAAGATCGGCCAGGGCTGCCCGCAGGTTATTCTCGCCTGACATCCGGGCGATGACCTGGGCGCGAAGGCGGCGAGCGGTGTTGTCGTGAGGGTCGGCGTCAAGCTGCTGGTTGAGGGCGTCAAGGGCATCTTCGAGTTCGCCGGTGCGGATAAAGGCTTCAGCAAGCTGCATCGGGGTATACGGCATTATTCATCCCCTGGCAGACCGAACATATAAGCGCGTTTGCGGGCATCCATCGCCTGATTCAGTTCCGTTTCGGAACGAACACGCCAGGTGGTGTGGATATCCTTGACAAAACTCTCGATGAGTTCAAACGCCAGCAGGCGAAAATCGGTGCTTTCGAAGGTGGAGTCCTGGCGCGGCCAGCCATAACCCCAGGCGAACCACGAGCCATTGGGCAGGATCAGGAAGTCGTAGAATGAGTTCGCGCCCGGTTCATTGCCGATAAACACGGCGATACGCCCACACAACTCCTTAAAGGCCGAGCCGGGAATCTGGGCTTCGTCGCGGATATTCGGCCAGGCTTCGCCCACCAGCGGCACAAAAATCACGTTCCAATCCTCAATCGGGATTTGCAGTGCCCGCCGGTTGCCCCCTGCCGGGTGGTCTATCAGGCGCGGTTCGCCCAGTTCCACCAGGCCGCGTTCCCGGCACTCGTAAATCACGGTTCGCAGCGCGGCAAACAGCGAATCGACAAACATGATCGTCTGCTTCTGGATATACGCCCGCTGCTGACGGCGCTCCAATAAAATACGTTCGAGTGAATTGTAGGCTTTTTCCTCTTTTTTTGGCTGGTGTGTGACTTGGAACTCGTCGCTCATGAGATTCTCGCTGCACTCAATTCTATGATTTTCATTATGCCGCTCGAAACGGCACGGCTGCACCCCCTAAGTTGTGGGGTTTATGGGTGATGCTTCATCTGCCCCGACCACTGGCAGCCATACCGAGAAGCAGCTCCCTTTTTCCGGCACACTCTGAACATCAATCTCCCCCTGATGGAGTTCAACAATCTCTTTAGTGATACTCAAGCCCAGGCCTAAGCCCACACTACGCCCCTCAACCTGGTAAAACGGCTCGAACAAGTGGGGCAGATGTTCGGGTTTAATGCCTGTCCCGGTATCGCGGACATCTATCACCACATAGTTGCCCTGGATGCGGGCGGAAAGCGTGATTGTGCCGCCACGAGCGGTATGGTTGATCGCATTGGCGACCAGGTTGGTCAACACCTGGTTGATACGCACGACATCCACATCCACCAGGAGGGGTGTTTCCGGCAGATGAAGCTGCATGGTAATGGATTTCTGTGCCGCTTCCAGTGTCTGTACATCGGCGAGCGCCGATACCAGCGCCTGCACGCTGGTGATTTGTTTTTCCAGCGCAATGATGCCACGCTCAAAACGGGAGACATCCAGCAGTTTCTCGATCAGATCGTGCATGGTTTCGGTGACTCTGGAGATGATATCAAGGTGCTTATCCATGTCCTGCGGCTGTTTCTTCGCCAGGTACAGGCGGGTTTTGAGGTTGGTGATCGGCGTTCTGAGTTCATGGGCGGCGCTGACGACAAAACGCGATTTTTGCGCCGCCAACGCCTTCTCCTGGCTGATATCGCGGACAATCATCACCCGGCTCGGTATTGCTTCTTCCTTGTTGGTTCGGATACGGGCCAGCGTGATAGCCGCATCAAACTCAGTGCCGTCCTTGCGCCGCAGCCGCACCTCCCCAGACCAGATACCCTGATTATTTACGGCGCGTTCGCCCTCCGCGAGAATCGCATTATAGGCTTCCAGCGACAGGGTTTCGCTGCGCTGTTGATAGATGTCCCATTCTTCGGCAGAATAACCCAGCATCCGGAACATGGCCGGGTTGATATAGCGGGTGCGCGGTTTGGGCGGGTGGGTGCTGCCATCATAGTCCAACGCGCCCATCACGCCCTCGTTGATACTGTCGAGAATGGCTGTGATCTGCTGGCGCTGTGTTTCCACTTCAAGGGTGCGCTCGACCACACGCTGTTCCATCTCAATCGCATGGCGCTGCACCGCGTCAAAGAGCCAGGCATTGCGTATCGCGTTGCCGATCTGCGAGGCGAAAATTTGCAGCCATACCGCCTGGGCCGACGTGAAAGCATCTATCTTACGGCTCAGGAGGTGAACAAAGCCGATCACATCTTTATCAAGGACAATCGGTACCCCCAGATACCCGTGAAACTGTGTGTCCTCTTCCATTACCTGCCAGTTCGGGCGCTGCTGGATATCCGGGATAATCAAGTATTCCCGGCTAGTCACCATCTGGCGCAGATTCTCGGTTTCCGCCACCTTGAGCTGGGTTTGCAGGCGTCCCTTAATCTGCCGTCTCGTCGCCATATCATGGGAGCCTATCACCCGGCTGATACCCGCTTCAATGAGCGCAATATCGGCCATATCGTAGGGGATCACCTGGGCGAGCTGTGCCAGTATGTCGTCCAGCACGAGGTCGAGTTCCTGGCCGCTGTTGAGTTCCATCGCAATATTGGCGATTGCCTCCGCCAGTTGGCGTTGTTCGCGTTCGGCGCGTTCGGCACTCTGGCGCACGAGGGTGTTCGTCACCACCTCGCCAATACTCTTGAGCAAGGAAATATCATCAACAGACCAGTCACGTTCCCGTCGGACAGTATCAAACCCCAGGAAACCGATTGGCCGATTGGCATAGGCCAGCGGCACGATGATCAGGGACCTGATTTGCAGGTGCATCCACATCTCGCGTTCTTTAGGACTGGTAGCAGGTGCAGCGGCAACCCGGGGCAGTACCAGGATTTCCTGATGTTTCAGGTGAGCATAAAACCAGGGATAGTCGGTGGGCGTCAGACCATCCCGGAATTCATCGGTGGCCGGAATACCTTCATCCAGCCAATGATAGGCTAAGGTCATCTGCATATTCTTGGACGCGTTGTAGAGGAAAACAAAGCCGCGATCCGCCCCGATTTGAGCGCCAATCGCGTTCAGAACCGACGTGATACCGGAGTCAATCTCATCGAGTTCAAGGTTAATAAATGTGGTCGAAATCGCATTAATCATGAGATCGAGTTCCTGGCGTCTCCTGAGCGTCTGGTGCGCCCGCTGCCGTTCGATCTCAACCCCGGTGCACTCGGCAAAAACCTGAATCAGTGGCCTGATCGGTGTCAGGATGTCCAGTTCGGCATCGTGCATCACCACCATGATGCCCAATGGCTTGCCTGTCTGGGTGAAGATGGGCGCACCGAAGTAGCTTTCGATGCCCATTGTCTGCAACCCCAGGTCGTTGGGAAAGAGGGACTGGACATCTCGAGGGTAGAAGGCAATATTGCGGTTTATCACGGTTTCACAGGGGGTACCCGGCAGCGCGTAGCGAAAGTTGTCACCAAAATCGCCCTTATTCCAGAATGCCAGCGTTTGCACGGTGTCCGGCGTGACCAATTCGCCCACAAAGGCGAAGCTGGCATGGATCGCCCCTGCCAGTGCTTTCACCAGCCGGTAGAAGTAATCGTCCCCGATAGCCGAAGACGTGACTTCCAGAATGGCGCGGAGCGTTTCTTCCATCTGGCGGGTGGTGGTGAGTTCCCGCACCGTACCGGCGTAATGGCGAATACCGCCCCCTTCGTCATGGATGGCGTGGATATTCAAACTGGCAAGAATCTGCGAGCCGTCCTTTTTCTTGAGGGAGACTTCCTCCTGTTCCACCAGTCCGTATTTCGCCAGTTCGGTTGCGATACGCTGCCGGTCGTGCGGGTCGGCATAAACCTGGTGGATGATGTCGAGCGCATACAATTCTTCTTTGGTGGTGTAGCCCAGCATCTTCACCAGCGCCGGGTTAACTTCCAGGTAACGGCCATCGGGCAAACTGCGAAACATGCCGTCCTGGGCTTGCTCGAATAACACCTTGAGCCAGGCGAACTGCCCGCGCTGGGACGCCAATTGACGATCCATAAGTTGCTCAACGCGCTCGCGCAGCGCGTGGGGATGGAGCGGCATGGTGATATAGTCGTCGGCACCAGCGTCAAGTGCGGCGTTGATGGCCTGCTGGGTGGGATGAACCAGCATGAGCACGGGGCGTTTGCCAAACTGAGGCAGAGCGTGCAGCCGGGTGCAGGTTTCATATCCGTTTACTGCGTCTGAGTTGGCTTCAAGCACCACCAGGTCTACCGGCCACTTTCGGCAGGCTTCCAGGCATTGATCGCCGTTCTCCGTTTCCATGACACGATAGCCCTGCTGGTTGAATTGCTCGCGCAATAACTGGCGGCTGGGCAGGTCATTCACGGTAAGTAAAATGAGCGACATAAGAGTTTCCGGTGAATTACGTTAACGACTTACACAGCGTGTGGCTTCAGGCTATGGGGTGAACCCATGTGCCTCTACGCGAGAAGCGCATAAGATGAATATGGATATTATATGCCATTTATACGTGATATTGAGATAGATCAGGCTTTCGGGGATAAATGAACGAAAAATTCATATACCGCGCCAGCACTGAAACTCTATCCAAAATCTAACCCTTGAGTCGGTTGTGCCAGCGCCCCGACAGTCCTATAATGGCAATAGAGCCGCAGTAGCACAGGTGTTTCATGCCGGTGCGGACATCATGATATTTCTTTTCCTGCCCATTGAGGATTTACGTCGTTGAGCAGCAGGACAAGGGGTATGGTTTTTCTGTAGGGATGTGGCCCGCCATGTCCCGTGTGTAACACGCTACAATCCCCCTATTCTGGCAGGATTGCACGCTCAAATACGTAATCCACTTCATATTTTGTTGGATGATTCAGATGAATAACCAGACGAACCTTTTTATCGCCATCGCGGGCAATATCGGCGTTGGCAAAAGTACGCTGACCGGCCTGCTGAGCAAGCGATTTGGCTGGGAACCATTTTATGAGGCGAACGCGGAAAACCCCTACCTGGCGGATTTTTACGCGGATATGCAGCGCTGGAGTTTTCATTCTCAGGTGTTTTTCCTGGGCAAGCGGTTGGAGCATCACCACCAACTGCTCCAGCACCCCGGCAGCGTGGTGCAGGATCGTACCGTTTACGAGGACGCGGAAATCTTCGCCCGCAACCTGCATGACCGGGGCCAGATGTCGGACCGGGACTACGACGCCTACCACCGCCTGTACGCGGCTATCAGTGCCTTTTTACCGCCGCCGCACCTGGTGATCTACCTGCAAGCCAGCGTTGAGCAGCTTGTGGCGCATATCCACCGGCGCGGGCGGGAATTCGAGCGCAATATCTCGCCGGATTACCTGGCGCAGTTGAACAACCTGTACGACGACTGGATCAGCCGCTGGACGGCCTGCCCGGTGCTGACGATTCCGATGGATGGGATAGACTTCCTGCAAAACGGTCATGACTTCGCCCACATCGCCGGTCAGGTTGAAGCCGCGCTCACACCGCAACCGATCAATGTGCCAGGGGATTAATTCCCGGCTTCAAGGCGCTGAATGGCTGTCATAATCCCTGGCGGGACTTTGTGCCGGGCGAGTGCGTTTAACCATAAGGCACTTGTCCCCGATTGCCGCATAACGATTCCGCTCAGCCGCTGAAATTGTTTCAGAAAGTCAGCAGCGCTCTTGAAACCACGCCGTGTGAAGAAATTCTCATTTTTGTGGTCTGCCAGGTCGCGTAGTCTCATTACTGCTCGGGTCAGGTCGGGTTCGGAAATCGCACGTTCGGCAACCAACCAGAGCAGGTTGATAATACCCGGCGGCATCTGCCCCACTTTATCGCATAGTACCTCCATCAACTTGACGGTACGCGCTTCGACAGTGTCACCTCCCAGTTCAACGCCCCGAATCCGCCGGACTTCGACATTGAACTCGGTATGAGTCTTGAATGTGACGGTGAAATCCGGACCGCGCTGTTTGGAGGCGGCGTATTTTTCGTATTCGAGTGTGAAGCGTGTTTCCCTCAACAGCAGTGCTGCCGTTTCCAGTTCTGTGCGCAAATCCATCATTCCATCTTCGGCGCACACATGCTTCAGCTTCGTGCGTATCTTGACGCGATTGCTGCTGGCAAAGGTTTTGAAGCGGCGCGACCCCTTCACCCATGCCTCAAACTCAGCGTAGAATACCGGTTGCTGGCCGACAAATATCTCGTTGAGGAAATCTTCAAACGTACTCATATCAGTCCAACCGGGACATAAGAACGGCCATCACCCGCCGATGTGATACATCTCGACTTTCTTGCGGCGGACGGGGATTCCCGCACGCTCCTCAGAATAGCGGTCAATGCGGCTGCCCCACGTCTGGCGGATAATCTGCTCAATCTCGTCGTCGGAAGCGCCCTCGCGCAGCGGCCCACGCAGGTCAGTACCTTTTTCGGCAAACAGACAGGTGTAGACGCTGCCTTCCGCCGAAAGCCGCATCCGGCTGCACGCGCCACAGAAGGGCTTCGTCACTGAGGCGATGATGCCGATTTCCCCGCCGCCGTCCTGGTAGCGGTAGCGCAGCGCGACCTCGCTTTTATAGTTGCGTTCCAGCGGCTCCAGCGGCATTTCCGCGCCGATGCGTTCCACGATCTCATGGGCGGATACGACATCTTCCATGCGCCATTCGTTGAGGTTGCCCACATCCATATACTCAATAAAGCGCAGCACATGACCGCGTTCCTTAAAATACCGCGCCATATCCACAATGGTATGGTCGTTGACGCCGCGCTGGACGACGGCGTTAATTTTGATGGGGTCGAACCCGGCTTGCTCGGCGGCGGTGATGCCATCCAGCACGGCCTGCACGCCGGAGCGGTTGCCGTTCATCTGGCGGAACACAGCGTCATCCAGTGAGTCGAGGCTGATGGTGATGCGCTGCAAACCGGCCTCGCGGAGCGCCTGCGCTTTTTGAGGCAGCAGGTAGCCGTTGGTCGTCAACGTCAGATCATCCACGCCATCTATTACCGCCAGCATCGCCACAAGTTTTTCGACCTGCTCACGCACCAGCGGTTCGCCACCGGTCAGCCGGATTTTGACCGCGCCCAACCGGGTGATGATTCCCGTCAGGCGGGTGATTTCCTCAAATGTGAGGACTTGCTGCCGGGGCAGGAACTTGTAGCTTTCGCCATAAATGGCGGCGGGCATACAGTAGGTACAGCGGAAGTTACAACGGTCTGTGACCGAAATCCGTAAGTCCCGTAGTGGCCGGTTGAATGTGTCGCGGATTGTCATGAGCGCACCCGTAATTTTGATGATCGTGACCTATTTTATCACACAATTTCTTTCGGGGAGGTTACGCATTTCAGGAATGATGGGATTCCTGGGGGACGAATACTGGATGATGCATATCCGATCAGGGATTCATTCTTTTGGGGCGGAGGCAATTAGCAACATTTTCCTCGAAGGAGGGGAGAGGCATGGCTCTCCCCCACAACAGGCCATAACAGGCTCATATTGGCGGTGCATTTAATGTGGCAGGGCTGTCGCGGCGGGCAGGAAGTAGAAAGCCAGCGCGATCATCAGATAAACCGCCAGCAGCATCGCCCCTTCCAGCCAGTTCGACTCGCCGTCTAAGGCGATGAAGGCCGCCACCAGCGACGCCGCCGCAACCGCGACGAGTTCGAACGAGTTGAACACCAGGAGCAGCGTTTCGCCGCCCATCAACAGGCTGATAAATACCAGCACCGGCGCGACAAACAACGCGATTTGGAGGCTTGAACCCAGCGACACGGCCAGGCTGAGTTCCATCTTGTTCTTGAGCGCCACCTGCACCGCGACGAGGTGTTCGGCCACGTTGCCCACCAGCGGGATGATGATGATACCGATAAAGAACTCGGTCAGCCCCAACTGCTGGGTAACCGGCTCGACAGCCCCGACCAGGATTTCGCTCATAAAGACGATGCCGAGGGTGGCGGCGATCAGTATGCCGATGGCGACACGTGGAGTCCACTTGGTTTCATGGTGCGCGGCATCACGGGTGACGGGCGAACCGCTGGTAAAAGCGTAGATGACACTCAGACCATAAATGATAATCATGACAACCGCTACGCCTTCGCTCAGACCGACTTCGGCGGCCAGGTTATCCTGAATTGCGGCGTCAAAGAGCGACGGCACCATCAGCGCAACCACCGCCAGGATGAGCATGGTAGCGTTCAATCCGGCAGTGCGCCGGTCAAATGTTTGCATACCGTTCTTGATGCCGCCCAGCAGGATGCTCAAGCCCAGCACGAGCAGCAGGTTGCCCAGGATCGAGCCGATGATCGAGGCTTTCACCAGTTCAATCAGGCCTTCGTTAATGGCGAACACAGTGATAATCAGTTCGGCGGCGTTTCCCAGGGTGGCGTTGAGCAGCCCGCCCAGTTTCGGGCCGGTATAGACCGCCAGTTCTTCGGTGGCTTCTCCCACGAGATCAGCCAGCGGGATGACCGCCAGCGCCGCGAAGATGAAGATCAGCACCGGGTCAAGGTGCAGTACAAAATCAGCGATGAGCGCCACCGGCACAAAGACCAGCAGCAGTTTCACGATACGGTCAAGCGACATGGTGGGCATCCTCCAGCGGTGTGCAGTAAATTATCCCGCCATTATAGCGTGATTCGTGAATAGATGCGGATACTGTCGGCTTCGTCGCGCACCAGGGCGGAGGGCGGATAACGCAGGACGGCGCGGGTCATCCATACATCACCGATGGCGCTCCCGGCATTGAGGGCGACCAGCAGCGCCGCGTAGTAACCCAGGTCATCGGACAGCAGGATGGTCAGCGCCATGCCGAGCAGGGTAATCCCAACCAGGGGCGCTAAAGCGATGACGATAAATACATTCCGGCGGAACAGGGCATCATCGGCGGTGGCGTAAAATGCACCTTTGCTGAGCATCATGCCAAAGCGGGGTTTGTGGCCGGCCCACAGGATCGCCAGGCCGTGCAGCCCCTCATGGAGGGGAATCACCCCAACGATCAGCAGCAGCCCCCACGCCCACCAGGGCAGGTTGATACCGCCATCACCCGGCAGTGGGCCACGCAGCCCGATGGCGACCACGCGCCAGGCGATCATCCCCACCATACCCAGTACCAGCAGGCCAAGCGCGAGGATATTGAGTTTGAGGATGCTATCCGATTCAAGCAGGACGAGGTGTTCGACCTCGTGGTAATCGTCGGGCACCTGGTGAATGGGGGGCGTCACCGGGGCACCCGGACCCATTCAGGTTCAGGGGTGATGCTGTCCGCGGGACGCTGGCCGCTCGTTTCATAGTCGGTGGTCGAAAGCCGCCAGATCAACTCAATGACCATATCGTTTTCACAGGGAATCTGGCAGCTTGACCGTGCCTGCCCGACCAACCCCTCATCCATCAGGCGGGCGCGTTCGGCGGCGGTCATCCGTTCCGTGCTGCCGGAAATGATTTTGACACGGCAGGTGGTACAGCGGGCATTGCCACCACAGCGGTGGAGCATATCGAGGCCGCTGTCTTCCAGGGCAAGTACCAGGCGTTTGCCAGATGGTACTTCAAAACTGCCATGGCCTTTGACGGTAATCTGAGGCATTTTCTTTACTCCTTCCATCATTTTTGAATTATTTCTGAAATTCCGGTTTATGTCCAGTTTGTAGAGGCGCTTTGGATAGGCTTTGCAGTTAAAATGAACTTAATGATTATCATCATTTATGGGGAATTATCATGCTCATCCAAAAGTTCACTCAAAGTCGTGCCTCACCCGAAACCGGGCAGGGTCTGGTTGAATACGCACTTATTCTGATGCTGGTCGCCATCGTGGTGATCGTGATCCTGGCGGTGCTGGGGCCACAGATCAGCTACATCTACTTGCGGGCGCAGGGTGCGCTGGTGTGCAGTGGCTATGTAGATGAAATCGAGGCGGACATCGCCGCTGGCATAGTGCCGAGTGATTCCTGGCTGGCGATTGGCAACACGTCCAACTGTATCGCGGTGACAACCACTGACCCGCCGACCATTCACAAGACATACGGGCCGCCGTAGCCGGTTCAGGTCGCAGACCGTTTGAGAAAAAGGGCGGTGCGGGTGACTTCAATGCAGATTTCCCCGTGTTGGTTGCGTCCGATATGCTTCAGCGTCACGAGTCCCGCCTCCGGGCGGGAATTGCTCTCCCGTTTGGCGGTGATTTCAGTTTCCACATAGAGCGTATCCCCATGAAACATCGGGCGGGGGTGGCGCACGTTTTCGTAGCCCAGGTTGGCGATAATCGTCCCATGCGTGAGGTCAGGCACCGTGATGCCGACCACCAGCCCCATCGTGAAAATCCCATTGACGATGCGCTGCCCGAACTCGGTTTTGCTGGCGAAATCCTCGTTGAGGTGGAGCGGTTGGGTGTTCATGGTCAGGCTGGAAAACAGCACGTTGTCCATTTCGGTGAGTGTGCGGGAAAGTTCATGGCGGATGACCATCCCCACATCGAGTTCATCGTAGTATTTGCCGGGCATAAGCATCCCCTTTGTGTTTGGAATGGAGGGATTATACTGCCGGCGCAGGGGGAAAACAAAAAGAGACGCCCTGAGCGTCCCATATACAGCAAGTTAAGCGTGCCGAGGGATTAAATCCACAACGATAGGGTCATCGCATCTAATTTGCCCTAAGCCAGTATCGTTTTCCTAACCCCTCCCCAGCCCTCCCCGCAAACGGGGAGGGAGCTGGTCAAACCCAGACTAACAAGTCGCCCCCGCTGGCGGGGGAGATTTAGAGGGGGTGATTAGACCAAAAGCATATCCCCAAAATAGGTAGCTTTGCCTTAACTTGACACCTATGGACGCCCGGCTTGAGCGTCCCTTTGTTTTCCGGTTATCGGCGGGCATTACCCCTCGTCCTGCCCATCCTGGTCGCCAGTGGAAACAGGCCTGGCGATTACCACGTCGTCGTCTTCGGCTAAGGCGGCGTCAATTTCTGCCCGCAGCCGTTCACTGGGGGTAAGCGGCCTGGCTTTGGGTTTCTCATCCATGATGCGTTCGGCGCTGATTTTCGCTTTGCGTTTGCTGGTCAGGCGAGTATCACCACGCCGCAGCAGGAAGGCACCGCCGGCGATCAATACCAACGGCAGCAGCAGCGACCCGAAAATCCCCCCGGCGTTAAAGATAAGCAGTTCAAACAGCGCGGCCAGGACGATAAAGGCCAGCCCGCTCCAGGTGACGAAGCCATCGCCGGTACGCGCCATCTGCGGGTCATCGGTCTGCCGCCCCATGTAGCGCAGCGCCAGCCCCAGGAACAGCGGGTAGAGCGACCAGGCATAGGCCCAGCTTGCCCAATGGCCGGTGACGGCCTGGTAAAGCAGGATCAAGCCGGTGCCGGTGATAATCGAACCGGGTACGGCCAACCCCGCCGAACTTTTGTCTTTCCGGGCAAAGTGCAGGAAGGCCGCCCCTGGCGCGATGATGAAAAACGGCCAGAGTGTGCCGAGGATGCTGAAGTTGAAGACCTGCCCCACCAGAAACAGCAGCCCCAGTACGATTAAGACCATACCGCCAATACCGCGCCCGGTGTCATTACGTGTCGTATTCCCCATGACCTTACGCTCCTGAACAGTTATTTATTGTATCTACGCAGTGGCCGGGCAGGAAGTTGCACCAGGAGAATGATAATAGCTATTTGGTTCAAGCGTAGTGTAACTTGTTCTCGATGGACTGATTGTCGGAAGGCATGTCTTCCGAGATAGTCAAAATTGTGTTGCTTGAAAGGTATTGTGGTTCAGGCACTTCCAATCCATCCTCCAGAAGGAAGTAGATGAAATCTTCCCGTGCCATCTTTAAGTTACCGATTGCTTCCTCCGGGGTATCACCCTGAGATACACAGCCTTCTAGCTCAAGATTAAGCGCAACGTAAATTGAGTCGCCCTCTGTTGTTTCATCCAGGAATACAACTACTCTATAAGGGCGATTCGCCAGTGTGATAGCTTTATCTCGCAAATCACTCATCATTCGCTTGCCCCTTTTGCTCCTCATCTTTCATTTGTAACACTAGCAGTTTGTCAATACGCTTTACTGCATTACGAACAAGGTAGGCGGCTACTTTGCGGTGTCTCGGCAATGTCTCACGTAATTGTGGGTAGTCGGGATGAGTTACTATATCATGGCTAGAACCATTCCGCATGACAAAACCGAACCCTAAATATAACATATCTAAGTCTTGTCGTGTCCATCCCTCTTTTGATCGCCGCATCCGCTCCAATAATTTGATAGCTTCAGGTGGCATGTATCTTACTCCTGAGTTGTTTTTAGAGTAAGAATGATGGCGGTATTTGATATAACCTGATCGTCTACAAAAACAGAAACCTGATATTCCCCCGGATGCGGGAATACAACATTATTTAATTCTACAACCGCGTTCAACTCTGGCTGCATCCCTGTTTGATGAGCAACAGGCATCGTAAAAGGCGCAGAAAATTGAAGGATTTCTTTACCATCCTCATTGGTCAAAATAACAGTCAATGTACATTCTCGCTGTATCTCCCCAACTTCTCCACCTAATTTGATGACAATCGAAAAACGGGAATACTGAAGAGGAAAGTTTGAGGCGATAATTTGCCGAAAAGCGCCAAGTACATTCAGTTTACCAGTGTTAGGTTCAACGCTGGCATGGTCAGCTACAAGCAGCATTAGCGGTTGCATATAGGTTTGACACCCTTTCAATATCCTCTTCACCCAATTCATTATACCAAAAGCCAGGGACGTGCCGCCCCTGGCTGATGTGAATCAGGATGCGATTGTCGAGAGGCGAAATTAGGATGAACGCCCGGTTTCGTCCACGATGCCGGTGAGAACATCCTTGATGAGGTCGCGCAGGTCGTTTTCCGGCAGGGTGGCGCGTTCACGTCCGGCGCGGGCGGCATCTTCAATGGAGTAGCCGCCGATGACGGCCAGCGCCAGAGTGATGACGAGCGTCAGGATTTCGCCGCGTACCGGCTGGGCTTCGGGGACGGCCAGCGTGAGCAGGCCAACGACGAGGGCGGCCAGGGCGATGATGACCCGGCGCGACTTGAGCGCCAGCAGGATCGGATCAATGATCGGGCTGCGCAGGGCTTTGGGGTCGGTGTGTGGTGTGGAGTGCTGTTGCATGGTGGTATCTCCTTTAGATATTTTGGATAGAGGATAGTGCGGAGTGCTGAGGTTTGAGAGGAAAGTGCCGAGTGGACGTATTGGATGGTGGCTACTTCAGCCAATCCGCAAGAGGTTGCACCACGCCCGTCCGGGGATGGACGCCGCCCACCTTGTAGAGCAGCAGGGCGATCAGGGCGTTGCGCTCGGCAGCCGTCAGGGCATCCAGACTCTTGCCCACTGCCGATTGCGCGTTGGCGAGGATGGTTTGCCGGAGCGTAGAGGCTTCCTGTTCCTCAACCTGATAAACCTGCCAATCAGCAATTACCGCGCCTTCTGTTGGTTTCATGGTCGCCTGATCGCGCCAGTCCACTACCTCCATCGTGTGGCCGTAATCGCCGCCAGAACCGCGCCAGCCGTAGGCCGCGCCAGGGCGAATCCGAGAGAGAACAAGCCGGATGTCACACTCCTGAATGGTCGTCATCAGTCACCAATCCTTATGAACTCTGCTACTGCATAGACTTCCAGATCGTAGCTGGCTGCCACTCCCAGCCCGTTAGTCGCCGCCGTGGTCTGGCAGCGATGCTGTAGTTCCAGCGCCTTGCCCGCCGCAATCGTAAAAATACCGCGAACTTCGGCATTTGTCCCGGAAAGCGCCCCGGCTGTTGACTGCGAACTCATGCCCGTCAGAAGAGTCGCGCCGTCGGTCACGTTCTGCAACCGTGCCTGATGGTGTCCCACTGGCCCCGCCGGAGCCACCCCGCGAAAGAGATACGTTCCAGCAGCGAGCGTGACCTGATTGCTGGAGAGCGCGGCGAGGCTGCCTGTATCCGAGACCTCGGTGTTCAGCACGCGAGTACGCCACGCGCCGTTGGTAAATGTCCCGCCGTCTGTACCGGATGTCTGCTGGTCACGAATCAGCACATAGTTATTTGCGGCCAGGAGGTCTTCAAGATATTCCATCCTGTCGCGTAGTTCGGTATTCAACAGGGCAGCCGTCACCAGCTCCCCCGTTGACCATGTTTTCGCTGTTCCATCCCAAGTTGCGGGCATAAGGTGATAATCTCCTTTGGGTAGTATCGTGCTGAGTGCTGAGGTTTGCGGCGATACACAGTCAATATGCCAGAACCGTCGCCTGGTCGAGCAGGCCTTCACCCAGCACCCAGAAATCCCCGGCGGCGGGTTCGAGTGTCCAGGTGACGCGGTGGCGGGCTGCGCCCAGGTCGAGGGTATGGGCTTCACCGATGATGAAATAGTCGGCATGGTGGCCGGTCTGCGTCTCGTTGACGGTGATGCGATCAAACAATGTCCGCCCCAGGATGGCGGTGCGGTGGCGCAGGCTGACCAGAGTCAGGCTGTGAACCGCCCCACGCGGGTCTTTGCGCCGTGCCAGTTCGAAGCGGGCGAGCTGCCCGGCATCCTCCACCGAATCGAGCGCCGGGAGGTCGAAAACCAGGGGATGCAGGCCGTGAAATGTGATGCTGGTCGCGTCCTGTTCCGTCACGGTCACCGGGTCGCCTTGGAGCAATGGAGTCCCGCGCAGCGTTGCCCCGGCCTGAAGATAGGCCACGCCGGTTGACCGGTTGCGGACTTCGAGCAGCGCCGCGCTGAAATCCGCCTGCGCCAGCAGGACATCCACATACGGGGTGATGTCCGCGCCGCTCCCATCGGCGGCAGTGTTGGCGGTGTAGTCCATGCCAGGCAGCGGAGGCGTGACGACCAGCGCCCCACACGGCTGATCGAACGCGTCGCGGTAGCGGGCGGTGATCTGGCGGAACCCGGATTCACTAGGCTGGATACGCTGTGGGTTTTCCAGCGTCCACAGGGTGCTGCCCGCGCCCCCGATGTGGCGGGGTGTGAGGGTGATGGCGACATGGTTCGCCATGTCCGCGCCGTAGGTATAGGTCAGGCCGTCCATGTCGTCACTGAAGGCCGCCGCCGGGGTCGTATCCAGCAGGGTGTGGTGACGGTTGTAAAAGACGAGCCGCCCGGCACGATCCGTGAAGAAGCGCCCGCGTTCGCTTTCAGCCAGTTGGCGGATGGCAGCGATGGCGGGGATGCCATCCTCCCAGGTATCGCCCAGATAGGCGCACGTCGTTTTCCCGGTTTCGAGAGCGATCAGCGGGTCGCCGGGCAGGGCCGTCTGCTCGCCCAGTTCACTGTGATCGGTCACGCCCAGCACCCAGCGCCCGGCCAGCGGAGACCGGCGCAGTGGGACGGCGGCTAACAGGCTGGCTATCGTCTCGTCGGCGCGGCGTGCCACCTGGGGCGGCAGGCGGACTGCCGTCGTGTGCAGCTCGGTTTCCGGCCCGGCGGCGTGGATAACCGCAGTACGCGCCCCCTGGTCACCCGGCAGCGGTTCGACACGGGTGATGAAACCCGTAAAGAGGGTATGTACCGCGTTGCCGTCATCCGCCTGGATACGCAGCGGCGTACCGGGCATGAGTCCGGCGGTGACTTCCGGCGAGAGGGCGCGTGCGGGGTTTTGCAGCAGGATTTCGGCTGTCGCAACGGCGGCAATGGCGGCAAACGGCTCGGTCATACCCAACCACCATTTGGCTTTGAGCGTGGCGGCGCTGAGGTCGGCGCTGAAGCTGCCATCATCGGCGCTATCGAGGGTGATGGTGTAGGTGGTCGTCATGGGGCTAGGCCTCAATCACCCAGGTGTGGCGGAAGGCGCAGCCGTGATAGGCGACCAGGCCATGCTGGAAGATGCCCGGCTCAACTTTGACATGCGCCGGTTCGCGCAGTGCCCCGCCCAGCAGCATATCCTCGCCGAGCGCCGTGAAATAGGCATCCATGCGGTCTATCAGGTCGGGCAGGTGAGCACGTGTGCCACGCCGTGTGCCTACCGGGGCGACCAGCAGCAGATGGGTGACGGTATAGGTGACGGTTTGTGCCCCCGCGCTGAAGGCCAAGGCCTGGAATCCTTCACCCCGGTCACGGAACAGGCGGTTTTCCTGGGTATCGCCGGGCAGCACCAATAGAGCCGGAAGCTGTACCCGGTTGAGTTCATCGGGTACGGAATCCACGTCATAGTTGGCGGTAACTCCGGCCACAGTGAGGGCGGCCAGGTTGGTTAAGGCGGTGCGGAAAGACATGGGTAGGTTCGCTTTCTGGTTATCAGCTGTTAGCCATTAGCCGTTAGCCGCTGGCTGTTAGCTGTTTTAGCAATTTCGACTTCCGGGCGTGATAATGCGGTTTCACGATCAAATACGGAGAAAAACCGGGCGACCCGATGTGGTCGCCCCTACAGAATCACCCTAAAATAAGGGATTTGTAGGGCGCAATACATTGCGCCCGCGAATTCGGAACTGCGATAATTACCCCTCACGCTTCCAACCCCTTCACACGGAGGCGGCGCAGGGCAGCGAGGGCGGCGGTCATCTCCTCCGGCGCGGCCTGGAATGAGCCGGAGTCCGGTTCTTTGTAGAGCCAGGCCGCATAGCGCACGGCCAGGAGAGTCACGTCAGCGGGCGGCTGGTAGGTGTAGATGGCAGTCCCCTGAGCATGTTCGGCGGCGGTCGTGCCATCCACACCGCGCTGTAGGCCCAGGGTGTTCGCGGCGGCGTCCACCACGAGTACGCGGAGGTATTCGTCGCCGATGCGGAGTGTCTGCCCAACCTGGAAGCGGGGCGCTGTGTGGGCGGCGTCTGTGCCATCGGCATCGTTCACGGTCAGGACGGCGGCGCTGGCGGCGAAGGGATCATCGCCTACGGTGTCGCCACTGTTACGCCATGCGGAGTCCCAGTCTTCGTGCCAGCCCCAGATTCCGGTGATGCTGATGGCATTCAGCGGCGTTGTCTCCCAGGTGAAGGTGTTCCCACCGATCAGGCGCAGCGCGACGATCACCCCTTCGGCGGGCTGGATGATGACCTCGGTGGGGGGGATGGCGCTGCCGTCGCCGTTGGTGAGCGCCAGGAGTTCGAGCAGGTCATCGTCTAACAGAAGTTCGCGGCTGTTCCAGGCGGTATGCGGCACGGTAGCCCGGCGCGGGACGAAGCGTCGCCCGGTTGCCCGCTCGATATAGGCGGAGGCGGCCAGGAGCGCGGCGAACAAGCGGTTATCGTCGCTGGTTTCGTCGTCGGCCATGCCCAGGTGCTGGCGCAGGGCGTGTAAGGTGGCAATGGGGTGCATAGGCGATCCTTTGAGAGTCTGGCGTGCTGAGTCCGGAGTCGAAGGTGGACATGATGTGAAGGTATAAGATTCATAGCACAAAACGTGGCAGAAAGGGTGACTATTTGTTAGAACATTTGTTCACTATTTGGCGCCAGGATATGTGGGGAGGCGCCGAGGCGGTGGGGATGCTGGCTGCCGCAGATGCAAAACAAAAACCCGGATGGCCGGGTTTTATCAACTGACTATTATGCTGTGGTGGGGTATCAGCGGGCGTTGTTTACTGCCGCTTCAATGCACACCGCGCCTTTGCTGCCGATAATTGTGCCATGCCGGACACCTGCCGGGATTTCGACCCGATCACCAGAGCGCAGGCTCAACCGCTGGTTGCTATCGGGCAGCGTGATTTCCAGTACGCCATCCACGACATACAGGACTTTGGCATACCCGTGACTGCGCACCCCATAACGTTGATTGGGGGTGTTATTCCACAGATAGGGACGAAGCCCTTCTTTTTGCATCATGCGGGTGATTAACGACGAACTAGGATGCTGGCTGTTTTGCCAACGGGTGAGGCGAATGACTGTCGGGTTTGCTCTCATGCTTGGACGTTTACTCGCTTGACTGTATTAGTTTCCGATTGTGTCCCCTTGTACCCTTTTGGGGAAAACACACAAGCGGCATTTTACTCCACAAAATCGGAAATTTGCAAATTAAGGTTTCTATTGCGCCCCGCATAAACCGGGTACGGGTTTGTGAATATGTCACCAACGCGCCCGGAAAATCGCCATGCGAGAGGTCATAAGCATGTGTTTTCGGTTCAGGCCGGGCTGCCCAGGCCTGAATGTTTGGATAAGTAAATATTTCCTGAAAAACCCCTGAGCCGGGACTTAATCCCAATCGGCCAGCAGCGCCGCCAGGTTATCGTACACCCAATCCGGCTGGATGTCGCCGTTATCCAGTTCGTGGCGCTGGGTCACACCGGAAAGCAGCAGTACCGTCGCCAGTCCCAGATACACCGCCCCGGAGATGTCGGTACTCAGCCGGTCTCCGATCATCAGGGTATCTTCCGGCGGCGTTTCGAGGACAGTGAGTGCCGCCCGGAACATCGGTTCATACGGTTTGCCAATGATAACAGGCTGCTGGTCGGTGGCTGTTTCCAACGCCGCCAGGATACTACCCGCGCCGGGTAAAAGCCCTTCTGGTGAGGGAAACGTGCGATCCCCGTTAGTACCGATAAAGGCCGCCCCCTGGCGAATGAGCAGCGCCGCCCGCTTGAGTGTGTCATAGGTCAGGGCCGTGTCCATCCCAACCACTACGTACTCGACATCCGAATCCGCGAGGGCGAAGCCCGCATTCTGCATAACCTGGCGCAGCCCGTCGCCGCCCAACACATGAATCCGGGTGCCAGCCGGGGAGCGATCCTGTAGATAGGTGGCTGTCGCCATGCCGGATGTCACAATCTGCCGTTCGGGCACACTGGGGACGCCCAGCCGTTTGAGTTTCTCCACATAGTTCGCCGGGGTTTTGCTGCTGTTATTGGTCGCCAGCACGAAGGGCAGCCCGCGCCCCTGCAACATGCCCAGGAAATCAACCATGCCCGGCAGCGGCTCATCACCGCGCCACAGCACGCCGTCCATATCCAGGATGACCCCGGCAATATCCGAAAAAGCCATGTTTGCCTCGCTTTGTTGGTCGTCAATGTAAGATGTGTAATATTCTACCCGCTTCCAGCGCGATTTGGCAGGTGAATGGACTCCTTAGGCACGGCGATTGCATCAAATTCACTCTACACAAAAATAGTCTTTTCTGCCCCCTCCCCAAGCCGCAAACGGGGAGGGGGCTGGTCAAACAGACCAACAAGTCTACCCCGCTGGCGGGGGAGATTTAGAGGGGGTAAAAAAGCCAGAAGTGTATATCAAATTGAAATTCCCATTTTGATGCGATTGCCCTGTCTCCTTAGATACGCGGGGATTTGCCGGTCAGCCGGGTGAAGAACTGATAGCCTATCCAGCGGAACGGCTCCGGCGGGATGCGCCCGTAGCTGGCCTGGTAGAAGGGCAGCCCACGATAGGCGTCATCGTCGCCGGAAATCATCTGCGTGATGATCTTCCCGGCCACGTTCGCCAGCGTCACGCCATGCCCGCAGTAGCCCACTGAATAGTACACGTTGCGGTGTTCGCCACGCACGCCCAGCAGCCAGTTACGCCGCAGCGTGATACCAAGCGTCCCTGTCCAGCGGTGCTGGATGGGCAGGCCGGGGGTCTGCGGGAAATACTGCGTCATGGTGTCGCGCATCTTCGCGAATGAACGCGGGGCGGAATCGGGCGTGCCAGGGTAAGCCGTGCGGTTCTTGAAGAGGTAGGCGTAAGACTGGTTGCTGCCGCCGCCAAAGACAATATTGCCTTCGCGGGTGACGACTGAATACGAGATGCGGTCTAAGTCGTCGCTGTACCCGGCGAATGCGTGCCAGCCTAGCGCGGCCTGCTGCTCAGCGGTCAGGGGAGCGGTGGCGAAGACATGCGAATGCAGCGGGAACACTGCGTCCTGGAAGTAACCGAGTTTGCCGGTGTAGCCGTTTGTCGCCAGCATGATGGCTTTCGCCCGCACTTCGCCCTCCGGCGTGGTCAGGGTGATGGTGCTGCCCTCGCGGATTTTCAGCACGGGAGTCCCCTCGTAGATTTCTACGCCGCCCGCGACCAGCACCGGGCGCAGGCCGCGCACCAACTGCGCTCCGTTGATCTGGCCGGTGCCGGGGTCAAGCACTGCGCCGTAGACGCCCTGTACATTGAGCTTCTCGCGCAGCGCCGCCGAATCAAGGTATTTTCCGGGGACGCCGAGTGTATTCAGGTGTTCGGTTTCGGCGTGGGCTGCTTCCGCCCGCGCGGGATCGGTATAGGTATGCAGCGTGCCGTCCAGCCGGTAGCTCACATCCAGGTTATGTTCTTTAATGATGTCTACCATCATCTGAATGCCCTGGCTCGTCATGTGATACACCTTCGCCAGCATGTCGTCGCTGTATCCGGTATGGTCGCTCAACCAGTTGAGCAGCATCCCGCCGTTGCGCCCACTCGCCCCATTCGCCAGGCTTTTCGCCTCCAGCAGGGCGACCCGTTTTTCGGGATAGCGGCGGCTGAAGTGGTAGGCCGTCGAAACGCCGGTGAAGCCCCCGCCGATGATCGCCAAATCCACGTCAATCGTCCGGCGCAGCGGTTCGCCCGGCGTGTAGGGCGGCGACTGCCTTACCCACAATGCCTGATTATCATCTACTTCAAGTTTTTCCGGGAAAAGGGCTGACGCCACCGGCCAGGTCATAGAAGCAACCTGCGCCGTGCCCATCAACAGTTTTACCGGCAATTTTCCACCGAACGCCATAATGTTCACCTTTTTTGAATATTGTCCACAGGCCGCCGCGCCAATTTCTGCCCGGCCCACCAACCGACCAGCGCCGCCAGCAGGCCGCCCCCGATCAGCAGAACAATCTGGGTGACACCAAACAGCGGTTCAGTCACAATTTCGCCCACGACAGCAGGCATAGTCGGAGTCGGTGCGCCGGGCGCGAGGGCTTCCACCTCGATCTGAATGCCGGTGGCCTTGCCAACCGTGCCGTGCAGGGAGTTCGCAAGGGCGGCGCAAATCTGGTGTGTCCCCGGCTGCAAACTGAGCAGCGTCGCCGGTTCATAGATCATACCCAGTAATTGGCCGTCCACCCATACATGCCAGTGATTCTCGTCGCCCAGGACGAAGTTCTGCCAGTCTATGGTGATGGCGATCTGGTCGCCCTGGACGACGGTGTTATTTTCCGGGGCGACAATCTCAATAACCGGCGGGTCAAGTTCCAGCAGGGATGCCTGGCCTTCCGGGATGAACTGGCGACATGCCTGCACCGGGTCGGGCTGGGGTGTGGCCTGCGCCAGGGCAGGCAGGGCGGTGGAAACAAGGATATACAGTGCTGTGAACATCGTTCTCAAAATCATGGGAAACCCTTTACAGTGTAACGAACCTCACCCTTCAGAACCTGTGGTTCTCCCTCCCCTCCACCAATGGCTGAGAGGAAAATGACCGCAGTAAGCAGAGGAGGTGAATAAAACAAATTCGCGTATCGAAGCTACGGTATAACGCGGTCTACCGTTAAGGTAAAGTCGCCGCTGCTCAGGTACCCGGTCACGCGGACGGTATAGGTGCCGTCAGCGGGCAGGCTGGCGATGAATCGCGGATTGAGGTCGTCCGGGCTGTCGTCGCCGCTGGCAATCTCCGCGCCATCGGGGGCGAGGAGTACGGCCACCGGGTCGAGGTCGCCTCCAGGGCGGGCGATCACCTGAATCTGCACCTGCTGCCCGGCCAATCCCTGAAACGGGTAAAATACGTAGCGTTCTCCGCTGACGAAACCGGCTGCCGCCATGATCGGGACGCGCGACGCAACCGGCGTGACCGGCAGCGGTTCTGCCGCCGCCAGCAGACTCAGCCGGTAGCTGCCGGGGAAGCCCGCGCCCGCCACCCGGATACTGTACACACCATCCTGGAACAGGCGGATATTGCGGAGGACGGCCTCGCTGCCTCCACCGCTGTTGTCATCCAGCGCGATGATGCCCCCCTGTGGGTCGTAGAGCGCGAGCAACGGATCAAGCGCCCCGGAAAGCCGCCCCATACGAATCGTGACAACCGTCCCGGCAGTGACTTCAAAGGTGTAGAGGTGGCGTTCGTCGCTGGCTAACGCCCCGTCGCGGGGTTCGCCGCTGGTGAGAAACCCGGTAAATGTCCCCAGGGCGGCATCAGCGGGCGGAGTCGGCGTGGGGATACCGACAACCTGCGGCAGCGGAGTCGGCGTCGCCTCCGCCGGATTGGGCCGATCCGTGTAGCCCAGGCCTAACGTATAGGCCACCGCCGCATCGGCCTGTACCTGCACCGTGTATACCCCGCTGGCCGGGAGTGTGGTTTCAATCGTGTCCCCCTCGCCCAACCGAATACCGCCGCTGTCGAGCAGCGCCAGCGTGAGGATCGCGCCCGGCCCGACCACGCGGAGGCTGATCGAGTCGCCACCCTGACCGACAAACTGCCACAGGTGCGTCTCCCCCGCCGCCAGCGTACCGGTCACCGGCTGCCAGAAGACGAGAATCTGCACCGACGCCGGGGGCGTTTCCGCCGCCGTATCAGGCTGGCAGGCGGCCAGCAGAGTCAGCAGAATGAGGATGAACCAGCGCACGATGCCGGACGCTCCAGGGGATAACCGTGAAAACACAGGGTGATTGTAACACAGGGGGCGCGGGTCGTGGGGTAGGAATCACAAGGGGAGAGTGCGCGGACTCTCCCCTACAGCCCGCCCGATTCGGGCAGGTTGGTCAATTCGGTTGTGGCATTTTCGGCGTCGTAATGGCCTACGGGTAGAAGCCGCGTGTCATCAGGGCCTCGGCCACCCGCTTAATAGCGGTCATCTGCGCCGCTGTCCGCATATCCACGTTGTATTCTTCAGCGGTACGCACTGTCGCGTCATACGCCTTGACGAGGATACGCTCCAATTGGCGGAAAATCTCTTCTTCATCCCAGAAGAAGGCCTGTAAGTCCTGCACCCACTCGAAGTACGACACGACGACGCCACCCGCATTCGCCAGAATATCCGGCACAAGGAAGATGCCGCGTTCATTGATGATGTCGTCAGCTTCCGGGTTGGTGGGGCCGTTGGCACCTTCTACGATGAACTGCGTCTGCAATTTGGCCGCGTTCTCGCCGGTAATCTGCCCTTCCATCGCCGCCGGGATCAGCACTTCGCAGGGCAGCAGCAGGAGTTCTTCATTCGTAACCGGTTCGGCGTTGGGATACCCGCTCAGGCCGCCGGTTTCCGCGACATAGGAGCGCACCGACGGGACATTCAGACCGTTGGGGTTGTAGATACCCCCGTTCACATCGCTGACGGCCAGGACTTTATAGCCCAGGTCGTAGGCATAGGCGGCGGCGTGCGAACCGACGTTGCCGAAGCCCTGGATCACGAGGCGGATGTCTTCCTTCACAGTGCGCCCGTGCCGTTTGAGCGCTTCCATCATGGTGACGATCACACCACGCCCGGTGGCTTCCGCCCGTCCCTGGCTGCCGCCGATATTGATGGGCTTACCCGTGACCACCGCCGGGACCGCATAGCCGACTGTCATACTGTAGGTATCCATAATCCAGGCCATCATCTGCGGGGTTGTCCCCATGTCGGGCGCTGGAATATCGGAATGCGGGCTAATCAGGGGGATGAGTTCGGAAGCGTAGCGGCGGGTGAGGGATTCGATCTCACGCAGGCTGAGGGCTTTCGGGTCTACCAGCACCCCGCCCTTCGCCCCGCCATAGGGCAGGTTGACCAGGGCGCACTTCCAGGTCATCCACATCGCCAGCGCCCGGACTTCATCCAGGGTGACATCGGTGCTGAAGCGGATACCACCTTTGGAAGGGCCCATCACCGTGCTGTGATGCACGCGGTAGCCGGTGAACATCTCGATTTTGCCGGTATCGCGCTTGACCGGGAAATTCACGGTCAGTTCGCGGTGCGGCCACTTCATGTATTCGACTACATTTTCATCAATACCCAGACGTTTGGTAGCGCGTTCATACTGCTCAAGTGCGGTTTCATAGGGGTTAATCAGATCATGTGTAGGGGAAATGCGGTTTTTGAGTGCAGCCACCATAGGGAGACAGTCTCCTTAAAATCATAACCATCATTTTAAAACGACAATGTCCAAACCTTAACACTTATGACCAGTATAGCCGAATCTGGCATAATGACATAGCCTTTTGTATAAAGAGTAGTAATCATGCCTATCCATAACTGGTTGTTTTGTACAAATCATAGCGGCTGTCAGACCGGTGAATCCAGTGGATTCGGCAGCGAACAGGCGATTATACTGGACACGATGCTTAATATAACGTTGGTAAACCATTGGTTTCGGCTTTAGCTGGCTGGATATGGCGGCGATTGCACTCATGAATTTTTAGGAAAACTTTGTGCAATCAGCATAAGAAAAACCCCGTCCGCCGACCTGGTTCTACCCACATCAGCCTATCGTCCGGGGTCTTCTGCTTCAGAGACACGCTTGTGGGTGTCCCCACGCAGGCCGAAGCCTGTTATAATGCTGCCGGGATTATTGATTCGCGGGAGGAGGCCCCAGACGAGTCAGCAGATCAACGGTGGCCTGTACCGTCTGCTTTTCCTGATCGCTTCGGCTGATCGCAGCGGGGTTATCGCCCGACTGCACACCATACCAGCCAAATTGCCCATGATTGCCGCCTTCTATCGAGACGAAAACGGCATCTGCCGGTAACAGTGTGGCGGAATTCTCGACTGTAGCGACTTGGGCAAGCCCGTCCTGTGTCGCGTAGATAGATACGGCGCTGATTGGCAGCGTGGAGAGATCAATATCGGGATACGATGCCCATAATACTAAGCCATCCATGGTGGCTGGATTGGCTTGTACATAGCGTGCCGCCATCGAGCCGCCCAGCGAGTGCCCACCCACAGCCCAACGCTGAATTTCGGGAAACGCTGCAATAACATCGTTGGCTGTATTTACGCCAAAAACCGCCAGATTCAGTGGCATAGGCGTAATAACCACCAGGTACCCCTGCCCGGCAATCTCTCGCGCATAGGGCGCATAAGCCCGCGCATCCACTTTACCACCGGGATAGAAAATCAGACCCGTTGTCGCACTTTCCCCGACTGGACGGAAAACATACCAGCCGTTTTCAGTCATAATGTCAATCTGGGAATCCGGTTGGAGGGCTGTCAGGGCTTCGTCCATGGGCTGAAGTGCATCGCTCGCCCAAATAACGAAACCGGACAATAGCATAACCAGTAGCATAACCAGTGCCAGCAGCAGCCAGCGCCATTTGAATTTTCGCATCATAAACCCCGCTTGTGAATAGTTACACAAGATGTACTTATATCACAGGTTCTCCTTTTACAGTGCTCTTTCTCAGGTAAAATTCACCATAATCTTGCGGACTTTTTACACATGGTTTACACATGGTAAAGCATGTTACAGTCTGAATCCGGTATGAACAACTCGAACGGTCGTCTAAGAGGGGGCGCGATGAGAAAAAAGACGCAGGGTGAAGCCGAGGCGGAATTTACGAAAGCTATCATCAAACTGGAAAGAGAGTACCTGGGGCGCGGCCCGTCGGATGCGCGCACCTTCTTTCTCAACGATATGATCATCGTGCGGCTGCGCGGCATCCTCACGCCTGCCGAAGTGCGGCTTGCAGAAAACCCGGCGAACCGCGAACTGGTCAAGGAAACACGCCGCCGTCTGTTTGAAAGCTCCCGCCCGGCTCTGGTGGAAATCGTACACGGTGTTACCGGCTGCCAACTGGTCAGCCTGCACACCGACATGAGTACCAAGACCGGTGAACGGGTCATTGTGCTGACAGTGGACAGTGACCTGAATACGGTGTTCGAGTAACGCAGATTCCCCCAAATATTGGGGGGTGATTACCTGCGATAGTCTGTTATCGTGTTATGTAATACAAATATGGCAGATTGAGCAAAGAGTAGCCCTGCGCCGTGCAGGTGGACTGGTTGCGACATAGGCCAGCACGACATTCCCTTTCTCGCAAGGGGGGACGTGTTGGTCTTTTTTTTGCCACTAACCTTGAGGATGACATACATGATTGCTGCAAAACCTGCACGTCAGGATACGCCCAAACAGCCCTGGCATTTGACCGTTTCCGGGGAAGTTCTCGAGCGCCTGGAGAGTAACCCCGCCCAGGGTCTGACTGGCTCCCAGGTCCAAACCCGCCTGGCGCAGTACGGCCCGAACGAACTGGTTGAACATGGTCTGAAAAGCCCGCTGGCAATTCTGTTGGAGCAGATGAAAAATCCGCTGGTGCTCCTGTTGATTTTCGCCGCCGTCGTCTCTGCATTTTTGGGCAAGACGGATAGCGTGATCGCCATTGGCGCCATTGTCATCCTGAATGCCGTGTTGGGCGTGGTGCAGGAATACCGGGCCGAGCAAGCGATGGCCGCCCTCAAGAAAATGGCCGCGCCGCTGGTTCGGGTGCGGCGTGATGGCCGGGTGCTGGATGTGCAGTCGCGTGATCTTGTGCCGGGCGATATGGTGCTGCTTGAAGCCGGCAGCATCATCCCGGCAGACCTGCGGTTGCACGAATCCGCCAACCTGCGTATTCAGGAGGCCGCCCTCACGGGTGAATCGCAGCCGGTAGACAAGACTCCCCAGGCTTTGACCGAGGCCGATGCTCCGCTGGGGGATCGTCATAATATGCTCTATATGGGGACGTCCGTCACTTACGGGCGCGGCGAGGCGGTGGTCGTCGAAACCGGCATGAATACCGAACTAGGGCGGATTGCCGAGTTGATTCAGACCGTAGAATCAGAAAAAACCCCGCTGCAACGCCGTATGGATGAGTTAGGGCTGGTGCTGATCTATGCTGCCGTCGCCGTGATGGGGCTGGCCTTTTTGATCGGCCTGCTCACCGGACAAACGCTGGAAGACGTGCTGCTCAACGCCGTTGCCATCGCCGTCGCTGTCGTGCCGGAAGGTCTGCCGGCTGTCGTGACGATTGCCCTGGCGCTGGGCGCACAACGGATGCTGCGCCGTAACGCGCTCATCCGCAAGCTGCCCGCCGTCGAAACGCTCGGCTCGGTGACGACCATCGCTTCCGACAAAACCGGCACACTTACCGAAAACCGGATGACGGTAACTGTGGTGGACGTGGCCGGACACACGATGCAGATTGACGATGTCGTGAACGAGGGGATGCCCGCTCTCCTCAACCTCAACGGCAGCGGCGTGGTATCGCGCAACGCGGCCCAGGCGCTGCTGCTGGCGGGCAGTGCCTTGTGCAACGATTCCATACTTGAACAGAATGGCTCAGGCGTGGGCGACTATACCACGATTGGCGACCCAACCGAGACGGCGCTGGTCGTGGCCGGGGCGCGCTTCAGCCTCCTCAAGCCGCAACTGGACGCGGCCTTTCCCCGTGTCGCGGAACTGCCGTTCGACTCGGATCGCAAGCGTATGACGACGGTACACAGCCTGCGCGAATACGCCAAAGCGGGCCGGTATGAACGCGCTATCGCGGAACTGCTGGTCAACAGTGGCAGTCCGTATGTCGCTTTCACCAAAGGCGCGGTGGATTCGCTGCTCACGGTGGCGAGTTATGTATGGCTGAGCGGGCAGGTTACCCCACTCACGCCGGAACTGCGCGAGCGCATCGGCGACACGAACAACCAGCTTGCCCAGGATGGACTGCGCGTGCTGGGGCTGGCATACCGCCACCTGGAGACACTCCCCACCGGGACGGACGCCGCAGCGGTCGAGCGTGACCTGGTGATCGTCGGCATGGTCGGCATCATTGACCCGCCCCGCAAAGAAGTGCGTGACGCGGTACAGGTCTGCCGGACAGCCGGTATCCGCCCGGTGATGATTACCGGCGACCATCCATTGACCGCCTACGCCATCGCCCGCGAACTGGGCATTGCTCAGGAGGGCGACCGTGTGCTGACCGGTCACGATCTCAACCAGATGACACTGGAGGAACTGGCCGCGCAGGTTGAGCAGGTGCCGGTGTTCGCCCGTGTGTCGCCGGAACACAAGCTGAATATTGTGGGGGCGCTGCAAAGCCGGGGGCATGTGGTCGCCATGACGGGGGACGGCGTGAACGATGCGCCCGCCCTCAAACGCAGTAATATCGGCGTGGCGATGGGCATCACCGGGACGGCAGTCTCGAAGGAGGCGTCGGACATGGTGATTCTGGACGACAACTTCGCCACGATTGTCAGCGCCGTAGAGGAAGGCCGCACGATTTACGACAATGTGCGCCGCTTCGTTAAGTACCTGCTCGCCAGCAATACCGGTGAACTGCTGGTGCTGCTGGTGACACAGTTGATCGCCGGGATGAGCATCCCGCTGACGACACTGCAAATCCTGTGGATGAACCTGATTACCGACGGCGTGCCGGCGCTGGCGCTGGGCGTCGAAAAAGCGGAAAAAGGCAGTATGCACCGCCCGCCGTATGCGCCCGATGAAAGCCTGTTCGGGCGTGGTCTGGGGCGGCATATCCTGCTGGTGGGGGCGCTGCTGGGTATCAGCGGCGTGGCGCTGGGGTATTGGGCATGGGTGAATAACCTCGCCGCCGCCAACGGCCAACCGGCCTGGAATACGATGGTCTTTATGTTCCTGACGGTTGCTCAGATGGGACACGCGCTGGGGCTGCGTTCGCACCGCGAGTCATTCTTCAGTCTGAACTTCTTCAGCAACCGCCTGCTCCTGGGCGCGGTGGTGACGACGATAGCGGTGCAGCTTGTGGCGGTCTACGCGCCGTTCATGAACACCCTGTTCCACACCAATCCGCTCACGCTGGAACAGTTGGCGCTGTGTTTCGTGCTGAGTACGGTAGTGTTCTGGGGCGTGGAACTGGAGAAACTGCTCATCCGGCGCGGCGTGCTGAAGTAGACTCGATCACAGCCCTAACTTTGCTGCCAGGGGATGAAGTCCCCCGGCTAAGATGTTCCTGTAAGCCTCGTTCAATGGGGCTGTTTGCTGGTTGAATCAGCGAACAGCCTCCTTATACCAACTTCCCAAATCACCTGCGTATAAAACGCCAGGGTATTTGGTGTGATATTTGCCCTTACATCAGTGACGTGGTATATTCACTCCATATTGTCATCGTGGACAATATTCCCTCTCGTACCCTTCACGACAAACCACAATCAATTAAATCGAGTATAATTCTCAATCCACACGCTCTCTCGGCAGGGCAACTAGGTGCTGACAGAACAGGGGGTTCAACTTGACCTGTCCAGGCTGGAGATTGATGTTATCCAGCACGTCTTTGCGGCGCTCCGCATGTGGCACGCGCCGCACTCTTTAGGGATGGTGAAGCGGGTCGTCGATCAGTTGTATTGAAATCAACCAGGCAATACCACCAAACAGTAAACAGCCATATTCAAATTCAAGTCAAGGAAACGCTCAAAACTGATCAAAACAAGGAATAGTAAAATGAACTCCAACATGAAAGCAATGATCTACACACAGTACGGAGCCCCTTTAGATGTACTTCGGCTTAAAGAGGTCGAAAGGCCGACTCCCAGGGACGATGAAGTCCTGATAAAAGTCCACGCATCATCCGTCAATTCCGCTGAATTGCATCTCATCAGAGCTGATCCATTTCTGGCCCGAATGAGTACCGGACTTCTAAAACCAACAAAGACGATACCCGGAGCTGACGTTGCTGGACGGGTTGAAGCGGTCGGCAAAGATGTCCAGCAGTTTAAGCCGGGTGATGAAGTCTTTGGGGATTTATCTGGATGTGGTTGGGGCGCTTTTGCCGAGTATGTGTGTGCGAATGAAAATGCCCTGTTGTTAAAACCGATGAATATAACATTCGAGCAAACAGCTGCTGTGCCCCTCGCAGGAGTCACCGCTCTACAAGGTCTTCGTAATAAAGGCCAGATCAAGCCCGGTCAAAAGGTTCTGATTAATGGTGCATCTGGTGGTGTAGGTTCGTTTGCAGTGCAGATTGCCAAATCATTCGGCACAGAAGTAACCGGCGTGTGCAGTACGAAGAAAACCGATATGGTACGCTCGATTGGGGCAGATCATGTGATTGATTACACCCAAGAAGATGTCACCCGGAGTGGTCAGCACTATGATCTAATTCTGGATGCAGCAGCGTATCGTCCGTTTTCAGAATACAAACGTATCTTAAGCTCCTCGGGAATTTATGTCTTCGCTGGAGGTTCCACATCCGGTCTCTTCCGAGCGATGCTTCTGGGATCGTTGATGTCCAAGAGCAAGGGTCAAACATTTCTGACCTTGATGGCAGGTGCAAATTTGACGGATCTGGGCTTTATGAAAGAACTACTGGAAACCGGCAAAGTTACCCCTTTCATTGACAAATGCTACCCCTTAAGCGAGGCAGCGGCGGCACTCGAGTATGTTGAAGACCGACATGTCCAGGGAAAAGTCGTCCTCGGTGTGGCACAGAGCAACTAAACCTGACTCCTTGCGCACCTGTCACGATGAAATGTCCGTGCCAGATACCTCGACATCTGGCATGGAGAGAAATGCAAACCGCAGGAAACAGGAGATACATGATGACGATGCAGGGTAAGATTTGCCTAATTACAGGTGGCACGAACGGTATCGGGAAAAGTACGGCTCTGGCACTCGCCCGAATGGGCGCAACCGTTGTCATTGTTGGGCGGGATGCTCAGAAAACCGCCAGGGTGGTTGAGGAAGTCCGCACAGAAAGTGGTAATAACACAGTAGATTCACTGATAGCAGATTTGTCGTCACAGCAGGAAGTTCGACGGCTAGCGGACGAGTTCAAGAGTAAATATTCACACCTTCATGTCTTGCTCAACAATGCGGGTGGGGTCTTCATGCAGCGTCAATTCAGTGCGGATGGCATCGAAATGACGTTTGCACTCAATCATCTCGCTTACTTCCTGTTGACCAATTTGCTCCTCGATACGATCAAAGCCAGCGCCCCGGCACGCATCATCAATGTGGCATCGGATGCACATTCAAGCGGCAAAATTGAGTTCGACAACCTTCAGGGCGAGCGGGAATATGGCACCAGCGCGTATGGTAATTCAAAACTGGCGAATATCCTGTTTACTATGGAATTGTCCCGCCGCCTAGGAAACGGGGTTACGGTCAATGCGCTGCATCCGGGCTTTGTGAGTACAGGCTTCGGGAAGAATAATCCTGGCCTTCTCATGAAACTTATTCGGGTAGTTGTACCGCTCTTTGCACGTTCCCCGGAAAAAGGTGCGGAAACGTCGATCTACCTGGCATCTTCACCAGAGGTACAAAGCATGACCGGAAAATACTTCGTGGATTGCAAAGTAACCCAATCGTCTCCCCGGGCGACTGATATGGAAGTCGCTAAAGAGCTGTGGGATGTCAGCGCAGAAATGGTACGTCTGGCGGATGCGGTGCAAAACATAGCATAGCGATACCAAATGGCAATTGTTCAGATAAGCGAGTATTCAGAACAGCACAGCACGCTTACTCTCCTTCTCCTGAATTTCGAATCAGGTCGTCATCGATCATAAAGGGAACAACAATGAGCAATCAAAGTCAAACAGAAATGGTGGATATACCAAAACGCCGAGGCCGTGGCTGTCTCCGCTGGCTAGGCGTGTTTGTAGTTCTGGTGGTGGGATTGATTCTGGCAGGAACTATTTACGAGTCGGTAGCAGAAGCTGCCGACATACAGGCTTATCCCCCTCCCGGCCAAATGGTAGACGTGGGCGGCTATCGCCTGCATATCAACTGCACAGGTACTGGCAGTCCCACCGTAATCATTGATGCGGGATGGGGCGATTGGTCTCTCGCGTGGAGTGTGGTTCAGGCGGAGGTGGCAAAGACCACACGAGTTTGTACTTATGATCGAGCGGGCATGGGGTACAGCGAGGCTGGCCCACTGCCCCGGAACGCCGAGCAAATTGCCGCAGAACTGCATACCCTGCTTGAGCAAGCCAATATTGCGGGACCTTATGTGATGGCCGGCCACTCGCTGGGCGGTTTACCTGTGCGGGTTTTTACGCACAATTATCCAACAGAAGTCGCGGGGGTCGTGCTGATCGATTCGATGAGCCCCAAACAGATGACACGGCCTCCCTCAGAAATAGAATCCCGAACTCCCTCCCAATCCGGCGGAGTCTCGCTTCCCTCTCTGTTAGCGCGTATCGGATTAGTGCGTTTGTTAGCCGAGCCACTAGGATTTGTTCGAGATCTACCGCCGGAGGCAAAGGCTGCTTTTATAGCTTTCTCCGTGACTCCACGATCTGTCCAGGCGTGGGCGGACGAAGGCGCGGATTTGCAAGAAAGTTTGGCTCAGGCGGATGCAATCAAGTCCTTCGGCGATTTGCCGCTGATTGTTCTGACTGGTACCATAGATGAGCAGGCAGGCTGGCAGACCTGGCAGGCTGAGCTGCTTCAATTGTCCTCTAATAGTCAGCAGATCGTTTTAGAGAACAGCGGACACAATATCCAGATTGACCAGCCAGAGGCGGCAGTCGCTGCCATCCTGGATATGGTCGCGCAGCTTCGTTAAGCACAGTAAATTGAGCATCTTGAGGCAAAGTACCCGTTACTTTGTCTCAAACAAGGCGTAGCTGTATAAGCAACGGCCATAATGATTGTCTACGCGTAGAAGCGCTGCTTAAGCATTGTGATGGTTCTAAGAACGTTCGATTAAATGATGTAAGGAATTGGAATATGAACGGTTATTTTCTTATCGCGGGTTTGCTGCTGGTGTTGCTGTCTGTCGCCCATGCTATATGGGGAGAACGCCGCGTCTTCACAGTACCAGCACTCAACGCCACTGATCCTGAAACCTATCTCAGCGTCTATGTGCCCTGGCACCAACTGACAGGCGTGTTGCTGCTGTCCGGTGTCGCGCTGCTGCTGACTGCCTTCCAGTCGTCAGTGCTGACGTTCGTGCCAATATTCATCCTGGTACTTATTACATCGAACATGCTGGTATTTTTCGGTCTTGTCATTGGCAAGAAACAAACGCAGATGTTCGCCCGGACCTTGCCGCAAACCGTACTCTTCTTTCTGCTGATCGTCCTCATCATCTTGGGCATCGCCTCATCAGCACTTTAATGCTGAGGCTGCTGCTCAATCAGGGATGAGAGAGTTTAATGAGCATCTTCTGAGTGGCTATAACTGACACCCATTATTACGGCGCGCATAAGGTACCTGGGAGGTAGACAATGGCACTGGCAACATGGTGGGCTTCTGATCCATTGATGGATTTAACCCCTTTATCGGACTTTCAGGTGGCGTTGGCAGCGGATGACGCACAACTGGCAGCCATCAATCATATTACTGTCGCCGAAGTTGAGCAGCGGCGGCGTGCCGGACACATTCCGTATATGGGTTATATGGACGGAACAGCGGTGACCTACGGTTGGGTGGCTACACGCGAAGCCTCCATCGGAGAGCTAAATCTCGTTTTTCCAATACCCGCAGATAGCCGCTACTTATGGGATTTCGCAACTCTGCCGGACTGGCAAGGGCAAGGATTGTATCCGCGTCTGTTGCTGGCGATTGTGCAGGCGGAACGAGCTGAACACTTCTGGATCATCCATGCGCCGGAGAATCTGCCATCCGGTGCAGGTATGCAAAAGGCGGGCTTCCAAGCGGTAGGTCAACTTTCGTTCCAGTATGATAACAGTCTGGGATTAATTCCGTTTGACCTGCCGGAACGCGCACATATCGGCGCAGCGCTGCTGGGTGTCCCCGTGATTGAGGGTGGTTTAAGCCCGTGCTGGCGCTGTGTCGATCAGATCGTCTGCACCTGTCAGCGTGATCCCGAAAGCTGTTCGTGTGCGGTTGAAATTCGCTCATACCCCACACAACACCCAATGTGAGGTATGACACTATTCCATCTCACCAGCTAGTCGGAGGATAGCCACAGGTCTATTGATCCTACCCAGTTCAATTCATGAGGCCAAAATGTCCTACACGAAAAGTTTCTTCGCTCTTGTAAGCATCCTGATCCTCCTCGGCATACTGCCCGTGGTTTCGCCTGCCCTTGTTGTGTCTGCTCAGAGCTTTCCTCTGCAACAGGTTGATCAAGATCGAATCGATGCCTATATTCAATCCAGAATGCAGATTGCCAACATTCCCGGTCTGGCATTGGGTGTGGTATATGGCGATGAGGTTATCTATCTCAAGGGCTATGGTATCGCCGGGCCGGATGGGCGAGCAGTGACCCCTCAGACCCCTCTTATTCTCGGTTCAACCTCGAAATCCTTCACCGCTCTGGCCGTGATGCAACTGGTTGAGGCGGGCAAGATTGAACTGGATGCGCCTGTCACCACATATCTACCCTGGTTTCGCACGATTGATGCAGCGGCATCCGCCCAAATCACGGTGCGCCACTTGTTAAACCAAAACAGCGGGCTACCTACCTACGCAGGTCGGCACGGCATCGCAGACAACGACCAGAGTAGCACGGCACTTGAAAACGGCGTTCGAGATCTATCTGACATACAGCTCAGTCAGCCGCCAGGCCAAAGCTACGAATATGCCAACGAGAATTACAACATACTAGGATTGATCGTCCAGGAAGTATCCGGCAGTTCATACGAGGAATACATCCGTTCCGCGATCTTTGCTCCACTCCAGATGAGCCATAGCACAGCTGCACTTTCCGATCCAGCAGTGGCAGACATCGCCACGGGCTATCGGTACTGGTTCTTCTGGCCGGTCGCCTTCGATGCGCCTTACCCCCGGCGCATGACCCCATCGGGGTTTCTGATTTCGTCGGCTGAAGACATGACCCATTATTTAATCGCCCAGTTGAACGGCGGCACTTATGGCAATAACCAGCTCTTATCCCCGCAGGGAATTGACACACTCCACACTCCGGCTGCCAGCATAAGCACGTTGAGTTCGTATGGCATGGGATGGGTGATTCAAGGGCAGCCAGGATCAACCAGAATATGGCACAACGGGGATGTCAGCAATTTCCACTCCAATCTGCTGCTGCTCCCTGACCAGCATATCGGGATTGTCGTATTGGTCAACATTGGCTCATTCCTTAACGGCGGCATGATCAATGTTCCAATTGAAGGTGTCGCCGAAATACTTCTTGGAAACAATTTAACCGCAAGCACCAATCCGCCGTTAACCATCATCCCACAGATAATGCTACTGGCTGCGCTGCTCATTCCTGCCCTCTGGATCGCAGGGTCTTACTTTTCCATAAAGCGCTGGAAACAGCGCGGCGAGCTTCCTCCGCACGGCATCCGTCGTTTCTCGCGGCTCTACCTGCCCCTGGCAATAGATATTCTTCCGGTGGGCATTGCCTGGATATTCCTGCCGGCTCAGTTCAATGCATCCATAGAAGATATTGCCCTGTTCGCTCCTGATGCGTTTATCGTGATTGCGACACTAACAGCCCTTAGCATTGGCTGGGCGCTGGCTCGTATCTTTTTGACCCTTCACCCTCATCGTTTGACGAATCACCCCAGTAGTGGAGGGCAAACAATAGTCGCATTACCTGACTAAGGAAGGAAGTTTGTGATAGTTCGCTACATAAAACACTCAACGTAGAAAGTGAGACAAATAGCCTGTATGTTGGAATCAGAATCAAAGGCACTTTGAAGCAGGACTGGTCAGACTGGCGGCCTTAAATCAATATCCAGATTGACCAGCCAGAAGCAGCAGTCGCAGCCATCCTGGATATGGTCTCGCAGCTGCGATGAACAACTGGAGCATCTTGGCTCATGCAAGGTAAAGCAAGGGACGCTTTGATTTAGCTGACGCAGATTTCAAACATTCTCACAAGATTCGAAGCCGTGTCGCGTTGGTGTATGGCGACCCGGCTTTTCTGCTGTGCATCATGCGCTTCGGTCACCTGTTAATGCAACCGACTCGGTCACAACCCTAACTTCGCCAGCAGCGGCGGGCCGAGTACCAGCAGCCCGACCAGCACGGAAGCCACCGCGCCCAGCAGCACCGCCGCCGCCGCGACATCCTTGCTGACTTTCGCCATGGGATGGTATTCAGGGGAAGCCAGGTTGACGACGGCCTCCACCGCCGCGTTGAGGAACTCTGCCATCCACACAATGGTGATGGCGATGACCAGCAGCGCCCAGCCCAGCGGTTCCACCCCCAGCCAGAAGGCCACACCGAACACAACCAGTGTGGCCGCCGTCATAATGCGCGTGTTTTTCTGGTGGCGCAGCATGTACAGCCACCCGGCCAGGGCATAACTCAGGCTTTTCGCCCGGTTGGGGCTGATGAAGGCGCTGTAGTCGTCCGGGTGAATGTGCATCGTGCTGGTGAGTTCATCCAGCGTCTTTTTTGGGGGTATCTCCTGCGGGTGAGTCATCGTGTGCGGTCGTGTTCTCCAGCGCCGGGACGATATTGAGGGGGATGCCCAGCGCCCGCAGCGCGGTTTCCTGCGCCGCCCACATCGCCCGGTAGCCGTCGTCGTCGTCATGGTCATAGCCCAGCAGGTGCAGCGTGCCATGCACCACCATGAGTGCGAAACTGTGGCCGGGGTCGTGGCCTTCACGCTCCGCCTGGGCCAGCGTGTAAGGGTAGGCGATAATCAGGTCGCCGGCATAGGGCGGCTCGTCCACTTCCGGCGGCGGCGCATCCGCCGGGAAGGACAGGACATCCGTCGGCGCGTCAACCGCGCGGTACTGGCGGTTGAGGGCGTGGACATAGGCGTTATCGGCAATCACCACACTTAACCCGGTTTCCGGCATGGCCTGGTGCTGTTGCAGCACGGTGATCGCCGCTTCGCGCAGCCGGGCTTCGTCTACCGGGTAATCCCCCAGGTTATGGATTTCGATCTGGTACGTCACTCGTCCCCCCGTCCGGCAGGCCGTTGCTGCTGGTGGTATCACTATCCGGTTTCACGGCTTTATGCTCGCCGGAACGCGGCAGGCGCGGCACTTCCGGCAGCGGGGCTTCCTCCGTATTGGCCTCGCTGGCCGCCGCCATCTCCCCCGATGTGCGCGGGCTGGGAGTTGGCACGATGGGCGGCATGGTTTTCACATGCGGCACTTCGGTAGTCGTTGTCTTCTCCACCCTGGTAGCTGGCGGCGGAGGCGGCGCGACAGGCGCGACAGCCGGTGATTCCCCGGTTTTTTCTGTTGCGGGTGCGGGGACAGCCTCGACCTTTGGCTCGGTCTTGGGTGGCCGGGGTGTCACCGGGTAGCTGATGCGCGGGTGGAACACGGCTTGCAGCATCTCAATAATGACTTTCCTGATGGCCTTAAGATCGTTCAATGTCAGGCTGGAATCATCCAGTTGGCCGGTCTGCATCTTGTCGTCAAAAATCGAGTTGACGGTATCTATAATTTCCTGATTTTTGGATGGTTTGCGGGCGCGTACTGCTGCCTCGCAGCTATCGGCCAACATGAGGATAGCCGTTTCCCGCGTGCGGGGGCGCGGCCCCGGATACTGGTACTCGCTCATATCCACCGCTTCTTCGCTGCCTGCGCGGACAACTGCCAGATCGTAGAAATACATGACCCGCGTTCCATGATGTTCCAGGATGAAATCGCGGAAGCGGGCGGGCAAACCGTACTGGCGTGCCAGCTTTTCACCGTCAAGCACATGGCTGATGATAATATCGGCGCTGCGGGCCGGGTCATTCAGGACCTCATGCGGGTTCACCCCGTCGGCCTGGTTTTCCGTGAAAAAGGGCGCATTGAGCATTTTGCCGATGTCATGATACAGGGCGGCGACTCGCACTAAAGCCGCATCTGCGCCGATAGCGTTGGCCGCCTGCTCGGAGAGATTGCCGACCATCAGCGAGTGCTGGTACGTGCCGGGCGCTTCTCGCAGCAGACGCTGTAAAAGGGGCTGACCCGGTTGGCTGAGTTCGGCCAGTTTGAGGCTGGTGGGCAGGTTGAAAAGCAGCGTGACGATATACAGCCCGGCCAGCGCCCCTACCGAAGCCAGCAGGCCGTTGAGGATGCTGTAGATGATGAGTTCGGAAAGCTCCAGGCTCTGGCTGTTGGCCGTCCCCTGGTAGAAAATCGTCACAATCACGGTGTTGATGAGCGCGACGGAAAGGCCAGGCCAGAAGTAGCTGTTGAGCCGTTCGGAACGGCGCATGGTCAGCGCACCCATCAGGCCGCCGGTAATCACCAGGGTGACGACTTCGATGGAGTTCGCCTGTGTCATCCCCAACAGAATCCCCAACCCCACCGCGCCGATGACGGCCATATCTACCCCAACCAGGGCGACAAACAACAGCGCCAGCGCCGCCGTTGGGTACAGGTAGATTTGCCCTTGCAGCGCGATCAAGCGCGCACCCAACAGCACCAGCAGGAAGATGCTCGCCAGCAGGCTGAGGGTTTGCGTGGAAGTGAAGAGGGACGGGCGGAAACGCGCAATATACAGCCCGGCCAGCACCATGACGACAATACTGGTGAGCAGCGCCCGTGTGACTTCCTGTAAACGGCGTTCGCCCGGCTCCAGCAGACCCAGTTTATCCAGGGCTTCATAAGCCGCTTCATCAATGGTGCTCCCGGCGCTGATGACGATCTGGCCGCGTTCAAAGCCGCGCCGTACCTCAATGTCTTCCACCGCCACTGCCCGCGCCGCTTCGGTGGCTTCGGCATTCAGTTGGGTGTTGGGGCGCAGCAGGTCTTCAACAATCGCCACAATCACATCGGATTCTTCCGGGCTGAAGCTCACACTCACCTGGGTCGGCAGTTGGGCGATAATACTCGGCAGGTTCGATTCGCGGATTTCGCCGCGCATCACCCGCTCCAGCACGTTAATCACCTGGGCATCAATATTATTCCAGTCTTCGATATTCGCATTCAGAATGCGCTCAATAATCGTCTCGCCTAAAGTGAGGTCAGTGATCGCCAGGATGTCATGAACTTTTTGTGCCTCGGTGGCGAAGGAGTCACGCTGGATATTCTCGATATAGTCGAGAATCTGGCGGGCAAGATCGGTCTGGCGTCGGGAAACCATGGGGTCGGGTTGAAAATAGATTTCCGGGACACTGCTGCGGACTTCTTCCCGGCGCTGCTCGGTCAGCACGATACTGACGTAAGGCGGCAGCGCAATCGGGGCGCGAATCTCACGGGGGGCGGTATCCCCCACCTTCAGCCCGGCCACATCCCCGCTGCTATCGAAGATACTGTCGAATGCGACGATCACAGTTGCAGCCAACAGGAACAGCAGCGCCGCCCCGGCAATACCGGCCAGGTTGAGCCAGCGCCGTGTCCGGGCGGAGGGGATGCGTAAATAGCGGTTTAAGAATTGCGCCAGTCCCTCGACCATTGTCCTACCCTAACAGTTCACGAACCACTTCATTGACGAGCTTGCCGTCGGCCTTGCCTTTGACCTGGGGCATCAACACGCCCATCACTTTGCCCATTTCCTTGACGGACGCCGCGCCGGTCTGGGCGATAGCGGCTTCCACCAGCGCCTTGATCTCCTCGCGGGAAAGCTGCTGCGGCAGGAAGGACTCCAGCACGCCGAGATTGTGTTCGAGTTCCGCGATCTGCTCCGCGCCGCGCCCGGCATTCTGCCATTCCTGGATGCTCTCGCGCAGCGTCTTGACTTCTTTTTGCAGGACGACGACAACATCTTCCGCCGTGAGTTCGCGGCGTTCGTCTACTTCGACCTGCTTGATGGCGCTCATCGCCACGCGGATCGCGTCACGGCGGGCGGTATCTTTATTGAGCATCGCCTCTTTGAGGGCAGCCTGCATCACGGCTTTGGGATTGTCCATAGGTTTACTCACAGCCTCACTGTCTTTTGTCCAACATCACGCATTCTGCGTTTCTTGCGGACGGCCAGAAGGCCGTCCCTACCGATCACCATAACCAGGGCGCAAAGCCCGGCCTCAAGACTCAAAACTCACCATCACCTGCGCCCCCCCGGCGGCGGGGTCGTAACCGACGAGCTGCGCCGGAATCACATGGTTCGTCAGGGGGCGGGGATGCAGACAGCGCACCCGGATGTAGTTATCAGTATACCCGACATTCAGGAATCCTTCCTCCTGAACCCCGGCGATCTGTTCCCAGAGTACCGGCAGCGTCTCCCCGGCAAAGCGCCAGGCGAAACGGCTTTCCAGGTTGTTCGCCAGCGCCAGGAGGTGGGCGCTGCGGGCTTTCTGCGCGTCCTTCGTTACCTGCCCGCGCATCCTGGCGGCGGGGGTGCCCGGCCTGCGGCTGTAGCGGAAAACATGCAGCCCGGCGAAGTCCATCTCTTCGATAAACGCGGCGCTTTCGGCAAATTCGGCGTCGGTTTCGCCGGGGAAGCCCACGATAACATCCGTCGTGATGCTCACCCCCGGAATCCGCTCCCGCGCCGCCTCGACCAACTCACGAAAGCCGTCCTGGGTCGTGCGCCGCAGCATCCGCTTGAGCGTGGCGTCGCAGCCACTTTGCAACGGCAAATGCAGGTGACGGCATAAACGCGGGTCGGCCCACAGGTCGAAGAATTCCGGCGACAAGTCCCAGGGTTCGAGCGACGACAGCCGCAGTCGTGGGATGTCCGTCTCCCCCAGGATCGCCCGCACCAGCCCGGCCAGTCCAGCCGGGTCGCCCGTGTCATGCCCGTAGCTCCCCAGATGAACGCCCGTCAGGACGGCTTCCTGGTAGCCGATGCCGTGCAGGTAGCGGATTTCCGCTGTAATTTCGTCTAACGGGCGGCTGCGACCCGCCCCCCGCGCAACCGTTGTGATGCAGAAGGTGCAGGCGTTATCACAGCCATCCTGTACTTTGATGAATGCCCGCGTCCGCCCGGATGCGCCCGGATGCACCCCCCGTTCCACCGGCTCCAAGTCAAAAGAAGGGACATGCTGCCCGGTGATTGTCTCAACCAGGCGATCTTTCGCCAGATTATCCATCACGCCAGTCACACCCGGCAGTACCGCGATGTCCTCCGGCGCGATCTGCGCGTAACAGCCGGTCACAGTGATTTGTGCGCCTTCGTTGGCGGTGTGCAGGTCGCGGACGAGTTTGCGGCTGCTGCGTACCGCGTCGTGGGTGACGGCGCAGGTATTGACGATGACCTGGTCGGCCAGCGCCGCGTCATCTACGATTTCGTGCCCCTGTGCCCGGAACTGCCGCGCCATCCCATCAATCTCGCTCTGGTTGAGACGGCAGCCCAGCATTCGCAAATGCACGCGCATCATTCCACCGCCGTCGGCCCGTAGACCACCAGGTTATCGAACTCCACCACCACATCGGGTTCATCCAGCGTCGTCGCCACCAGCCCAATCTGACCATAGGCCAGCGAGGAATCGGTCAGGCTGGGCTGCATCGTGCCGCCGGTACAACTGGTGACAAAGGTGCTGCGCCCTTCAGGGTCATCCGGGATGCACAACGGCATCTGCTGGCCGTTGACATAAAAAGCGAACTGGTCGCCCTGCGCCACCACGCGCAGGGTGTTGGCTACACCGATACCCTGGTTGACAACCGGCGACGGAATCCATGTGCTGAGTTCTTTCTGTTCATCGCCCAGCACGCGGCGTACCTGGTAGTAGCCGTCGCTGCTCACCAGGAACAGGTAGTAGCTGTCGTCGGACGGGCTGCTGTTGTCGTGGTTTTGCAGCCGGAAGATCATGCCGTAGCCGTTATTCACCGGCCCGCTGACCGCCCGCGCCTCAACCCGCGCATCGAAATCGCCAAAATACTGCCGCGCCACCGAAAACGGCCCGCTGCTCACGTTGCCCACGTCCAGCCTCAGCACGCCTTCCGGCAGAATCTCAGCCGAAAGCCGCCCCTCGTACTGCTCCCAATCACCAATGAGGTCGTCAAAGGTAGCGGCATACAGCACCGCGCCCGGTTCAGCCGGCAGGACATAGTGCCAGCCCGCGACCAGGCGGCTGACGACCACTGCCGTGATGAGCAGCGCCACTAAAATCAGTAAAAACCCTATCCGTCGCAAGAGAAAATCCCTTGTTGATTATCGAAGCGATCAGTCGCATTGTAACATGGGGGCAAAACCGCGTAAACGATGATGTTGTTGCCAGCGACCCCCTTGCCCAAACATCCGACGCCGCGCATACTCTATGCTAAAATGGGGAGCGCATTAGACAGGGAGATTTGGAGCATGTCGCAATCTCAGTTAGAAAGCGCATTGGAATACCTGTATGGCGATACCAGTGTCCGCGACGAACTCACCGATGACGAGGCGCGGACGTTACTCCAGTGGGGCGAGGCGCAGATCACCCAACTGGCCGGGCAGGAGTTGGACGACGAACAGTTTGACGAGGCCTTCGCCCATCTGCGGAAGCTCATCAGCCGCATCAACCGCTTCACCGGGCTGCGGAGCGGCATGAGTCCCGACGAGCAGCAGGCCGCTATCCAGAAGATCACCGAATCGGCGGTAGGAGTGACCGCCCAGAGCCTGAGCGCCCAGGCCGCCCCGAATGTCTCGCCAGAGCGCGTCATGGCCTATTTGCAGGGGCAGGCCGCGCTGGATAACACGGCGAACATCCAGGCGCTGACCACACTGTTCGCGCCGTTACCTACCACTACAGCGGAATCCGCCCCGGCGGACGACGCAAATCCCACCCAACCGGAACTTTCTGACCTTTCAACCAGCAGTCCATCCACCATAGGAGATGACCCACATGGCAAAGCGCAGTTCGAGCAGTAAAAACACCTCCCGCAACTTAATGACTACGGTTATCGCCATCGTGATTGTGGCGGTTGCCGCCCTCATCACCAATGTCACCGGCGTTGATGTGCTGAGTCTGATCGGGGTGACGACGCCCGTCCCTACCGCCCTGCCGACAGTGGTCAGTGTGCCGGGGAGCGTCACGACGATCCCGGTTGGGCAGGGCTACGGCGCTGCCAAAGGCTTCTGGCAGGTATATTTCAACGCGCCCAGCGGCAGCAGTGACCGCGCGACCTATGTCAACGGGATGGATGCTAACCTGGCGGCGGCGATTGACGCCACCCAGAGCACCCTGGATATCGCGGCCTTCGAGATGAATAACGCGGTCATCACCCAGGCCATCCTGAATGCCCGGAGTCGCGGCGTGACAGTCAGGGTCGTGACCGACAATGAGCATGGTATTGAAGATGACCAGACGACGCTCAACCAACTGGTAGCGGCGGGCATCCCGGTGATTGACGATAGCCGGGGCGGGCTGATGCACAATAAGTTCATGATCCTGGATAGCAGTGTGGTCTGGATGGGATCGTGGAACTACACCGTGAACGGCACTTACCGCAACAACAATAATGCGCTGGCGCTGCGTTCACGCCGGGCGGTGGAAATGTACCAGGCGGAGTTTAACGAAATGTTTGTAGATAGACAGTTCGGCTCCAAGCGGTCTGCCGTGAACGGTGGCAGCTTCTCGCAGGATGGCACGCCGGTACAGGTGCTGTTCGCCCCGGAAGACCCGGTTACACAGACGATGACCCAGCTTTTGAGCGGGGCGCAGTCGTCCATCCGCTTCATGGCCTTCTCGTTCACGCTCACCGATATTGGCAATATTCTGCTGGCGAAGGCGGGGGACGGAGTCACCGTCACGGGTATCTTTGAAACCACTGGCAGCGAAACCGCCTCCAGCGAACTCACGCCGCTGTTCTGCGCCGGGCTGCCGGTGCGCCAGGACGGTAACGGCTATATTTTCCACCACAAGGTTTTTATTGTGGATGATACAACCGTACTGACCGGCTCGTTCAACTTCTCTGCGAGCGCGACCAACAGCAACGACGAGAACATGGTGATTATCTCCGACCCCGACCTGGCAGCGCAGTACATCGCGGAGTTCAACCGCCGCTGGGCCGAAGCCAAAGCCCCGGATGGCCTGACGTGTAATTAGCGGGGTGCGGTCTGGTAGTACGTCCCCGCCATAGATGCACATGACATACTATGGCATGAATGGGTATGACGAAGTGAGTTAAAATGCAAGGGGAGCGCCGATGTGCGCTCCCAAATCGTTTATCGCTGTACCCAATCTGCCGAGCGCAGCATCCTGTCGCTGCCAGATAAACCGACCATTTTGTTTCATTTTACACATAACAAAAGGAGTTTTGATAATGGCCTCACCTACGACTATTCCCCCCCGCAGTGCGATTGACAAAGCGCATACCTGGAACGCGGAGAGCGTCTTTGAATCACGGGCAGCGTGGGCGGCAGAATACCAGGCGATGACGGATGACCTGGGAAAAATCACACCCTTTGAGGGCAGGCTGGGCGAAAGCGCGGCGGTCATGGCTGACTGGTTCACCCTGTTTGAAGGCATGATGCGGCGCGTGCAAAAGCTGTATGTGTATGCTGGCATGTCACAGTCGGTGGATACCAACGACCAGGAAGCCGTCTCGATGGCCGGGCAGGCGCAGGGTCTGATGAGCCGCTTCGCCGCCGCCGCCGCCTTCGCCCAACCGGAAATACTCAGCATCGGTCTGGATACGCTCAAAGCATGGGTGAAGGCCGAACCGCGCCTGGCGGTTTATGACCACTATTTTGATAACCTCTACCGCCAGGGGCAGCACGTTCGCAGCGCCGAAGTCGAAGCTCTGCTCGGCATGGTCAACGACCCGTTCGGCACGATCACCAACACGGCAGGGCTGCTCGTCAACGGGGAAATCCAGTTCCGCCCGGCGGTCAGCAGCACGGGCGAAAGCATCGAAGTCGGCCAGAGCAACGTCCACTCCCTGCTCGACAGCCCTGACCGGGAAATCCGCCGTACCGCCTGGGAAAGTTACATGGATGGCTACCTGGCCTTCAAGAACACCCTCGCCAGCAACCTGACGGCGGCTGTCAAACGCGACGTGTTCTTCATGCGGGCGCGGCGCTATCCGTCGTCGCTGGAGGCGTCCATCTTCCCCAATAACCTCCCGCCCGAAGTCTTTCATAACCTGATAGACACCTTCCGCAAAAATATCCCGACCTGGCACAAATACTGGGCTATCCGGCGGCGGGCGCTGCGCGTTGAGACGCTGCATGAATACGATGTCTGGGCGCCGCTGACCAAGAACGAGCCGGTGGTGTCGTTTGAGCAGAGCGTGGACTGGATTTGCGAGGGCTTAAAGCCGCTGGGCGCGGATTACGTGAACGTACTGCGGCGCGGCTGCCTGCAAGACCGTTGGGTGGATATTTACCCGAATGTCGGCAAACGTCAGGGCGCGTTTTCATCCGGCGGGCCGGGGACACACCCCTTCATTATGATGAGTCACGGCAACAGCCTGGGCGGTATGAGTACGCTGGCGCACGAACTCGGCCACTCCATGCACTCGTACCTCACCTGGCAGAACCAACCGGCGATCTATGCCCGCTATTCGATGTTTGTGGCGGAAGTCGCCTCGAACTTCAACCAGGCGCTCACCCGTGCCTACCTGATGAAAACCCACAGCGACCCGGATTTCCAGATCGCGCTGATTCAGGAAGCGATGGACAATTTCCACCGTTACTTCTTCATCATGCCGACGCTGGCACGCTTCGAGCTGGAAGTCCACCAGCGGGCGGAACGTGGCGCCGGGCTGACCGCCAAAGACATGAACGCCCTCATGGTTGAACTCTTCAGCGAGGGCTATGGGAGCGAGATGCAGATTCACCCGGATCGCACCGGCATCACCTGGGCGACCTTCCAGCACATGTACATGAATT
>CALJKV010000079.1 GCA_937974245.1 uncultured Chloroflexota bacterium | reverse complement strand
TGGGCCATCCCAACCGCCTTCGTCTGTTGGATAAATTCCGGCTAGTGGCTTAGATGGTGATGGTAGCGTATTAATCTTGGATGCATCTAACGGGGCATCGCTCATTACGGTACAAGGGGTCCCAGGTGAATTTCCACAGACCCTTGCTTGGCACCCCAATAGCATATATCTGGCTACTTACGGAGGTGGATCCAAAGGTGGTGTTACTAGAGTGTGGGATATCACGACAGGCCAACAAATTCACAGCTTTTCGGTCACCAGTGTTGTCCCATTTGACACATTAGTGTGGACATCTGATGGTTCTCAGTTAGTGTACAGTGCAGGTCAAAGTCCTGCGGCTTTTGTGACACCTCCAATCGCCAGCGCAGGCCCCAATCAGACGGTAACAGACGACAATGGCAACGGCTCGGAACAGGTTGCGTTGGATGGCTTCGGTAGCAGCGACCCGGATGGCACGATTGTGAGTTATTCCTGGAGCGAGAACGGCGTCGAGATTGCTGCCGGCGTCAATCCACAGGTCAATTTAAATGTCGGAGTCCATACTGTTACCCTCACTGTCACGGACGATGCCGGGGCAACCGGCATAGACGAAGTTGTAATTACAGTTAATCCAAACACCACCGGAGCAACAATCACCATCACCGTTCCCCCCACCGATGAGACGATTCTCGCCACGCCAACGGCGATGGCAGGCAGCGACAGTCACTGAAAAACTACGCATCACGCTGTCAGAACTGCTAACCCAAAACTGTAATCCTACACACGTTCGCCATGCTGGATTTGATACGCTGGAACGCAGATGAAGAAGTCGATCTGCGGAGGCGTTCATGCGGCGTGTGTTGGTATTCCTGGTGGTGCTGTGCCTGGTGACCTGGGGCACGGCGGCTTTCCTGCTCGTCCAACAGTCTCAGGCGGATAACGCGCCGCTGCCGACCCTGATGGTGCTGCCCTCGGTCACGCCGTCCGTTACCGCGACAGCTACAGCTACGGCGACAGTTACCCCGACCGCGACGGCCACGTTTACGCCCACTGCCACCGCCACTGCGACGGCCACCTTCACGCCCACACCGACGCCGACCCTCGCCACGCGGGTGCTGGACATCCAGGCGGTCATGCCGGGCGTGTATGTCCCGCCAACCCTGACACCCTTCCCACCGGGGACGATCCTCCTGCCCGCGCCGCCCAACCCGGTCGAACCGCTGCCGGATGCGACGAACGCACCACCACCTTACACCGGCTGGACCAGCTTCGAGTCAGACAATCCCGCCGTGCAGTACAGCACGCCCTGGGAGCGGCGGCTCAACGCGGACGCCAGTCGGGGCCAGTACCACCGCAGCGAGAACCCGCGCAGCTACGCCATCTTCCGCTTTGAGGGTGAAGGGCTGCGGATTCGCTACGTGGCCGCCCGCAATATGGGCCGGTTTCAGGTGGTGGTGGATGGCGTCGTGATTGACACAGTGGACGCCTACGCGCCGGAACTGGCCTTCCCCGGCACGCGGGTGTACTTCATCGGGGGCGGCACGCACACGCTCGAACTGCGCGGCGGCGGACGGAATCCCGCCAGTGAGGGCGACACGCTGGCGCTGGACGCGGTGCAGGTCTTCCGAGGGACGGCTAACACGTTGATTATCCCGCCACCAATTTATACCGATACACCCACGCCCCAACCGCAGCCCGCCGCCGGGGTCGAAGTCGTCGCGGCACCGCCCACGCCCCGTCCAACCATCACACCCGCGCCGCCAAGTGTCATCACGGTGGCGGTGGTCATTGCCTACGACGAAAACGGCAACAAAGCGGTCGATCCAGCGGAAGGGGTGGCCGGGATTTCGGTGCGGATTGTCGAGGTCGGGACGAACCGGGCCATCGCCCAGGGATTCACCGATGCGAGCGGCTCTGCCCAACTGCAAGTGGTGACCGCTGCTCAGGCGCGTGCCGTCGTGCCGTACTTCGGCAAGGTGTGGGCCATCCCCGCCAGCCGGAACGGGGCCACCGCCCGCTTCACGCTGCTGCTCACGCCCGGCAACCAGCCAGGGCTGATTCCGTGATTAATTCCATTCGTATTCACAGACGTACCAATGCGGGTCAATTTCCTGTTCGACATGCGGATCGTAACGACAGCGGGCGTCGATCTCACCCGACTCGGTATAAACGATGTGGTGATAGAACCGCTCCAGTGGAAAGAAGGTCACAAATAACTCGCGAGCGTCATTACGAACCACTTCAATACAGTTCTCGCCAGAGACGTGCGCATAGGTTGGGGGCGGCTCGAATCCATAGTAACGGTTGAAACCAGAGACAACCGATCGCTGGCAAGGTGTCAAATCGCCTGCCCGAGCCATCTCGACCACCGCTTCATAATCGGCACGATAGGCCAGGAAATGCTGCTTTTCAGGTGTGTCGTAGGATGGCAGTGGGATTTGAAAAACCAGGAAAATGCCACCAAGCATCACCAGTGTGGGTAACACACTCTTTGTTCGAATCATCGAGCGGATGGCGATGAATCCCACGACAACGAGCGAGAAAAACAAAATGCCCACAAATGGGAAGAGGACACACGGGATGGCAAATAACCCCAAGGGGCCCCGTAAAGCAGAGAGGTACAGCCACCACAACTGCCGCGACGCGGCAACAGCAATTACTGCGATGAGCGGCAGAACAAAGGGTTGAGGTGAATCCAGCGTGAATAGTTTGCGCATCAGACCAGAGACAGATTGTGTATACGTTCTACATCATGATACACCGCCCGGCCAACAAAACCTCATCCGAATGGAGATAGTGTGAGCGAGAAATACGATCCGATCATCCTGAAACGTTCAATCTACCTGCTGTTCGTGCCGGTCATGCTCGTGTTCGCGGCGCTGGCCTGCGGCACGATTGTAACCGATACCGCCTTCTACACCTGCCCGACTTCGGTTCCCGTGCCGACGGTGACCACCCTGCCCGGCACACCGATTCCGACGACTGCGCCACCGCCGACACCATTCACGCTCGCCCCGCCGCAGGATTTCTACGTTGGCGATGCCGTCTTTGTCGGCCAGCCCGGCGCGCCGCTCCGGCTGCGCTTCCGCTTGCTGAGTGTGCAGAGCCAGCCCGCGCCGCCGTCGGGGAATACGCCGCAGAACCTGTACACCTGGCGGCTGGAAATCCACAACCTGGGAACTGTGCCTTACGAGACTGTCCCGGTGGCGCTGATGCTCATCACGGCAATCACCACCCCGACCAGCGAGCAAACCGGCGCGTGGCTCACCTCGCTGGCGGCCATGAATACTGCCGGGTTTACGAATGAGAATTACGACCCGCTGCTGCCGGATGCGACGCGCAGCTACCGGCTGGCGGCGTTCGCCCCGGCGGGGAGTCTCCACCGGCTGGCGTACCTGCTCGACGGCGGGAGCAACCGCATCACCTGGGTCAACCAGGTCAACCCGACCTGCACCGGCGACATTGCCGACTAAGGAGCTGCCCTATGCCCGATTTCGCCCGGATGATTGACGAACTCCAGTACAGCCTCATCGTGCTGCTGGCCGGGACGCACTGGAGCCTGCAGCGTGCCGTCCTCATGGCCGGTTACACCGTCAAACTCGTCAACCAGTGGCTGATCGAACACGCCTTCATGCCGATCATTGCCCAGACCAACAACAGTCTGGAGGTGGCCGTCAGCGTCGTCTTCGTGATCGCGCTGTTGGTCCTGGGGATCACCTATCTGCTGGCGGCGTTCATCCGCCTCGAGGTGGTCAACCCGCGCAGCGCCATCCTGTGGTACCTGGCCGGGGCGCTGTTCTTCGCCACCGGGCCGAGTCTCTATCAGGGCATGAACAGCTTCCGCCTCAACATCAGCCAGTTGATGTACCTCAGCGTCCTCGATGGCCTGAACGCCAACGCCGGGGATTTCTCGTCGCTGGCGCAGGTGGATGCCAATGATCTCGATCTGGGGGCACTGTGTGACTACTTCGACGTGTACCTGCCGGGTGCGACCGGGCCGGGGCCGATTGACGGGCTGGACATCGCGGTGGCCTACCTGCGCGGCCATGCTCAGGATGTGATGGGCTATCCGCAGCCGGTGTACTCCCCCGGCTGCCCACCGTACTTCCAGAACGCCAATCCCTCGACCTGGGGCAGCGGCGGCGTGGGGTCAGTGGTGCCGATGGACTGGAACATGCCGGGCGGCTACTTCGATCACACCGTCTCGCCGATCACCTGGGACGGGGTCGAGGAGAGCGTCCGCGACGGCGCGGTGGCGCTGGCGGGGGCGTCGCAGCAGCGGGCGCTGACCGCCTGGCCGCTCCTGCTATTTGCCCTGGTCGAGCAGATCGTCCACCTGCTCATCACCATCGCGATGGGGATCACCTTCATCTCATTCGGCATGGCGATCCTGTTTGCCTTCTTCAAGCGCACCGAGAGCATCGCCCACTCGATTCTCAACCAGTGGATCGAACTCATCGTGCAGACGGCCATCATCGCCCTGATCCAGGCGCTGGCGTTCGGCTTCTTTCTGGCGGGGACGGCGACCGGAAGCGCCCCGGCCATCGTCGGCATCGGCTCGATCAGCCTGGTGTTCGTCGTCATCACGATGTGGTCGGGGATCAAGGCGGTGTGGAACAGCTTCAACCGCCTCTTCAACGCCATGGGACAGGCGGCAGGCGGTGTGCTGCTCTCGCCCGGATCGGTGACTTCCGCCGCCCTCACCGGCGGAACGGCACTGGCTGCTGGCGTGGGGTCGAGCACCCTGGCCGGGATGACGGCGCTCAACAATGGAGCAACCGGGGCGCAGACGGCGGGGTTGATGCTGGGCGGGTTCAGCAGCCTGAGCGGGGCGGCGCGGACGCTGACGCACCTGCCGGGCGTGCGCGGGACGGCACTGGGCGAGGCAGCGGAGCAGTTCACCGAAGGGGCGGCCACCCGCCAGGTGGCGCGGCATATCCCATTGGTCGGACGGGCTGCCGGGCCGCTGGTGGGGGCGATGCTCCTGAGCGACCGCGACCCGGATCACGCCGAGTATGACGAAGCTGGACGGGTGCTGTCACGCCCGATGCTGCTCCCCGCAGTCGGCGAGGCACTCGAAAGCTGGACGACCCCGATTGGGGCGTCGCGACATCCAGCGACATCGGGGGCAGATGCCTTCGACTGGTTTGAAGATGAAAGTGGGGAGATGGTGGCCGCCTTCACCCCGGCGTCGTCACGGCGAACCGGGACCTTCACCCCGGTCGCGCCGGTACCGATGGATACCAATGAACAGGGAAGCAGCGACTACGCGGCGGAAATGAATTCCGAGGAAATGGAACGCCACGTGTCGGATGCCCTGGGCGCGGCTACCGGGCTGGGGTCGCCGCTGGGTGGCTTGATCGCCCAGGATGAGGCTGGGGAGACGACCGGCGCGAGCAGTCTCGACCGGGTGGCGGCGCGACTGGAAGCGAGCGCCGAGGCGCTGGCGAATGCCGCCCGTTTGCAGATGCAAGTGATGTTAGGGCAGATGAAAGTCACCGGCGGCGGGGATGTGGCGGGTGTAATGGGCGATGTCATCCGGGGTATCCAGGCCGATCGGACGCAGGCGGGGCAGCCCGTGACTGGCGGCACCGATCACCTGACGGTGGCCGACCACATGGCGCGGGCGGTGGGCGTCCTGCCGGTTGAGAACGGTCAACCGGCGGTGCAGCATGACCTGGGGCGCTTCGGATTGTTTGCCGACGGGGCACTGCGGCTGGGACTTTCCGGCGAGCAGGCCGAAGGGGTGGTGCGCGAGGTCAAAGACTCGCCCGAAGGGAAGCTGAGCGATGAAACGCGGACGGCGCTGGTCGAGCAGGTGCGGACGGAGGGTAATTGCTCCTACGACGATGCCCGCGATGAGGTGAGCCACCTCGAACATCATGCCACTATGCTTCCGAACGAAGTCACGGCGGTTGGCCTGGCGGCGGTGCCCCCGGTGACAGTCGAACCCGATATCACCGTCGAGCCGCAGGTCGATGTGACCGTCGAAACCGGAGAAAAGGACGGGGATGCCGCCTACGATGAAGCCATGCGGCGCGAGTCGGCGCTGGGTGGCAGCGGCAGTGTGATCGGCGGAGGGAACTGATGGACATACTGCACTACCATACGATTGACGAACTGCAACATCTGTCGCTGACGGAACTCCATGCCCTGTGGGAGCTGGTGCCGACCGATCGCCAGCGCGCCTACAAAGCCGCCTACGAGCGCGAAGTCCGCACCGCCGGGGCGGTTGGTTCGGATGCCCTCGAACGCCAGGTCGCGGTCGAACTCCTCAAACGCTACGCCGAGTCCGCCCTGGTGCCGGTCGGGTCGCGCTGGGCGCGGACGCCGGGCCGGGTGCAGGAGGCGGCGAAAGAGAATGTCATCCTCGATGCGCCGGAAGATGAGATCAAGCCGGTTCCCGGCCAGCCGTCCCGAAAGATGGTGATTGCCGGTGCGCTGGTCGCAGTGATCTTTTTCGGTTTCCTGTTCACGCGCCTGCTGGGCGGCAGTTCATCCGAACCGGTCGAGGTTACGCCGGAAGTCAGCCTGACGCCGACACCCGAAGTCAGCCCCACCCCCACACCCCTGGCGCTTGAAGACCAGGATGAGGTCATCCAGGGCGGCGACAGCGGGCGGACGGTCGCCTACCCGGTCAACCTCCAGATCATGCTCCCCGATGGCACGGCGCCACGCCTGTGGGTCGTCCAGCGCCGCCGCGTGGCCGCTTCCGAATGGAACTTCGACCCCAATCCCGACACCGCTTCGTTTGTCAGCGGCATGTCGGTGCGCCCGGTCATCGGTATCCCCTGGTCGGAAGAAAACGCCGCCTTCTTCGAGCGCATTGGCGCGGGGACGGACTTTCTGCTCACCATGAACACCGGCGCTGCGCTGCGGTTTGTCTTCGACGACAAGCGCGCCGTGCGGCGCGGCGAGACCGGCATCTTCCGTCAGGTCGGGCCGGGGCTGGTGCTGCTCCTGATCGGGGAGACTGGCGCTGACGGCCTGCCGACGGCAACACGCACCCTGGTGACGGCTACCTATCCGCCCGAACAGGAACTCACCCGCGATGGGCAGGTGATCGGGACAAATACGGCGCTCCAGGAGGGGCGCATCGGTGACACGCTTGCAATGGGAGACGCTGCGGTTACGCTGCGGGATGCCCGACTGGTGAGTAATTCGCCGGATTTGCCGCCGGATATGGGGGTGCTGCTGCTCGATGTCGATGTGACGGCGGGGACGGAGCCGCTCGACACCACAACCTGGCGCGTCGAGTTTGTAGACGCAGCGGGGGTGGTCTATCCCCTGAGCAGCGGGTTGGCTGGGGATGCCGCCCTGCCCGCCAACGTGCCGCCGCTGTCGTCGCTCCCGGCGTCGCTGGCGTACCTCGTGCCGGGGAGTCTGACGAGCGGGCGCTGGCTGGTGACCGATGCTGCCGGAAACGGCACGTCCTTCGCGCTGACCTTCGCTCCCCTGCCGGTGGAACAGCCCTACGACGGCGTGGATGTCCGGCTGGTGAGTGTGACGCACGTTGAGGGGCAGATCACGACGCGGCTGCGCATCTACAACGGGCGGACGGAGACGCTGCGCTTCACCCCGGACGACATCTGGCTGGCGCTGGGGTATGCCGCCGACCCGCCCGGCCCGCGCAACCCGGCGGAGGGGCTGGCGCCGTTCGACCTGCTGCCGGAGCAGGCCGTTGACCTGACACTCGTCTGGTACTGGGGCGGTGAGCCATATACCAGCCTGGGCGTGGGTGCATGGCGCTTTGCGGTGCAGGTGGTGCGCTATTAACCAGTGGTGCAAGTTGAAATCGTCATGAAGAAGACGCACACTTAAGGT
>CALJKV010000078.1 GCA_937974245.1 uncultured Chloroflexota bacterium | reverse complement strand
TGCTCATGCCCCCATTTTAACCTGATGTTGGTCGACTTTCGACCTCTGGCTTAGGAAAGCCTTCGGTGAGTTTGAGGTAGAGATCAACATTGTCCAGCACCCATCTGCCGTCGGGGAGGTTGAACCAATGGTGATTGCTGTCCACGACACGGGCAATGCGTTCGGCATAATACACATCCCGGCAGTCACTCGTGCCGAATGTTGCTGTCACGAGCGGTCTTTTCGCCGGTGAGATTAATCCAGAAATTGTGCGCGAGTCGAGTCCACCGCTTAAAAACACACCCGGACGCAGCGAGTCGCTTGTGAGGCGGGCTACCGACTGGCGCAGCAGTCGTCCGGTTTCGACTACCGCATCGGCAAAGGATATATCGGGTTGATCCTGAATCTGATCCCAATCCCAATACCTACGCATAGTCCAGGTGCCGCCGTTCAGGTCAAAGACGCCTATACTGGCGGGCGGGAACAAGTGAACATCCTCGTGAAACGTTTTGCTGCCCAGCAGGTGCTGGAAGCGGAAATACTCGGCTGCTGCCCTGGGGTTGAGCTTGTGCGGCATACTTGAATCCGCCAGCACGCCTTTGACTTCCGGCGCAAAGATGAGGGTATCGCCGCGTTGAGCATAATACGTTGGGTACAGACCAAAGCGATCATTGGTCAACAACAGGCGGCGATTTTCCTGGTCATAAAGGGCAATGATGAAAACACCCTCTAACCGGCTGGAGAAATCCGGGCCAAATGCCTTGTAAGCGCCTAATGCCAGTTCCGCATCGCTGTCATTGCGCAGTATGACACCGGCCTGCTCAATCTGCCGGCGCACCGATTGGGTATCGTAAAACTCCCCGGTCATGAGCACTACCTGGTTGCCATTCTCGCTCAGAAGCGGCGCAGCATCACGATTCAGAATGCCGATGCCCATACGACCTAATCCGACTGTTTGATCCGGTGCAACCCAGGTCGCCGACTCATACCAGTTAAAGTGGGACATTTTTTCGATTGCGATTTTTAGGAATTGATGAGGAGCTGTATGTAATGATGGCGTGACGATACCAATGATGCCGGACATAGACGATGCTCTCCTTCGTTAATTTTGCACATTATGTCGAATTCGCTTAGTATCTACGCTATTACAATCATTGCGATCACAGTAGTCAGGCAAGCATTCTAAATACACGGCGCCAATGAGAAAAATGCGTAAGCACTACTCGAACTATCACTCAGACAAGGATCAGAGATACCCTAGTGAGATGAGACGCAAATTTACTTACTTGCCAAATGATATCGTAAGTGGGGCAAACTCATCTCTTATCTTGCGTTCTTATCGTTACAATGCCCTAAAAATAATACAGAATGGTTGAGAATACGATGCGAATCTTAATCGCCGCACATGGTTTCCCTCCCACGCACTCCGCTGGAGCTGAACGCCGGGCCGAACGGATGGCACGCTGGTTAAGCGCCAACGGGCATATGGTCGAAGTCTTCGCCGTTGAAAAACTGGATGAACCCGGTTTCCGCGTTGAAACCACTGTCCAGGACGGCTTTGCGGTTCACCGCCTGTACTACGACGTGAAAGCAGGTGACTTCTTCCGCAACCTGTACGACTACCCTCCGGCAGGGGATGCTCTGCGGACTGTGCTGGCCCAGGGGCAGTTCGACCTGGTACACATCGTGAGCGGCTATTTGTTGGGTGGGCAGGCCATCCATACTGCACGGGAAGCTGGTCTGCCGGTGGTGATTACCCTGACGGAATACTGGTTCATGTGTACTCGCCTCAACCTGATTCAGCCTACGGGGGCACTGTGTACTGGGCCGGAGAGTGATGACAAGTGTATGCGCTGCCTGATGGAAGACAAACGCCGTTTCCGGATGGCCGCGCAGACCGCCCCGCCACTGATGGATGCCTTCTGGTCGGTTGCCCGGCGCTTACCGTTTGCCACCACGCAGACGACCCATATCAATGAACGGCAAACAACGCTGCGCCAGGCGTTGGACGCGGCCACACTAGTGATCTGTCCGTCACATTATCTCATTGGTAAATTCGGGGAATTTGGCTTTGATACACAACGCTTCGTCTTCCTGCGGCAGGGGTTGGCAACCCCGGTAGGTGATAAGCCAACTTTCGAACACCACAATCACACCCTGCGCCTAGGTTATACCGGACAGATTAAGCGACATAAAGGGGTGGATTTGCTGGTGGACGCGGTGATCGCGCTGCTGGATGCCGGGGAGGATGTCAGCCTCGACCTGTGGGGTTCGGAGATGGAGGAGCCGCAATATGTTGCCCAACTCAAGGCGCAGGCCGCCAACTACCCGGCGATTCACTGGAACGGGCGTTATACCGGGCCAAAAGTGTGGGAGGTACTGGCCGGGCTGGATGTGATGGTGATGCCGTCGCGCTGGTATGAGAACAGCCCCAATGTGATCCTGGAAGCCTACGAGATGGGTGTGCCGATGGTTGTGACCGATCTGGGCGGGATGGCGGAGTTAGTCGAACACGAACGCAGCGGGCTGGTGTTCAGGCTCAACGATGCTGCCGACCTGCGTCATCAGGTTGAGCGGCTGCTGCACGAACCCGGCTTGCTGGATCGTCTGCGGGCGGGCATCCCCCCCGTGAAAACCATTGACACCGAAATGCGCGAAATCGTCGGTCACTATGAAGGGCTTTTGGGAGGGGAATAAGCCCCTTAACTCACCCAAGGGACACCACCATGCAGCTTTTTCATAACGGCGCGATTCACACCATAGAGCCGCGTTATCCCGCGCCGGAAGTGGTGCTGGTCGGGGATGATGGGTGTATTGCAGCGATAGGAACACTGGGTGGCGCATGAGATAGGTGACCTGTCCGGTCAGCAGTGGGTCTGCGCCGAATTCATGTATAAATCCCGGCTATCCGGGGGACGCGAACGGCGTGTTTTCGATTTCACACTGGCGTCACGCCTGACCGAACTCAGCCGCTACAACGACGCGGCGGTGCTGTTCCTCTGTAGTGACCAGGGGACGGCGGACAGTCTGCACGATCTCCGGGATGCGTATCCCCAACTTCGCATGATAACCACGCTGGTTAATCCCGAACCCGTCAGCCAGGATGACCTCTATGACGGGACACCATTTGCGTGTGGCTGGCCGTCGCCGGAACAGTGGCGGCGCTATCGCCTCACGGATCGTTGGGCGCGGATTCTGGCGGCACTGGATGCGGTCAGCAGCCTTGTTTCACCCGGTTATCTGGTGATGCCCGCGCATGATGCCGTGTGGGGGCGCAGGCTGCTGGCAAAACTGGCGCGTTTCAGTGAACGGCACGCGCAGAACGGCCAGCCTGCCGCCGTGAGTCCGTATACCCCATACCAGCATTCCACCATCCCCGGCGTGGACATCCCATCGGAGATTATCCAGACGGTGAATGCTGCCTTTAGCCGGGACTCGTGGCTGCGCTGGCGCTTTCATTCCGGGCGTTACCAGTCCTTCTGGGGGAAAACCGGCATGATTCCCTTCAGCCTGTGCGCGACGGTGCGCCGGGATGCCGAAACGATGGTCTGGGAAGACGATCTGGAAATAGACCGCGCTATCCGCGCCGCCGGGCATGCGACCCGCACGCTGTATATCACCAACCCGGCGTTGTATCGTCAGGCGCTCCCGGTTTTTGACCGCGAGGGCGCGAAAGCCGTTATCGAGCGCACCCTGCATTATTCGCTCAACCTCCCCGGCAGATTCCCCGGTGAAAAAAGCCAGTTACACCAGCCAGTTGACTTTGTTGGACGGCTGAGACAGCGGCTGAATCCCGGCCTGGCACATGCAGCGGCACTCAGCGAAACGCTGATCGCAGAATGCACCTCGGCGGCAACCGCCCGCATCGAGCGTTACGGCGTCTCGTGGGTGGATTGGGGCGCGTATCGCTATGTTGTCCGCGTGGGCGATCCCCTGGTTCAGGTCTGGAAGCGGGGATAGCCCATGTTGTATAATATGTGTTTGGTGTTAATTAAATGAGAAACCAGACTGCATGATTCCAGCTAGCGAACTTCGCAAAGGCATCATTATCGAATTAAACGGGCGGCTGTACCGGATCACCAACACCCAGTACAACAATCCCGGACGCGGGGCGGCTTCGATGCGCGCCCAACTCATGGATATTCAGACCGAACAAACCCAGTTCCGTGTTTTTTCGGCTGAAGACAGCATCAATAACATTTATGTCCAGACTGAGCAGGTCAAATACCTGTACCGCGAAAGTGATACCCTCGTCTTCATGAATGGCGAAACCTATGACCAATACGAGGTCAGCATGACTTTGTTTGGTGATGATGTTCTCTATCTGCGTGAGGAAATGGACCTGGCGCTGATGGTCAGTGAAGACGATAAGGTGTTAGATTATGAGCTGCCCAAATCCGAGAGGTATACCGTCGTTGAGGCGGAAGCGGCAGCCGTTGGCAACACCGCCGGATCCGTCAACAAGCGGGTGAAGGTGGATACCGGCCTGTCGGTGACTGTTCCGGGCTTTATCAACGAAGGGGATACGATTAAGGTGGATACCCGCGACGGTTCCTACCTGGGTCGCGCCTGATCGTCACCGGAGTGGCATAACTGAGCATTACGGAAGAAGAGGCCGCCAGGGATTGGCGGCTTTAAGTCTTTCCGGGCTGAATGGCTGTATTGACCCCCTGAGATTGGACACGATACGAAATGCAAATTCCCCTCGTACCGTTGAACGGCTTATACCACGCCAGCAAAGGATATAACCATGCAGCTTTTCCATAATGGCACGATTCATGCGATAGACCCGCGTTACCCCGCGCCGGAGGCCGTGCTGGTGGGCGATGATGGGCGTATTACGGCAGCCGGGACACTGAGTGACGTTGAAGCGGCGGCAAGACCCGGCACGAAGCGAATTGATCTGGGTGGGCGGACGCTGCTCCCCGGCTTCAACGATGCCCATGTGCATATCTGGAAGATGGGGCTGCTGCTCACCATCCAGGTGGACGCCCGCAAGGGACTCGCGCCGGACATCCCGGCGATTGTGCGCCTCTTCCGGGAACGGGCGGCAACGCTCCCCGCCGGGGCGTGGTTGGCCGGGCGCGGCTACAACGAGGCCGACCTGCCCGAACGTCGCCATCTCACCCGCCACGACCTGGACGCTGCGAGCACCGAACACCCTATCGCCCTGACGCGCACCTGCGGCCATATGATCGTCGCCAACACGAAGGCATTGGAATTAGCAGGCATCACCGCGGATACACCGAATCCGCCGGGCGGCGTCATCGTGCGTGATGAACATGGTGAACCCGCTGGCCTGCTGCAAGAAACCGCGATGGGATTGCTTAACACCGTGCTGCCCAATCCCACGGAGGCGGAAATGGCGGCGGCGATTCAGGCGGCCAACCGCCACCAGCTGCGCCTGGGCATCACCAGCGCCACCGACCCGCTGCTGACACCCTTCCATCTCAAAGTGTATCGCCAGTTGGAAGCCGAGGGCGGACTGCATGTCCGCGTGAACGGGATGCCGATTCGCCGCCCCGATGGGGGGACGGAAACGTTGCCCCTGCCGGAACGTTTCGTCAGCGATTGGCTGCGGATAGACACCGTGAAATTCTTCGGGGATGGCGGGCTGAGCGGGGCGACGGCGGCCATCAGCGAACCATACAAAGTGACCAGGGAAACCGGCGTGCTGCGCTTCGAGACGGAAGAACTGGCCGACCTGATGTGGGAGGCACATGCGGCAGGCTTCCGCATCGGCACGCACGCGATTGGCGATGTCACGCTTGACCAGGTGATCGGCATTTACGAGGGGTTACATCAGCGTCAACCCCGCCCGGAACTGCGCCACCGTATCGAACATCTGGGGCTGCCCAGCGCCGAGCACCTGCGTCGCTGTCGGGCATTGAATCTGATCGCCGTGCCGCAGACGGTGTTCCTGGCGGCATTAGGGGGCAATTTCAAGCGGTATCTGCCGGACTCGTTCATCCCGCGCTGCTACCCGGTACGCGCCATGCTGGATGCCGGGCTAACCGTCGCACTGAGTTCGGACGCGCCGGTTGTGCCCGACGATAACCCGCTGGTGGGGATGAAGGCCGCGCTTGACCGGCGGATTCCATCCGGCGACATGCTCGCGCCGGAACAGGCCATCACCGCCGCTGAGGCACTCTACGCCTACACAATGGGCGGGGCGATTGCCAGTGGTGACGACGGCAACCGAGGCAGCCTGACCCCTGGCAAATGGGCAGATATGGTGATTCTCAGCGGCGACCCGCTGACAACGCCGCCAGACGCCCTGCTTGATTTGCGCGTCGAGCAGACCTACGTGGGCGGCAAAGTGGCCTACGCGGGGTAATATCCCTGGTACACCGGCAGGATTAACGTAACCCGATGTGGACGCCCAACCGGAGCGCACATCGGCGCTATCTGACTCGCTTTCATCCTTCGACATTTCCCTCTACAGCCGGTATGATATTGGTCAAAGATTATTGGATAACAGGATTAAACTCATGGTGACAACAACCCCCCAGACTGAGATCATCAACCCGTATGATGGCAGTGTGATAGATACTGTAGCGGAATTGAATGAAGCGGACGTGCGCGAGGCAATAGGCCGTGCAGCCGCTGTTGCCGGCGAGATGGCCGCCATGCCGGCTCACCACCGTGCCGCCATCCTCAACCGCGCCGCCGCGCTCATTGGTGACAACCTGGAAGCACTCGCCCGCCTGATGTCCCAGGAAAATGGCAAGCCCGTCAAACATGCGCGGGGCGAAGTCAGCCGGGCGGTGGAGACATTCCAGTTCGCGGCGGACGAAGCGCGACGTATTCACGGCGAGACGATCCCGATGGATGCGGCCAAAGGTGGCGTTGGCAGGATTGGCTACTATGTGCGCGTGCCGGTGGGCATTATCGCGGCGATTACGCCCTTCAACTTCCCGCTCAACCTCGTCGCCCACAAAGTCGCTCCGGCTATTGCTGCTGGCTGCCCGATTGTTCTCAAACCTGCCCCGGCAACGCCCCTTTCGGCGCTGCGGTTGGCGGAACTTCTGCTGGAAGCTGGTCTGCCACAAGGCGCGTTCAGTGTCGTGACCGGTGGCGCGGACGTGGGAGCATGGCTGATTTCCGACCCACGAGTCGCTATGATTACCTTCACCGGCAGCCCACCGATTGCCCACAAGATCATGCAGAGCGCCGGGGTACGCCGGGTGACACTCGAACTGGGTGGGAATGCTGCTGCGATCATTGACGAGGACGCCAACGTAGACCACGCCGTAGGCCGGGCGGTGGCAGGTGGTTTCGCCTACAGCGGGCAGGTATGCAACAGCGTGCAGCGTATCTACATCCATCGCAGCCGCTTTGCCGAGTTCCGCGATAAGATGGCCGCCGCAACCAGTAAACTGGTGCTGGGCAACCCGATGGAGGATCAGACCGACATCGGCCCGGTGATTAACGAAGCCGCCGCCGAGCGTATCATGGCATGGATTCAGGAAGCTATCAGCCAGGGCGCGAAGGTGGTCACGGGCGGCAAGCGCGACGGCCAGATGGTCTACCCGACGATTATCGAAGATGTGGACGAGGGGATGCAGGTCATGTGCGCCGAAGTATTCGGCCCGGTGGTGGCGATTACACCGTTTGATGATTTCGATGCGGCGTTGGCGGCGGCGGATAACTCACCGTTTGGCTTGCAGGCCGGGGTGTATACCCGCAGCCTGGATAAAGCGATGCGGGCGGTGCAGCGCCTCAACGTGGGCGGCATCATGATTAACGACGTGCCGACCTTCCGCGTGGATCAGATGCCCTATGGCGGCAACAAAGAGTCGGGCATCGGACGCGAAGGCCCGCGCTTTGCCGTTGAGGAAATGACAACGCTCAAGATGGTGGTCATCAACCCTGGCGTGTAAGGGGGGATGGCTTTGCGGACAGTAGGGGGCGTCCTTCTGGGCGTCCTCCGCTCATAAAAGGGATTTCATTCCCCTTTGTGAACGCGCATTGCCCCACCTTCATCTTGCGCCGAACGGCAAAAACGGCCACAATACAGCGTATGAGCGACGAACACGACCTGACACCCGAACCCCAAGACACCCCCGACATCCCGGCGGAGGATTTGCGTTTCGCGCCGCTGACGGCAGATGATGCGGATGACGCAGATGAAGCACCGCTTGCGCCGGACGAACCCGCCGAATCGGGCTTTGCCATCCTGAAGGCAGAGCTGGCTCAGTTGGATGACGAGCCAGAAGCGGAATCCGCGCCGGACTCGGTGGCTGATGTTGAAGACGCCCCGCCGGAAAGTCATCCGGTGGATATTGTGGCGGCGCTGGCGGCTGTCTCCAGCCTGGGCGACTATGTGGCCGAGCAGGAAGCCGCTGAGCAAACCCGCATCGCCGAGGCCGAGGCCGAAGAACGGGCTGCCGAGGAAGCCCAGGCGCGGCTGGATTACCCCGAACGCTTCTTTCCGTTCCCGCCCCAGGTGACACTACAACGCGGCCAGATGGCGTCGGTTATCCCGGCGCTGCTGCTTATCGTCATCGGCGGCTGGCTCACCTTTACCCTGACAACAACCCAGTCTCCGCCCGATACCGGCTTGCTGCTGGCGTTAGGGGTAGGCGGCGCGGCGCTGACCCTGGCGGCCTACTGGCTCACGGCATCCGGCGGTTGGGCGCGTGGGATACTGTTCTTCGCGTTGTCAGTCCTGCTGGTCGGCGGGGTAGGTATCTTTCTGCTGCAACCGGCCTCACCGGGGCTGGTGAACGGCTGGCCGTTGCTGGCTGCTGCCTGGGGGCTGGCGTTTATCCTCTCTGGCCTGCTGGGACGCCCGACGGAACGCGGCCTGTTCTTCCCCGGCTTGCTGCTCATCGTGGGTGGCGCGGTGGGTTACACTGTCACAGCCGGGGTACTCAACGGCGGGCTGGTCGGCGCGGCGGGTGCGTTCTGGCCGCTGATACTAGGGATTGCGGCGATCTTGCTGCTGCTGCCACTGGTCGCCCGGCGGCGGGAGTAATGTCTTGCACATCGCTATTGACGCCAGCCGCACCACCGTCCAGCGCATAACCGGGACGGAACATTACGCTATCCAACTGATTCGCGCCCTCATTCAGCACAACACCCGCCATATGCTGACTCTCTATTTTCGAGATACCCCCACGCCTGACCTGTTCCCCCCTTCGGAGCATGTCAACCAGCGTGTGATTCCCTTTCGCCGGGCGTGGACGCACTTGCGCTTCGCCGCTGCCCTGTGGGCGGATCGTCCCGATGTCACATTTGTCCCGGCGCATACGCTCCCGGCGTTGTTTCCGGGGCGGGGCGTTGTCACCGGACATGACCTGGGCTACCGGTACTTTCCGGCGGCGCATAAGACTGTCTCCCGCCTGTATCTCGACCTGACAACCCGCTACAGCGCCCACCGCGCTACCATCATCCTGGCCGATAGTCGGGCGACTGCCAGCGACCTGGCACGTTTCTATGGCACACCGCCGGAGAAAATCCGCGTGGTGTATCCCGGTGTGGATACGCCGATCATCGGGGATATACAGGCTGTCCGCCGCAAGTATAACCTGCCGGAACGCTATTTCCTGACAATTGGCACCCTGCAACCGCGCAAGAATATCGCCGGCATTGTCCGGGCATACACCCAATGGCGGGCGCAGAACCCCGGCGACCCTGCCGGACTGGTGCTGGCCGGGGGCAAAGGCTGGCTGTATGACCCGGCATGGACGGCGGACGCGGCGAACGTGCATCTGCCGGGCTACATTGACGACGCCGACAAAGGGGCGCTGCTGGCCGGGGCGGTGGCGCTGGTGTTCCCGTCGCTCTATGAGGGATTCGGCTTCCCGGCAGTGGAGGCCATGCGGTGCGGGACTCCGGTCATCGCCAGCGACACGTCCAGCCTGCCAGAACTGGTGGGCGAGGCCGGGCTGCTGGTGAATCCACAGGATACGGGCGCGATTGCCGAAGCGATGAACCGCCTTTCCGGTGACGAGTCACTGCGGGAAGTCCTGCACCAGCAAGGATACATCCAGGCGCAACAGTTCACCTGGGACCGGGCGGCGGCGCAGACACTCGCGGCGCTGGAACAGGCCGCTGGAGAGTAAACATGCCGGAACGCTATTTGCTCGTCCAACTGGCAGACCGGGGCGACCTGATTCTGACAACCCCGGCGCTGGCCGCGCTGCGGGAAGCCCATCCCGATGCCCACCTGACGCTGCTTACCAGCAGCCACAGCGCCCCTCTTGTGGAACATAACGAGCTGGTGGATGCGGTGATCACGTTTGACCGCGACAGCTTCAATAGTTCCAAGGCGCTGCTGCGCCCGGCCAACCTGCGGCGTATCCTCAACCTGCGGCGCGGCGGATACGACACGGTGATCTTCTTCCATCATTTCACCCTGCGCTTAGGCACACTCAAATTCGCCCTGATCGCGCTGGCCGCCGGGGCGAAACGGCGCGTGGGGCTGGATAACGGGCGCGGCTGGTTCCTCACGCATCGTCTGCCGGATGCCGGTTTCGGCGCAAAGCATCAGGCACAGTATTGGCTCAACCTCGTCGGGTTGGTCGGTGCGGATTCCGCGCCCCGCCCGGCGGTGGTGGCGACGGCAGCGAGTCAGTTGATCTCAGATGTAGGGAAGGATCTCAGACCCTCCCCTACGGCAGAACCAGAGGATAAAACAGGCGTATCCACCCCGCCCAAAATCATCATTCACGCTGGCAGCGGCGGCTACAGCACGGCCCGGCGCTGGTCACCAGAGTCGTTCGCGGTGGTAGGGGATGCCCTGCAAACCGCATATGACGCGCAGATTATCCTGGTGGGCGGCGCGGGGGATGGCAGCGCAGCAGTCAAAGCCGCCATGCATTCCGAGGCGCTCGATCTGACCGGGCAAACGACGTCCCTGCCGGAACTCGCCGGAGTCATCCAGTCCGCCGACCTGTTCATTGGCGGGGACAGCGGCGTGAGCCATCTCGCGGCGGCAGTCGGCACGCCGGTTGTCGCTGTTTTCGGCCCCAGTAACCCCGAAGCCTGGAGCCCCTGGAATCCCGCCGGGATCGTCTCGATCGTCCGCAGCGCCCCGGAATGCAGTCCATGTAACTACGTTGGGCACAGTATCGGCCTGCGCGATGGCTGCCCGGCCCGCACCTGTATGCGAATGGTGACACCGGAGCAGGTCGTCACGGCGGCACGGGAGGTTCTGGATTCTAAGCACAATGTAGGGGAGGGTCTCAGACTATCCTCTGTTACACCGGACCCAATGGATGAACGCGGCCAGCACCGCCACTATATCCTCACACTCCCGGTGGACGCCATCACCTATGACGAATGGCTGGGGCTGATAGGCGCGTGGGTGCGCGACGGCGAACGGCTGCACCATGTCTGCACCATCAACCCGGAATTTACGATGATCGCCCGCAAAGACCCGAACTTCGACCATATTCTGCGGCGGGCTGACCTGTGCGTGCCGGATGGCGTGGGTTTGCTGCTGGCGGCGCGTTACCTGGGGTTCCGATTGCCGGAGCGTGTGACCGGCTCGGACGGCGTACCCATTATCGCGGCACGGGCGGCTCAGGAAGGTTGGCGGCTGTTCTTCCTGGGTGCTGCGCCCGGTGTAGCGGAACAGGCCGCGGCGATTCTGCGCGAGCAGCATCCCACGTTACAGATTGCCGGGACCTACAGCGGCAGCCCCGGCCTGGAAGAAGAAGACTCCCTGGTCGAGCGGGTCAATGCCAGCGGCGCGGACATCCTGTTTGTGGCCTACGGTGCGCCAGAGCAGGACAAGTGGATCGCCCGTAATTCCCCCCGGTTGAAGGTGAAAATGGCGATGGGCGTGGGCGGCGCATTCGACTTCATCGCCGGGGTCGTGCCGCGCGCGCCCCTGTGGATGCGGCATACCGGCCTGGAATGGCTGTTCCGCCTCTACAGACAGCCCTGGCGTTTCTGGCGGATGCTGCGCCTGCCAATATTCGTGCTGGCGGTCATCTTCACCCGACACCGCAGGCCGGAGTGAATTTCGGTGGCAGCGCGTATTATTCTGCGTTATCCTCAGAGGATATTCAGACTATTGTCATCTTGAACCATTAGCCTGCTGTGACTTTATAATCGGCAAGAAACGAAAGGACATTGGGCTAATGAATCAAAGAGAGCAAAGGTCTATCATTGCTATCGTTATTGTGCTGCTGATCGCGGTTGGCCTGGCATTCGTTGGTAGTCAGGGTGGGTCAACCGTCGCGGGTGTGCCGCTCTATGCGCTGTGCGTGGCGCTGGCGTTTGTCATCCAGTGGATCGCTTTTATCCCGGCCTTCCGCAACCAGACGGAACGGTATTACGACCTCACCGGCAGCATCACCTATATCACCGTAACAACGGTTGCCGTCCTCCTCAGCCCGAAGTCCAGCCCGCGTTCGTACCTGCTGCTGGCTCTGGTGGTGGTCTGGGCATTGCGCCTGGGGTCATTCCTGTTCATGCGTATTCGCGCCGCCGGGTCTGACCGCCGCTTCGACGCCATCAAACCGTCCGCGCCGCGCTTCCTGCTGGCCTGGACGCTCCAGGGGTTGTGGGTGTCATTTTCGCTGGCGGCGGCGTTGGCGGCTATTACCTCAGCAATCATGCCCAGGTTGGGAGTCTTCGCGGTGGTCGGGCTGGCCGTGTGGCTGCTGGGCATGGGCATTGAGGTCATCGCGGACCGGCAGAAACAGCAGTTCCGCAAAGACCCGGCCAATAAGGACAAATTTATTCAGTCCGGGCTGTGGGCGTGGTCGCGCCATCCCAACTATTTTGGCGAAATCGTGCTGTGGCTGGGTGTGGCGATTATCGCGTTTCCGGTGCTGCGCGGCTTGCAATATGTGACGCTGATTTCACCCGTGTTCGTCTATATCCTGCTGACCCGCATCAGCGGTGTACCGATGCTCGAAGCGCGTTCCGATGAAAAGTGGGGTGGGCAACCGGAATACGAGGACTATAAGGCGCGGACGCCGGTCTTGTTCCCGCAGAAGCCGAAATAGAGGGCGGGACATTCCCAGCAAGCAGGATCACAGGGCATCGTGGATACCATTTCTCAATTCGTTGCCAATAATGCTGCCTGGATTCATGAGGCGGTTAGCGCATCAGGCTTGCCGGGGGAATTTACCCCGGTTCTCTGGCAAAACCACCATGACATGCCGCCCATCTTCCCGAACGCGGATACGTTAGGTGGAACAGAATCGGAGCAGCTTGCAGCGATCACCGCTCTTATCAAGCGGCGACCAGGGCGTGTAACAGTGGTGAAAGACGCCTGGGCCAGGCTTGATTTAACACCATTGGGATTCGAGCCGCTTTTTGAAGCTGCATGGATATACCGTAATGCCTGCCCACTGGCGATCCCGGTGGAAAATGTGGGGCTGGAACGGGTGACAACCGCCGAAGGCCTGCGAGCGTTTGCGGCGGCCTGTAATGGAGAAAAATTGGCGGGCGTGTACTCGCACAAACTGCTGAATCGCCCCGATATCGCCTGGATAGCCGCTCATCGGGAAGGCAACTTAATCGGTGGGGTGACAGCTTTTCTGGCACACGGGATGAACGGTATCAACAATCTTTTTGCACCTGACAATGCAATCGCAGACGGCCTGATCCGCGCTGCTGTCAATGCCTTCCCGGATGTGCCGGCATGTGGCTATGAGGGAGAGGATACGGCTGCGCCATTTCTCGCGCTCGGGTTCCAGACAATGGGCAAACTGCGCGTGTGGATAAGACAGACTTGACCGAAAAATCAAACCAACAGGAGGACACACATGGAAATTCTGAAGATTCTCGCGGCGATTGGCACGATTCTGGTAGGCGCGGCCTCTATGCTCATGCCGACAAAAATCAAGGGATTCACCGGGCTGGATGTTGCCGGCAATCCGCGCGGCATCACCGAAGTGCGGGCGGTGCTGGGCGCGTTTTTCGTCGGGCTGGGGCTGGCCCCGCTGTTGTGGCGGACGCAATCTGAACCGATGTATGTCATGCTTGGTTTTACCTACCTGGTGGTGGCGGCAGTGCGGACTGTTTCGATGGTCATGGATAAATCGGTCATGCGCTCCAACATCATCAGCGCCGTTTCCGAAGTGATTTTGGGTGTAATCCTGGTGCTGCCGGTATAGACCGCGCAATCATCATGATTCCGGTGGCAATTGGTCATATACGGCGCTATGACAGGATGGCTGATACGGGAACACTAGAGCTATCTGCATGACGAAGGAGCATCACGGACACGCCCACATGCAGGGGTTTGCCGGATTTCAGCATTCGAGAGGGAATCGCCATGAGTAAAGATTATGCCAGCCAGCCACTTACCGAGGTGCGCCGCAGTGATCGGGCTGTGACCGACGAAGGCTGGATCAAGGCCTTTTTGGGCCGCGCCCCGGTCTGTACCCTGGCGACGGTCAATGACGGCCAGCCGTTTATCAATACCAACTTGTTTGTGTATGACGAAGCGGCACATGCCATCTACATGCATACCGCCCGTGTGGGACGCACTCAGGCTAATGTGAGTGCCGATGAGCGCGTGTGCTTCAGCATCCACGCTATGGGACGGTTGCTCCCGGCGGACGAGGCACTGGAATTCAGTGTCGAGTACAGCGGCGTAGTGGTTTTCGGGCGGGCCAGCATCATGACCGATACCGCCGCGGCCAAACGCGCCCTGCAAATGCTGCTCGACAAATACTTTCCACACCTCAAACCAGGCGAACAATACCGCGCCACCACCGACGACGAACTGGCACGCACGGCGGTCTATCGCATCACGATTGATAGCTGGAGCGGCAAGCAGAAAAAAGTCGGTGACGATTTCCCCGGCGCGTTCCTGTACGGCCAGCAGCAAGAGTAACAAACCGTGACTTCATCAACCGTTCCTACCCGTCGGGGGGAGTTCTGGGCCGGGTTCCGGGCGACTCTGCCACTGGTTGTCGGCGCAATTCCTTTCGGCATCATCTTCGGCGCGTTGGGCGTCACCAGCGGCCTTTCTCCGATGGCAACTGTCGGCATGTCGTTATTCGTGTTCGCCGGGTCGGCACAGTTCATCGCCGCCGGGCTGGTGGCTGGGCAGGTCGGCATGAGCATTATCATCTTCACGACATTCATCGTGAATTTGCGCCATGCCCTCTATAGCGCGACTCTCGCGCCGTATGTCCGGAATCTGCCGCAGAAGTGGCTGCTGCCGCTCGGCTTCTGGCTGACCGATGAGTCCTTTGTGGTGGTCGTCACGCGCTACACCCAACCAGATGACTCGCCCTATAAGCACTGGTATTATCTGGGTTCGGCGGTGTTTATGTATACCAACTGGCAGCTTTGCACCCTGTTAGGCGTAGTCGCCGGGCAGACGATTCCCGATCTTCGGAACTGGGGGCTGGATTTTGCGTTAATCGTTACCTTTATCGGGATGCTCATCACACTGATTACGAGCCGCCCGCTGCTGATTTCGGCGGTGGCTGCCGGGTTGAGCGCCGTGCTGCTGAACGGGTTGGAAAACAAGTTGGGGCTGGTGGTGGCCGCGCTGCTGGGTGTGGCCGCCGGGGTGATGGCCGAATCCGTCATGCCGCCGGAAGTCAAAGCCACGCCGGAAACCGCCGGAGGTGTGCGTCATGAATGAATTTGTCTTGATCGCCGGCATGATGCTCGTCACGTTCATCCCGCGTTACGGGGTGATGGCGCTGCTGGGCCGCATTGAGATGCCGGGGCGGGTCTTCCGGGCGCTGCGATTCGTGCCGCCCGTCGTGCTATCGGCGATCATCCTGCCCGCCGTGCTGCTCAACAGTGAGGATGGCCGCCTGGACCTCACACTTAGGAACAGTTTCCTGATCGCAGGGATCATCGCCGGGCTGGTGGCGTGGCGCAGCAAGAACCTGCTGCTGACGATTGTCGTGGGCATGGCGGCGCTGTGGGTCTGGCGCTGGCTGCTCATGAGCGCCGGGGGCTGAATAGGGGCGTGCCTCTGACAACATGGCCTGCTTTTCATTCCTCAGGTGATGGTCTGTGCTGTCCCTATGCCGTGTTCCGATGGCACTGATAATCTATATCCGATAGATTGAGAAAACCCTATAAACTAAAGACCAGGGAAGAAGAACTATGTCGCGGCTCACTAAAGGATATATGATCGCTGGTATCGGCATCGCGCTCTGGTCTACAACCGGCATCCTTATCGGTTGGCTGGTAACGCGTTATGCGATGGATCCCCTGTTGCTGGCCTTCTGGCGCAATCTGCTGGTGTGTACCGCGTTGTTTCCTGCTCTATATCTGATTCGCCGTTCTCTGATCTGGATTGATCGCACGCAAATTCGATTTTATGCTTTTTATGGACTGATTCTGGCTCTGTTTAATTCCGTATGGACTCTATCGGTTCAGGCCAATGGCGCAGCTGTAGGGACCGTTCTCGCGTATAGTTCGGCGGGCTTTACGGCAGTTCTGGCCTGGTGGTTTTTCAAAGAACAGCTCAAGTTGCCCAAAATGGCAGCGGTTATGTTGAGCCTGATCGGATGCGTGCTGGTTTCTAATGCCTATAGTCCGGAAATTTGGAACCTGAATCCGCAGGGGATTATAACGGGCATCCTATCAGGGGTCTTATTCGCGGCTTACAACATGATGGGCAAAGAAGCCGCGAAACGAAGCCTGAATCCCTGGACATCCCTGCTATATTCATTCGCTTTTGGAACCGTATTCACCTTCATTTTTAACCTGTTCGCGGTGTCGTCCAGTGCCGTCGGGTTGCTTGAAGGGGTTTTACCAGAACTGCCGGTAGATGGTTGGCTCATCCTCATTGTTTTGTCCTTCATCCCAACCGTTCTGGGGTTCGGTCTCTATAACACGTCCATGAATTACCTGCCAGCCAGCACCGCCAGCCTTTTAGCCACCTCAGAACCTGCAATAACCGCAGCCCTGGCCTACATTTTCCTGGGTGAACAGATGACCATTGTTCAAATCATCGGCAGCCTGTTCATTCTTTCGGGGGTCGTCATTGTGCGGTTTGAGAAACACGAGGAATCCACCTTCCTATTGACCGCCTCATAGTTTGTATGGCTGGACACCTCCATATCATCATCCCGCCGCTGATTTTTGCCGGTCACAATGTCATCAAGTAGGCGACCAGGTCGGCAATGTCCTGGGGGCTGAGATGTGTGGCATATTCTGTGTACATGCTGACATGATAACCGGGAACGACATAATTCTGCGGATGAAGAATACTGTCTTCAATATATTGTTCAGCGGTTAAGCTGGGAATGCGTCCCCCGGCTCGTGCCACAATCCCAGCCAGATTCGGCGCCAGGCTGAAGCCGGTTCCCCCTTCGGCGACGAGATGGCAGGTGGAACAGGGCGGCGCATCATTCACGCCCGCGCGAAAAAGCGCCTCACCCCGTAGCGGATCCCCGGTCACATCCTGAGATTCAGACGTAGAAGTAAATACAGTCATCAATTCATTTGCATGGTCACACCGAGCCAGCATAATGAACAACAGTGTCACCACTATACGCCAAATCATGATTCTATCCTTATCGTGTAACGGCAGAAGGGCGGATTAGCCTATCAATCCGCCCATATTGTGCAGTGTACTTTTAGTGAGCTACCAACGAAATGTGGTTACATGGACAGTTTAAGGACACCGCCTGTCATGCCTGGCCCAAGTGGAATGGTGCCAAAGCTGACATACAAGGCGCCATCGGGACCTTTAGCAATACCGAACGGTGCTGGTAAGCCTTCAGCGACAGGCGTCGAACCGTCTGCATTCACCATGACAACACGCCCAGGGCCTGGGCCGGATTCACCGAACAGCACCAGTTCAACCGCATAGAGCGTGTCGCCATCCAGCAGAATGTCAGAGACGGCGTTCAGTCCCGCGAAAGTTTCCACCAGTTCGCCGCCCGACCAGTGTTCAATCTTGGCTGCCCCAGGTGCCAGACCAGCGCCAAGGAATCCGACATACAGATCGCCGTTTTCTGCGACTTCAACGGAGGTTGGGACAGGGTTATCCGGCCATGCTACGACTAGTTGCAGGCCGCCTTCGGCTGTCCAGGACAGGAGGCAATTGCCGCCTGCATCGGTGATGTACAGTGTTCCATCCGCCCCCCAGGCGATATCGGAAACGTTGCTGTCAAAGCCGTTGCCGTCGGGATCATTTGCGGCTTCAAAACCATCCAGGTTGATGATGCGCCGTGTTGCAAGGGTGGCCGCATCCAGTTCGACGACCGAATTGCCCCAGAAAGCGCCGAATCTTCCCGCACCTGCACCGCTGAAGACCACCCAGAGTGAATCACCTTGCGGAATAGCACGGTATACACCCAGTGTTTCCATCCCCATGTTATAACTGGGGAAACCAGCGACAGCATCGGTCACCGAGCCATCCGAGGCAACAGAGATTACACGGCCACTCAAGCCCATCTGTACGGTCGCTTCCCCTTCCGGGCCGGGCATGATGGTTTCTATCTCGCCACCTGTACCGGCATCTGCTACCAGTAAATTGCCAGCGGCATCAAACGCCAGGCCGCGCGGGGCACCCAGATCGGCCAGGATGACTTCTCCCGGCAGAGGGGGTGGGCCATCCTGGGCGAATACGGCGACACCCGGTAAAGACAATACGACAACCAATAATACAAAAACTGCTTTACGGTACATGTGTTACTCCTCCCTCAAAGAGTAATCCTGAGAGATCGTCTAAAGTGTGATCTCTTCCAATTTGATTATATTCAGCACCATAAAAGACACAAATTCTTATTCAAAGTATATGAAAATCAAGTGGCAGGGCAGGCGATGACTTGTTTTTCATTTCCGCTTGACAAGCCGATGAATCCCTAATATTATAACTGTTATGGATATATCCGTGATAGTTATAGATTGAGAAGCGAAAGAATGTCGAATGCTGCCCTGCGCCCCAATGATATGCTGCCCCTCACACCTGCCGTGTTTCATATTCTGCTGGCGCTGGCAGATGGTGAGAAGCATGGCTATAGCATCATGCAAGAGGTTTCCCGCATCACAAACGAAACGATCAAAATGGGACCCGGCACGCTTTACGGCACACTCAAACGGATGTTGGAAGCACATCTGATTGAGGAAACCGACGAACGCCCTGACCCGGCGATGGATGATGAACGCCGCCGCTACTATCGGCTGACAGCTTTTGGTGAGCGGGTCGCGCAGGCTGAAGCCGGGCGACTGGCGCTGCTGCTCAATGTTGCACACTCTAAAAGACTGATGGGAGGCGCAACCTCGTGAAGCAGATGACACCCACCAGATGGATGGCGTTCTCGGCGCGTATCTACCGCGCTCTGCTCGTCCTGTATCCCGCCGAGTACCGCCGCGAATATGGCCGACTCATGCTGCAATACTTCCGTGATGTGTCCTGCGATAGGTACTACCGGCATGGCACCATCGGGGTGGCGCTCTGGTGGTGTACGACCCTGTTCGACCTAACAACCACCGTGATCGAACAACGTAGAAAGGTGAAATTCATAATGTCTAAATCCACATTCGCACAATTGACCGGCACTCTGCTTGTCATGGGAGGCCTGTTCGGAGTAGGGGCGGCTTTCAGCCAGTTTCAACCCGGCGACCATTCAACCTATACTGGCATCTACCAATTGCTGACGTTCCTGTTCGTACCGGGATTCCTATTCATCGGGCTGGGCGCCATCGGGCTGGGGCTGCGTTATGACTGGCCGCTTGGCACAGCCGGGCGGTGGACACTCTACCTCAGCGGTGTCGGCGCACTGGTGATGGCGCTGGGAGGAGTCGCTAGCGCGATCAATGAGTCCCTCTGGAACATCTACTTTGGTGGTAGCGTCCTGCATGTGGCCGCGCTAATTGCGTTTGGGCTGCTGCATGTATGGAAGCCAACGCTGCCAATCTTCCGTGCTCTGCCGCTGCAACTCGCGCTGGGCGTGCTGATCCTGCTGCTGGGTGTGCTGCAAACCGACTCTGAAGCAATCAACAATATGCTGTCATTTCTATTGTTTCTGGGAATGGGACTGGTATGGCTGGCAATCGGGTTGGCGGTCAATCGGCAGCAGCGGGTCGCCGAGCTGGTGGCAGCATAACAGGTCGAACGGCAACCGATATTGTCAAATCTGTACTCTAAAACATGATCCTGCATATGATAGACGCTACACAGTTGACCGAAAGTTGGAGGATACGATAGTAGGCGCGGGCGCTCAGGTTCATCTGGTTATCAGGCGGCGTGGAATGGTCATGGGTGGCTGTTTTGCCACCAGTATTTTGTGTTACGCTGGTGAAGTAGTCCATCCTAACCCCTGTAACTTGCTCTGAAAGGAGTATTCCTATGCCTGAACTACACGCGATTCATGTCGGGCTGCCTACCGATTATGGCGCTGACTCGATTTCCGACCAGCCCTGGCGCTCCGGTATCCACAAAACACCGGTCACAGGCCGTATCTGGGTAGGCAGAGAGGGCCTGCCAGGTGACGGCCAGGCGAACCAGAAGGCGCATGGCGGGCCATTTCGCCGTGTGCTGGTGTATTCTGCTGACCATTATCCTATGTGGCGTATCGAACTGGAGATCGCAGATTTCCCTTATGGTGCGTTTGGCGAGAACTTCACCGTATCCGAACTCACCGAAGAAACGGTGTGCCTGGGTGATGTGTATGCCGTCGGCGAGGCGGTGATTCGTGTTGCCCAACCCCGCCAACCCTGCTACAAAATCGCGCGGCGCTGGGGTATTAAAGACCTGACCGCCCGCGTCGAGCGAAAAGGCTGGGGCGGCTGGTATAACAGCGTGCTGCAAGAAGGGTTCGTTGAGGTCGGGGATACTTTCATTTTGCAGGAGCGCCCCTATCCGGAGTACACAGTCGCTTTTGTGACCGACCTCATCAGCGAAAAACGTCACGACCCCCAGGCTGCGGGAGCGCTGGCACAGATTGACGCCCTGACGGATACCTGGCGCGAGAAATTCGCCCGGATAGCAGACGGTATGGAATCACCTTAAGGGTTCAGCGAGTTATGTGTGCCGCGAAGTGGCGCTGTACGAAACGTAAGTCGTTATCGCGGTTGAATACAAAATTCCCTAGCTCCCCAGTGTATGCCGCCAGGTCTTGTACCTGGCGGCGTTATTTTTGCTGAAGCGGACGCAGCCCTTCAGGCAGACCTCATTTCAGCTCGGATTCCAGGTCGCGCACGCGGATAGTCGCGGCGTGGGCAGGGTTCTTGCAAAGGCAGGAGTAGCGAAAAGGAGACAACCAGAGCAGGTTTGAATTGCCAAACACAAACCGAGAACTGGGGTCTCCTTGATGAAAGATACCATAGAACCAGACGCACAGACAGTACCCGAAACACCGCCCTTGTTTTCGGCCAACAGCCTGCGCGCTCATCTGTCACGTCTGCGTGATCCGCGCAATGCACGCGGTATCCGCTATTCGCTGGCCGCTCTGCTCACGCTGCTCATTCTTGCCAAGTTAGGCGGTGAAGACAGCCTGAAAGGCATGGCGGACTGGCTGCGACTGCGGGAAAACACCTTACTGCGCTTGCTGGGCATGAACCGGGATCGCCTGCCGCACCAAACCACCTACGAGCGCCTGCTGGCGAAACTGGATAGTGATGAACTGGAGGCAGATGGGGCATTTTCCCTTAGTCCCTGGCGGGAGAACCCCTGACAGTGGTACTCAATGGCAAGGTGCTGCGCGGCATGATCCCGGAAGGAGACACCCTGGGAGGGGTACACCTGTTGGCGGCGTATGTGCCCGATCACAGTATCGTCTTGTGCCAGGTGGAAGTGGCCGACAAAGCTAATGAAATCAGAGCAGCCCCGTAGGCTCTGGCTGCCATCAACCTGACGGGCTGTGTGGTCACGGGTGATGCGCTGTTTACCCAACGGAAACTGTACCACCAGATCACCCAGGCTGGTGGGGATTATGTCTTCCCGGTGAAGGACAATCAACCCGGTTTGCGTCAGGCGATTGCTGATGTGTTTATGCCTCCGGCTGCTCGACTTGTGTGGCTACGCGATAAACCGTTGGCCCCATGATGGCCGCTTCAACAATAAATGCCAGCACTAAACCCAGCGACAGACCCGTTAATCCAGCGAAGACAGCGCCTATCGCGCAGAATACCAACTCAATCATTGCACCTAACATACAGATTCGGATTGCTTCACCAATCCGCCCGTAAATGCGCAGGATGGGGACATAGTGGTTCTTCACAATCTGCGGCAGGATGCTCAAACCGATCAATCGCAGCGCCCAATCCGCCTGTTCAGCATAGGAACTCCCGAACAATCCCATGATAAAGGGCGCGAAGAAGAATATGATCGCATAGGGTAAACCCCACGTCAGCAGTGACATTTTCAGCGTGAAGCGGGTCTTGTTCGCGAGCGCAACGAAGTCTCCCGCCCCAACTGCATAAAGCACCGTTGTCAGCGAAGTTGGCCCAACCGAGGCGAGTACCGCGATCATCCAGGCAATATAGAAGCTGGCAGTCGCTGATGTGGAAAGTACGGTTGCCACGAGAAGGGGCAGCACACGGGCCGGGCCATTCAGCGTGAGGTTCAGGATATGATGCTGTAAGGCAGCACCCCGCAGCTTCTGTAACAGTCTCAAGTCCGGCTTAAAGTCATGCCAGCGCAGGTTCTGTTTCGTGATGAGCAAGGGTAATGCAACCAGTGAGAGCAGGTTGCCAATCATCCAGGTTGCGTAGATCACGATGCTCGTCTTATCAACCAGCAGCAGACCGGCAGCGATCAGAAGAACCAGTTTAATCACGGAAAAAACGGTATTGCGCCAGAATTGCAGCGACCCGCGCAGGAGACCAATCAGCGCCTGGTCGAGTACCTGTGTGACGGCGGACAGACCGACGCCCACCGAAAAGAGGATAAGGTACAGGATATTGCTGGAAAGAAAGTGAAATTCAGGAGACAGGGCCGAAGTCGCCAGGGCAATCCCGATACCCAGTACAGAGGAAACCACCCCCGTTGTAGCCAGAGCGGTCATGATGAGCGAAGCCCGGCGTTCCGGTCGGCGGGGTAGTTCGCCTATCAACAATGTCCCGAATCCCAAAACGCCAATCGTCACGATGAGCATCATGTTAGAAGTCAGTGCCGATGCTAACCCGACTTCTTCCTGCGTAAACAACCGGGCTGCCACCCACCAATAAAAAAAGCCAGTCCCGGAGGTCATGGCGGTGGTGCCCACCAATGAACTGAAATTCAGTAAGAATACCCGGTTCGTCCGGTAGATGGCGGTTATCCGTGCTTGCATTGGTCAATCGCTTCTTGATAAAGGGATTCAAACTGGGGAATGATCGTATCTGGAACCAACATCTGGATAGATAGCCGGGCGGCTTCTCCGAGTTGTTCCCGTAAATCCGGCGCGTGGATGAGGCGATTCATGGCGGTAGCCAACGCGTTTGCATCGCCGGGCGGAACCAGCAGCCCGTTTTCGCCATCAGTGATGATATCCACCATGCCGCCAACGTGTGCCCCGATGACCGCTTTACCCTGGCTCATCGCCTCGTGCAGCGACCCCAACGGCTCCGGCCAGACGGACGGTGCGACACCGAATAATGCCCGTGTCCAGGCCGCCATCACAACCGGATGCGGCACATTATAAAGAACTGTCACTCCCGGCGGGAACGATTCTGGCGTATCCGGCCACACCGTGCCCATCAAGACCAGTGGGGGCGGGGATTCAAGTTGTTGGTAGGCATCCAGCAGCACATGGATTCCCTTATTCGTTTGCAGCGCCCCGACAAAGAGAATGAACGGCTCGTCAGGTAATGGATAATCGGCATTTTCCAGTGAAACGGGTTCCGGATGGCGCAGCGGCATATTGGTTATGGTTCGTGTAATGGTATGTCCCGGCTTCCTGCCCAGCAGGTCACGCTGGACAATCGAATCAACAAATTTACTGACCGAATGGACAGCCTGGGTGCGGGACCGAATAAGAGGATGAAAAAGAAAGATACCGGCGGTGGCTGCTGCCGCCTTCGGGAGACCATACGATTGACGGGCGCAGTCCACACACTTCAGCGGTGCTGGCCCAGTACAGATGGTGCCTTTGTTCATGAGTGTGCGCAAGGCGCAGCTATACCCGTAGTCTCTGGCAGAAACCACCAGGGGGATCCGTTTTCCCAATAAGGCAGCAGCGGACGAATAGGCGCTCCAGCCCTGGGCATGAACCACATCTGGTTGACACTGATTTATCAGGCGGCGCAGCCCCCACACCATACTGGGGTCGGGGAACGGGGGATGGAAGCGTCGTCCAGGGTTTTGGGAGAACCAGGGGACTCGCGTAGAAAAGCCGCGTAGACGGTATATCCGAATGCCGTCATTTTCCTCTTGCTCAGCCAGTCCGGTATGCCAGACAGTCGCCACTGAAACGGTGTGCTGGCGGCGGGTTAACTCTGTCGCCAGGAGTTGAAGTTGGAATTCAGAACCCCCGATAAAGGGAGCGTAAAAATCACTCACCATCAGAATTCGCATCATACTACTCCAGTACAATCCACTACAGGCTCATAGACAGTCATAATCGTGTGGATACAGGCATCTGGCGCTCACCATCCAGACAATGCAGGGTGGAACCAAATCGCAGCAGAACGCTTCCGGTTGTATCTCCCCGTTCGGCCAGCGCCAGAGAAGGCGGAACAGTCTAAAAATTACCGCAGCAGATTAATCATGGAAGAAGCTCAGTCCCTCCATTTTGCGCCAGACTTGCCAGCCGAAGCGTCACGTAACGATAGATTTCATCAGGGTTATCCGCTGTATAGAGGTTGACCTTCAGTGTGCCCGCTCTCTGGCGGGGTGTCACGACCCATTCCGTCCATTCTTCATCTTGAGAGAGCGTAATGGATGTCCACGTCGCGACAATCTCACGACCTATGCTGGCCTCTACGCGGTACGTCATGGTTTTTTGTTCTTGGTTAAGTATTCCAATAACAACTGTTCGAGAAGAATCCTGCGCTGCCGGTTGGATCCACAACTGGGTAAACGCAGCCTGTTGTTCCAGATTACTCTCGCGGTTTAGCGAAAAAAGAAAAACCGCCGCCATGACCGACAAAATTATCATCAATAAGGGAATAATATCTGAAACCTCCAGCAGCAAAAACCCTGGAGGCGTGCTGCGGGTATTCTGTCTGCGAAGAACAGTCACGCCGGAAGTTGCCAGGGTAAAACTGCCTAAAGAAATAAGCCATAGTTGAGCATCTATGCGATTCGTAACCAGGTAAAGGGCCAGCCCGCCGACAATCACGAGAGCGATGCTGAAACCTGTGCTCAAGGTTAGCCGCATGACCACCTCTCTGAATGTTTCGGGGAAGAGAAGCGCCATCAGAGCATAGCCTGGCAGGAAAAAAAGCAGCAGTAATCTGGGAATGAACGTGATGAATTGAGCCTCTGGGGCGGGTAGCAGTGACACAAGCGTGATGATGATAACAATCAAAAGCTCAGCACGTCTACTGACCATTCAGCAACGCCCTCAAATCAAAGATAACAATATCCCCGCTATCAAAAACGCGGTCAATTTGGGCGACGTCGTTAAATTTTTCCAGGGCATCGCGGTTGAAGGGTGTAGTATGGTGCTGCCAATTCGGTTCTGACCCTTCAATATAGGTACCGGCTACTGGCAATCCGGTTGTCATCCGGTAATCAACAGCCAGGTATTCAATATCCAGGGCGACCACAATAGCGGTTTCATAATCGTCGAATTTGTGTGAGAAAAATATCGGGGCAGTACGAACCGTTTTTGTCCCGTATACCGTAAACTGTCCACCGTATGATCCCAGTACAAGACCATTTGACCAGTTGGTCGACACGCGATTATTGTTACCCAGGTGAACACGCATCCAGTCTGCCATTTCCAGACTCTGGCGTTCTACAGATCGCCCGTGCGAGGAGACCTGAAATTTACCCGGCAGCCGGTCGGTGGGATGCCATCCAACCACAACACCCCCAACGAATAACAGCGAAAGGGCAGATACAAGTACCAGATGCTTGACGAACTGATTTGAAAGAATGGATAGACGTGTCAGAGAAACAATCTTCTTGATCAGAGTCTGTGTATCGGACAACCAGGGTTCGGCTATAGCAAATGCCAACACAAAGCCGACTCCCAGGAACAAGAATTCCGATATACGTCCGGAAAGACCAACGCCCCCTGGTGTCAGCCGCAGCAGGATACTGGGTGGATAAGCAAGGGATACGATTCCTAAGGTGATGATAGCCGGAGAATGCCGGTAATGTTTCCAGAGATATGGCAGACCTACCATCAGACCGAGGGTAATAATAGGTGGCGCGCTGAAGCCTAAAAGCTGTTCCAGAATTGGCGCGGAAGTCCCGTCGCCAGACTTGAATAATTCGCGTCCGGCGGATTGGCCTGAGAGAAAGTCAACAAATTGGCTGAGGCTGCGGGCTATACTCGGCCCCAGATAGGTTACGGTTGTACTGGCAATCGTTGTTATCCACAGAACGAGTAATACCAGGAGTATTGTTGTCGTCCAGGTGACGGCAGGATAGATTTTCTTAACCCGATTGCGGAAAAGCGTTACCAGCGACCACAACAGTAAGAAAACGAACAGCGTGTCTGCGGTGATGTGGTGGGTTACCACAATGCTAAACACAAGCAACATCCGAATCACGGTCAGTGCATTGCGCTGTAGCCGCGTTTCAATCTGCTTCCGGCAGGCCAGTGTCAGCAGAACCAGAGCGGCCAGGGGCAGCGACACCGATTCATAAGCAAATTGCGTGCTGAAATACAGAAACATCGGATTGGTCATGTAGATTAAAACAGCAAGAGCAGCAACGCGCGGATTATCCGCAACGAGCTCGAAGAACAGAAACATAGCCAGCAGGAATATCTGGTGGACAATGCCTATAACTAGAATGGCGGCGCTGTAGATATCCAGGCCGGTCAATTGCACCACAGCTGAAGTCAGGATTTCCATGCCGGGATAAAGTGGACTGACCGCCAGGATCGGATTCTTCAGAAAAAGCTGGTTTGAATGCAGAATGTCGTCAACGGTTCGCCAGTGTTGCAGTTCGTCCCCAAACGTAAAATAGTTCGGACTGTGATATACCTTGACCATATAGAGGGATAAACCAAGCAAGGTGATCAGCATGACCCGTTCGGAACGTTTTACATTCGCCATAAGGAGCCGAATGGTGCTAGGGACATAAAGCAGCACCAGGCTTGTCCAGAACAGGATGCGCGGCCAACTGCCAACGCCGCCGCGGAATGCATTATAACTAATCATGAGGGTAAACAAAGCAAACGCACTGATTACGCTAATCAGTGGAAACCAACCCCATCTTGCCGTGCTGACACGAAGAAACGCAGCACGCAGGTAGCCGAGACGCACGTTTATACCGGTCTTCCGGTACATCACGCGCATCATAGAAAATTCGAATAACTGCATGTAGTGTCTCGGCCCTTCATCTACAAAAATACCAGTCTCGGGTAAGTGTCAATCCGTGCTTGTTTGCCTATAAACACGCATCACCTCGGCTGCAACATGATGTGCCTCGAATCGCTCAAGATTAACCCTTGCTGGTTGTGGCATTGCGCTCATTTGCTGAATATACCGGGCAATGTCCGCATCGTCCGCGTCCGTTTCGACCAGCGCAATCACTTCCGGGAACTGGTCTGCCAGATCGCGGAATGCCGGGATTGAACTGCATAATACCTGGCGCTGGTGCTGGAGTGCCTCGATCAGTACTCTGCCAAATGACTCGAATTCCGAAAAAGTAACCACCAGATTACTCCGGTCATACCATTGATGGAGTTCCTGGTCTGTGACATAACCGAGAAACTGCACCCTCGCGGTCAATCCGAGATCAGCTACCATCTGCTCCAGATTGGTGCGTTCTTTGCCGGCGCCGATGATCGCCAGATGGAAATGATCCGGTAAATGGCATAATGTCCTGAGTGCCAGGTCTATCCGTTTATGGGTTTCTAGCCGGCCCACGCTCAAAAGAAGATACGGCCCATTTTCCGGTTTGCTGGGTGGGGGTGTGCTGGTGATACCGGCCACAATGTTGGGGATGAGCGTAATGTGATCCGGCTTAACACCCAGTTTCTCAATCACCAACTGCGCTTCACTGGGTGAATTGCAGATGACTGCTCTGGCGCGGCGCAGCAGGAACGCCGCGCCCGGCTGATAAACGAGATGCATCAGATTGGCTAAGCGTGTGTGCCCATGACCATGAAAATGGGGATTTACGATGACCTGAGAGCCACACACGGACACCGTAACCAGGAACGGCAATGCATGATAGTTATGCGCATGGATGATGTCGAAACGCCGCGCATTTTTCAGCAAGTAAGCCCCTAATCCAACCGGAAACCCGTAAGCCTCCGTCCCAATTCTCGGAAAACGCAGGATGTGAACGCCGTCTTTTTCCTCGGAACGGGGCAACCCGTGTTCGTCGGGCATGGTGGCAATCGTCACCTCGTGTCCCATCGCCACGAATTCCTGGCTCAACGCTTCGACGTAAAATTCGACTCCCCCGGCATGTGGCGGATAATAGGGTGTAACCTGAAGGATTCTCATGCGTTTGCTCTGCAAATTGATCCTTAGGGATTTCTCATTTCAGGCATCCAGTACTCCGCCTGTTTTTCTGCGTCATTAATGGAACGCCACCAGTTGACACAGTACGTAATACCATCTTCGAGGCTGGTACTCGGTGTCCAACTCAACTCACTTTTGGCGGAATTGTTCTTGATGCGCTTCAGTTTTGGCTCCACACGGGCCTGGGGCACGTAATCGATTTGCGCCGGGAAGTGCTGGATAACCTGCTGCGCCAGTTCTTCAACCGTGATCGGTCTTTCCCCTGTGAAATTGTAGACCTTGTTGCTGCCGATGGGGTCGAGCGCACGAACCTGGGCATCACATAAATCGCCGACATAGAGGAATTCGCGATACTGCTTGCCATCCCCCATAATGTTGACGACGCCGAAACGCTGCGCCATATCCATAAAAGCCCGGACAACCAGACCTTTCCACATCCGTTCCCCATACGGAATGCCATAGCGCATAATCGTATAGTTGGGGCCGCCGAATTCACTGAAGAAGCTGTAGCACAGTGTTTCCTGGCTGAGTTTCGCCGCCCCATAAACGGTGTTAATATCGGTTAGTCGAAACGGTGCGTCTTCTTCGATGACGTCTCCGGTTTGTGCGCCGGCCAACCAGGAACTGGAAGCCAGCAACACACGGTCTACATCGCCGCGCCGGGCAGCCTGCAGGACATTGAGGGTGCCAATGACGTTCACGGCATAGGCCAGGTTAGGATACTCGCTGGCTTTTCGCGCATTTGAAATCGCCGCCAGATGATAGATGGCCTCAAAACCTTTGAATGTATCGCCTAAATCGTCGCGAACATCACATGCGATCCACTCCACATCCACAAGTGGTTTACGTAAATCAACCACGGCCACTTCATGGCCGGCGGCAAGTAATTTTTGCACGAGATGACTGCCGATAAACCCCGATCCTCCAGTAACAAGACAACGCATTGTGGCTATCTCCTAGCGGTTATGGTCTATCTGAACCTGGTTTGGGTTCAGTAGGTCTCGATTAGCGGTGATACCCTGAATGGTACCGACAATAAATCCAAAAGTGGTTGTGGTTAAACCCAATATGATTGCACCGGAACGCAGTGGGCCGGTGATGTCCCCACGCAGCAAGTCACCAAACCCCCGTAGCACGCCCTTTGGCAGTACGCGCATCGTATAGGAGCGTTCGCTGGAGAGGCCGTTCGTTGAACCGACAAAGCGCGATACCAGGGCTTTGGAAAGACCTTCCTGGTAGCAGCGATGGCGGAAATAGCTTAACTGTACCCGCTTACCGGGGACCTGATGTTCGACAAACGCCGCCGGTTCATAGAGCAGAACCTGGTCTTCCCATTTTTGTTTGGCGCGGATGCACAGTTCGGTTTCTTCACAGCAGATATCAATTGAGTCGCCTATTTTGCCCAAGGCGCTCTCAAAATTCCCAACAGCCTGGAAAACTTCTCGGCGGAATGACATATTGCAGCCGATCAAATTGCGCACCGGCTCCGACTTTTTGGGCATTCCCTCATAACTGCAACCGACTACCCAGTTGAATTCTCCAGGGAACCAGCGTGGACGCGCACTTAACCAGCGTGGTTGGATTTCACCGCCAACCCCCATGACTTTCGGATCGCTGTAAGGTGCGTAGAGCTTCTCCAGCCAATCGGGAGCTGCGATGGCATCATCGTCAACGAACGCAATAATTGAACTGGTCGCGGCAGCGATACCACTGTTTCGCGCACCGGAAAGCCCCTTCTCATACTTGTTCTCAATGACGCTGACTTCAGAAAACTGGGCAGAGACACGCTCAAACAAGGCTGGATTATGATCCACAACGACAATGATTTCTTGGGGCAGCGCGTTCTGTGCCAGCAAGGACTGTATGACCGTGGTCAGGTAGTCCAGGCGTGATTCGGTGTAGGTGCAAATTACGACAGAAACATCCAGATGCATTTTCATGATTTTATACCTGTCTTTGTTTTCGTAAAGATGATTTTAATCATCCAGCGAGCTTCCATCCAACGAACCTCCATCCAGCGGACTTCTCGGTGTTATCCAGTCAGAGATGCGGGATAACGCGGTGCTTCCAACCAACAGTTTTCTGGAAGATATCTTTGTCAACCACTCGCCAAAGATCGTTTTGAGTACCCGCCAGCCATCTGGGAAAGCGCGTAGCTGGCCTTCCCCATAAATGCGTTTATCCTCGAAACTGGGCACTTCCACAATTTTGAGGTTAGCCATCAGCGCCCGGACATTCATGGTTGTTTCAATCTCGAATCCCGGAGAATCCAGATTGAGTTTGGGGAGTACCCGCGCCCAGAAGGCATTATAACCGTAGCACAGATCACTATACTGCCCACCAAAAAGAAGCTGCACGGTTTTCACAAAGCCCCAGTTTCCGACCTTGCGATAGTAAGGCATATCGCTGGTGCCGCCTCCCTGTAAGAAGCGAGACCCCTTGGCAAAATCGGCACCAGACATGAGCGCACCCACAAAACGGGAGATTTCGGCGGGGTCGTTAGACCCATCAGCATCAATTGTGACGATGATTTCACCTTTGGCTGCCACACAACCAGCAATGAGTGCCAGACCCTTCCCACGCCGCCGTTCCATCACAATACGAATATCTGGGCGAAGTTCCTTGGCGACGGCCACGGTATCATCTGTTGAAAGACCATCCACCAGGATTATCTCATATACCCATTCCGGGATCAGGGGCAAAACATGGGGCAAATTTTTAGCCTCATTGTATGTAGGGATGATAACGCTAATGGATGGAAGGCTCAAATTCTGCCGTGTCGAAAAAGGAGGTTGTTGATAATCTCCAGAAGGGGTTGAAGGTCTTAATAAGGATTGAGGTGGGTTAACAAGCTTGCTCTCCATGGTTTTCCCTTATCGGCTATCGTCACGTAGGTTAAGTAAAAATGAATACAGGTAGAGCTAATACGGAGCTATGGAGAAATGCTGAAATCAATGCCAAACTGCTAATCCGAGTCCTCATTGAGACTGCATGTTCTCAAAATAAACCTTAAGATAGTTGTTTGATAGCTCTTGCGTTTAAAGGAGATAGACTCACTGTTTGCCCTCTTTTGTTTCAAAGTATCGCAATCGAATAGCAGTCGCTGAAGCAACCGCCTTGCGCCGGTTAGCTCATGTTCTCCGAGCTGGTGTGGGGCATATCACGCCACTGTAATCATCATAATCATACCGATAATATAGAGACTTAGAGTATGATTAGCGTTTTTTATGTTAATATGCATTTGATTACAATGTATCTGTTTACCATTTAATAAGTAACTTGATTATGTCATTTTACCGATAAATCGGACAAGCAAAAACACTCCAGGGCATCATTGCACAGGCGAAGTGTTGATATTCTCGGCTGCCTGCCACCGGCCTTCTACTTCTACGGGGGCGGAACTATCCTATTCTGAATAATGTGCCGGGTTTCCTTGTGATTTATCTCAGTTAGGCACTTACTGGAATATTTGATTTCATATTCAGATATCGGCCTAACAAGAACCTAAACTGGTAAAGGGAAATCAAGCGGGGTTTTTAGAGGCATTGGGGAGAGAAGTCTATAAATGGTGGTAATTTTCAGCCAGGTGAAATTTCCTGGTGATTCGCGGGTGTATTTCAGATTAGTGTGCCTTCGCTCAAGAGTGAACAGTGGGCTAAGTGCTTCATCCGGCAAGTAATCTAAAAAGGGATATAATCAGCAAAAACGGA